>JBCCWC010000167.1:0-34689 GCA_039194325.1 Myxococcota bacterium
CCCTACGAGTGGGCCGGCGGCGGCTCGTCAACCGGGACGCACAGCGCACGAATGCAGACCTCGATGAGGGTCTGCTCGGCGCGAGCGCGTTGCTCGGGATCGAATCCGTTCTCCAGCAGACGCATGGCCACCGCTTCGAGCCCGTTCACGACCGCATAGATCGCCAGATCGTCGGGGACGGACTCGATGAGCCCCGCGGAATGAGCCTGCACGAGCCCCCGGCGGAACAGCTCCATGAACTGCTCGAGGCTCGCCTTTCGCAGGTCGCGATGGGCTTCGAGGTTCGGCCGCTCTACATAGACCACGCGAGCGAAGTCACCGAGCACGACCAGGGCCTCGAAGTAGGCCGAGATCCCGGCGGCGAGCTGGTGCTCCGGCTCCGTACAGTCGGCAACCCGTGACAAGACGTGAGCATAGAGGCGGCGGACAGCCTCGTGCTGGACCGCCATGAAGGCGTCCTCGAGGTTGGCGAAGCAACGATAGAAGGTGCCGCGACCCACGTGGCACCGCGCGAGGATGGCCGCCACCGATGCCTTGGCCAGGCCCTGCTCGGCGAATACGGCGGCCGCCGCGGTCACGAGAGCCTGTCGATGGTGCTCGGGTCGCTCGGCTCTCGTGCTTGTCCGATGACGAGCGGCTCGGGTGCGGGGGCGGGCAGGGGAGTCCGGGGACCGGACGTTGGCGTCGATCGTCATGCGACTCGTCTCCGCTCGGGCCGACAACTTCGGCCGCCGCCCCGACCCCTGTTGGACGCTCGATCCTCCCGATCTTTCCGAGTTCTCGCCGAGTTCTCGCCCACTTTCTCGCCCACTTTCTCGCCGGCTCGCTTCTTTGACGCGACCGATCCCCAACGCACCGTCGCAAACGCCTGCCATGCGCCTCGGCCGTGATGCCCGTCATGCGAATAACCGCCATCATCGACATCCCTGACCCGTACCGGGCCGCGAGCCATGCGCATGCCGACATGCTCGGTCTTCGACAACGGTGATCATCGATCGTCGGCCATCAATGATGGCCCGTGTTCAAAGCGTACGGCCCCCAACCCAGGTGTGGGTACATCAGTGTCCACCTCAACGAGGAGTAATTCGCACGCGGTGGACACCGGTGTCCGATCTCCGCGGACCGATGACCCCGCGGGTCGCCCAAGCTGCAAGAACGAAACACTTTTGCACGAAGTAGCGTCACCACCTTCGCTTGCTAGCGTGCCCACATGGTCGAGCGACCGCGCAGCACGAGGAACACCGACTACCCACCCGCCAAAGACGTGACGAGTCGACACGCTCGTCCGTCCCCCACCCACCACGTGCACCCACGGCTCGGGGCAAGCGCTCCGCTTTCGGTGGCGAGCATGATGGCCTGCGCCGGGGTGCTGTGGTCCGCGACCGTGGGCGAGGCGGAGGCCAGCCCGCTGGCGCCGCGGATCGCCTGTGCCGAGTACCCCGATAGCCCGCTGTGCATCGGGCGTGTGTGGACCTGCGAGACGTGCCACGACTCTACCGATCCACCGTCGTGGAACCCGTTTGGGGTCGAGGTGATGCTAGCCCTGGGCGGGCGATCGATGGAGCAGGGCCTCGCGGACGGGCTGGGGCAGCTCGAGGATGCGGACAGCGACGGCGACGGGCTCAGCAACCTCGAAGAGATCCGGTGGGGGACCAACCCGGGCGATCCCACCTCATGGTGGATCGAGCCCGCGACCCCCGAGGGCGATAATCCCTACTACGATCTCGATCAACCCGACGTCGAGTTCGCCTACCGCCGGGCCATGACGGTGTTTTGTGGTTACTCGCCGTCCTACACCCCGCGCGCCGAGCTCCGGGCGCTCGACGACTCGGGGGCGTGGGAGCACCTGCATCACGCGCTGTCGGCGTGTCTCGACTCTGCTTATTGGCAGCAGGTGGGAGTGGCCGCGATCGCCGATCCCCTCATCAAGCCGATCTTGCCGGTGGGAGCCGACTCCGACGTGATCATCGCCGGCTTCCGCGTCGTGCTCGGAGACTACGACTGGGACTATCGGCTCTGGCGCTACTTGATGACCGGCGATCGAGACATCCGCGAGCTGCTGACCGCAGACTACCACGTGATCGAGTCGGCCGACGGCCAGCTCGAGCGGATCGAAGGTGCGATCGCCGACCCGGTAGAGCTCGAGCAGCTCGCCGGCGGTCAGCCCCTCGAGCCGGAGCACCGGGCGGGCATGCTCACCACTCAGTGGTTTCTGATGTCGAACACGATGTTCAGCGCGCTGCCCCGGACCACCGCCGCCCAGGCCTACCGCGCCTACCTCGGCATGGATCTGAGCGCCGGTGAGGGCGTGTGGCCCATCGAGGGGGAGCCGCTGGACATCGACGACAAGGGGGTGGCCCAGGCCACCTGCGCGCAGTGTCACTCTACGCTCGACCCCTTGGCCTATGCGTTCTCATACTACGAGGGGATCGTGATCCCCACGGGGAACGGTCGGTATCGTGCCGAGCGCCCTCGCCAGCTCATGCCGAATTGGCCGGACCAAGATCCGGCGACCTACCTGCTGGGGCAACAGATCGGCAGCGTGGTGGAGTGGGGCCAGGCCGCCTCCCAGACCCAGGCGTTCCGCATGAACATGACGACGCTGGTATTCGAACATGCCCTCGGCCGGCCAGCGCTTCCCGACGAACACGAGGAGCTCATCGAGCTGGCCGACTCGATGGAACAAGACGGACACTCGGCCAACCGGCTGATCCATCGGCTCGTAGAAACGCGGGCGTTCGCGGCCCCTTAGGCCGCGGGCTACCGATAGTCTCGCAGGTTTTCTTAGACAGTGAACCTTTGCCAAACGGAGACAGGAGATGAAACGAATGACTGCTCTCACCGGGCGGTATGCGGCGGTGATCTGCCTGGCCATGGCTGCTGCATGCCATGACCAGACCGAAGCCGACGCACCGGAGCCCATGTCCGAATCGGGGCGCAACCGCCTAGTCTGGAAGCGAAGCCACGCGCTCGAGGCAGACCTGGCCGCCGCCCTCAGCCTGCCCAACGACGCGCTGTGCTCCGAGCTGGGCTCGCTATCGTGTGTTCGAGAGGTCCACCTCACTTCGCTCGGCGGCCACGACCCGATAGGCCAAGGCATGTATCGACCGCTGGCCGCACCGATGCTCACGACCTCGCTGGCCGTGGAGCGGGTGGTGACCTCGGCCTGCGCCCGCCGGGTCGAGCTCGACGCAACCGGCGAGCCGGAGGTCTTCGACGCGATCGACCTGCACGCCGATGCACCCCAGCCCTCCAGCGATGCGCACCGGTCCACCACGCAGACGCTGGTGCGTCGCTTCCTCGGCCGGGATCCCGTCTCGGCCGAGTACGAGCAGCTGGGTGCGCTGGTGACCAACCCCCAGGGAACACCGAGCTCGGGCTCGGCCTATGCCCTGGCCTCGTGCATCGCCGTAGGGACCTCGGCGGAATTCCTCTTCTTCTAGCTGCCAGGTTCTAGCTGCCAGGAACGAGTCATGACCACCAAGACCCACCAAACCGAGCCCCACCGATCCGCCCTTGGCCGCCGACGTTTCGTGCGGGACGCACTGAGCCTGGCCGGCGTCGGAGCGACCGCCGGGCTGACCCGCGCGCTGCCCCGGAGCGCCAAGGCAGCGAGTGCCGACCCCACCAGCGCCAATGATCGCAAGCTGCTGTTCGTCGTCTGCGCGGCCGGTGGCGCGAGCATCATCGACAGCTTCCTGCCGATCAGCGCCGACGAGGCCGGATCGGAGGAGCTCGCCGATACGCTGGACACGTACCCGAGCGACTGGATCGTGCAGCCTCCGGACAGTGAGATCCGGTGCGTTCGCGCGCTGGAGGACACCAGCTACTACACCACCTCGTACTCGATGGCCGACCTGCTGAGCCGGCACTACCGCGACATGCTCGTGGTGACCCACGAGGTCACCTCGGTCAACCATGCCGTCGCCCAAAAGCGCGCGGTGACGGGGGCGGACGTCAATGGAGGCCGTACGATCAGCGAGGCGGTCGCCGAGATCCACGGCGCCTCGCTACCGCTGGCCAACGTGAACATGGCCGTCGGCGGCTACGCGGAGCCGGGGGGCGACCCATCGCTGCCGGTGTCGGCACGGGCAGAATTCATCGCCGCACCGCGCCTGTTCGCCCTCGCGACCGATGGGACTCGGGCGATCTCCGGTGCCCCGGATCGCGCCCGGATGGACCAGATCCGTCAAACACGCCTCGGCTTCGAGCAAGCGGGTGCCTTCTCGAAGACCTTCCGAGCCGCGCCGCTGCTCGAAGGCTACCTCGAGGCCCGAGAGCGTGCCCGCGGCCTCGAAGAGCTCGAGCTCTTCGACGAGCTACTGCTCTTCGCCAACGATGAGATCCCCACCAACCTCGGCTTGTCGCCGTCGCCGATGCTCGCGGAGCTGCTCTCGGTCTTTCCGCGCCTGGCCCACGACCAGTGGGAGCAGCAGGCGGCGCTGTCCTTCTTGCTGGCGTACTACGGGGTCACCGTGGCCTCCACGCTCTCGGTACAAGCGGCCACCGTCCAAGACGGCGACGATCTAATCAGCACGCCGCTGGCGTTCGACTTCAGCCACACCGACCACCGAACGGCGCAGAACGTGATGTGGGGGCGCATCAGCCTCGTGCTCGATGGCCTCATCACGCTGCTCAAGTCGTTCGACTACTTGGGCGATCCCTCGCAGGGCAAGATGTGGGATCGCAGCTTGATCTACGTGGCCACCGACTTTGGTCGCGACAAGGTGCGACCGGCCGGGGCCAACCGGTGGGGGACGGGGCACGACCTGAACAACGGCTCCCTGCTGATCTCACCGCTATTGCAGGGCAACCGCATCTTTGGCGGGGTGGATCCCACGACGGGGCTCACCCACGGGTTCGACCCCCGAACGGGGCAGCCCGATCGCGACGCTCAGCAGCGCGAGGGCGACATCTACAGCGTGATCGCCCAGGCCATGGGCGTCGACTTTCCAGGGCGGCGCGACATGTCAGCGCTCGTTCGCTAGCCAGCCAATAAACGAACCATAGGCAACACGACACCGAGCCCAGATTCCAGCCTAGCCAACAGACCGACCACAAAAAGAAGAGGAACTGCGTAATGTTCACTATCAACAAGACCTTCGTGATCATGATGACCATCCTGGGAGCGGCATGCGGCGCGCCATCGGAGCCCGCCGACGAAGATCAACCGATGCCGGCCGGTTCGACCGGAGTCGACAACGACGACGAGGACGACGACGATCGCCCGTCCGGCACGACCTCGTCCCCAGACCCGGGCGATGACGACGAGCCCTCGGCCTCGTCGGGCAGCAACGACGAGCCGCAGGATCCCCCCTCGGGGAGCTCGTCGGGGGGCAACCCCGAGCCGGGTACCGGCACGGACGGCGAGGACACGGAAGTGGCGGCATGCATCGAGGAAGCAGCCAATGATTGCGAGATCTGTGCGTGCCACAATTGCCTGGATCAGCTCACCGCCTGCCAGGGCGACGCGGGTTGCGTAGAGATCCGCATATGCGCCCAGGAAACGGGCTGCACGGGCCTGGACTGCCTCAACGTGTGTGGCGACGTCATCGATGGCGCCGGAGGGCCGCTGGGGCCGTCGGCAGCGCTCGCTCTGATGCTCAGCGATTGCTACGACGGCATGGGCTGCACCAACCAGTGCTGATCGCACTCGCGGGACCGGTGGGGCCCGCCACCCTCGCGTTCGTGGAGGTGGGCGGGCTCGACCACGAGCGGCGGGTTCACACCGCGCGCTCGCCTTCCGACCACCCGGGTCGGTTGATCGCGCCCGAAGGCAGACGCCCTGGCGACCATGGGGGAACAGATCGATCCGATTGCCGAGACCGTGACCGCTCCATGTCACGGGCCGCTCCATGCCCCGGGCCGCTCCATGTCCCAGGCCGGCCACGATGACCGCAACACGACATCGACAGCGCCGACGGCTGGCCGCCTACCACCCGGTGTCGCCCAGGCTCGAGGAACGTTGATAGAGCCAAGGCCCACGACCGATGGTCAGGGACCCCTCGCCGTGATACCGCTTCGGCATGGGAACTCGACCGCTCGTCCTGCTGCTCCTGAGCTCCTTGGCGGGGTCAGCCATGGGGCTGTCGTGCTCGCATCACGACGATCCCTGCGCGGGCGGCTCGTGCGGCTGCGAGGGCGGTGACGACTGCGCGCTCGACTGCGTCGTCTCCCCGTGCGAGCTCGATTGCACCGATCTGTCCAACTGCGATCTCGCGTGCGTCGACGATTGTCAGGCGACCTGCGAGGATCTCTCCAATTGCCGACTCGACTGCCAGGAAGACTGTACCCTGGTGTGCGATCGCCTCAGCGACTGCGACGCGGCGTGCGGCCCCCGCTGCGACTACGCCTGCCGCAACGTGTCCAACTGCGACGTGGCGGTAGGCCCCGAAAGCCTGGTGCTCTGCGCCCAGGTGAGCAATTGTGATGTGGACTGCTTCGGGGCGGCTTGTCGAGTCACATGCGACAACGTGGGCAATTGCAATGTCCGCTGCCTCGACCTCGAGGGCAACGAGGTCGGCGGGCCTTCGCAAGAGGACGACGGCACCGTGGTCTGCGGCTGAGCTATCGATGCCGAGGCCGGCTCGGAATGCGCGACGGCTATCGCGCCCGGCCCAGGTCTTGCCCAAGCGGCGCCAATCGCCTCTTGCCTCTTGAAGATCCGCGCTGGGACGAGTAGGTCGACGGTGATGATCGTGCGCTGCGTCTTCGCGCTCACCTCGCGCACCGCCCGTGGAACGCGACGGCGGGTGCTCTATACATGGCTGCCGACCTTGATCCTGGCCGTGCTCCTGACCCAAGCGGCGTGTCGAGCGACCTCGCCCGACCCCAAACCCCCCGTAGCCCCCGCCCCCACCGTGAGCGCTGTAGACGAAGAGCCCGAGCCCCCCGCGGTCGACTGCGGTGAGGCGATCGAGGGGGCCGACGAGGTGCTGCGACCGGGAGGCCTGGTGATGCTGGGCGAGATGCACGGCACCCGGCAGATCCCGGCGTTTACCGCCGATCTGGTGTGCTTGGGCGCGGCCCGAGGCCTGCCGGTGCGGCTGGGGGTGGAGCTGCCCCTCGGTGAGCAGGCGGCGATCGATACCTACCTCGCGGCCCCGGCCACCCCAGCCACCCCGGCCGACCGCGACGCACTGCTGAGCTCGGACCTCTGGACGCGACCCGATCAAGACGGGCGCAGCAGCGAAGCGATGCTCGCGCTGATCGAGCGCGTCCGTACCCTGCGCCAAGCCGGTCTCGACGTCACGCTGTTCTCCTTCGACATCGAAAACCGCGGGGACTGGAATGCCCGCGACGCCCGCATGGCTGCGCTCATCCTGGAGCGGGCCTCAGCCGAGCCCCAGGCGCTGGTGATCACCCTATCGGGCAACGTTCACAACCGGATCACACCGGGGCTACCATGGAGCGCCGACGCGGTGCCCATGGGCGTGATCGTCCACCGCGCTCGCCCGGACGCGATCAGCCTCGACGCGCGCTACCAAGAAGGAACCGCGTGGGTCTGCCTCTCGGGCACCGGGTGCGGGGTGGCCCGCCTGCGCGGCTCGACCGATTCCCCCGAGCGACGGCTCGTGATGCAGACCGAGCCCGACGCCAACGGGTACCACGGGACGTTCAGCGTGGGCGCGATCGAAGCGGCCCCGCCAGCGGTGGCGCCGAGCCCGAGCTGACCGAAGCCGCTCGCCATTCGCGGGAGTTGGCCGGTTACGCCCGCAGGCCAGAGAGGGCTCCTCCGTATGCGGGGTCGCCAAACCCGTCGGGGTCGACCCCCATGGCCTCGCACAGGGCCTTGAGGACCCCGTTGGTCGGCGCCCCGCCGGTCGCGAGATACTGCCCCGTCCGCAGGTAACCGCCGCCACCTCCGGCCAGGATCCACGGGATCTCGTGGGAGGTGTGAGCCCCCCCGTTGCCCATGTGATTGGCCCACACGATGATCGTGTTGTCGAGCATGGTCCCGCTTCCCTCGGGGATCGCGTCGAAGCGAGCGATGATGCTGGCGAGCTGCTCCATGTACCAGCGCTCGAGCGTGATCTTGTCCTGGTCGCCATCGCCAGGACGATGGGCCACGTCGTGGTTGTCGCGAACGCCAAACTCCTGGCCCGGGCCCGACAACCCGACCCACGAGAAGACCGTGCCCAGACCATTGCCGTTGGTGAGCTGTACGGTGGCGACCCGAGTGCGATCGCACTTGAACGCGTGCTCGATCACGTCGAGCTGCGCCTCCAAGATCTGGGGATAGTCGTCGTTCTGCTCGATGTCGTGGTCACCCAGCATGGGGATGCTGCACGCGCTGAGGTTGTCCACGCCCACCTGCCGCTCGAGCTCTTGCACCGACTGAAGATGAGCCAGCACCTTGTCACGATCGTCACGCCCCAGACGCGAGGCAAAGGCCTCAAGATCGTGCCCGACGTGATCGAGGATGCTCTGTCGACGTGCGGCCCGCAGGGCGATGGAAGGATCGTTGACGTCGTCGGGGTTGACCCCGGCAAACACGGTCTCGAAGGCCTGTCGCGGGTCGTTCTGGGGGGTCACCCACTGGTTGGGCCCGGTGTAGAAGCAGCGGCTTTGGTACCACGCCTTCTCCTCTACCCGCACCCCGAGGTTGAGCGTGCGAATGGGAGTGACGTCGCCCAGCTGCTCGGCGATGTACTGGTCGACCGAAGGCCCCCCGCCGGTGAACCGGCCGCCGGCGGTCGGCTCGGGGTTGGGGATCTCGTAGCCCGGGACCCCAGTGAAGGTGCACGAGTAGTTCTCGTGACCTGCGCCATGGCCGGGGAAGTCGGTGAAGTTCTTCATCTCCAGATCCCCGACGAAGGCGATCTTGTCCCGCCAGGGCATCAAGGGCTCGGTCATCGCGGGCAACGAGCGCTGGGTGAGATCCCCGCTGTCGCCCGAGGGGTAGAAGTGCTGCCGGATCACCCCGTTGGTCTGCAAGAGGATCAAGAGGCGCACCGGGTACCCATCGTCACCGTTCGCGCTCGCCTCGGTCTGGTCGAGCAGGGGCACGAGGGCCGCGGCTGACCCGAGGCCCTGCAGGAATTGTCGCCGGCTGGGTCGATTGCGTCTCATCGGATCTCCTCCCCGGGGTTGGGGGCGCGCTCACGGAAGGTCGGCGAGCTGACGATCGCGACCATCAGCTCACGGATGTCGAAGTCGGAGTCCTCGAAGGCGGCGAAGATCGCCTCCCGCGAGCCCTCGTCGGCGGGGAGCTCGGCCCGACCGATCGCATAGCGAAACCACTGGGTGGCCACACAGCGCTGCACGGTGGGGCTAGTGGCCAAGCGCGGGGCGAGCTCGACCATGCTGGAGAACGTGAGGGTCGAGTCGTCGAGCGTGAGCGTGCCGCTGGCATCGACGGGCTCGCCGAACTCCTGCTCACGAAAGCCCCCGATCGCGTCGTAGTGCTCGAGCGAGAAGCCCAAGGGATCGATGGTCTCGTGACACCCGCGACACGCCGGGTTCTTGGAGTGCTCCTCGAACTGCTCCCGAGTGGTGCTGCCCGGAGCCGGAGGCTCGAGCTCGGGGACGTCGTCGGGCGGAGGCGGAAGCGCTCGGCACAGCAGGCGCTCGGACAGCAGCTTGCCGCGCGCCGCCGGGTTGGTCAGCGCGGTCCCGGCGTGGCTGGCCAAGAACGCGGGCTGGGTCAGCAGACCGATCCGTTGGCTCGGGTCGAGCTCGACCGGCGAGAAGGGCACCACCGGCGCCTCGACCCCGTAGAGCGCAGCGAGGCGGTCGTCGATCACGGAGAACGACGCGGTCAACAGCTGCCCCAGGGTCCCCTCGCCATCGCCTCGTAACACCCACCGCACGAAGCGACGGGTTTCTTCCTCCATCGAGGCCATCAGCTCGGGGGTCGCCTGGGGAAAGACGTTGGTGTCCTTGATCTGGGTCGACGTGCCCCGCAGATCCAGCCACTGGAGGTGAAAGTCGTCGAAGACTCGGTCGGCACGCGGGTCGTCGAGCATCCGACGCGCCTGAGCTTCGAGCTGCTCGGCGGTCTGCAGCTGCTCCGCGTCGGCGGCCGCAAAGAGCTCGTCGTCGGGGATGCTGCTCCACAGCAAGTAGGACAGCCGCGAGGCGACCTCGTCGGGGGCCAAGACGATCACGCCGTCGACGGCCTGGGGCGCCTGCGCCCCCAGCTCCCGCCGATACAAGAAGTGGGGCGACTGCACCATCGCCTCGGCGATCGCCCCCAGCCCTTGCTCGGGGCTCAGCTCGGCCGCCGTGCGAGTGTACTCGTAGAGCGCGAGCAGCTCGGCCCGCTCGTCGGGCTCGAGGTGACGGCGATAGACACGGCGGCCGAAGGTCTCGATGAACGATTCCACACACGCCGCGGCCGAAGGATCGCAGGCCACCAGCTGGCCCGTCGAAGTCGTGACCGCCTCGCCGAACTCCTCGGCCACGTTCATCAGGTTGCGGGCATCGACGGTCGCGATGAGTCCCCCTTCCTCGAACCCGTGCAGCCCCTGAGCATCGGTGGGCAAGGTCGCCTCCGGCTCGAAGGGCGCGCCGAGCAGATCGCGAAGCGAGAACAGCAGCTCGCTCCGCGTCAATCGCCGCACGGGCAGCGGCGCGACCTCGTCCTCGCTGGAGACGGGGTCGGGAGACTCGTTGTCACCGCCATCGGCGGGCCCTGCCCCCTGCTCCCCACCGGGGGTCGCGTTCAATCCCTGGTAGCAGCCTCCGAGCCCAGCCAGGGCCGAAAGGAGCGTGGCTAGCTTCGGTATTCGGAACTTCACTGACCTACCTCGAAATGATCGATTGCCTTCACGCGGTCTTCAAGTCGCGCTTTGCCGCAGAAGGGCTCAACGAAAGTGGCGCGATCTCGGACAATCGAGACCATCGGCTCGATGCGCAAGGGCCCCTACCCATCGAGCCTTCGTTGTGCGAGCCACGATGATCGACTTGCGACCCCCGAGGACTCGGTGATGTACTGCTCACCGATGAGGACCCCCTTCGCGGCCGCATGGATCGGGCTCGGCTCGGCATGCGGGTGGTCGGTGACCCAAGACCTGATCTTGAGCACCAGCGGGTCGACCGAAGGCGTCGCCACCAGCAGCACAAGCGAACCCGACACCGGCTCTGATGAGGCGACCTCGGTGGAAACCGGCGCGACTCCAGACGTGGGGTGCACCGACCGCTGGGGCCAACCCGGATGGGGCTTCGAGGCCCCGGTCTTGCTCGAGGGCCTGAACTCCGAGCTGCTCGAAGCCGACCCCCGGCTGTCGGCCGACGGCCTGACGCTGAGCTTCTCGTCCACCCGCTTGGGGGGCGCCGGAGGCTTCGATCTCTATCTGGCCACCCGCGCGCAGCCCTCTGGGCCCTTCGACGCGCCCGTCCCCCTGACCTCGCTCAACACCCCGTTCGACGAGACGGCACTTTCATGGGTGAGCGACGGGTCGGTCGTCTTCGCGTCGACTCGAAGCACCGCCGACCAATGGTCGACCCTGTGGCAGGCTCAGCTGTCCCCCACGGTCGAGATCTCGCCGCTCGACGCGCTGGATCTGCCCGATCTCAACAATTTCGACCCCTTCGTCTCCGCCGACGGCTTGCAGCTGCTGTGGACGGCCGCCAACTCGGGGACCGACGACCTCAACCTCCGGGCGGCCGGGCGTAGCGCGCTCGACGATAGCTTCGAGGCCCTGGGCGGATTCTCGTTCGAATCGGCAGCCTATGACGACAGCCTGACCCTCAGCGCCAACGGGCGGATCGCGCTGTGGGGCTCGGAGCGGACCGGGGGCCTGGGCGCTCACGATCTTTGGTTTGCCGTGCGCGCCACGCCCGAGGACGAGTTCGGCGCCCCAACCCTCGTGCCCGATCTCAACAGCGAATTCCAGGACCGAGAGAGCTTCGTGACCGCCGACGGCTGCACGGTGTTGTTCGTGTCCGAGCGCCCCGATGGCGTGGGGCAGTGGGATCTCTATAGCGCCTCGGTGCGGCTCGACTGATCGACGGTGATTTGCCTGAGCCGAAATTTCGCGGCGCGCAACTTGTACGGTGCGTGGCCCAGTCTGCATCATGCGCACTCCGTGATGACCCCGACCTCGGGTGGGCAACCGTCGTGAGCCATCCTGCGTTCTTTCGCGACGAGACGGCGTTCCTCGACGCGCTCAAGCAACGGCACACGGGCGCGGTCGGGTACTTCTTCGACCGCTACCACCGGCGCGTCGATCGCACCCTGTGCGCGGTGCTCGGCCCTGACGCGGAGATCCCCGACCTGGTGCAGGAGGTGTTCACTCGCGCGCTGGCGTCGATCCCCCGCTTTCGCGGGGACTTTGCCCAGCTAGAGGGCTGGATCACGCGAATTGCCGTGTACACGGCGCGCACCCAGATCCGCCGCCGCCGCACGGCTCGGCGCTGGACGAGCCAAGCCCCGGCCGAAGAGAGCTCCGTGGCCGATCCCCAAGCGTCACCGGAGATCGTGGACGCCCTGCGGCGCGCCTACACGCTGATCGAGCGCCTTCCCGTCAAGGAACGAATTCCCTTCGTGCTACGCACCATGGATCAGATGAAGCTCGAGGAGGTCGCGGCCACCTGCGAGATCTCGCTGGCCACGACCAAGCGGCGGCTCAAGAGCGCGCGTGCCCGCCTCGATCGCCATGCCCAATCCGACCCAGTCCTCGTAGACTGGCTACGCCGAGGACCCTCGTCATGAACGGCCCACTGCTCGACTACGATCGCCTAGGACCCATGTTCGATCGGGTCGTGGCGGATGGGCAGCAGCGGCGACGCGCGGCGCTCGACCAGGTGCGGGCCAACCTCCTGCAGGCTCGGGCTCCCGAGCCCGCCCGTCGCGCCTGGTGGCCGATGGTGGCCGCCCCCGCGCTGCTCGCTGCGGCCCTGCTGATCGGCTGGTGGTGGCTGGCGACGCAAGATCTCTCCTACACGATCGACGGCGAGCAACAAAAGGTCGGGCTGTGGATCTCGGCCGACCAACGAGAGACCAACCTCGAGTTCTCGAACGGGGCGAAGATCGTATTCCGACGCGGCACGAAGGGACGAGTCACCCGCACCACGACCGACAAAGCGCAGCTGCTGGTCGAGTCGGGGCAGATCTGGATCCATGGTCCGGCCGAGGGCACGCGGTGGTCGATCACGACCGGACCTTACGAGCTGGAAGGCACGGGCACCGACATCGAGCTCCAGTGGCTCCCGGAGCAACAGCTGCTGCACATCGACGTGCGTGAGGGCAGCGCCGAGCTACGCGGCCCCGCCTTCGAACCGCCGCCACAGCTCAGATCGGGAGAGTCGCTCCACGTCCGCGAAGGAGAGATGACCCGGCGCCGCGCGGCCGACCGCTCCGATGCCGAGCAGCCGGATCGACCGGCGCCGAGCATGGTGCCGCCCGAGCAAGAGCCAGACCTCGAAGCGCTCGACGAGCGAGGGCCGAGCCGTCGCCCCGGTAGCTCCCGCCGCCGACGGACCAACGCAGGGACGACCGACGACTGGCGAGCACTCGCGAGACGAGAAGACTACGCGGCCTCCTTTGGGCTGGTCGAAGGAAAGTTCGACACGATGATCCGCTCGGCGAACGCGGCCGACCTGATGCGACTTGCCGACGTAGCCCGCTTCTCCGGGCACAGCAAGCGCGCCACCGAGGCCCTGCTATCGTTCCGCAAGCGGTTCTCCCGACACCGCGATGCCGCAACGGCGGCCTACACCCTGGGGCTCATTCGAGACTCGGCGGGCTCCGCCGCCGAGGCCGAGCGTTGGTTTGCGACCGCGGTCAAGGAGAAACCACGGGGTCGCTTGCACCGCAGCGCACTAGGCCGTCTCATCAAGGCAGCGCAGCAGGCCGGTCACTCGTCAAAGGCTCGTGCGGCCGCGCAGACCTATCTCGAACGCTATCCCGACGGCCCCCACGCCGAGCTTGCCGAGCGCATCGGATCGCAGTGAACTTGGGCCTTGCTCCCGGTCCTGCCCATGCTCGCCGCCTCGGCGGTGCTCGTCGAGCCTGCTCCCTCCCCTGCGGTCGATCTCCCCGACTCCCTACCAGCCACGAGTCAACCCGGCTCCCCGCCAGCGGCCACCCCCCCCGACTCCCCATCGGCGGCCGACGTCCCCGACTCCCCCGACTCCCCCGACTCCCCCGACTCCCCCGATTCCCCCGATTCCGCACCGGTCATCATCGAGCCCCCCACCGAGTCCATCATCATCGCCGGCCAAGATGCTCCTTCGCCGCTGCGTCGACAGGTCCGCGCCGAGCTCGGCGTGCTGGGGCTCGAGCTCGTCGACGTACCGGGCTCGGATCTCTCGGACGTAGAGTGTGGGCTCGTCATCGACCTGCCCAAGCGCGAGGCTCGGATCGTGGTCCAGTCCGCGCGCTCCGACGAGGTCTTCACCCGGACGATCGCGCTCCCCCGCCTGGACAACGACAGCAACGTGCGGGTGGCCGCGCTCCAGATCGTCGACATCCTCCAGACGATGCGAGCCGAGGCTCACCGCCCCTCGCCGAACTCCTCGACGGAGCCGGAGCCGGAATCCGAGCCGGATCCCGCCCGAGCGCCCGAGCCTCCGCCCCCGTCGCGTGCGCTGGCGCTGTGGGCCTCGGGCGGCGTGCAGTGGAACAGCGGCGGGCTGACCCCCGGGGCCCACGTCGACGTCGGCTTCGCCTGGAGCGTGCGCCCGTGGCTCGCCCCGGCGGTGGTGTCCTCGTGGCCGGTCACCGCCCGCCGAACAGACCGCCCCGAAGGGCGCGTCCGTGCGTGGCCCCTTTCGCTGGCCGCCGGGCTTCGCTTGGGTACCGGCACCTCCTCGTCCGTGGTCCGCTTGGAGGTACTCCCCGCGATCGGCGTGGTCCTCAACCTGCTGCGTGGCGACGCCGCCGCTCCCTTCTCGGGCCAACGACGCCAGTCCGTGGGACTGTCGGCCCAGCTCCGACCCGGCCTGAGCATCCGACTCGGCCCCTCGCTCCGCCTACGGGTCGACGGCCTGGTCGGCGGCCAGTGGCCGCGAGTCGCGATCGCGGTGGTCGGCCGCGAGGAGGCCGCGATGGATCCACTGTTCGTCGGAGGGAGCGTGGGCCTGGAGATCCACCCCCCGCTGCGCGGTCGAGAATGAAAACAAGGAGCGCGTCAGAACGTCGACGACATAGCGATACACACACCATGGATTCATGAGCCGATCGCCAACGCCATGGGGACCCCCGTCGACACCTTTGGGGTGTCCGACTACGGTGGTGAACTTCCTGGCTTGCAGTGACAAACCTCGACGGCCATCGACTTCTTCTATAGATAAAGAGAGAGAAGAGCCGTCGGCCGGAGCGGCCGAGCCTCTAGGTTCTCGCTGGAGGCCTACGACGGCCTGGGCCGGTTTCGCACCGAAGAGAACGTGTTCGACGACGACGGCACGCTGCTCGGCACCCTCGACGTGGACACCGAGGTGGAGTTCTCGGTCGCGGGGCAGACGGCTGCGGTCGACGGACCCCTGGACCTGATGAACGTGCTGGCGTCCATGCCCCAGGCCGGCCAGTGCTTCGGCCAGCAATACTTCAAGTTCACCTATCGCCGCGAGCAGGGCTCCGATGACGCCTGCGCCGTCGAAGAGCTCGAAGAGCTGGCGATCTCGCCGGATTCGACCATCAAGGACGTCCTCGAGGCCGTCACCCACCAGGCTGCCTTCAAGCAGCTCCGCTTCGCGGAGTAATCACCGCCATGAAATTCGATCCGATCAACCGACGTATGTTCCTTCGCGGTGCCGGCAGCCTGGCGGTGGGGCTCCCCCTGCTGCCCTCGTTGCTGCCGACCAAAGACGCAGCCGCCGAGAACACCGCCCCCGGCACCCGACGCTTCATCGCGATCCAGTCGTACGGGAGCTATCGGCTCGACGGCAAGGATCCCACCGAGCACCTGCTCGATTACGACCCGGCCGAGCACGGGCTGGTGCTCCCGGGGCTGACCAACAGCTGAATCCAAGCGGATCCGTCCGCCGGTCCGAGTGCCGCCTGCCCAAGTGCCGCCTGCCCAAGTGCCGCCTGCCCGAGTGCCGCCGGTCCGAGTGCCGCCTGCCCGAGTGCCGCCTGCCCGATTGGGGATCCCGAGTGCCCGAGTCGGGCAAGCGGCGTTGGGCAACCCGGCGCTCGAGCCGCCACATTTCGCGCGATCCATCGCCCTCGGCCCCGAGACCACGAGGAACGCCGACTCGGCACGCCCCTTGCTCCTTTCGCGGGGCAATGAAGTCATCGAAGGGAATGCTCGTCGCCTGGGTCCTCGCCTGTGCCTGCGGAGGTCAGCAGCCCGCGTCGACACAGCCGGGTACGGCGACGACCAAGCCCACGGCGTCGAGCAACAACGAGGCCGCCGATCAGTTCGACCTCGAGGCGGGCGCGCTTCGCCTGGGCCACTACTCTACGGGTGACGGGCTGGCGGGGCTCACCCTCGATCGCACCAGCAAGCGCCCCAAGATGCAAATCGACGGTGAGCCCGAGGTGATCGAGCTGACCGTGCGACCCGGCTGGAAGCCGGGCGTCACCTACCTCAAGGATCCTAAGGGCAACATCCGGCTGGAGATCGACGATCGCGGCGGTGTGATGCTCGTGGGCCAGGGCCGACCGCAAGCGCTCTACTTCGACGGCGTGTCCCGTCGGCTGGGCCAGGCGACGGTCACGGGCGAGGCACCGCCCGAGGAGGTCTCCCCAGCGGATCGACATCGTGAGGCCCTGGCCGCGATCTCGGTGGTGGAGCGCCTGCCCGGGTTTGAGCCCGAAGACGCCGGCAACCTGGCCAAGATCCGCGAGGCACTGGCCGCCGCCGAGCCGCAGATGCTGGTGCACGTGGGCCGCGAGGTAACGCGTGACGTCTTCCGTCCCTCGCCGCGCAAGCTGGGCAACACCGACTACGGGGGTGCGAGCGGCTACTGGCCGGCCGACGCCCAGTGGTCGCCCGAGGCCAAGGGCCTGCTCGGCCACGGGGGCGTGGCCGTCGGTCGCCATGCCAAAGACGGCGGCAATTGGATCCGGATCCACCGACCCGAGGGTTACCCCGCGCCGCTGGCCGCCAACACCCCGGGCATCGTCTGGGAGGTCGACTCGACGACGATCTGGTTTGTGGCCTTCGACGGGGGACGCTACCGCCTGGAGTGGGACGAGGTCGCCATGGGCTTGCCCGCCGGGCCGTGGACGCCCCCGCTTCAGCACACCCTGCTGCGGGACGATGACGTCGATTTCCTGGCGCGCACGGGGGCGCTACCCGTGGCGGCGCACGACGAGCTCACCGCGATCAACCAGGCGTTCAACCGGTGCACCAAGAAGGGCTGGAAGGGGTTCGACGAGCAGCTCGAGAGTCTCGCCACCAAGAACCTCACGTGGAGCACCCGCAACCAGCGAGCGGAATTGATGGAGAAGAAGCGAACGCAGAAGGTGGAGCGATCGTGTCGCAAGCACGTCGACGCGATGGGGGACGCGCTGGTGAGCCTCATCGACACGCGCAACGCCGAGCGCACCGCGATCTTCGCCGCGGCCAAGAAACACCACGGCTGACCCACGCCGGGCCAATGAACGCGCGCGGCGCCCCACGCCGGGCCAACGGCCAATACGACTGACCTGCTGGAGGACGGACCAAGGGCGGAGCTCATCGAGCTCCGCCCTTTTTTTGCCTAAGGGTTCGCCCGATTGTGGGGCCATATTACCCGCCGTGTAGACTTTTGTCTCAATGGCGTCAAACTTCGTGTCGACCCGCTCCGCAGACTCATTCTGGCCGGAGTAATTTTGGAGATCGTCCCAATGTTCACGACCGACGAAGACGACTTCGACCACTTGACGACGTCTGCACAATTCGCGAAGAGGGCAGCATCTATGGCCGATCCAACGAGTAGCGCGGCGATTACGGACCGAGGGGCCCTCCGGGAGCTCTACGGGGAGCCTTCGCCGACCGCGGTGGCCGTCAGCAAGACTTATCTCGACGAGTATCACCAGCTCTTCATCCGCCACTCCCCGTTCCTGTGCCTCGCCTCTACGACCGCAGACGGCCAGCCCAACGTCTCCCCCAAGGGCGACGGGCCTGGCTTCGTACACATTCGAGACGAGAAGACCCTGGTGATCCCCGATCGCCTGGGTAACAACAAGATCGAGACCTTCGAGAACATCATGGAAAACCCGCGGGTGGCGCTGATCTTCTTCATCCCGGGGGTGAGGGAGATGGTGCGGGTCCAGGGGACGGCCACGCTCGTTCGAGACCCCGAGGTCCTCGAGCTGGGCCGAGTCGGCGACAAGCTGCCGGCGGCGTCGCTGGTGATCCACGTCACCAAGTCGTACCTGCACTGCGGCAAGGCCCTGGTGCGCTCCCGGCTGTGGGATCCGAGCAGCCAGGTGGCGGACACCACGATCCCGCCCTTCGGGCAGATGATCAAGGATCAGGCCAACATCGACGCGCCGGCCGAGGAGATCCAGGAATCCATCGAGCACGAGTATAGAAACGAGCTCTATTAGTCCTCGCGCACAGCGGCGATCGCCTCCGCCGCAGGGCGGCGCAGGAATCGGTCGAGCACCTCCTGCAGGCTCTGGCGCCTCACCGGCTTGCTGATGTAGTCGTCCATCCCCGCCGCCAGGCAGCGCTCGCGATCCTCCTCCATCGCATGCGCCGTCATGGCGACGATGGGCACCCGTCGCGCCGAGCCCTCGCGTCGACGGATCTCCACGGTGGCCTCGATCCCGTCCATCCCCGGCATCTGCACGTCCATGAGCACCAGATCGTAGAGAGTGGACCCGATCCTCTCGATGGCGTCGTGGCCGTTGGCAACCAGATCGACCCGACACCCCAGCCGCTCCAGCATGCGATGAGCGACCATCTGGTTGATCTGGTTGTCCTCGACCACCAGCACGTGGGCCGTAGGCATGGGGCGGTCGACCGCTCGATCGGGCTCGGGTTCACTCCGCGCGATCGTGCCGCCCGGCTCGGCTGCGCCCGACGGCGGCTCGGACCAATCCGAGCCTTCGCTGCGGTCGATCGCCCGGCAGAGCGCGTCGTGTAAGTCGGCCTGGTGGACGGGTCGAGCCACGCGCAGGGATCCGAGCGACGGCGGGTCGGAGCCCGCGGTCACGGAGACGAGCAGGATAACCGGCACCCCGTGCGCGGCCGAGTCCGATCCGAGCGACTCGGCCAGACGCCCGCCGTCTGCGTCGAGCACTCGGTCGTCGAGCACCACCGCGCCGTGCTTCGGCAGGTGCTTCGGCCCGCGCTTCGGCCCGTGCTCGTCCTCCCGCTGTAGCTCGACGAGAGCTTCGGCCCACGATCCGCAGGACTCGACGGCAAGCCCCCACTGCGACAGCATCTCCACCAACACCTGCCGACGCGTGGGGTCGCCGTCGACCAGCACGACCGACTGCCCGGCGAGCACCTTCGAAGGCGCCGACGCGGCGGAACCAGGCTCGGCCGCCGACAGCGGCAGGGTGACGCGGAACGTGGACCCTCGCCCGAGCGTGCTGCGCACGCTGACCTGCCCGCCCATCAGCGCGATCAGCTCCTTGACGATGGCGAGCCCGAGCCCCGTGCCGCCGTGGGTGCGGGTGGTGGACGCATCGACCTGCTCGAAAGCTTCGAAGATCGACGCCTGCCGCTCGCGGGAGATCCCCACCCCGGTGTCCTTCACCTCGATTCGAAGCGCTTGGGCGTCGACCGGGTCGCGCTCGACCGACACCCGCACATAGCCGGCGGTGGTGAACTTGATGGCGTTGCTGACGAGGTTGATCAGGATCTGATGCACCCGCACCCGATCGCCCACGACCTTCACCGGCAGCCGCGACGAGTAGCGACCGAGCAGATCCAACCCCTTGCCCTCGGCGACCACCGCGAGCTGGTCGAGTACCTCCTCGACCAGCTCGCGTAGATCGAAGGGCGCCGCCTCCAGCGTCAGCTGGCCCGCTTCGACCTTGGACAGATCGAGGATGTCGTTGAGCAGCTCGAGCAGGGCCACCCCCGAGCGGTGGGCCACCCGGGCGCAGTCGCGCGGGCGAGCGCCCAGCTCGGAGTCGAGCAGCACCTCGAGCATGCCCAAGACCCCGTTCATCGGGGTTCGGATCTCGTGGCTCATGTTGGCCAAGAAGCGGCTCTTGGCGGCGGTGGCCTGCTCGGCGCGGATCCGATCGCGGTGAGCCTGCTCGAGCGCCCGGCGGCGGGCGATGTCGAAGGCGTACGCGCTGCCGGTGAGCACCAGGGCGTTGGCCGTGCCGATCACGAAGTAGCTCCAGCTCACGACGGGCTCCGCGCCATCGACCGCCGCGAGCAATGCGGTGATCCCCACGATGAGCCCACACCAGATCCAGCCTCCGCGCCCTCCGACCGACAGGGTCATGACCACGGGGATCACCACCAGCGTGAAGGGAGCAGGGCCCACGATTCCTCCGCTGGTGACGAGCGAGACGACCAGCAGCAGCACCGCAAACATGGCCCCCAGCGTGTGGGCCACGGCGTACGACGACAGGCCGAGGTGCGCGAGCCACAAGACCACGAGGATCGACGCCAGGGCGGCGAAGAAGGCAACCGGCACGGCCGGGTCGCCGAGCGGCAGACCCGCTACGGTAAACAGCGTGTTGGCCCCGGCCAGCATCAGCAGCAGTGCCGCGAGCGTGCGCCGCCGCTGTCGCTCGTCGGCGTCGATCCCCTCGGGGCGCCCAACGATGCGATCGGCCGCGCTCCACAGGGCCGCTCGTGGTCTCGACCACAGGCTGGGCGCTCGCTCGCGCATGACCCGTTCGAGGGTACTCTAGTCGCCCGTGGGGCAATCCTTGTGCGGCCGCGCCCGCGCCCTCGCGCAACCGCACGCACCTTGTAGGCCAGACACGGGACGGATCTGCGCGCTCGACTTTTTGCGTGTTCGATGCAATCGCGCGCAATTACTGCAAGGGAGAACCTGACGTGCGGACCACGCCCGCCACACCCGCCACGCCCGCTGCACTTACACGATGCTCGTGCTCCACTCGCTCCCAAGGATCGACATCACCGCGCCTTCCGCTCGATCGACATCGACGAACTCGAACATCCGAACGACCGAGATTGAGTTGACCGCCCTGGGGATCGCACAAGCACGCCGCAACATCCCTGCGTACGCCAAAGGCCGTATGGCCGCTCCCGAGCGCCCCACCTAGACTCGCAGGCGATGACGATCTTCACCGCCCTCCGCAAGCCACTCGCACTCCTTCCTGGATCTGTGCTTATCACCACACTCAGCGTCGCCGCCGTTGCGTGTGCTGTCGAAGACCAGTTCGACCAGGAGCTGTCCGAAAGGGAGCTGGTCGACAACGATCCATCCGAGGATGACTTGTCCGCAAAGAGCGCGCCCACTCGAGCTTCATGCGACGAGACTGCAATCCAACACAACACCGCCGACAACCAGGAACAAGAGTCGCAAGGGCAAGATGACGACGCGCTGCCCCTCGCCCTCGAGGTCGACGACCGGATCATCGACCTCGAGTTCATCGAGCATCTCAGCGACATCGACGTCGAGTATGTCGATGAGCCCGGTCGGCCCCTGACCACGGTCGCCAAGCAGGACTATCTGGGCTTTACCCCCGAAGGAGAGGAGATCTGGTTCTCGACCACCTGCATCAGCTCGTGCTCCAACGGCTGCTCGGGCTCGGGGTGCAGCCCCAGCAACGGACATTGCAACGCCCATTCTTGCAGCGGCAGCGGCAGTTGTAGCTCCTCGTGCCAGGAGACGTCCACGGTCTCGGTCACGATCGATTGATCCGACCCACCGGGCGGCGCATTTGCTGACGAGCACGAGCGACTCATGTCTTACTCATTGGACCTACTCATTGACCTTACTTGCTGTCCTTATTTCCCACCTTCCCCTTAAGCTGATACAAGCCTGCCCACTTCTCGTGCTCGGCAACCGTCTTGCTGATGTCGTCGGTCCCGTCTTTGCGCGACACGAAGCAAGAGTACCGCGACTCTTTTCGGTTCGAACACGGCCTCGGCCGAACATCCGAATAGGCCAAGATCACCCCGGCCGCTCCGATGATCTCAATCGATTTGGTCCTCGAAGACCTCGATGTACACGTCGTCCAGGCGGACCTCCAAGCCCTCGATAGGAAGCCGGAGCCTCGTGTTGGGGCTGGTGTGCTCGGTCTCACGCCAGCTCGAGCCATCGCGCTCGAATACGACGATCCGACGACTTTCCTGGTCAACGAGCCAGTACTGCTCGAGAGAGCGGATCTTCCGGTAGCGATCGAGTTTCTCGGTGCGATCAATCGCGGCCGTTGACGGCGAAAGCACCTCGATGACCAGGCAGGGCTCCCGCTTGATCTTATCGGCGCTCGGCTCTCGATCGATTTTCGAACAAGTCACCATGTAGTCCGGATAGTAGAACGTTCCCCTCGTACCGCTAGAGGATCGAGGTACATCGGGCATCGCGAGTTTCATGTCCGAACCGTAAGCCCGACACCCGCTGCCTCGCAGCAGAGGGCGAATCACGACCTCGAGGTTGCCTGTGATGGTCGCATGGGCCGAGGATGCTCCAGCCATCGCGTAGACGAAGCCATCCACGAATTCATGCTTGTGTTCACCAGCCTCCTCACGGGCGATATACTCCGCGATGGTAATCGGGTAGGCGAACTCCGGTGGACGCCGACCGCCTCGAATCCCCGGCCAGAGCTGCTGCACGCCTCCCGCGTTCCCAGCAAACCCCAGCCTCCCACGATCCTCCGAGATCGTCTCGGGAAGGCTCCAAAACCGCTCGACCCGCTCACCCATGCAAGTCTCCTTCGTCCCGGAGCCGTAGCATATCCGCCATCTCGCGATGGCTCGCGCCGACCCGGAGTTCACCCGTCACGAAGAGACGACCGAGCGAATCCTCGAGCAGGGGGACGAACCGGACGTCGTCCTCGATATCCAGGCCGCGGAGCGGAGCCAGCAATTCCTTGCCAATGTCGGCCAGGATCTCGACTTGTGATTCGACCGTGCGGTTGACGAGGATACCGAGCATCGGGAGGTTGACCCGGGTGTCCAACCAGTACTCCATGGCGAGCAATTGATCGTTGCGGTCGTCGGTCGTTACGATCGTAGGCACGACAGTCCAGCGTAGCTCATCGTGCCACTGAGGATAGCCTTGGGGCAGGGGCCCCGTCATCGCTCCTGCGAGCACCAGCGTCTCGTGCGCTATACCCCACGTACCCGGAGGGAGATCGATGACGATGTCGGTCACAGAGGGGTCACGAGCGACCAATGCTTCGAGAACCCACGCTAGACGACGTGCCCAGGCAAAATGCGGATGGTTGCCCGTGAGGTAGGGAGCTATCCGGATTGCATCGTCTCGGATCGATGACGACGGGAGATAGCGAACACCATCATCATCGACGGCACGCCACAGCATCGCGTCAATCCGGTACTCCTGGTCACTGCGAGCTCCTGAAAACAGGAGCACATCGTTGAGATAGGGAGGTCCAGGTACGGACGCCTGCACCGGTGACGCTCGTTGGGACCACCAGCGCTTGCGCTCACTGCGCAGATCTCGGGTCGCAGTCAGTTCGTGCCACTGTCCCGTAGGAGCAGCGAAGTAGTCGGGACCCCCTGCTCCTTCGGACACGACCGGTGCGCAGAGTTGGAGCCCGTCGGCCAACGAGGGCCCAAGGACGTCGGCATCCAGGATGACGGGGCGCCGGCCCCGGTCGGCGAGGAGCTTGGCCGCGAGCACGGTCAGCGTCGACTTGCCAACGCCTCCCTTGACGGAAGCGAAGAGGTAGAGTCCGAGCGTTCTCATGCCGTACCGTGGGACGCCAAGTGCTTGAGGATTCCTCGAAGTCGCTCGCTCTTGACGAGTTCTGGTCGCTCCGCGAGGGTGTAGAGTCTATCATGAGCGAGCGCGGCCGAGCCTAACCGAGTCCCCTCTGCCTTACTTCCCCACCTTCCCCACCTTCCCCACCTTCCCCACCTTCCCCTTGCGCTGATACAAGTCCACCCACTTCTCGTGCTCGGCCACGGTCTTGCTGAACTCGTGGGTCCCGTCGTTGCGCGACACGAAGTACAAATATCGCGATTTCTTCGGCGCGAACACGGCCTCGAGGGCCTCCCGCCCGGGGTTGCAGATCGGCCCCGGCGGCAGGCCCTCGTGGGCATACGTGCTGTACGGATTGTCCTTGTCCCGCAGGTGGATCGTACGGATCCTCCCCTCGAACTTCTCGCAGGCCGCCGACTTGCGCTCGGGCACCACACACCCGTAGACGATCGTCGGATCGGTCTGCAGCAGCTTGGGCGAGAAGCTGGGAAAGCGCAGCCGGTTGAGGAACACCCCGGCGATGAGCGGCCGCTCGTGCTTGGCCGCGGTCTCCTTCTCGACGATCGACGCGAGCACGACGATCTGGTGATCCCCCCACCCGAGCTGGTCGGCGAGCTTTTTGGCCTCGGGTCGGTACCGACGCCGCAGATCGGCGAACACCTGCCGGTGGCGCTGCACGAGCCGCTCGATGATCTCCCGGGGCGTAGCCTTGGCCCTGAACTTGTACGTGTCGGGGAACAGATACCCCTCGGCGGTCGGCCCTTCGATCCCCAGCGGGTCGAGCAGCGCGCGGTCCCGCATGGCGGCCTCGAGCGCAGCGGCCTCGCCCAAGCCCGCCTCGGAGAGGATCTGCGCGACCTCGAGGATCTGCTTGCCCTCGGGGATCGTCACCTTGACCTCGACCGCCTTCTGCTTACGGGCGAGCTCGACCAGGATCTCGGCGGGGGTCATATCCGCTCGAAAGGAGTGAGGCCCGGCGGTGGTCTTGCGCGCCGCCCCCTCGTTGAGCACGTAGATCTTGAAGTAGGCGGACTCTTCGTCGGCGATCACCCCGTGCTCCACGAGCAGCTCGAGCACCTGGGGAAAGGACGCCCCGCGGGGGATCTCGACCTCGATGACCTCGGCGGTCCCGGTGCCCGGGCGATCGGGGTAGGCCATCAGCCGGGTATAGGCGCGATGTATGGCCCAGGCGGCCCCTCCCAGGGCGAGGAGCACGACCAGCAGGGCCCAGCGCTGGGCTCTGCGCGAGCGCCGAGGCTTCCACCACGGACGCCGAGCGCTCATGAGCGCGCCTCCGCGGGCGGCTGGGCGTCGAGCCAGCCCTGCAAGATCACCTGGGCCGCGACAGCGTCGATCGCCTGCCGGCGACGCTTGCGGGAGACGTCCGCCTCGAGCAGGACCCGCTCGGCCGCGGCGGTGGAGAACCGCTCGTCCCAGGTGACCACGGCGACGGCCGGGCCCGGCAGCGCGGCCAGCCGCTCGCGTAGCACCTCGGCCAGCCGCAAGACCCGGCGAGCGCGTCGCCCCTCGCGACCATCGAGCTCGAGGGGCAATCCCACCACCACGTGGCCGACCTCCCGCTCCTGGACCCGGCGAACGAGCTCCTCTACGTCGGCCGCCTCGCCGCGACGAGCGAGGGTCTCCCAGGCGGTGGCCACGATCCGGCCGGGATCGCTCAGGGCGAGGCCGATCGTCCGGGTGCCGACGTCGAGGGCGAGCGCCCGCATGGGCGGGTTGTAGCACGGGCGAGGTTGGCTCCCCGGGGCGCTGCGGGCATGCTCCGAGGGCCATGCCGAAGATTGGCGTCACCGCGCTACCCTCGGGCCACCCGCGTTGGCTCGGGTGGCTGGGGTGGCTCGCTACGCTCGGGTGGCTTGCTGCGTTCGGGTGTCCCGCACCGGCCCCCGATCCGGCCCCCGATCCGCAGGATCCACCCGTCGTCCCCGCCCTGCCCCCGGCCCTGGCCTCCGAGGGCGTTCGCCCGGTGGTCCGCGCGCTGTGGCGGGCGCTCGAGGCCACCGACGCCGGAGATCCAGCGGCGATCGCTGGGGTGATGACCCCAAGCGCCCGCTGGTTGGTCCCGGGCCGCGCCGCCGAGTCGGTCGGCGGACCCGAGGATCTACGTCGGGCGATGCTCCCGTGGACGGCACCAGCGATCACGCTGGATCTTCGCCGGGTGATCGACTTGGGAGGCAGCCCGTTCATCGCCCAGCTGAGCGTGGCCCGGGACCAAGGCGCGCGGCGCTACGAGCTCGCGCTGCTGGTCGAGGTGAACGGCGAACGGATCAGCGCAATCCGTCACTACGGAGACCCTCTGGGCCCGATCCAGGTCGGCCCCGCGGCGGTGGAGCCCCTCAGTCTAGGGCCGCCAAGCCCGGTGCAGCTCGAGGGCGGACCCCCGACGATCCGGCACGTGGCCGCCACCAAGACGCTCATGGCCGCCCTCGAGCAACGCGACGACCAAGTGGCCCAAGCGCAGCTGGCCCCCAACGTGGTGCTCCACGATGTGCGTGCCCGCCAGACCCGACATGGATCGAGCGATTGGCTGAACGCCTACCGCGCCGAGCTCGGTATTGCGGGGCACCTCACGATCGCGCACCACTACGCAGGTAGCCAGTATGTGGTGGTCGAAGGAGCCCTCGGCACGCCAGACGAGTCGGGCAAGCCGGGCGAGTCGGGCAAGCCGGGCAAGCCGGGCGACGCCGAGGTGAGCCCACGCGAGCACGGGTTCGTCGACATCCATCGCCTAGAACACGGCAAGGTCGCGGAAACCTGGCACTATCTCAATCTCCGGGACAGGCCCCGGGGACGGCCGACCGAGTCGAACCCAGCCGGCTCCTCCCCGACCCGAGGCCATCGCCCCTGAGTACACGGGGCTAGGACCTTCAGAGCGGCCGGAATACGACAACCGCATACACGATGGCACCCGAGGTCATGGAGGCCGATCCGTCGAACGATTCGCCGGTTTGCTCAACTGCGTTAGCATCGTGGCTCCACTCGTGAGTCCCCCCGACCCCAAACCTTCGGCGCCCGCCGACGCGCCGCTGCCCCGCGGGATCCCGAACCTCAGCGGGACGATCCTCGACGGCCGCTACCAGATCGGCCCGGTCCTCGGCTCCGGCGGCATGGGTGCGGTGTTCGAGGCCCGACACCTGCGCCTCGATCGCCGAGTTGCCGTCAAGGTACTCAAGCCTACGCTCATGCACCGCGACGACTACGTCGCGCGCTTCCTCCGTGAGGCCCGGGCCGCCTCGAAGATCCGCCACCCCAACGTGGTGGAGATCATCGACTACGGCGAGATGTCGGACCGCACCGTGTACACGGTGATGGAGCTTCTGATCGGCGAAGATCTATCGGCCCGGCTCAAGCGCATCGGGCGCGTCGCTTGGGGTCCTTCGCGCTGGATCTTGGTGCAGATCGTCCGCGCGCTTCATGCCGCTCACACCTCGGGGATCATTCATCGCGACATCAAGCCGGCCAACTGCTTCATCCTCCAGGGCATCGAGGGGCAAGAGCTGGTCAAGGTGCTCGATTTTGGGATCGCCAAGCTCGACGAGACCGCAGCCGGCGACGCCCGGGTGCTGACCGGGACTTCGGAGATCCTGGGCACGCCCAGCTACATGGCGCCGGAGATGGCCCGAGGGATCTCCGCCGATCCTCGCTCCGAGGTCTACTCCATCGGGGTGCTCGCCTATCGCATGCTCGGGGGCAAGGTGCCCTTCGACGGCAACAATGCCTTCGACGTCTTGCTTCAACATGCGACCCAGGCCCCGCCTCCCTTGCAATCGCTGGCACCAGATCTCCCGCCGAAGGTGGTCGAGCTCGTCCACCATCTGCTGCAAAAGGATCCCGAGACCCGACCGCAAGACATGAATGCGGTCGAGCACTTGCTGCTCTCGCTCGACGACAATGGCCAACCGTGCGAGCCCAACCCGCAGACGGTGGTTCCGATCCACCCCTCGTCGAGCGGCTCGGCCCCGCTGCCTCGTTCTGTGATCGGCTCGGGGATCCATCCCACGCCCTCGGGCTCACTGGGCCTACCGCCTCCGCCCTCGCACGACTCGATGTCGGCGCCCCGTAACCCGGCGGCCAAGGGGATGACCGTGCCGCCGCCGGGAGGCGCTCGGCCGAACCCGGTGCCCAAGGGGCTGACCGCGCCGCCACCGGGGGGTGCTCGACCGAACCCGGCGGCCAAGCCGGTTCGCCCCATGGCTCCTCCGCCCCGTCGTCCCGTGTCGGGGCCCACCAAGGTCCGGCCGCCCCCCGCGATCGGCTCGGCGCCCGCCGGGGCGAGCAAGCCCGCCCCGGTCAATCCCGCCATGCAGAAGCTGGGCACCGCGAAGACCGTGTTCGCCCCGGTGCCCACGGCCAACCAGCCCAATGCAAACCCGGCCGCGTTGGGGCAGCCCCAGAGATCTACGTCCGCCGACCCACCCACGCAGTTCGATGGACCCCTCCGTCGCCCGTTGGCCCCCGAGCCCGTGGATCGCACGATGTTGGCCCCCTCATCGGTCGCGGGGCGATCCCCGCCCGGAGTCAAGCCGGTCGCTCCGCCTCGAGCCAAGCCGGTCGCTCCACCTTCGGCCAAGCCGGCAAACCCACCACTCAAGCCGGCAAACCCACCACTGAGCGGGCCTTCCGGTCCTCCGTCGGCCAAGCCCGTGGTCCCGCCTTCGTCCACGCCCACGATGCCGTCGGCGGCCAAGTCCCCGGCGGCCCCGGCAGCCAAGCCCCCGGTGGCCGCGAGCGCCAAGCCAGCGATCCCTCCGCTCCCTGGCGTCGCCCCTCCCGATGCGATCGATCGCACGATGATCCAGCCCCAGCAGGCGCCGGCCGGCCGCGCGGCCGCGTCACCGGGTCGGATCGACAAGACCGAGTTCCACGAGCCACTCGCCCGACCCGCGCCCTCGGGTGGAGCGCCCCCGACACCGGACGCCCCCGACCCGATGGATCGCACGATGATCCATCCGCCCTCCCCTTCGGGCCGCGGTCCCGCCGCGCTACCCAACGTTCCCGACCCGATGGATCGCACGATGCTCCAGCCGCAGCCGGGCGTGCTGTCGGGGAACCCACCAGCCAATAGCGTGAGCCCGGGCCCGAGCCCCCAACAAGATCTGGCCGACAAGACCATGGTGGTCCCCCCGGAGGCGGGCGCGGGGATGCCCCAGGCGGACGAGCATCAGCCCAAACGCACGGTGATGCTCGAGGGCCCGGTCCAGACCAAGTCGCTGGCGGATCGCACGGTGGTCCTGCCGCCCTCGGACGAGGGACCGCCGCCGGTGGTCGGTGGAGGCACCCAGGTCGTCGACATCAACGAGATCACCAAGGGTGAGGCGCTCGCCATGGTCGGCGCCCCGATGCCAGGGCCAGCTGTTCCCGGGGTTCCATCCCCGCTGCCGCCAACGACCTCACCGGTGCCCGGGGGAGGCTATGTCGCAACCCCCCCCATGGCTCATTCGGCCCCCATCGAGGTCTCCGGGGCCCACGGGGCCGAGCCCCGTCCCGATCGTTCGGGACGCTGGGCGATCCTCGCCATCGTGGGCGCCCTGCTCGCGATCGGAGCGGGCGGAGCGGTCGCCTGGGTCATGGTTTCTGGCAACGGGGATGAGGTCGTCTCGGCCGATGCCGGCGATGAGGGCAAACCCGACCCCCCCGACAGCCCGACCCCGGACGACGGTACGCCGGCCGGCGACGAAGCGCCGATCGGCGAGCCAGCCGACGACGGAACCCCGGCAGGTGACGACGGAGCCCCGGCGGCAGACAGCGGCGGCGAGCCGCTCCCAAGCGTCGACGACGGGACGACCCCGGCCATGGACGACGGGTTCGAGGCCGATGACGGAGCCCCCCCCGATGATGGCGGGGTGGCGGCCGACGATGGAGCCGCCGCCGACGATGGAGCCGCCGCCGACGATGGAGCCGCCGCCGACGATGGAGCCGGCGACGACGGCGCGGAGCCGGTGCCCGAATCCAAGCCCAAGCCCAAGCCCAAGGGCCCGCCCCCGGATTCCACGATCAAGAAGCGCATCGCCAAGACCGCCGCCAAACGGTGCAAACCGACCAAGAACTATACGGTCTCGTTCTTGATCGGCCTGGGTGGAGATCTCAAGGTTCCCAGCGTCTCGCCGCGAGATGCGACCGGCAACTGCATCCTCGACGTGGTGCGCAGTAAGGGAAAGTTTCGCAAACGGTCCACCACGTCTCGGGAGCGCATGACGATCTCGGGTTGAGCCCCACGAGCCATTCATCGATTCCCTCACCCGCTCCCGGGTCATGTCGCAACCTGCGCAAGGCTCACGTGGGTGGTTGTGGGGCTTCGTGTGCCCGGGCGTAGTGGGCCGCCAGGATCCCCTCATGGCTCGAAAACGACCGGGTGACCCGCAACAACGATTGTGAGGGCTATCGGCAGGTGTTTTCATGGGTCGGGTCCGGTGACGATGCAGAGCCAACCCCTCGAGCTGGTACCCGGTGAGGTGCTCGACGGGAAATATCGGGTGGAGCGCCTGCTGGGGGTCGGCGGGATGGGGGCCGTCTATGTCGCGGAGCGATTGCCGTTACAGGACAAGGTCGCGATCAAGTCGATCCTGCAATCGCAGAACACCGAGGTGAACCGCGCTCGGTTCTTGCGTGAGGCTCGGGCGGCCGCGTCGGTTCGTCACCCCAACGTGGTCAAGATCTTCGACTTCGGCGAGCCCCGCGGTCGCCCGCCGTACATGGTGATGGAGTACTTGGCGGGGCCCACCCTGGCCGCGATCGTCCGCGACTACGCCCCCATGCCCCTGGCGCGTGCGCTGTGGATCTTCTCGGGCCTTTGTGCGGCGGTCGAGGCCGGGCACCGCCGCGGGGTGATCCACCGTGACCTCAAGCCGGGCAACGTGATCCTCTCGCGGGGTGACGACGGGCGGGAGACGGTCAAGGTCCTCGATTTCGGTCTCGCTCGCCTGCTGATGGAGACCGAGGTCTCGGCGTTGACGAGCCCGGGCACGATGCTGGGCACGTGCAGCTACATGTCCCCGGAGCTCATCGAGTCCAACTTGGCCTCGGGCGCCAGCGACATCTATGCGCTGGGCGTGATCCTCTACGAGATGCTCACCGGGCAATCGCCCTTTCGAGCCGAGAACAACGCGGCCACGATCTGGAAGATCACGTCGGGGGAGTACGAGCGTCCGGCCGATCTGGTTCCCGATCTTCCGCAGGAGGTCTGCGCGGGCATCGAGGCCGCGCTCGCTCGCCGCCCCGAGGAGCGCCCGGGCTCGCCCGAGGAGCTCGCCGCACGGGTGGGCGCGCCGCTGGCCGCCTCGGCCTCGGAGGGTGAGCGCCCGGCCTCCGAGCGTCCTCGCGTCACGATAGCTCCCGCGGCCAGCAGTGCGGCCGGTAGCGCCATCAGCAACGTAGCCTCCACGGCCGAGCCCAGCGGCGACGAGATGTCCGGGCGCGAGGCTGCTCCCAGCGTCGTGGTCACGCCGCCGCGGCCAGCGGCCAGCGAGGTGACCACCTCCGACGTGGGCCAGAACATCGAGGGGGGCGAGCGCACGATCCCCCCGATCTTCCGCGACGGCCCCGCGTTCTCGGAGGTCTTCGTGGGTCGGGCCTCCGAGCGCGACTCGTTACGCCGCGAGTACCGGATGGCGCTCGACGGCCGCGGTCGACTGGTCACTATCCAGGGTGACGCGGGCGTCGGCAAGAGCCGGCTGCTAGAAGCCTTTGGCGACTGGGCCCGTAGCCAGGGCGCCGGGGTGCTGCGGGGACGATTCTTCTCCTACGAAGGGGACCAGCCGCCGCCCTACGAGACCTTCTTGTGGATGCTGACGTCGCACAAGCACGACGGCAAGTCCCACAACCCCTCAGGACCGCCCAGCCACTCCGGCCGCCCGGTCGACCCGACCCTGGTCCAGGACAAGTGGCGGGCGTTCTCCCACCTCACCGCGGGCTTCGCCGAGCAGGCCCACGGCCGGCCCCTGGTGCTGACGATCGACGACCTGCAGTGGGGCACCGCGCTCGACCTGGAGTTCTTGGCCTACCTCCCTCGCGCGATCGACAGCACGGTGATGGTGGTGGGCACCGCCCGCACCGGCGACCGCCACCGGCCGCAGAGCGACCTGGACGCCTGGCTGAGCCGCCTGGGCAGCCAGCGTACCCTCGCGTCGATCCGCCTCGAGGGCTTCAGCATCGGTGAGGTGCGGGCGTGGTTCCAGGCGTGCTTCCCGGGGATCCGGATCCGCCCGCAAGACCTTCGCCGTCTCCAGCACGCCACCAGCGGCAACCCCTACTACCTCACCGAGGTGGTCGGTCAGCTGGTCCAGAGCCGTCGGATCCAAAAGGATCCCCAGGGGTACTTTTGTGCCCCGCTCGATCGAGTCGCGCTGCCCGACACCGTCCACAGCGTGGTCCAGGCCAAGCTCGAGGGTCTCGGCGAGGAGCTGCGCCAGATCCTGGAGATGGCCTGCGTGATCGGGGAGGAGTTCCGCTTCGAGGTCCTCCAGACCGCGCTCGGAGCCGACGAGGACGCCCTCGAGGCTCAGCTGGAGCGCGCCGTCAAGCGCCACCTGTTGTCCGAGGAGTGTCGGCTCCCCGCGTCCGACTTCCGCTTCGACACCACCACGCTGCGCTCGGTGCTCTACGACAGCCTCAGCCGTCGCCGCCGCCGTCGCCTCCACCGCAGGGTGGTCGACGCGCTGCTCGAGCTGCACCGCAACAAGGACTCTCCGCGCCTGGCCCGGCTGCTCTCCTATCACTACCACGCGGTCGAGGATCCGGAAGCCACGCTCCACTGGAGCCTGCGAGCCGCCGCCGACACCCTCGCGCGCTACGATCACGACTACGCCGAGATCTGCCTGAGTCGGGCCCTCGAGGCCTCCGAGATGCTCACCCGCGATGGCGGCACGGTTCCCCACCGCAGCACGATCGACCTCGACCGCCTCACCGGCCTGCTCTACGTACGGATCGGCCGCCTCGAGGAGGCCGACGAGGTGCTCCAGCGCGCCCTGGGCAACGCCGAGCAGCACGCCGACGATGAGGGCACGGCGACCCAGCGGCTCGACATCATCCTGATCCTCACCGGCTGTCAGCTGGGCCGTGGCCTGCTCGAGGTGGGCATCGATCTCGGGCAGATGGCGATCGAGCTGGCCGAGGAGCTGGGAGATCAGTCCCGCGAGCTGGATGCCCGGCTGTGCACCGCCCGGGCCGCCATCGCCATGGGGCAGCTCGACTCCGCCGTGCTCATGCTCGAGCCGGTGATCGAGGGCGCCGACGAGCCTGAGCTAGTCACCACCCGCGCCCTGGCCCTGGCCGAGCTCGCCTCCGTCAACGCCAAGCAGGGGGCCCTGGACAAGGCCCACTCCCTGGCCACCCAGTCGCTGGCCCTGGCGCGCCAAAGCGGCGACATGCAGGCCGAGTACCGCGCGATTTCGGGGCTCGGCCAGGTCCACCTGGAGGCCGCCGATTTCCACACCGCCACCGAGCACCTGGAGATCGCGCTGGAGATGGCCCGCAGCCTGTCGCTGCGCCGCCGCGAGGGGATCGAGCTGCTTCACCTGTCGATCTGCCAGCACCAGCTGGACCACAAGGTGACCGCCGAAGACCGGGCGAGGGAGGCCCTCGCGATCTTCCTCGAGATCCACGACCTGGCCTCCGAGGGCGATTGCCGGGTCAACCTCGGGCGGATCTTGATCGACCCCGACAACCCCGAGGAGGGGCTCAAGTTCCTCGACGCGGGGCGAGAGCTGTGCGCCACCGTGGGTCGGCGCGTCTACGAAGGGCTCGCCCTGCTCGAGCTGGGCGTCGCACATACCCAGCAGGGCGCGCTCCAGGAGGCCGAGGCCGATCTGAACCGGGCCAGCGAGCTGTTCGGCAGCCTCGACTCCCTTCACCTGTGGCGCTCCGAGCTGGCCCTGGCCAAGCTGGCCCTGGCTCTGGGGGATCGGCCTCGCGCCGCCACCCACGCGCGACGGGCCGCGCAGCTGGTCGACATCCTGCGCTCGCGGCTAGGGCACGCGCTCGATCAAGAAGCATTCAACCGCTCGGTGGCCGAGGTTCGGGAGATCCTCGACGCCGTGCTGCGCTAACGGGTCGGCCGGGCCTCGGTCGGGCGAACGGCACGATCGCGCACCCAGAGGGTATGATCGCGTCATGGGTGAGGCGACCAAGGCGCCGACCGAGTCGCGAGCGACCATTGCCGACTTGCTCGCGATCCCCGAGCCGGAGCGTCGTCACGAGCTCATCGACGGAGAGATCGTCGACAAGGGCGCTGCCACCGGCGAGCACGGAGCCACGCAGGCCGACCTGGTCACCGCCCTCAACCGACGCTTCGGTCGGCGCCCTGGTGGCCGCTGGCCGGGCGGCTGGTGGTCCGCCATCGAGGTCGAGATCGTCTTCGACGGCACACAGCTGTTCCGGCCCGACGTGGTCGGCTGGCGACGAGAGCGAGTCTCGCAGCGGCCCCGAGGGATCCCCATCGAGGTGCTTCCCGACTGGATCTGCGAGATCCTCTCGTCGAACCGTCGCCACGACCTGATCAAGAAGAAGCGGACCTACCACCGGTGCCAGGTGCCCCACTACTGGATTATCGATCCCGCCGAGGAGACCGTAGCGGTGCACCGCTGGAGCGCCGACGGGTACATTGAAGTGCTCGCGGCTCAGCGCGGCGAGCGAGTACGCGCCGAGCCCTTCGAGGCGGTCGAGCTGGAGGTCGGGACCTTCTTTGGGGACGACGATCCGGACGACGGGTAGAGAAAGACAGGCCTCGTCTTACGAAGGCAAGGGGTGAGGGACGCACCCGGGTTCTGATCTTAGTACTCTATGCCGGTAGGTTGGTCTGCGTATTATGGGAGACTTGGGAGCTTGGTGCGGTGCGTGGCGGTTCCGACGGGGGGCGCCTGTTCGCAGCGTTATTGTTTCCGCCCGTGCTCAAACAGTCCTCGCCGGATGAACCGACCCACCCTACGCCCGAGTCGGTGGACTACGTCGGCCAGCGTGGTCGGCTGC
>JBCCWC010000168.1:0-34612 GCA_039194325.1 Myxococcota bacterium
AAGCCCCTCGGGCACGATGGAGATCGAGGAGATCGAGGAGATCGACGACATCGAGCTGGTCGCGCTCGAGGACGACGCCGAGGCCACGGTCACCGTGGCCGCCAGCCAGGTCCCGCTCCATCCGGCCGGCCGCGGAGGCCTGACCCAGACCAAGCTGGCCCCCACCGCCGCTCCGCCCCCGCCCCCGCGAACCCCGGGGGTGGGCCTGCCCCCCCTGCCCAAGCTGGCCAGCAACGTGCTGCCGCCCCGCCCGCGAGTGGCCAGCGCCTGGGACGAAGTGGCCGCCACCTACGCCAGCGCCCCCACCCGCGACAAGCAAGCCCAGGTCGGCGTCGCCCTGGTGCTGGCCCGGCTTTGGGAGCACGGGGCCGACAACCTCGAGCGCGCCTTCCAGGCCCACGAGCAGGCGCTGCTCACCGTGCCCGAGCACCCCGAAGCCCTGGCGAGCCTGCAGAGCCTGGCCGAGCGCCACAATGTGCTCGACCGGCTGCTGACCGCGTACCAGCACCTGCTGGTGCAGACCACCCTGCCCCGGCAGCAGGTCGCCCACAACATGCGGATCGCCGCGCTGCACGAGACCCGCGACGATCTGCCCGCCGCGCAGGCCTGCTACCGGGCGGTGCTCGACGTGAACCCCCGCCAGGTGGAGGCCCTCGAGAGCCTCTTGCGGATCTACGCCACCGACGATCGCCCGGCCGACTACGTCAAGGCGCTGGCCGAGCTCATCGACGCCCAGCGCGAGCAGTGGCCCGAGGACACCCTGGTCGAGCGCAGCCTGGAGCTCTCCACCATGCTGGTGGAGCGGCTTTCGCGGACCGAAGAGGCGGTGGACCACCTGCTATTGCTAGTCCGGCAGTGCCCGCGGCAGCGTCGGGTGCACGAGGCGCTCATCGAGGGGCTGCTGGCGCTATCGCGCTGGCAGCCGGCGATAGAGGCCATGCGCAACGCGTGGACCGTGCTCGACGACGACCACCAGCGCTACGTACAACAGGCCCGGGCCGCCGAGGTCTACGAGCAGCAGCTGTCGCTGCCCGACCGCGCGCTGGCGATGCTCCAGGAGATCGTCGACGCCCCCGAGGACGCCCTGCCCGAGGGCCTGCTCGACACCGTCCTGGCCTCGCAGCAGCGCCTTTATCAGGCCACCGGCCGGCACGAGAAGCTGGTCGCCACCCTCGACCGGCGGCTGGCCCGAACCGACGACGACGACACCAAGGTCTCGCTGCTGGTCGACAAGGCGCGGGTCCTCCAGGAGGGGCTGGGCGACGAGCAGGCCGCGATCGAGGCGCTCGAGAGCCTGCACCAGCAGGTCCCCGACAACGACTCGGTGGTGATGGCGCTCAGCCGGCTCTATCGCCGCGCGGGCCGCTACGAGGACGGGATCGCGCTGCTCCACGGGCGGTGGCAGGCGCTGCCCCCCGAAGAGGATCGCGCCCTGGCGATGGCCCTGACGCTGGCCGAGGTGATGGCCGACGAAGGAGGCGACGCCCGCGGGGCCCAGCAGGTCGTGCTGACCACGCTGACGCACCACCCCTCCGAGACCCAGCTGAGCGATCTGCGGGTCGACCTGGCCCGCACGCTCCGCGACCCCGGTCCGCTGGCCGAGGCCCTGCAGGCCCGCGGCGAGGCCGAGGATCTGCTCGAGGCCGCCCGGGTGGTCCACCGCCAGCTGGACGACGGCGCCCGGGCCCTGCGGCTGTACTCGCGGGTGCTGGCCGACGCCAAGCGCCGATCGGACGACCCGGACCACGCCCGGCGCCTGGCCGCCGCCCTCGAGGGGCTGGTCAACCTGAGGGTCGAAGACGGCGACATCGACGGGGCCATGGAGTTCATGGACAAGCAGCTCACCGAGGTCAAAGGCCCCGCGATCCGGGCCTTGCTGCTGGCCGAGATGGGCCGGATCACCTACCAGAGCACCAAAGACATGGCGGCAGCCCGTGAGCGCTTCGATGCCGCCCTGCGAGAGGATCCCGAGCACGCCGCCGCCAAGCTGGGGCTGGCGCGGCTGCTCATGGAAGCCGGGGAGCTGGCCGACGCCGAGGGACACCTCACCCCCGCCGTGGACGCGCTGGCGCTCGCCGGACGCCAGGCCGAGCTGGTCGAGGGCCTGGTGCTGCTGGCCGAGGTCCTCGAGCGAGCCGAGCGCTCGGGGGAGGCCTATCGCCGGCTCACCGCCGCGCTGCGCCACGACCCCGACAACCTGGAGATCCGGGCCGCGGTGGTCCGCAACCGCCACCGCGCCAGTCGCCACCGCGATGCGGTCACCGCCACCGAGCAGATCGAGCAGCGGCTGGCCGAGCGAGAGCCCACCGCCGCCCAGCGCCGCCTGGTCAGCGACACCTTCGTCCTGGCCGCCCGCAGCGAGCAGACCCTGGGGCGGACCGCGGCCGCCTTCTCCCGCTACACGCGGGCCGCCCAGCTCGACCCCCAAAACCCAGCCGCCCTCGAGCCGTTGGTGCTCCTGTGCCAAAAGCAAGGGGCCTGGCACGATGCCGCCGTGCACGCGCTGGCGCTGGCCCGCCAGACCGAGGACCGCGAGCTACGAACCCAGCGCTTCGTCGACGCGGCCCTGCTCTACTTCGACGCCGCGGCCGCGCTGGCCGACACCCAGGACGACGCCGCGCAGGCCCCCGAGGCCCTGCGACAGACCGCCCTGCAGGCGATGCGCTCGGGACTCGACCTGGCCGAGGGCGACGAGCGAGCCCTGGTCGAGCGCGGCAGCTGGGAGGCCGCCTTCCGCCACACCGGACCGCGGGATCCGGTGACCGCCCTGCGGATCCTCGAGCGCCTGTTTCACCACGAGGACATCCCGCAGACCCGCGAGCACGACCTGCTGCTCGAGGGCACCCGCCTGGCCCTGGCCGCCGGGGAGCGCCTCGAGCTGGCTGAGCGCTACGCCTTCAAGGCCCGGCAGCTGGTCCCCCACTCCTCGGCCGCGGTGATGGCCCAGGCCGAGGTCTTCGAGGCCACCGGTCGGGTCGACGAGATCGAGCCCCTGGTGGAGAGCTTCTTCGTGGCTCGCCGCGACGAGGGCGACGACCACGACGAGCGCCGGCACCGGATCACCCTGCTGCTACGGCTGGCCCAGCTGCAGCGCAGCCAGCCCGCCAAGGCGGCCGCTTCCCTCGAGCAGGCGGCCGCGCTGGCCCCCGACGCCCTGGGCGCCGAGGAGCGGCGGCGACTCGCCGAGCTCTACGCCGAGCTGGACCGTCGAGACACCGCCGCGATCGACAACCACCGCCGGCTGCTCGAGCACGATCCGCTGTTCGTCCCCAGCCTGGCCGCCCTGGCCCTGCACCATGCCCAAAGCGGCGACCTGGACGACGCCCATGCCCTCTACCGCGTGCTGGCCCTGGTGCAGCCCGAGCACGCCGCCACCCAGGCCTTCCTCGACGCCCACGAGATCTACGGCGAGCCCCCCGAGGGGCCCGTGTCCGAGACGTGGCTCGATCGCCTGCGGCCCCCCGCGCCCCCCGACGCCGGCCTACGCGAGGCCCTGATGCTGCTGTGGGAGGGCGGCGGCTCGCTGCTGGCCGAGCACCTGCCGCGCCTGGAGATCCCTCCCGACGCCCGCGTCTCCCCCCTCGGCGAGGGGCTGGTCCCCCAGGCCTGGGCCGATCTGCTCAAGCGCCTCGGCCAGCGCAAGGTCGCGCTGGTCGACACCCTGGCGCTATCCGAAGAACACGACGATGAGCGCCCCGATGGAGCCCGCGACGGGGGCTACTTCCACGTGCGCGGGCAAAACCCCCCGGTGATCCTCGCCGACGGCCGCGCCTGGAACACCGACAGCCCGGGCGAGGTGCACTTCGCCCTGGGCCGGGCCATCTACTTCACCCGACCCGAGGCCGTGTTCGCGGTGGGCCTGCGCCGGGTGGTCCTCGCTCGCCTGCTGTCCTCCACCTTTCAGGCCTTCCACCCCCGGCACATGCGGCGCCGCCACCAAGCCCGTGGCGAGGAGGATCCGGTCAGCCGCTTCGGGCAAGAGCTCGCGCGCAAGCTGCCCATGAAGATCTCGCGACGCCTGGGCAACCTGTTCAAGAGCCACGAGCACGAGGCCTTCGACAGCCGCACCTGGCGGGCCTGGGTGCGTCGCAGTGGCAACCGCGTGGGCCTGGCCCTCAGCGGCGATCTGCCCGCGGCGCTGCGGGTGATGAACGACGGCGATCCCGAGCCTCACGGGCCGCAGCTACGAGAGTGGGTCCAGCACGACGGAGATCTCCGCGACCTGATGGTCTTTGCCGGCAGCCGCCAGTTCGCCGCGGCCCGCCGCGCCCTGGGCATCACGGTGCGCCCCAGGGCGACCGGCTAGCGAGTTCGCCTATTGTGGGGCGCCAGCGTCGATCCACATCATGAGGGTGTCCAGATCCTCCATGGAGAGCATCGACCCCCCCAGCGGCATCATGGCGCCCGAGCCCCCCACGTCCATGAAGGTGCCATTGACCTTGTGCCAAATATAGCTGTTCTGAGCATCGGAGGGGTCGATCAGCGGCATCATCTCCAGCTGCATGGCGTTGACCTCGACGATCGAAGCATAGGCGGTCCCCGACGACAGATCGGGGGATGCGATCCCCGTTGTATGGCAGGTGACCGAGTTGCAATTGGCGTCCCAGATCGGCTGGATCAACGTGTCGTGGCCCATGGCGCCGCCACCGCCCGACGACGATGAATCGGCCATGGGATCGGTCGGGTCCATCGTCTCCGAGCCCGAGCCCGAGCCCGAGCCCGAGCCCGAGCCGAGGTTGGTCGTGGACGCCATCGGCGTGGTGGTGGCTCCTTCGGTGTCGTCGCCACCGTCGTCGCCCGGACAGCCGGCCAGCGCCAGCCCCCCCGCAACCGCAACCGCTAGCCAACACCCATCCAGGCCCAAACGGAAGGAAGTCATCGATGCTCCGTGGTAGGTCATGATTCGCCGACTCTGTACCGCATTCGTCGAGCTTGGGGAATCAAAGACCTACGGGGCGAATCGAGCGATCGGGCGAGGCGATCCAACGAACGAAGCCCGCGGAGATCCGAAGATTGCCGCGGGCTCAATGAGCCGAAGACGAGGGGATCGGCTACTCCATGGCTCCGTCCTGGATCCACATCATGATGGTGTCCCTGTCGCCCATGGAGAAATTGCCCATGTCGACCAACGGCATCGGGGCAGTCATGTTCATATCTCCGGAACTGAGCATGACCTCGGTGTGGGTCCCCTCGAGCTTGCGCCACAGGTAGCTGTTGTCGGGATCCGAGGCGGTGATGAGCGGCATGTCGACTTGCTGGGACATCACCCCGACGATCGAGGCGTAGGCCGCTCCGGGCGACAGATCGGGGAAGACGACCGCGGCCGCGTGACACGTCGCGCTAGCGCAGGCGGCGTCCCAGATCGGCTGGATCATGGCGTCGTGGACCCCACCGCTGCCGCCACCCGTGGACGAGTCGGCCGGCGCCATCGTGTCCGAGCCCGACTCCGAGCCGGGGCTCATCGTGGTCGTCGGCATGGTGGTGGCTCCATCGGTATCGTCGCCACCGTCATCGCCCGGACAGCCGGCCAGCGCCAGCATCCCCGCGAGGGCAAGTCCCAGCGAACGTCCGTTCAAGCCCGAATTGAAGGAAATCATCGATGCTCCGTGGTAGGTCATGATTCGCCGACTCTCTACCGCATTTGTTGCGACCGGGGAACCGAAGATCGACCCATGAGCCGGAATGATCGATCGCGATCCGATCATCGGATCGAACACTTCCATGCATCCACGACATGACGTGGCGTGCAGAGCCTTACGCACCCGTGCTCCACGTCTTCGCACGCGCACAGAAACGAACATAACGCAGCCACGACTCGGATCCTCCTCCGGTCGCACTCCGGTCGTACTCCGGTCGATTGCCGGATCCGCGCGCTCGGGCACGCACGGAAACAAACATAACGAAGCCACGATCACGACCACATCAGCCCACGCAACGAACTTGCAGCGACCGCCGAGCGACCGCGACCGGCGTGCTCGGTCGTGCTCCGGTCGTCCTATTCATATCAATGGGCGGCGCTCGGCCGTCGGCCGAGCGGTCCTCGATCACGCCGTCCCGCGGCTGCTCGTGCCCCGTGTCAGGACTAGAAGCGGCCCTGCACAGTCATCCCGCCAAAGCCTCGCGACAGGGCGGGCGCGAACCGGAGCCGAGCGGTCTCCCCCCCGCCACCGCCGGCCTTCTTCCGACGCACCGCCCCGACCGCGACGAGGGTCACCCCACCCAGCAGCAGGACGCCACCGGTGATCATGCCGACCAAGCCCATCGTGTTGGCGCGCGCGCCCTCCTCGTCGAGCTCGTCGACCCGAGCCTGATCCTCGGGAAGCATCAGCTCGTCGACTTCGTCTTGCCTCTGCCCGCTGATCACGATCCCAGCAATGCCGACCCCGAGCCCGCCCAGCCCCAGCGCGGCCACGCCCGCGCCCACGCCGATCAAGATCGTGCCCGGCTTGGCCTTGCCGCGCTTCTTCTTTTTCTTCTTGCCGTCGTCGGTCGACCCACCCACACCGAGCCCATCGTCTTCTTGCTCGGCCTCGATCTCCTCGATGAGCGACTCGGCCCGCGAGATGATGTCCTCGGCCGCCGAGATCCCCGACGACGCATCCGACGGTGCGATGACCAGCCACTGGCTGGTGGCGTCTCCGCTGTCCACCGCGTCATAGAAGTGAAAGATGTCCAAGGCGACGGTGGCCGTCTCGATCGCTGCGTTGGCGGCATCGATGTCGCGATCGGCCTCGGCCTGCCGCAGCCGATACTCGGCCGCTTGCTGGTAGCTGACCGGGTCGCCCAAAAGGGACGCGTTGTTCTCGGTCTCGTCGGCCGCCGCCTCCCAGTTCTCCGACTCGACGTCACCGGCCACCGCGTCGACGATCGCCTGACGCTTGGACTGGGCTGCCTCGGGAGTCAGCCCGCCCTTCTTCTTCTTTTTCTTCTTCTTGGCCCAAAGGAGCGCCTGGGTCCAAGCCACCGGCGTCGCCGCGGCCACCCCTGTGCCGGTCGGCGTCGTCCGGAGTCCCGACATGGCGCTCGGTCCGCTCGCCACCGCGACCGTCGGCACCATGCTCACCGACACCGCCAGTGCGACCGCCCCCACCCATCCCCTGCTTCGCGATTCGCTCACGGCCCGAGCGTATCATGGTCCCCCCGAGTCGGTCGGCACCTGTGCGACCAGTCCGACATCCCACGTTGCCACCGTGGGTCGGCCCACCACCTGCACAGCCGCTCCCGTCGGCCGTGCTCGCCTTCGCCCTGGGTCCACGGACCGGGTGACCGATCCACCGGTAATTTAGGGGGCAAGTCGGGCGGCAACTTGGGCGGCAACTTGGGCGGCAACTGGGGCGGCAGGCCGGACTGTCCTTGCTATGCTTGTGGTCTCGATGGCTGTGTTTGCTCCCATTGCGGTCATGTTCCTGGCCCTCGCCGCGCCCGACCCCCAGGCGCCCCCGGGGCTCCCGGAACCGTTCGATCCGCAGCCGATCGTCGGCGGCGAAACCACCGGTGAGCTCGACTACGGAGCCATCGTCGCGATCCTCACCAGCAACCAGGGCCTTTGCACGGGCACCGTGGTCGACCCTCGGCTCATCATCACCGCGGGGCACTGCCTCACCGGCCTACAGCTCGGCGCCGAGATCACGATCTTCTATGGCAACGATCTCGAGGGCGACATGTCCACCACCGCCGTCGGCTTCGGGGCTCACCCCGACTTTTGCGAAACCTGCAAGGAGGACATCTACGACTACGGCTACGTGCAGCTAGGGACCGACTTCGTCCCTCCGGGCGGCTTCATCCTCCCGCTCACCGAGCAACAAGAGTGGGACGAGGCGATCCGCAAGGGGAGCGAGGTTATCCTGGTCGGCTTTGGCGAGGATCCCGACGCACCCAATCCGATCCAAAGCCTGGGCACCAAGCGGGTCGTCACCACCACGATCCGGCGCTTCTCGGCCCTGGGCCTGGAGTTCTTCGCCGGAGGCGACGGCCGCGACTCTTGCCAGGGCGACTCGGGGGGGCCGGCCATCGTGCGATTGACCGACGGCACCCTGCGCCTGGCTGGGATCACCTCGCGGGGCTCCGATCCCTGCGGCGACGGCGGCTTCTACGGCGTGCCCTTCCCCGCCCTCACGTGGATCCGCGACCAAACGGGGATCGACCTGCTGCCCGGCGACTGCGGCGACGGCGATTGCCTCGACATGACCCCCCCGGCCGAAGAAGACGGCCGCTGCGCGGTGGCCGGGCCCGGTTCCCCTCGAGCGATTCCGTGGTTGTGGCTGGCCCTGCTCGGCCTGCGACCCCGGCGACGCTGTGCGTCAACCGACGCGTGAGCCCAACGGCAGGACCCAACTTCAGGAGGATGATGAGACGGTCGCCGCACTTCCTTGGGCGACCCCGCGGACCTGGCGGCAGGCTCCTCGGGTTGGCTCTCCTCGGGCTGGGGAGCACCGCGGCCACCGCGGCCACTGCGGCCACCGCAGTGGTGGTGGAAAACGCCGATCCAAGCCTCGCCGAGCTCCCCGCCGACCTCCCCGCCGACCTCCCCGCCGACCTCCCCGCCGACCTCCCCATCGATCCGATCGTCGGGGGGGTGCTCACCTCGCAGACCGAGCTGGACGCGGTGGTCTCGATCCGCGGCCAGTTCCAGTGCACCGGCACGCTGATAAGCCCCACAATCGTGCTCACCGCGGCCCACTGTCTGGCCCAGGAGCGCCCCGACGCCAACCTCACCGTGTACTTCGGCTCGGTCGAGAGCGCCGACAACTCGATGGTCGCCACCCGCTTCGAGCTCCACCCACGGTTTTGCGACCTGTGTGAACAAGAGCGGCTCGACTTCGCCTTCGTCGAGCTGCCCGAGCCCTACCTTCCCTCCGATGGCCTGCTGCTGCCCATGGTCGACCAGTGGGAGTGGGACGAGACCATGCGCCAGGGCAACGTGGTGCAGGTGGTCGGCTTCGGCGCCAGTGACCCCTATGCCGGGGAGATGGGCCAGCCCTCGGGCGCCGGGGTCAAGCGCAAGATCACCACCACGTTCGGCAAGTTCACCACGCAGGGGGTCGAGTTCTTCGCGGGCGGTCACGGTCGCGACACCTGCAACGGGGACTCGGGCGGCCCCGCACTCGTGCCCTTGGGCACCGGACAATGGCGCCTGGCCGGGGTGACCTCCCGCGGCTCCACCCCCTGCGGCGACGGGGGCTGGTACGGCGTGCCCTACTACGCCCTCCAGTGGCTGGAGACCCGCACCGACGTGCAATGGCTCCCCACCGGCTGCGAGCTGGCCACCTGCCTAGACACCACCCCGGTATCGAACGACGACGGCAGCTGCGCGGTGCACCCCACCCACACGAACGAGCCCAAATGGACATGGCTGGGTCTCGGCGTGCTGGGGCTTTGGGCCCGGCGCCGGCGTCGGTGAGCGACGACGATCCGTAGACGCTAGGACCCCAGGCCCCCCGTCAGCCAGCCCTCGATGAGGTCGCGCAGCAGGACGTACTCGAGGGCGGCCACCGCCAAGAACGGACCAAAGGGCACCCGACGGCCGGTGACCCCGTCTTCGGGATCTTCCGATCCCAGCTCGGGATCATCGCCGTGCACCTCGTGCAGATCGGAGTTGGCCACCCCCCGACCGGCGAGCAGCAGCGGCACCGAGACGAGCAGCCCCTGCACCGCTCCGGCCCCCACGGTCCACACCAACCCCGGCAAGCCGCAAAACGCCCCCACCATCAGCAGCAGCTTGGCGTCGCCCAGGCCCAGGGCCTCGATCCCCCGCATGCGCAGATAGAGCCACCGAATGCCGGCGAACATGCCGTAGCCCAGGGCGGCGGCCGCCAGCGCCTCGCCCCCGCCGACGCCCAGCCACTGCGGGACCGCAAACGCCAGCACCACCCCGAGCCCCGCCATGGGCAGCACGATGACGTCGGGGATGATCCATACATCGAGATCGATGTACGTGATGATGAGCAGGCAAAGCCCAAAGGCAAACCACAGCAGCCACGCCGCCAGGTGCACCCCCCCGCCCGCGACCAGCGGCACGACCACCACCTTCATGTAGAGCGCAACGCTGAGCACCCCCGCCAGCAGCTCGACCATGAGGTAGCGCAGGCTGAACGGCTCGCCGCAGTGCCGGCACTTGCCCCGCAAAAGCAGGTACGAGACGACCGGGATGTTGTCGTAGCCGGCGATAGGGGTCTCGCACGCCGGGCAGCGCGAGCGCGGCCGGAGCACCGACAGCCCCTGCGGCACCCGATGGATCACCACGTTGGCGAAGCTGCCCCACAAGAGCCCCCAAACGAGCGCCCCCACGCCCGCCACCGGCGACAACAGGATCTGCAGCACGAAGGGATCGACCGAGACCGGCGACACCGGAGCTGCCGCCAAGAGCCCGGTCGCGCCCTCGACCGCAGCGGATACGCAAGGCACCACGAGGACGTAGTGTAGCGCCGGTGGGTGTGCTTGGCATGCCGCGATGCGGGCCACTATCCTGCCGTCGATGCGAGCCGAGGCCCGCGCGACACGATGGCTCGGGGCGACGACCCTCGGTGTCATCCTGTCATGCTCGGGCGACGCGCCCCAGCAGCCCCCGTCGATCCCCGGCCCCGCGTCTTCGAGCACGGCCGCGGACTTCGCCGAGCGATGGGACGCACCCACCGTGGAGGATCTGCTGGCCGCCCTCGCCCAGCCCCACGCGGTGGTTCGCACCAACCTGGGGCCCCACCAGCTTCAGCGCAGTGCCGACTTCTCGCTCGTCCCTCCCGGTGCGCCTCCCGGTGCGCCCTCCGCCGCCCCTCCGAACGACGACCCCGGATCGGATCCGCGCTCCGCTCCCGGATCAGATCCGGACTCCGCCCTCGCCCCCACCGACCGCTCCGCCCCCGCTCCCGCCCCCGCTCCCGAGGTCGACCGCCCCGTGGTGCGGCCCCAAGTCGTGCACGACGAGCTCGAGCTGCGCTGGGGCACGGTCGACGAGGGCCCGGTCACGCTGCACCTGGCCCAGACCAACGACCACGATCGCGGCCGCGAGGTCATCGTGATCGGCGAGACGATCCACGTCCGCCACGCCCATCGCGGCTGGAATCATTATCCCCGCGACTCCGATCGGATCGAGCAGTGGCTCGACGATGCGCAGCGCTCGGTGCACGACGTGGTCGAGCTGGCCGCGCCCCGGCTGTCGATCCAGGCGACCCGGGTCGACGGCGCGGGGATCGGCGGCGGCGCGGGCGTGGAGATCACCCTCGGCCTCACCGACGCGATCCGGCCCGAGACCACCGCGCGTGGACCCACCCAAAGGTGGCGCACGCAGGCCCAGATCGAGGCGATCGAGGGCACCCTGCGACTGGACGCCCGCCGCGGCGTATGGCTGGAAGCCGACGTAAACGTCCGTTATCGGCTCATGGGAGCCGATGGGAGCCCGTTGACGGGACAGGCCCAAGTCCGCGGTCGGGTGACGCCGGGCGCGGTCGCGGTGCAAGCTCCCGCCGACTCCTTCCCCCTTCGGTCACGGTTGCGCTACGACGACGAGCGCCGTCGCCTGCTCGATGGACTTGCCGCACCGTAACCCCACGGGCTACAAGAAAGGGGAGTGAGTCGCGTCATCGGTACCCCGTCCTCGGCCCCGCTCCGTTCCATGCCTCCCTCCGCTACGACCTGGAGCCCGGACGATCTGCCCGACCCCCTACGCACGGCCCTCGACGCCGCGCTCGACAAGAAGGCCCTCGCTCCGGTCGTGCTGCGAGTGACCGACATCGCCGGCTACACCGACTGGGTCCTCATCCTCTCGGCCCGCTCCGAGCGACAGGTGGCCGCGGTGGCCGACGCTATCAACCGTACGCTCAAGCAGAGCGGCCGCTACCCCCGAGGCACCGACGGCTTCGAAGGACACCAGTGGGATCTGCTGGACTACGACGACTTCATCGTCCACGTGTTCCATCACCCGGTGCGCACCCACTTCGATCTGGAGAGCATGTGGAGCGACGCCCCTCGGGTCGAGCTTGGCCTGCCCGCCGAGGTCATGGACACCTCGGGCCTCGACGATGCCTTCGCTCCGCCACCCGCCGGCGCCGGCGAGTACCGCGGCGATCTTCGCTTTGGCGGCTTCGAGGACGAGTTCGACGAGCAAGACGACGACGAGTGGGACGACCCTGACGACGAGTGGGGCGACCCTGTCGACGAGCCCGTCACCGACGAGGCGGCGCGCGACGGGCCCGCCCCCGACGAGCCCGCCCCCGAGGCCTGAGCCCGCCCCCGAGGCTCGAGCCCGCCCCCGAGGCTGGGAACCGGGCCATCACCGAGACACCACCGAGACACCACCGAGACACCACCGAGATCTGGCCGTGCTGCTGCGGATCCTCGCCATCGGCAAGCTCAAGGATGCGCGGTTACAGCAACTGTGTGATCAGTACGTCGAGCGCTCGCGCTCGCTGGTGCCGATCGAGCGGGTGGTCTGCAAGAGCGCCGCCGATCAGTGGAAGCGAGCGGGGCAAGCAGGCGCGCCGGTGGTGGTGCTCGACGAGCGCGGGGAGCAGGTCGACACCCTCACGCTGTCACGATGGATCCGAGACTTTCGTGAGGCCGGGCGTTCGCGGGTGGATCTGCTGATCGGCGACGCCCACGGCTACGATCCCGCCGACCGAGCCCGGGCCGACCGGGTGCTCGCCCTGTCCCGGCTGACGCTGCCCCACCGGCTCGCGCAATTGCTGCTGTGCGAGCAGCTTTACCGGGTAGGCACGATCTTGGCCGGGCACCCCTACCATCACGCCTAGCTCACCAATATCCGTACGCATCAGTCAGCCCTCACGAGACAATCGCGAACTTGGCCATCGAACTCGCTGGCTTCCGGCTGGCAATCGAGCACCTGGGTCCGAACCAGCGTGCGCGTGAGGTCGATATCTCCCGCGTCTGGGTCGATATTGGCGGGCTGCCAGGTTTCGATCGTGTACTTGATCGGATCCGCATCGAGGTTCGGGCTTCGAAGGTTGTTGAACGCACCGGGCTCGCCCCACTCGCCGACCTCCATGCTCATGGTCAAGCCGTCGTCGGCGAGTACACCCACCGTCGGCAGGCACTCCCACTGCTGCGCCAGCGGTAGGGGCTCGCAGTTGTCGTAGCCCTCGCCATCTACGATCCAGGCGTGCTTGACCCACCAATGGCCCGTACCATCGGCGACATCGAGATTGCTCCACGATTCATGCTCATCTCCTATGTCCGGGTACGCCCGGTATCCAAAGCCTAAAAGCCCCCCTCGTCGGTGACGACCTCGAAATTGTTGAGAACTGTACCCGAACGACTACATACGGCTACGAACGACCGTCGAGCTCGGCTCATGCACGCCAACCGGCTTCGGTCTGGGGGTCGTGGTCCTGGTCCTGACGACCTGCGGCTCGAACCCACGCGACCGCCGTGCAACGATCGCGCCCCCGCGGTCGAGTCATCGAGCATGCTGCGCTCGCTGCTCTTTCCTCCCGTCTGCCTGGGCTGCGGTCTGCTGCTGCGGTCTGGGGCCCCGGCCACGCTCCCGCTGTGCCTGCGCTGCACCGCCGAGCATCAGCCCCTGCCCCCCGATGCCGTCGAGCAGGGCGGGATCTGGGCGGTCCACGCCTATGCCGGCCCCTTGTTGCGGGCGCTGCACCGGCTCAAGTTTCACGGCCAACCCGCCTGGGCGGGCCCGCTGGGTGCGGTGCTCTCGGTCAGTCCGGTGCTCGCTCAGCCCTGGGACGCATGGATCCCCGTGCCCCTCCACCCCACGCGCCTGCGCACCCGGGGCTATAACCAGGCCGCCTTGCTGGCTCGCCATGCGCGTCGTCGTCGGCCCCCCCCGCGACCTGTCGTGCACCCGGGCGGGCTGCGACGCGAGCGGAACACCACGCCCCAGCACGACCTGCCCGCCGCGGCCCGTGGGCCCAACCTCCGCGGGGCATTTGGCGTCCCCCATCCCGCCGCGCTCCGGGGTCGCCGCATCCTGCTCATCGACGACGTGGTCACCACCGGGGCCACCCTGCGCGCCGCCATGGCGGCGATCGAGGCCGCCGGTGCCGCCCGGGTCGGCGCGCTTGCCCTGCTTCGAACGCTCACCTAACGTCGCGCCCCTGTGGGCAAGTCCAACAAAGCCAAGGGCTTGGCGCCCCCCGGATCCACCCTGGCCCAGAACCGCCGGGCCACCTTCAACTACGAGATCCTCGAGCGCTACGAGGCGGGGATCGTGCTCCACGGCAGCGAGGTCAAGTCGATCCGCGACGGCAAGGTCAGCCTGGCCGAGTCCTACGCCCAGTTCCACCGCGATGAGCTGTTCCTCATGGGCGCCCATGTGGCCGAGTTTCCCCAGGCCCACCGGCGCAACCACGAGATGGTGCGCGCCCGCAAGCTGCTGCTGCACCGCCGGCAGCTCGACAAGCTGCACGAAGAGGTCCAGCAGGCCGGCCTGACCGTGATCCCCCTGGCCGTCTATCTCAAGGACGGGCGGATCAAGGTGGAGCTCGGGCTCGGCCGCGGCAAGAAGGTCCACGACAAGCGCGCCACCATCAAGGAGCGTGACCAGAAGCGAGAGGCCCGGCGCGCGATGCGGGAGCACCGTTGAACGACCCCCGCATCCAGGCGGCCCAGAGCCTGGATCGGCTGCTGACTCGGGCGCGTCGTCGCCCCCTTTCGGCGACCGACTGCCAGCTACTGGTCGAGCAGGTGGGCCTGGTCCCCGGTCGCCTCAGGCCCGTCGCCCACGTCCTCTCGGCCCAGCGCGATCCGGCGGCGGTCGATGCCCTGTTGCAGCTGCCCCCTCACGTGCCCGGCGTCGTCGAGGGCCTCCACGCCGCGATTTCAGCCGGCGTCACCCGGCGCTGGCCCAGCGGCCAGGCCTGCCCCGCCCTGTTTGCGCTCGACTTCCGACGCTCCCGTGCGCGCTCCTTCGCCGCCCTACTCGATCGCGCCCGTCAGGTCTTCAACGACGACTTCGAGCGGCTCGACGTGGGCGGACAGATGCACTATCGACTGAGCCTGCGACAGGGCCCCGGCACGCTGGCCGGGCGCGTATCGGCCAAGGCCCAGGACATCCAGTGGCTGCACGGGCGCCTGGGTCGACTCAAGGGCACTCGCCTGTGGCTCAACGGCTGGTGCTTTGGGGTCAACGGCCCCTGGCGTGCGTCGGTGCAGGTCCACCTGGTGCGGGCGTGGCTTTCATGGGCCGCCAGCCAAACGGAGACCGTGCGGTGATCGACCCCACCACCACCGCGCTGAGCCACCGGATCGAGCGCTCCCTGCGGGCTGGCGTTCGCGGGATCCAGCTGTGGACCACCGAAGAAGATCGCGCCCTGGAGCTGCTGGAGGCGGTCGCCGAGCGCCTGGGCTGGCCCTGCCACACCTGGAGCGCCACCGCCCACTCCCCGGCCAATTCCCCGGCCAGCGCTGCCACCGACTCGCTGACCGACTCGCTGACCGACTCGCTGCCTGCACGACTGCGCATGCTGGCCGCCGAGCATCACGACTCGCTTTGGCTGCTGCTCGACGCCCGTGCCAGCCTTCACACGCCCGTCGCCCGCCGAGCGCTGCGTGAGCTTGCTCAGCGCGAGCGCGGTCCCGCCGTGGTGCTCGTCGATCCTCCCGACGCGGCCCCGCGGGCCGCCGCCGCGATTCCCGAGCTGCTCGATCTCACCCTGCCACCCCCCGACCTCGACGAGCTGACCCGACACATCGACTGGATCACCGGCGTGCTGACCGAGCACGAGCACCCCCACGCCCGTCGGCACCTGGGCCCCCACGTCGCCTCCCTGGCCCGCGCGGCCCTGGGTCTGCCCCGCCGCGAGCTCGAGCGCGTGCTGGCCGAGGCCGTGCTCGACCACGGGCCCGATCCTCAGGCCCTCGGTCGCTTCATCGCCGCGGCCAAGCCCGCCGCGCTCGATCGCGAGGGCATGCTCGAGCGGGTCGATCCCGTGCCCCCGCTCGAGCTCGGCGGCCTCACGGCCCTCAAGGCCTGGCTAACGCGACGGGCCCTGGCCCTGCGTCCCGCCGCCGCCGCCCAGGGGATCCCCGCCCCCCGCGGCGTGCTCCTGCTCGGGGTGCAGGGCTGCGGCAAGAGCCTGGCCGCCCGGGTCTGCGGCTCGCTGCTCGGCTTGCCCGTAGTGCGCCTGGAGCCCGGGCGGTTGTTCGCCGGCACGGTGGGCCACAGCGAGGCCAACCTGCGGCGCACCCTCGCGCTGGTGGAGCGCCTGGCCCCCGTCGTGCTGTGGCTCGACGAGATCGACAAGGGGCTGGCCGGCACCGAAGGGGCGGCCAGCGATGCGGGCACCGCCGCCCGGGTCGTGGGGGGTCTGCTCACCTGGCTCCAGGAGCGACGTCGCCCCGTGTTCGTGGCCGCCACCGCCAACCGGGTCGATGCTCTGCCCCCCGAGCTGCTCCGTCGCGGCCGCCTCGACGAGATCTTCTTCGTGGATCTCCCCGACGCCGACGCCCGCGAGGCGATCTTGAAGGTGCACCTCGAGCACCGACCCCGGCGACAACTGGGGCACTGCCCGCCCACCGCCTCTGCCTGGCCCGCCTTCGCCGCGGTGATCCGGCAGGCCGAGGGCTTTTGTGGGGCCGAGATCGAGGCAGCCCTGGTCGAGGCCCGACTCGACGCGTTCGCCGAGGATCGGCCGCTTCGTGCCGAAGATCTGCATCGAGCCGTGCACGCCACCGTGCCGCTGTCCCGCACGCGCGCCGAGAGCATCACCGCCCTGCGAGCGTGGGCCACCGAGCGAGCCCGTCGCGCCTGACCGACCCCGCCGTGCACTCGGTCCGGCCCTTCTCGCGTTCACGCGCGATGCAGGCTTGTTGCATACTTGGCCACAACGTGACGACCCTAAGCTTTGCCCGCAACACGAAGGCCCTGCTCAAGGGAGCGACCGAGCTGCTCCTCATCGCGCCCGCCCGGCAGATGGGTGCCAAGCGCATGCCCAGCCTATTGGGTCGCCGCCTCGACACGCTGGCCAAGGATCTGGCGTCCGAGCTATCGCCCGGTGACCGGGGCGCGGGGGCTTCGACCCTCGGCACCGAGGGGATCCGCTGGCTCCACGTGGCCGTCCTGCCCGACGAGCTGTCTCGCTACAACTCCCCCACCCGCGCCGACTCGATCCGACACACGATCGCTCAGCTCAACCTCGGCGCCAAAGGCAAGATCGCAACGGTACTGATCCTCGACGACCCGGCCCACGCCCTCGCCGCCATCAATGCGGTCAGCCGAGCCCTGCCCGCCTACAGCGCCAAGCACAAGCCCAGCAAGGCCCGGATCCAGGTGCTCACCGTCGACACCAAGGGGCGCGCGCTGCCGGTCGATCGCGCTGTGCAGCATACGGTGCAATTCGCTCGCGAGTCGGCCGCGCTGGTCGACACTCCGCCCACCGAGCTCGATCCCGCCGAGTTCGCGACCCGAGCCCGGGCCGCCCTCGCGTCGATCGACGGGGTCGAGATCGAGGAGATCGTCGGGGACGACCTGCTCGAGCACGGCCTGGGCGGGATCCACGGCGTGGGTCGATCCGCCGTGTCCGCCCCACGCATGCTCGTGGCCTCCTACGACCCCGGCGACGCCGCCCACCACGTGGCCCTGGTGGGCAAGGGCGTCACCTTCGATACCGGCGGCCTGCACCTCAAGGCCCGCGGTTCCATGGAGGGCATGAAGGCCGACATGGGCGGTGCGGCCGCGGTCTTCGGCGCCTTCCGTTCACTGGCCACCGACGGCTGTCCCCACCGCGTCAGCCTGCTGCTGTGCCTGGCCGAGAACTCGATCGACAGCGCCTCATACAAGCCCGACGACGTGCTGTCCTTGCACTCGGGCAAGTCGGTCGAGATCAACAACACCGACGCCGAGGGCCGCCTGTTGCTCGCCGACGGGGTCAGCTGGGCCGCCCGCCAGCTCGAAGCCGACGTGGTGATCGACGCCGCCACCCTCACCGGCGCCCAGCTCGTCTCCACCGGGCTGGTCCACGCCGCGGTGGTGAGCAACGACGCCGACCTCGAACAGCTCGCGGTGACCACCGGGCGGGCCTGCGGCGATCTGTGTCACCCGCTGCCCTTCGCGCCCGAGCTCTACCGCCACGAGTTCTCCAGCCCGATCGCCGATCTGCGCAACTCCGTGGCCAACCGCATGAACGCCCAGACCAGCTGCGCCGCTCAGTTCATCTACGAGCACCTCGCCGATGCTCCCCGGGCCCGGACCCGTCGCTGGTGCCACATCGACCTGGCCGGCCCCGCGTTTCCCAAGGATCGCGGCAGCGGCTACGGCGTAGCCCTCATCGCGCAGCTCGTCCGGCAGCTTTAGCGGTGACCCAACCGGCTCAGCCGTCGTCGCTGGTCCCGAGCAAGCGGGCCACCAGGCCGTGCGTGCGCAGGGTCTCGTCCGTCGTGGCCAGGCGCCGGCTCTGCCGATAGGCCTCGTCACGCAAGAAGATCTTGTGCAACACGTCGCGCGCCGAGTCGTCGAGCTCGACGAACTCCACGCCCATGCCGGGCGGCTCACCGTCGACCGCATGACGGACCACCCGGCCCTGGCTACGGAACAACACCGGCTCCTCCGGGAAGACCGTAAAGCGCAGCTCGATGGTCGCCCCGATGTCGAGCGGGTTGTCGGTGTGCACGAAGCAGCCCGTCTCCGAAAGATCGCTGACCGGAGTGGTGGTGCGAGGATCCAGGCCACTGGCCGCAGCGCTCAGCGGTACACGACGGCCACGGCGACGTTCGGAAGATTTGCCGGAGTGCGTCACGAAATGTGGGCATCCACGATACATCCAAAGCCTCCGCCTGCCGAGGGGGATCTCGGCAAGCCCGAGGCGATGTTCCAAGACTGCTACAGTACCGCCCATGGCTCGCGGTACCGATCGGTTTCGGCGTTTGCGCACCCCGCAGACCGGCGACCTGTTCGAGCACTTCGGGATCTCCGCCGATCCCCCGCCCCCCATCACCGACCGCCCACGGCCCGTGATCGCCGCCGCCGCCTGCGCTCATTGTGGCTGGCTTCGGCCCCTGCCGGTCCGCGGCGCCTGCCCCCTGTGCGGAGCACCCGGCCGCCGAAGCTCCGGTCGCCCCGCATGAGCCGCTACGTCCACGTGGCTGCGCCGGCCCTCCACAACCTGGACGAAGTCGCCCATGGTCTGGCCGCACTCGGGCTCTCCGTCCAGCGAGGACCGGGCCAGCGCCGCGTGATGCTCGAAGGCAGCATGGAATGCTCCGGCGAGCCGGTCGACCTGCGATTGCCCGCGGGCACCCTGGGCAGCGTGGAAGACTTCGGGTTCGTGCGCCAAGAGCACGGGCTCGTCCTCGTGTGCGGCGAGATCGACCGGGCGCTGCTGCTCGAGTCGCTGCTCGCTCCGCTGCCGCGGGTGATCGCCGAAGCGCGCGTACGGCGGGCCGCGGCCGACGCCGGGCTGGAGATCGAGCAAGCGACCGAGGTCGACGGGCAACCGCGCCTGGTGCTGCGACGGCGATAGTCCCGCATGCTCGGGATCGCCCGTGGACCGCCACTCGCCCGTGGGGTCAGCTGCGGAAGCGGACGTGAAAGTGTCGCTTGTGGCTGGGCCAGTGGCGAATGATCCCGCGCGCGCGTCCCCGCCCGCGGGGGTACTGGAACAGCTCGTCGAGCGTCTTGTCCGACACTCCCCGGGACTTCGCATGCTCGTAAAGCTGCTGCTGGAGCCGATAGTCGACGAAGATGTAGACGACCTGGCGGGTGTCGATGAACGCCTGGAGCAACGCCCAGGTCCGGGGAATGTCGACGGCATACGTCGCCGACCCCGCTCGCCGCACATAACCCAGATCGATGTCCCGACCGGTCCGGTGGGACAGATGAGGGCGCAGCGTGCCGCCCCCCTTGCGGCTGATGTCACCCACCACCACCCGCGGTGAACCCCGATGGCGCCGCTTGTACTGGGCGACCGCCCGCTGCACGAGCGCGATCGTCTTGGGCGTCCCGTAGGCCAGGTGGGGTCGCTTGATGCGCAAGTGCTCGCTGGGCGGCAACGCCTCGACGACCCGAGACCGTCCACCGCTACGCCGCTGATTCTTGGGACGGGGCGGCGGTGGCAGGAAATCGGCCACCAAGCCCCCGTCCCTCTCGATCACCAGGTGCTGACCCACCCGCAGTCGATCCGGATCCTTGAGCGCATCGTCCTGTAGCTCCACCAAGGTGGCAACCGACAGGCCGTACTGCTTGGCGATCGCTCCCAGCGTCTCGCCCGATTGCACCACGTGCTCGTGGCGCTCGACCTGGCGGGGGAAGATCTCGGGACACACCCGGATCACGTCGCCCGGTCGGATCAGATCGGGATCGGCCAACTGCTCGTTGAGCGCGACCAGCTCCTGATAGCGAACTCCATAGCGACCCGCGATGAGCCCCAAGTGCTCGCCGGCCTTCACCCGATGCTCATAGAGCGGCATCCGATGGTCGCAATCCGCGTGCGCGGGCGCGCGGGTCGGCCGATCGCCCGCCGTGACCGGGGGAGGTGGCAATCCCTCGAGCGAGGACGTCGGATCGGCCTTGTTGGGCCCAGTCTTCTTGGGTTTGGACTTGGTGGACTTGGACTTGGTGGACTTGGACTTGGTGGACTTGGGCTTGGTCTTCTTGGGTCCGGTCTTCTTGGGTCCGGTCTTCTTGGGCTCGGCCTTCTTGGACTCGACCGTCGTGGCGTCGACCGCCTTGGCGCCAGCCGTCGTCGCCTCGGACCGCGCGTTGTTCGCCCCTTCTGCGAACGCCAACGACGGCCATCCCACGCCGATGGCCAGCAACACGGTCCACCAGGGCTTGCGTCGGCGAATCCGTGTGCGTTCACGCGAAAGGTCGTACATATCCTACTTTGTAAGCACGACCGCGGGACGAGCCCAAGAAATCGGCAAAGCGATCTGGCGCACTGGCCGGTCCTACGGCGGGTGAACAAGCTAGGGGGCCCTGCCGTCCCATGCGGAACGCTCGTCCCTCGTGCTCAAAGGGGGAGGTGCATCACCATGCTTGCATCCCCCCCGCCCGTCCCGGACGATGCGCAGACCTCGAGATCAGGAGCCTACGGTTTCATGACGATGCATTACCGTTCGTGGAAGCGCGCAATTGCCGCGACCAGCCTTGCCGCCCCTTTGACCCTTGCTGCATGCAACAACGACCCTGAGAGCGGGGGCCTGACCGTCAACTACGACTTCGCCCCCAATGTCAGCTGCGACCAGAACCAGGAGAGCGTATCGGAGATCCGCGTGGAGATCGGTGAGGAGGGCATGACGGCCACCCAAACGGCCGATTGTGACAACGCCGGCGGCGAGCTGGTGCTCACGGGGGTCCCTGCCGGCTCCTACGACATGTTCGTGCTCGGGATCGACGCCGATGGAGACGCAGCGCTCGACAACCTCGGCGGCGAGATCACCGACGACCGCGTCGAGGTCATCGGCGGCGACTCCAAGTCGGTCAACGTGACCTTGGGCCTGGCCCCCGCTCGCCTCGAAGTCCGGTTCCAGGTCCAGGTCAACGACTTCGCCACCCCGTGCGGATCCGACAACATCCAGATCAAGGGCCTGCGCGCGCAAGCGTGGGACTTCAACAGCTCCGACCAGCTGCTCTCGCACGATTTCGACCTCTGCGATTTTGACCAGTTCCTGCCCGTTCCCGACGACGAGCGCGAGATCAACGGTCGTCGCTTCGACGCCGTCGTCCTCCAGCCCCTCGACGCCAGCGGCGCGCCGTTCGGGACCGATATCGAATTGGACCTGGGCGGCCCAGTGGGGGCCGGCAAGCTCGTGCAGATTGACGCCAGCTGCGACGAGGGCGAAGGCACCTGCAATGCCACGGTGCTCGGTGGTGATCCGGGCCCAACCACTGATACCGAAACGCCCACCGGCGGCGATCCGAGCACGGGAGGCGACCCGACCACCGGAACCGACCCTTCGACGGGGGGAGCCGACTCGACCGGCGGCACCACCGGCTAACCGGCTAAGGTATCGATGCCGAGGCCGGCTCGGAATGCGCGACCCAGTCGCGCCCGGCCTCGGTCTACCGAAGTGGCACCTGACTCAAACTGGTTTTTTGGGTGAGCCCGGCCGTTCCGCGTCGTCTCGTCATCATGACGCGACGATGATGCAACCAGCCGCTCGATGCCGCGCCCGGCATCGGCACATCGCACGATCATTTGAGACCGACGTGCATGTAGCCGTTGCATGGGTGGCGGCGTTTCCCTTATCCTGAGGCCTCGCTTCGTCGGCCGCGACGAAGCACGGTTAGACCTCGGCGCTTCGGCCGACCTCGTTCCGGTGAACCTGCCCGCGGGACCGGAACCAAGAGGTATTCGTTTCCCCACGCCCCCACCCGTGCCCCCTTCGCTGCACTACACCCAGGAGCCCTCGCGGCTTTGCGCGACCTCCGATGCGTCCTACACCCGTGTGCGCGGCGGAGGGTTCGTCACTCGCGAGATGCTCGAGCAAGCCCTCGATGATCTGCGCCGTACTCCGCAGACCCAGCGGCCGGGCGCCATGCTCGTCGATCTGCGCGAGGTGGCGGGCTACGAGGCGTCGTGCCTGCGACCGGCCCAGCAGTTCTTGCACGAGGCGGTCAGCTTGGGGGTCAGCCGGATCGCCCTGGTCGCCCCTTCTTCGGTCATGCGCACCGCTTCGCAGGTCGCGGCTCACCCTTTGCCGGTCGAGCTGCGAACCTTCGAGCACGAGCCCTCGGCCCAGCGGTGGCTCGCGCCTCGGGGCACCACCTGCTCGGTCACCTGCTCGCCCCGCTGCTAAAACACGGCACTTCAGCGCTCCGGACGATCCGGTCGTAGCCCCGCCCAGATCCCCCACCCGGGCGCACGCCCGGTGATCCGAAGCAGGCCCAGGTCGATCCGCGCGCGATCGACGACCAAGCCGAACTCGGAGACCAGTTCGGTCTGGAGCCGTCGGGTCCCATCGACGTCGCCGAAGGTCAGCCCGATCCGGGCCGGCGCTCGACCGGGCCGGATCTCGGCGGTCGACGACAGGCTCCGCACCGGGGCCACCCGTCCGCGATGCGCGACGAACCCTCCGTCGCGGGTGAGCAAGGGACGGCGGGTGTGGTGCAGCCATCCGCGGCGCTCGTCCTCGGTCATCCACGCACACCGATAGGCCTCCTCGCACGCCTCCCAGTCGCGTAGGCCCCAGTGATGCTGCCGCAGCGACATGGCGCGCACGGGGACCAGCACGTCCCCCACCGCCACCGTGCCCAGAAGCTGGCCCAGCTGCACGTATCCGCGAAGACCGACGTCCCGCGTGGCCCGCCAAAGTCGGGCGTCCCAGGTCGCCTCCCCCAACCGCCGTGCCACCAGTTCCGGGTCGTCGTCGATCCCCGGCACATAGGGCGGAGCCTCGGACACGAAGGTCAGATCCACGCTGCCCCGCACGGTGTCCTCGTCGTCGCTCACCAGCCGCAGCCGCCGGGCCGATGGGCGGCGGCCCTGCCCGATGAGTGGACCGCAGTAGCGCACGCTCCAGCGCTGAAACGGTGCCTGACAGTCCAGCGTCAGCCCGCCTGCCGCCCAGCGACTGCCCCCGCCGATCCTCACCAGGCGCAGCCCCCCCTGCGGTGTCCACACCCCGTCGGGTCGCAGGATCACCACCCATACCCGCTGCGACTGGCGACCGGGCAGCCACTCCAGGCGAAGCACCACCCCCAGCCCCGCCTGGGCGCCCACGAAGGTGTAGTCCTCCACGAACCGGGGCTGCCCGTCCCATGCATGGGTCGCTTCGTCCTGGGGCGTCGGCACCGGCACGGCGCCCCGGTCTTTGCGCCGCCGGAGCACCCAGCGAGCCAGCGTCGACTTGACCCCTGCGCGGAGGATCTGCCCCACGGCCCGATCGTCGGGCTCCCCGGTCAGACCGGGACCACGACCGGCAGTGCCAGATCCACGCGGTGAAGGCGGGCGCATCATCAACCTGCTCGCGCTCGGGACCTGCGGGCGCTCGGACGGCTCGCGCTCGCCCCAGGTCGCGCTCGCCCCAGGTCGCGCTCGCTGCATCATACGTGGCCCCGGCCCCCGAGCGAACACGAAGCGTCCCCACTCCTCCCCACTCCTCCCCGCTCCTCTTCGCTCCTCGTCGCCCCCTCGATGGACAGGGTTTCGGCCCGCGTGCTAACCATTTTCGTCGATGAACGCTCGTCGCTCGCGCCCGGCCCTCGCCCTCATCGCGACCCTCATGCTCGCTACGGCGTGCGCCGGAGGCGACAAGGCGCTCACCCCCGAGCAGGCCGCCGCCAAGCTCGCGTCCGATCTCGAGAGCGCCGACACCCTGGTGCGCAACAACAAGCTCGCGGCGGCCGAGAAGCTCTATCTGCAGATCCTCGAGAAGGACAGCCCCGGCAACGCACGGGCGCTGGCCGGCATGGGCAAGGTGCGCTTCGAGCAAAAGAAGTACGGCGAGGCCGAGCGCTACCTGCACGACGCGATCGCCAAGAGCCCCGAGGATCCCGCGCTTCAGTTCACCCTGGGCCAGGTGCGGCAGATGGCCGAAAAGTACCCCGAGGCCGCCGAGGCTTACGGCAAGGCCTGGGCCCTCGCCTCCGAAGACAGCGACTATGGGCTGTCCTACGGGCGCATGCTCAAGAAGTCCCAAAAGTTCGCCGAGGCCGAGAAGGTCTTGCGCGACGTGGGGCAGCTCGATCCCAAGGCCCAGTTCGTGTGGAGCGAGCTTGGCGACGTGCTGCGCGAGCAGGACAAGCTCGACGACTCGCTGCGCACGTATATGAAGGCGCAAAACACCTACGCCTCCGACAAGCAAGCCTTCGCCGGCGCAGCCCTGGTCTACGAGGCCCAGGGCGACAACCGCCACGCCCTGGACCAGTGGTCGACGTATATCCGCATGGATTGCTGCTCGGAGTACTCCAAGACCGTCGCGCAAAAGAAGGTGGAGACCCTCAAGGTCGACCACGACGACGCGCCCGAGGGCTGAGCCGGTTCGCTATGCCGAGGTCGCGCCGGTCGCGCCGGTCCGGATGCAAGGACGCATGCGGGACCGACCGAAAGGTCTTGCTGCGCGTGGTGCAAAAACCGTGTGGTGGTCAGGCCGTCAACGCGGCTCGTGCTTAGGCGCAAAGATGAATGCGACCGGGCGTAGTCACGAAGGCGTCAGGAGAACCAGAAAATCGAGGGGTCCGTGCAACGGCTGAGGGCAGCGGTCGATAAGAAGGCCATGAACTCCGACGCCCGAAAAACAAACTCGGTCATACCCGTCTTCACAGATGCCATCTGCTCCGCGCTCCCTTCTTCCCGGGTGCTGGCCCTCGCGGGCCTTGTGGCTTTGCATGCGACCGCCTGCACCGACCCGGGCACACCGGCGGACATTGATGTTTTCGTCACCGCCACCGACGGTTTCGCTGAAGGGACGGGCGGGCCTGATGACGGGCTCGACGAAACTGGCGATGGCGGCCCCGTGCCCGTTCAGGAGGAGTGCCTCTTCCAGGAACAACCCGGGTACTACGGATACAAGTACCATTGTGTGGGCCAGTTTACCGTCCAGATCCTCGTCGACGATCAGGACCCGGTATTTCTGGCGGTAGACTTCGGCCAGGGAGGCAGTCCAGACTCCTACGAGGAGCCACATGTCATGGCCTGCTGTCCGGAAACCAGCGGGATGCCATGCGAAGACCCTCACATACAAGCATGCGTGGTCGATATGGTCGAGCAGGGCTGCAAGAGCCTCGTTCCCAGGCTGGAGGAACTAGCTGACGATCGGCCACTCCTCAAAGGGCCGATCTTAAAACTCGCGGAGTGGATCGCTCAAGCCAGCAGCCAGGCAGCCTGCATCCAGGCATTTTTGATCGACACCGCTGTTACGACGACTGAGCCGGGCTGCGACGGCGATAATAACGATACCTTCGACTATAACGATGCCATCGAAGGCGCGGTGTGGACCTTCAACCCCGATACCACAAACGCAGTGGACCACGTCGAGATGACCATCCTCAATCCCGAGGTGTGGGACGTGGACGCGCCCACCGACCCACCGGAAGTCTGCCTTTCATCAGGTGAGAACGACCACCTGTCCTTTCTCGAGATCGATCCGATGGTAGGGGATCTGAAGGTGACGCTGTCAGGGGGAAGCCTCGCCCTGCAGGGCCCGCTCATCAACGGGGAACTCGTCAGCGGTCAGGCAGACTTCTCGTCGACCGCCACCTCGTGCGCGGCTCCCTACTGCTCGCGCGCTGCGTGGTCACTCGGGGTCCTCGACGGCCAGCTACACGCGATGGATTTCTACTCTCGGGAACCGACTGAGGTGGGCACGTCCGCCGAGTCGCTGACCGTGGAGTCGTTCCAGCTCCACCTGTTCGCCCCGGTCCGGGGCGCCGTGTCCGGGGGAGTGCTCACCATCCCGGCGGGAGAGGCGCTATTCGTGTTATCCGGGCAGGTGCTCGATGAGGGTCGATGGGTCACCGCACGGAACGCAACGCCGATCCAGATCCAGGCTGCAGCAGAGGACTGGTCGATCGGCGGCTTCACGATTGACTACCGCGATGGCGTGGGGGACAGTTGGAGCCTGGCTCTTGCCCCGTCTTCATGGCAATAACGAAGCACACTCTGGTGGGTATGCTCGCCCTCGCCGGCTGCGGCGCGGAGAACACAGAGTTCGAGACCCCCGAGGTCGAATGGGAGGGGGAGTGGCTACGTTATGGCCGCTCCCCCGGTCTCGCTCCCCAATGCACGGGCACGGCCCCCTACATGGATCGCTATGTCGGCGCGCTGGTCCAGCTGTTCGGGGTCGAGCCCTCTGATACAGTCGACTTTTTCTACGTGGACCGCCAGTCGACTCCCTGCGAGGCGCTCGGGTGCGCAAGAGATCACATCATCTTTAGTCTTGCTCCGGTTCAGGAACACGAATTGGTCCATGCAGTGCGCTCATTCGAAGGTCTCTCGCAACTCGTGCTGGAGGAAGGAGCGGCGGAGTACTGGGGCGACGACTCGCAGGCATTCGCGTTCCGGCCCAACACCGAGGGTGATCTCCTCGAGGCAGTGGATCTAGTCAGCGCAGACGGTCTTCCCTCGGAGTTTTACGGCGTCGCTGGGCGACTACATGCGCTCCTGGCCTTGGACTCGCCCCAAGCAGTGGGCACTCTGCTCAGAAGGACCTCTCCGTTGATGGGTAGGGAGGCACTGTCCCAACAGATGGTGCAGACAACCGGCTCGACCCTTGAGGACTGGGCCACCACAGTCGAGGCTTACCCGGCCTGTGAGCATCGGCAGTACCGTGATCCAACACCTGCCTGCCAGTCCGTACGGACGGTGGATCGCTGCGAGAACGGCGAGGTCGTAGAGATAGAGGAGTACGTGGCCTGTGATGACGAGGAGACCCTCGGTCCACGGGACGGCGAGATCTGGAAGTACGTGGCAGTAGACATCGACAAAGCTGGGACCTACTCGTTGCTCGCCCTACCCGACCTCGAGACAAAGCTGGAGGGCAGGGTGACGCTCAAGGAGTGCCGAGGCGGCTGTGGCTCGGTCATCGAGGAGATGGAGGTACCTAGCAGCATCACCCCGGGCCGGTCGTTCGAGGCGGTGCCGGGCCGTTATTTGCTGCGCCTGACGCTGCCTGAGCACGAGGCAGGATGGATCCGTGTCTGGCTCGCGGGAAGCTGCCAATAGGAGAGCGACGTTCGAGCGCCTGGCGTGGCGCTCAGCGCTTGGGCGGGGCCACCTCGCGGATCACCGAACCGTGCTCGGGGCTCATCACCAGCATGGACAAGCGCTCCACCCGGGACAGCTGGTCGGTGCTCAGCGACGCGTAGTCGAAGCGGCCGCGTAGATCGGTGTAGCCGTCCTTGTAAAACTCCACCGCCCCGCCCCGCAGGCGCGCGTAGACCTTGACGTAGGTACGCGGCAGGGGCGTGCCCGACCCCCGGTGGACGACCTGGAGCTGCCCGTAGGGCTCGCTGACCCGAAGGTTCAGCGCATGGGCGAAGTGGGTCGCCTGCCGACGACGGCCGTGGGCCGAAAGCTCGATCACCACGTTGGCGTCGCGAAGCGACGACGGCAGCGCATAGGTCACGCGGTCGCGATCCGGCGGCAGCGCGATCGTCTCGGAGTGGTTGGGCTTGACCATCGAGAACTGCTCGGACTGCTGCTGCACGAAGGGCTGCCGTGAGAACAACAGCTCGATGTCCATGCGGTAGATCCCGATCTGTACCGCCTGCACGCGGTGATAGGTGATCGTGACGACGCTGCCATCCGCGTGGCCATCCGCGTGATCATCCGCGTAGTCATCCGCCAGTGGGGCTGCCGGTTGGGCCACGCTCAGGTCGAAGTCCGGCTCGGTGGCGGCCAGCGTGGCCTGCTGCTGCTGGCGATCCTCCGGGTCGACCACCGCCGCCGGCCCGGCCCCGTCGAGCTCGTCGACTTGGGCGAGGACGGCGAGCATGAGGTTGCGCCAGCGATCCACCGGGTAGTCCCGGTAGCGCTCGGCCAGATCGCGGGCCGCCTGCGGCTGTCCGCTCAGCATATGCGCGTAGGCCTGTAGATAGTCGAACTGCATGGGGGTCTGCACCTGGGCGCGATCGACCTTGCCCAGCAGATCCACGCCCTCCGACGTGCGCCCCAGCAGCAGCAAGTAGCAGACCACCGCCAGTCGATCGTCGTCGCCCAGCGCGGTCTGGTAGCGCAAGATCCCCAGCAAGCGGGTGTACTGCGCGGCTACGCGCTCGCTCAGGATCTCGTGCTTGGCCCCCAGCCGATGGGCTCGGGCGTTGACCCACGGGGCATATTCGAGGTGCTGATAGCGGTGACGAGCCACCGGATCGATCTCGAGGACGGAGCTTTGCAGCCACGCCCCGCAGCGATCGAGCAGGCGCTCCTCATGCTGCAAGAACTCGCGCAGCCGCGGCCTGTCGTCGTGGTAAAGGGCGTAGGACCACAGCGCGTGGTGATACACGTGACGCCCTTCGAGCAGCGTTAGGCACCGCTCGTAGAACGACCGGTCCTTCATGCGCCAGGCCAGCCACGAAAGGCCCGGCGTGTCCGACTCGGGCTCATCTAGGCGCTTGGGTTCCAGGCGCTTGGGTTCCAGGCGCTCGAGGTTGTGCGCATCGAGCCACCGCAGCACCTCCTCGTCGTCGCCGTGCTGCGAGACGAACGCCCATGCGCTGCGGTCCACCTGGCCTGGCTGGGCGACCACGGTGAGCGGCTGGGCCGGGGCGGCCGCGACTTGGCGTCCGTCCTTGGAGATCTGAGCGGGGAAGTGATCGAACTGGCCTGGCGCGGGGAAATAGAACGAATACTCGAACGATGCGGTCCCCTGGGGCGGCAGCTCCACCGGCAGCCCCCGGGTATAGAAGCCGTGGGCCACCGGCAGGGCGCCCACGGGGATCTGCAGCAGCAGCGCCGGCTTGTGGGTGGCCCCCGTCGGGTTGGTCAGCACGACCTTGGCCACATAGACCACGTGGGCCAACAGCTCCCCGGTCACCGGCTTGTCGTGGATCTCGCCACCCTCGTGGCGGTAGCGATCGTCGTGGCGCAGGTAAGTCTGGGCCACCAGGATCGGGATCGGCGGATCGACCGGCGGCGCCGGCTGGATCTGCTCGTGGACCACGATCGAGCGAGATCCCCCGCGCAGGGTCATCTGGGCGCCCTGCCCATCCGCCTGCCCATCCTCCTGCCCAGTCACCTGCGGCGCCTCGGCCTTCCACGGCAGGTCGAGCACCGCCAGCGCGCACATCATCTCGCAAAAGCTCGAGGTGGCGTGGGCGATGTTCGGCGACAAGAACGGGCCCGGGGGGCGGTGGGCTGCGAAGTCGCGCCAAAAGGGATTGACGGGGAGCAGATCGGGGCCCTGCTGCTCGATCGGCCGCTGGTAGTAGTTGTTCTCCGCCCACTCCTTGGTGGTGTCGAGCGCCTGGAAAAGACGCCGCTGCTGCTCACGCGCCGCCAGATCGCGCGCCGAGCCGCCGCCGCCCCCTTCCCCGCCCTCGGCGTCGCGGAGCATGAACGGCACCTCGTCGTCCGCGTCCTCGCCCAGCGTCGACTCGGACGCGAACTCGCCCCGAGTGGCCGGCGGAGCACCGGGGCCGCCCATGCCCTTGGGGGCCGGCGGCGCCCCGCCGGACTGAGGGGCGACCGAGCGAGGGATCGGCCCGCCCTGGCCCAACGCGCGGGCACTGTGAAACCGCGCCGAGGCCCCGGGCGGCGCGACTCCCAGCCGCGTGAACATGCCCGAGGGCGCCGCCAGCGTCGCCATATCCTCGGCGGCCCCCTCCTCCTGCTCGGCCCCCTCCTCCTCGTCCATGCCCCCGAACATCACCTCCGCGTCGGCCATGCCCCCGACCATCATCTGCGCGTCGAACATGGTCGACTGCGCCGCCACGCCCTGAACCAGGGGGGAGGCGGCATCGAGCGCCGATCCGGCCAGCGCGGCGCGGAACAAGGCGTCGGTGTGGTTCAGATCGTCGGGCCGAAGATCGTCCAGGTCACGGATCTGTCGCTCAACCGGGTCGGCTTGGCCCTCGGTTCGCTGCGCCAGGAGGATCCGCTCGAGGACGTTGAGCCGCCCGTACGCCCACGGGCGCAGGTAGGCCGACAGATCATCGCCCAGCAGGTAGTGATCGAGGAAGGTGCGGTGCTTCTTGGTGCGCAGGTGCGGCTCGACGACCCGGGTGAAGAACGCGGGATCCTTGCGGTGGAGGTAGAGGTTGAGCTCGTGGCACGCGTACTGGCTGTAGAGCGCCTGCTGGCGCGCCGCGTCGAGGGTGGGCCAGCGCAGGACGAAGCCGAACTCGACCAGCGTGGGATCGCTCGACAAGCTCGACATCAGGGCGAAGACCCGCGCTTGGGTGTCGTAGGACTGCACCTTCGCGGTGGTGACATCGGCGATCTCCAGCGGCTGCTCGCTGGTGCGCACGGTGATCTGCCGCTTCAGAGCCATGGGCTGCGTCGGGTCCAGACCCCGTCGCAGGCGCAGATCCTTGGGGGGCGTGTCGACCTCGGGGCGCACCACGTCGCGCTCGACGATCCCCCTGGGCGACACGGCCACGATCCGTAGCTGGTTTTGGTGCGCCACCTCGTGCAGGGGGATCCGCACGATCCCCTCGGCATCGGGCCGTAGGTTGACCCACATCGCGGCGGGCTGCGCCAAGAAGTCGAGGTTGGTGCTCGGCCCCTGTGCCTTGGGCGAGGCCGGCGCGCGAGGGGGAGGCGGGGGCGCGGCCGCGGCCGGCTTGGGCGCGGCCGAGGCCGCATAGGCGCCGCCGAGCGCGGCCGACTGGGTCGAGGTCTGCGTGCTCCGTGTCGCCCAGGGGGTCAACAGCAGCCCCGGCCGCTCCAGCATCACGCCCGGGTACTTGGGCGCCCGCCGCCGCTCGAGGATGTAGCGGTATTCGTCGCCGATGTCGCGACCCGAGATGTAGTGCGAGCGCCGGCGGGATCGACTCACCGCCCGGGGCCGCGCCTCGGGGCGGCGCAGGCCGGTATACGCGGGCACGAAGCGCGTGCCGAACACGTGAACCCGGGTGTCGGCGGTGGCATTGCGTAGTCGGATCGCTAGGGTTTGCTCGGTCGCATCGGTCGCATCGGTCGCATCGGTCGCATCGGTCGCATCGGTCGCATCGGTCACCTCGGTCGCACCGGTCGCATCGGTCACCTCGAACCCCGCGATCTGCAGCGGCCGCTCGTGGCTCCGCTCCAGCTCTCGCCGCTCGCCGACCAGCCAGCGCGCGCCCCCCTGCGCTGCCCCCGGCACCACCCGCAGCACGATCGTGACGTCCTCGCGGCCCAGCCACAGCTGATGGTCACCCGCGGGCAGGCCCTCGATCTCCAGCATGCCATCGCGGTAGTGGAGCGCCTCGAAGTGATCGCGGACGAACGAGCCGGCGAGCCATTCGAGCAGCGAGATCTCTCCGCGTCGCAGCACGGGGGTGGTCGCCTCCTCCACCCCATGCTCGTTCACCACCCCCACCGCGCCCAGCGGGGCCACGCCGGTCCAGGGGATCCGGATCGTCTCCCCCGCCATCGCGTGGATCGAGGCCGGGCGCTCCACGTGATCCCGGGGCAAGGTCCACGAGCGTCGCTGCTGCTCGGGACACGACGCGGTGACAACGGTGACATCTCGCAGGTGCCCCAGCGACACTCGGCCGCGGGGATCGGTCTGCAACGTGACGTCGAGCGTCGAGCGGAGATCACGGTGGCGCAGGCGGACGCTCAGCGGCACCCCGGCGCGGGGCTCGCCCGAGCGACCGTAGAGGTAGACGACATAGCCGGCCTCGGTCCGGGCCAGATGCAGATCCTGGGTCGTGGGTTGCTCGTCGATCGCGTTGAGCTCGAAGGTGCGGTTGCTCTGCACGTCAACGGTCTGGCCCGTGGACAGGCGCTGCACCTGGCCCCGAAGCGTGACCTCGAGCGTCCGCAGATCCGGGGGCACCGCAAACGTGTGGGTGGACTCGCGATCCTCGTAGAGCGCAAAATCCGAGATCTCCTGGGTGGCACTGGTGCCCTGATGATCGGTGGAGCGCACGACCAGGGCGGGCTGCTCGAGCAGCGACAGGCTCACCGGCGTGCCGCCCAGCCGTAGCGAGGGCGCCACCACCACCGTGGCCTGGGCGTCTTTGAGCAGGCTCTCGCGATCCACATAGAGGCTCGCCGCCAGGCGGTAGGTCTCGCCGCGGTGGTGGAACGTGTCGATCGCGGTCTGCTCGCCGTCCCGCAGCAGGATCGTCTCGCGACCCGGGCGCGTGGAGAAGGGCACCCGGATCTCCCCGTGCTCGTCGGGCGCATACTCGCGTCCCCCCAGCCACAGTGTGGCCTTGGGCCGAGGCTCGCCCTGCTCGTCGAGGATCGTGAATACGTGCCCCGCCGCCCCCATGCGCTCCAGGGCCCGCAGGCGGCCCTTGCAGACCAGCGCCCGCGAGCTCACCCCGCCGCCCAGTAGCTCCACCACGTAGACTCCCGGGCCGGAGAGCGCGGGCAGCTCGAAGGTCTGCCGGATCCGACGCAGCGGCGGCTCGGACAGCTCGTGCACCTGCTGCTCGCTGGGTACCAAGCCGTCGAGATCGATGCTGGTGTCCACCTCCCCGCCGCGGACGAGGTGGACGTTGAGCGTGTTGATCTCGAAGATCTTCAGCTCCAAGGTGGAGACGTTCTTGATGTCGACCGTCAGCGCGACCGGGTCGTGGGCTCGAAACCAACGGGGGTTGTCGGGGGTAAAGCGCAGCTCGACACGCTCTTCGAGCCGCGCGAACGCGGCCGGGTTGCCCAGCATCGAGGTCCAGCGCTCTCGATCGCCGAGGCCGGCGAGGATCTTGGTGGTGGCGAAGATCTCGTGGAGGAAATCGGTGCGCACAAGCTCGGTGTAGGGCGCGGGGTCGTCGGCCGTGCGCAGCAGGTGCTCGAGGTAGTCGCGGACCAGCTCGACGTCGGAGTGGATCGCCGGGTGTAGGGTGACGCGGCGATAGTCGCCGTCGAGCCGGAAGGGGCGACCGGCATCACCGCGGAACTGTCGAAGGTACTCGGGGCGGGCGTAGGGGACCCGCCGGGGCAGCCGTAGGTAGGCCTCGAAGCGATCGCGATCGTAGATCCCGTGGCGCCGGTCGAGCTCAAGGCGGTGGTAGAGCACGTGGGCGCGCAGCGGGTCGAACTTGCGGCCCAGGCCGGCCACGAACCGCCACTGTCGGGATAGGAACGCCTCGTGCTCGGATCGGTCGTGCTCCCAGTCAACGTCAGGACCCGGCCACAGCTTGACCAGGTAGGCGTCGACGAAGGCGTCGACGGTCAGCAACGCCGGCTGGCGGCGTATGAGCGCGTCGAGTTGATCGTGCAGCAGCAGGCGGTGGATCGGCAGCGAGCCGAAGCCACGCGAGCGGGGATCGGCGAGCTCGGCGAGCACGAGATCCACCAAGCCGCGGTGATCGGGGCGGGTCAGGCGACCGAGCAGGTGACGCAGGCGCTCGCCCTGGAGCGGCTCGCGGAGCAGCCACGGCAGGGCCGCATCGGTGAAGCCGGCGAGATCGCTGCGGTGGCTGTGCGCCAGGCCGTGCTGGCGGACCGCGTCGCGGGCAATGAGCGTGGGATCGAGCGCGGTCGGGTACTGGCGGGTCGCCGCCTCGGCGATGGGTTCGTGGTCGAAGCGGAGATCGAGCGCCGACTGGAGGTACTCGCGGGCGGCCGCGGGGTCTTCGTCGTAGCGCAGCAGCGCGAGGCGGTGGCGGATCTCGGTGACCCGCTTGGTTTGGCCGTGACGATCGATCCACAGGCGGAGGGTCCGCTCCACCTGCGACCACTCCTTGCGCTGCTCGTGGAACAAACAGCGGTGGAAGTAATAGTCCTCCGTGCCGGGGACGAAGTGCTCGAGCGCCTCGGCGCGAGAGGTGGCGAGGGCGAACTGCTCAAGTCGGTGAAGGTCGTCCATGGCGTGCTCGGGGCGGGAGGCAAGCCTAGGCCCGAAACACGCGCTTGGCCTCGCCTGGCGGCTCGGGCGGCGAGCTAGCACTCCATGGGGCGACTGCGACCCTCGTGCGCGAACTCGCTCGATGGTCCGGGGCCTGCGCGAGGCTGGTGCACGAGGGTCCCGGATGTTCCGGGACATCTGCTCACCCTCGTGCACCAGCCTCCCGGATGCCCCGGGACATCTGCCTACCCTCGTGCACCAGCCTCTCGGATGTCCCGGGACATCAGGGACCCTCGTGCACCAGCCACCCAGATGGACCCGG
>JBCCWC010000169.1:0-34543 GCA_039194325.1 Myxococcota bacterium
CACGCAACGAAGCCGAGCGTGGCGCAGGGACGCCACGCACGGCACGCGATTGGTCGATGACTGGAGGGAGGAAGTCGCCCGGGTCTTTAGCTCGGGTCGACCTGCAGCAGGTCGCCGGTGGGCAGCTGGATGATAAGGGCCACGTCGCCGTTTTCGTCGTTGTTGGCGAAGACGTTGACCTGGGAGCCTCCCAGACCGGTGGCGTCGACGTCGAAGGTCAGATCGGGCGTTGCGTCGTCATCCACGTCGATGCCGATCATCAGCGGACCCGCGGGTACGTCCATGCCCAGCGTCGCGAAGGTACCGTAGTCCACGTTCTCGAACAGGGGGAGCGGCTCTGCGGTCACTTCCCAGATGTCGACCTGGCCCACCGCGGGTGCGGCGTGGATGGCCGTGACGCGGATATTGGCCGCGTCGATGTCGGCCGCATCGTCGACCAGCGCGATGACGTCTAGCCCGGGTGCGCCGTCGGTCATCTCGAGGTCGCCGATGGCCACCGCGGTGTAGGACGTGTTCGCGTCCAGGGTCAGATCGGCGGAGAGCACCGCGTCTTCGACCGGAGTCCCGGTGACCGAGATATCGAAGGTGTAGGTCCCCTCCGGGACCGGGGTGTACGGAGTACCCTCGCGGAACTGGAGGTCCTGGATGATCGGTCCCATCCCGTTGGCGAAGAGGTCGACGCCCGGCGCTCGCACGCCCAGGTGCAGGACGCGAACTTGGGCGTTGTCTCCTGGGGGATCGTCGGTGGTGGAGGAGGAGCTGTCCGGGTCGGTGGGATCTTCGGTGGTGCTGCTGCTCGGATCCGGGTCGGTGGGGTCGGGATCGGTGGGGTCGGGGTTGGTGGTGGAGCTGGGGTCTGGGGAGGTGGTGGAGCTGGTGGGCTCGTCTCCGCTGCCGCCGGTGTCGTCGCCGGGGCAGCCGGCGATGAGCACGGGGAGCGCGAGTACGAAAAGGGATGCTTTGTTCAGGGTCATGAAGATGTCCGTCGATTCGAGGTCTTCGCGGCGGCCGCCGCATAAGCTTCGTCCATTCTTTTGACAAAGAATGTCAAAGGTGCAACGAGAAAACCCCAAAAATTCGGAAAATCATGGGGAAGACATCGCACATGGCAGAATCCTTGTTTAAGGATTCGTCCAATCTCTGTTTAGAGTGCCGTTTTTGTAACGGCGCCTACCTTACTTCTCGGCCCACGAGCGGGCGATCGCGGCTTCGACCTCGATCGGCACGCTGGTGACGATCTCCTGCATGGCCTCGCGCATGGTCTGCTGTACGAGCTGCCGGGCGGGCTCGCCCTGCTCGGCGGGGACCTCGGCGAGGTACTCGTCGTGCACCGACAGGATCCCACGCCCTCCCAGCGCCCGCAGACGGGGGTGCAGTCGGGTCATGGCGAGCTTGAAGCCGTCGGCCGCGGTGCCCTGCACGGGGATGTTGAGCGCAGCGTTGAACGAGAACCGGTCGGGGGCAAAGCGCTTGCGTCGGCCGAGCGCGGTGCGGACGGTGATCGCCTTGGCGGTCGGGCCTCGGCCCAGCTGGCCCACCCTACGGTGCCAGGCCGCGATTCCGGGGAAGGTGCGCAAGAAGGCGGCCCGGGCGTCCTTGGCCTGGGCCATGTCGAGCTCGAGGCCGTAACTATTTTTAGCGTACTCGCGAAAGCGCGGCGCCCCCATCCCAAACAGGAACCCGAAGTTGACCGCTTTGGCTAGCTGTCGCTCCCGCGCGGTGATCTCGGACTCGGGGCGCCGGGCGAGCGTGGCTGCGGTGGCGCGGTGGGGGTCGCGACCCTCGCGGAACACGGCGCGCAGGGCCTCGCAGGGGGCGAGGTGGGCGGCGACCCGCAGCTCGATCTGGGCGTAGTCGGCGACGATGAGCACGTGGCCTTCGGGGGCCCGGAAGCAGGCGCGCAGCCCCGGGGCCACGTGCTCGGTGGGGACCTGCTGAAGGTTGGGCTCGCTGCACGAGAACCGGCCGGAGTCGGCGGCCAGGGGGTGCAGGCGACAGTGGATCCGATCGCCGCTGATATACTCGCGTGGCCAGTAGCCATAGGTGGACACCAGCTTGGCCAGCCGGGCCTTGCGCTCCGGCTCGGTGGCGGTGGGTTGCTCGCGGATCCAGCCGTCGACGACGCGCTGGAAGCCGGCCGCGTCCACGCCGACGCCGGCGCGCTCCATGGCCACCACCGCGGGGGCCAGGCGGCACTCCAGCTCGAAGACCCGGGTCAGGTCGCGCTGGCGCAGCATGGGGGTCAGCGCGCGCATCAAGGGCATCAGGGCCGAGGCCGCGGTCGCGGCGGCCACGGTGTCCGAGGTCTCGGCCAGCAGCGGTTCGGAGTCTCGCAGCGGCCACGGTCGGTCGAGCGCCCGCGCCACGCAGTCGGACAGGGTGGGCGTGCCGCGGCGGGCACCCTCGGTCAGCAGCACGGCGGCCACCCGGGTGCAGCCCAGCCGGGCAGGGATCGGCGCGTCGTCGTTCGGGGCCCAGGTCAGCAGTCGATGCATGGTGATCTGGGCCCCGTGGGTCACCACGTAGGGAGCGTCGGGTTCGGCGAGCCAGCGCAGCAAAAGGGTGAGATCGAGGTGATCGTCTGGATCGATCGCGAAGGTCGTGTCGAGCGAGGTCGGGTCGTCAGCCGCGTGGGGGGTCGGGTTGCCAGTCGAGTGGGTGGTCGGGTTGCTGGCCGGGATGGCGAGCGCGATGGGGCCCGGTCGAGCTCCACGCCAGTCGTCGGCGTCATGGGATCCGCGCGCGGGATCAGGTGCAGCCCACAGCCCGATCGCGGCGGGGGCTTGCTCGCGTAGCGTCGCGATCAGGCGCTTTAGCGTGCTGTCGTCGGGGACCGGCTGTGGCGTGGCCATCGGCCACGCGGGGCCGCCGGGGGTGGGAGCCTCGGGGGCCGGTCGGGACACCCGGGCAGTGTAGCGCTCGCGGTCGTCCGGGATGGACGTTGCCTCGGGGCCCCGGCTGGGGTGTACTGCTGGGCCATTTTCGCGTCGGGTGGCCCGAGAACGCTCGCGGTCGGGTTCGGGCCGGGACCGGGCCCTTGCTTCCGCACGTCGTGGGAGCGTTGTGTAACGTCGCGGGTCAGGTCGCGTAAGATCGGGCAGGGCTGCTACGCGGTCGCCTTGGTTCGAGCGCAGGTGCAGCCAGATGAGATCGAGTCGCCTGGCGACCCACCGTTGCGGACCGACGTGGCCTTGTCGCTCCGCGAGTCACGGGGTCATCCCGGCGTGACCTTGCCAAACCTGTCAATCCGCTACACTTAAACTCAAGCATATCATGCGCCATGGCTTGAATCCGAATACGTCGCGTACACGTAAGTACCACTACCAGACAAATTCGCGACTCGACACCCTCACCGTCGAGCGACCCGCGACCATGGATTCCTTGTGCGAGGTTCATCGCGTGGGGCGCTATAGGCTGGGTGATCGTCTGGGGTCGGGCGGCATGGGCACGGTGTATCGCGCCCACGATCCCGAGCTGGGGCGGGACGTCGCGATCAAGTTGCTGCACCAGACCGATCTGACGTCGCAGGTTCGAATGCGCCGGGAGGCACGGGCGATGGCCAGCCTTTCGCATCCCAACGTGCTTCCCGTATACGACGTGGCCGTGCACGAGGGGCAGTTGTTTATCGCCATGGAGCTGGTGATCGGGCGAAACCTCCGCCAGTGGCTGGCCGTGGGCCGCCGCCGGTGGCCCGCGGTGCTCGAGCGCTTCATCGCGGCGGGCCACGGGCTGGCTGCGGCGCATGAGGCGGGGTTCATCCATCGTGACTTCAAGCCGGCCAACGTGCTGCTGGGTGACGATGGTCGCGTGCGGGTGATGGACTTCGGCCTGGCCCGCCCCTTCGATGGCGGTTCTCGAGATGAAACCGGGACGATCTCCATGGACGGTGATGCAAGTGAAGAGGTCACCGAGGCGGGTATCGTGCTGGGCACGCCAGCCTATATGGCGCCCGAGCAGTGCATGGACGGGCCGATTGACGCGGCGGTGGACCAGTATGCGTTTTGCGTTGCCCTGTGGGAGGGGCTGACCGGCAAGCGCCCGTTCAACGGCAAGCTCGACCATCGCCGCCTGATCTGGAGCAAGCTGCAAGGTCCACCCAACCCCGAAGAGGCGCTCGCGGCCGTGCCCCGCCCGCTCCGTCAGGCATTGGCGCGGGGGCTGGCCCCCAAGCCCGAGGATCGTTTTGGCTCGATGCAGGCGCTGATTGGGGTGCTCGAGGGCGTGTCCCAGCGTCGGCGAGCCCGGCCGGCCTCCCGGATGGCTTCTTTTGCGCTGGTCACCGGGGTGGTCACCGCGGGTGGCCTGAGCTTGGGGCTCATGCAGGCCGATGCCGTCGACGCGTGCGACCGCAACCAGCCGTGGCTTGCGTCGGCCTGGAACGATGAGCTGCGTGAGGGGGCACGGCGGGGGCTGGTCTCTACCGGCAAGCCCCAGGCGGCCCAGGCCTGGCAGGACCTCGAGCCGCGCCTTGCCGACTACGCCACGCGCTGGACGCAGCAGCGCCGGGATGCGTGCTGGGCCGCACAAGATGGAGCGACCGAGGCCGATGCTCGCCTGCGCTGCCTCGACGAGGGCCGTCGAGCCCTCGGCGCCCTGGTGCGGGCGCTGGCCGAGGCGGGTCCCGAAACCCTGGCGCGGGCGTCCTTGGTGGTGGGGCGCCTGCCCGATCCCGCGCAGTGCACCGGGGTGGACGTGCAGACCGACGAGCCCCCGCGGCCCACCGATCCCGAGCGCGCGGCCGCGGTCGATGATGCACGCGAGCGCCTGGTGGAGATCACCGTGCAGATCCAGCTGGGTCACTACGCGGATGCGTTGACCCGAGCGCGGGCGTTGCTCGACGAGGTCGAGTCACTCGACTATCCCCCGCTATGGATCGAAGTGGCCTTCCGGATCGGCCAGGCCACCGATAGCGAGCGGCGACCGGGCGCGACCGCATTGCTCGAGCGGGCTTACTTCGAGGCCCGCGCGCATGGTCTGGACCGTCGGGCCGCTCATCTGGCGCTGCTGCTCATCCGGTATGTGGGGATCACCATCGAACAGGGGGAGCACGCCATGCAGTGGATCGAGCATGCCCAGGGGTTGGTGTCGCGGCTCGACGATCCGAAGCTGCGCGTCGAGTTCCACGTGGTCGCCGGAGAAGCGCACCACAGCGCGGGGCGCGTGGATCTGGCGATCGAGCACAAGGAGCGAGCGCTCGAGCTGACCCGGGCGCTCTACGAGCCCGACGATTATGCGATCGCGGTGGCGGAGCTCGGGCTGAGCTCGATCTACGAGCTGGTCGAGCGCTACGACGAGGCCCTGGCCCTGGGCGAGCACGCCAAGTCCATCGTCGTCGATCACCGGGGTCCCGATCACCCCGACGTCGCCCAGATCCTCCATACAGTCGGCAACGTGCAGCGCGAGATGGGCAAGCTCGAGGCGGCCCGGCGCAGCTTCGAGCGGGCGCTCGAGATCAACGAGTCGCTCTTTGGCCCCGATGACACCCGGGTGGCCGGGTCGCTCAACAACCTCGCGCTCGTCGAGCAGAAGGCCGAGCGCAACACCCGAGCGCTCGCGCTCATGGACCGGGCGATCGAGATCCGCCAAGCGCTGCTGGGGCGGGAGCACCCTGCGATCGCCCGCATGCTCATCAACCGCGGAACGGCCTTGCACGCGCTAGGCCGGGCCCAAGAGGCCGAGGCCGCGTTTCGCGAGTCGGGTCGGATCACCGAGCACGCCTACGGGCTCGAGCACGACGCCATGATCGATGCGATCTTGGGCCAGGGGATCATCGCGGGGGATCAAGGGCGCAACGCCGAGGCCCTCGCCTTGCTCACGCAGGGCCTAGAGATCGCGCACAGACTCTACGCCCCGGGGCATTTCAAGGTCGAGCGGTTCCAGCACAACCTGGAGCTGGTCGAAAAGAGGATCGCCACGGCGGAATCCGCTGGAGCAGAGCGCCCGGCGACTGCGGGTCGCCAACGTCGACGATGAGCTCGGTTCGGCACCTTCAACCGTTTTTGGCAAAGACCTCGTCGACGCTTCGCGAGCTCGGCGCGCTCAGCCCGTAAGCTGCGCCAAGAACTCTGGCGAGGGCATGGGCCGGGAGAACATCGGATAGTCGTACTTTAGCGCGTTGTCGTGCTCTTCGATCGATGTCGCGGCGACGCAGTCGGTCAGCGTGATCACGTCGAAGCCGTGCTCGTAGGCGGTGCGCATCGTCGACTCGACACAGCAGTTGGTCAAAAAGCCACCCATCGCCACCGTGGTGATGCCCTTGCTGCGTAGGATGAAATCGAGGTTGGTCGACGCGAAGGTATCGAGCCCCCGCTTGCCCTCGACCACGATGTCGCCTTCGGCGGGCGTCAGTGAATCGACGATGGTCGCGCCCCAGCTGCCCTTGACGAACGCCTTGCCGTCGACGACCCCCTTGAGGATCCCGTAGGGGTGTCGGGTGATCTCGTTATAGCCCTCGGCGAAGGTGATCGGGGCGTGCATGATGGTCACCCCCCGCTCGCGCGCGGCCTTGGTGAGGGTGATGGTGTTGGTCAGCATGTCGGTCTTGCCCATCACCGACTGGACGGCGCCATGCAGCACGCCCCCCTCGGACGTGAAGTCGTTCTGGAACTCGATGAGCAATAACGCGGTGGTCTGGGGATTCGACATCGGGACTCCTGAAGATTGGCAGGTGTCTCTAGATATAGCAGCTTGTCTGCTAAGCAGTCAAGCTGCTATGATTGGAACCATGGGCCGTTCCGCGTCTCCCTTTGCCCTCGAGCCCTTGGCTCGGGTTCCGCTCAGCGTCGTCGTGGCGCGCCGGCTTCGCGACGCCATCGTCGAGGGTGAGCTGGCCCCGGGGACCGAGCTGCCCAGCGAGAAGGAGCTCGGGGCTCGCCTGGGGGTCGGTCGTTCCACCTTGCGCGAGGCTCTACGCATTCTCCAGGCCCAGGGCCTGTTGTCGGGGGCCGAGCGGGTGTCCACCCAACGACCTCGGGTGGTGGACGATCGTGCGGTCGATAGCGCAGCGCTCGCCCTTGACAGCGTCTTGCGGCTGGGCAAGGTCAGCCTCACCGACCTGGTCGAGCTCCGCGTCCTGCTCGAGGGCGCCGCGGTCGAGGCGGCCGCACGCGACCCCGAGCCCGCGATGCTCGGGGCGGCTCGAGCCGCGCTCGAGGACATGCAGCGCGCCGACACCATCGAGGACTTTCGCGCGGCCGACGTGCAATTCCACATTGCGCTGGCCCGGGCGTCCGGCAACGCGGCGTACCCCCTGGTCCTGATGACGCTGAGGCAGGCGGTGTCCCGATTCCTCGATGAGCAGCTGCGGCGGGCGCGGTCACCCCACGCGCGGTTCGAGGTCCTCAACGAGGAGCACGAGCAGCTGCTGCGTGCCATCGAGAAGGGGCAGCCCAACCGGGCTCGAGCGCGGGTTGCCGCGCACATCCGTGACTTCTATCTCCCGGAGGCCGAGTGCCTCCCGGAGGCCGAGTGCCCCCCGGAGGCCGAGTGATGGATCGCTCGTGGACCGAAGGCCTGGCCCAGCGGGTCGGAGGCGGGCGCGTCGTGCTCGACCCCGATATCATCGCCGCCCACGCGCGCGACCAAGCGCCGCTGGCGGAGGCCGGCACCGCGCTGGCCCTCGTGCGCGCCCGCAGCGTCGAAGATGTGGTGCACACCCTGCGGTACGCCCACGAGCGGCGGATCCCGGTGGTACCCCGAGCCGCGGGCACCGGCCTGTCCGGGGGCGCCAATGCGGTCGACGGCGGCATCGTGCTCAGCGTGGCCGCGATGGATCAGATCCTCGAGATCGATCCCGCGGCCCGGCTCGCGGTCGTCGAGCCCGGGGTCATCAACGCCACCCTGGCCGCGAGGGCCGAGCAGGTCGGGCTCTACTACGCCCCGGATCCATCGAGCCGGGACATCTCGACGATTGGAGGCAACATCGCGACCAACGCGGGAGGAGCGTGCTGCTTCAAGTACGGCGTCACCGGCGATCACGTGCTCGCGCTGCGAGCCATCACCGCGGACGGCTCGTGCATCGAGACCGGCTGCCGCGCCCCCAAGAACGTCGCGGGGCTCGACCTGACCCGCCTGCTGGTCGGCTCCGAGGGGACCCTGGCCGTCATCGTAGAGGCCACCGTACGGCTCTTGCGGCAGCCCCCGCCCGCGTCGACCCTGGTCGCCTTCTTCGAGACGATGGAGCAGGCCGCCGCGGCGATCCTCGGCATGGAGCAGGCCGCGGATCTCTCGCTCATCGAGGTCATGGATCGTACGACCGTCGCGGCGGTCGAGTCACTCACTTCCATGGGCCTGGACACCGGCTCGACCATGGTGCTCGTGCAGAGCGACGCCCCGCGCTCGGTCGATATGATCGAGGCTTGTGAGCGGGTCTGCGCCGAGGCATCCGCCAAGGACGTGTTCGCCACCTCCGATCCCCACGAGGGCGCCATGATGCTCGCCGCCCGGCGGGCAGCGCTGCCCGCCCTGGAGAAGCTCGGGACCCCGCTGCTCGACGACGTGGCCGTGCCTCGCCCGGCGCTGCCGGCCATGTTCGCTCGCTGCGAGGCGGCGGCCGCTCGCAACGATGTGGTGATCGGGACCTTTGGTCACGCCGGAGACGGCAACCTCCATCCCACGATCCTCTTCGATCGGCACGACCCGCGGTCCGAAGCCGCAGCGCGCCGCGCATTCGTCGAGATCGTCGAGGATGCACTGGCGCTCGGCGGGACGGTGACGGGCGAGCACGGGGTCGGGACCCTCAAGCGGCCGTTCCTCGAGCGTATGGTCGGCACGACCGAGGCCGCGCTCATGCGGAGGATCAAGGCGGCCTTCGATCCCCACGGGATCCTCAATCCCACCAAGGTCCTCTGAGGCCCTTCTCCGCGGATGGTGCTGACAGCGTTCTCGCGGATCCGTTCACCTCACCGCCGGAGGGTGCGCTCCACGTACGACCGGACATGGGACACGGTGGCCGGATCGCGCCATAGCGCGGTGACCTCGGCCAGAGCCTTCGTGTCCGCGGCGGCTTTGGTCACGCCGCGCCGCCAACGTGACTTGGTGGTCCGAAACGCGGGCCCGGGGACGCTCGCCAGCTCTCGCGCGACCTCGATCGCGCGAGCGAGGCAGTGTTCATCGGCAACGACCTCATCGACGAACCCGGCCGAGATCCGGTCTTCGCCCGTGACCTGCTGACCTCGCAAGACCTGCTGGCGGAAGCGATCGGGTGGGATCGAGGACGTCGCCAAGGCGAAGGCAACGGGAGGGAACGGTACGCCGACTACCAACTCGGGCACACCGATGCGACCGGTCTCGGACGCCACGCGGAAATCTGCGGCGCAGGCGAGGATCGCTCCGCCCGCAATGGCATGGCCGTTGATGGCGGCAACCACCGGGATCGGTGATGTGGCCACGGCGGCGAAGCATCGGTCTAGCGCGGGGATGAAGGCGGCGATGTAGGCCTCGCCACCCTCGAGCATCTTGTTGAGATCGACGCCTGCGCAGAAGATGGAGCCCCGGCCCGTGACGACGATGGCCTCGATCCCGCTCGCTCCCTCGACGTGTTCCCGAAGGGCGTCGAGAAACGATAGATCCATGGCGTTCGCCCGCCCGTGCGCCATCTGTAGGATCCGAACACCATCCTGATCTTTGATCTCGATCATAGGTAGATCTCCTTGCGACATGATGCCTTGCTAGCGCGACACCTTGACGAACTTGAGCGTGCTGCGGTCGCTCTCGCCGATCGCCAGGTACTTGTCGCGATCGGTCGCGCCCAGCTGGAGGGTGGGCGGCAGGGTCCACACGCCCTTTTCGTAGTCCTTGGTGTCCTTGGGGTTGGCGTTGACGTCCGAGCGCGCCTCGAGGGCAAAGCCGTAGGACTCGACCTTCTTTACTAGCCAGGGCTCGGGTAGGTACCCCATGGGGGCGCTCTTGTCGGGGTTGGCATCGTCGGCGGCGCGGTGCTGGATCACCGCCAGCACGCCCCCCGGCGCGAGCGCGGTGTGGGCGACGGGCATGATGCGCTCCCACATGTCGAAGCGGTGGAAGTTGTGCATCATGCGAAACACCAGCAGCATGTCCAGCGAGTCGGGCTCGCCCAGGTTGGGGGGGCCGCCCAGGCTGGTCTGGAGCACCGGGACCACCTTGTCGTAGAGGTTGCCCGGGGCGGTGAAGAACAGCTCGGAGGCGAGCTTGGCGTAGCGTAGCTGGGGATCGCCCGAAGAGTCGTCGTAGCCGGCCAGGTGGAGGGTGCCGTCGCGCGCCAGCAGGGGGGCGAGGATCTCGGTGTACCAGCCGGCGCCTTGGCCATACTCGAACACCCGCATGGTCGGCTGAAGCCCGAAGAACAGCAGCGTCTTTTTGGGATTTCGGTAGACGTCGCGGGAGGCGTTGCCCTTGGGGCGGTGCGGGCTGGCGAGGATCGCGGTGAGGGCGGCCTCGGTGCTTTCGAATGGTTGGTCGGTCAGCTCGGTGATCGCGTCCCGTAGCGTTGGGGTCCAGCGGGCCCGGATCTTGTCCGCCTGGGCTCGCTGCCGCTCGAGCTGCGCGGCGAAGCGCTCGGGCAGCGGCGGCGCGTCGGGATCCGACGCGCCGGGGGCCGAGTCGGCCGCCGGTGTCGATGCAGAGGCGGAGGACGACGGGCTCGTTCGACACGAGAGGCTGGCGGCCACGAGGGTGGCGCTCGCTATCAGGACGAGGGGTCGCATGAAACGGTTATAGCGGTGGCGACCGGCGGCGGGGTCCAGCGTCTTGTGCGCTGGGGGGCTCATTGCGCCTTATGGGCCTCGATCTGCAACGAGGGTCCTTTCGGTCCGTCTTCGGGGCGTCTATCCTCCGCTTCGTCGTGATGCCGAGCCGCCTTTTTCCCTGGTCACGCGGGTTACGTTGCCTCTTGCTGGGCGGCGGTCTGACGATCTGGGCCCTCGGGGCCGGCTGCAAGAAGACCGGCGGCGCGGCCCAGGAGATCGCCCAGGCCCCCACGATGGAGTCGGTCACCGGGGAGTCCAAGTGCGGCGTTCGCTCCAGCGCCGCCAAGCCGCTGGTGATCGAGTGGCCGGCGGCCGAGCGTGCCGCGCTCGAGGCTCGGGCAACCCGGGGCCTGGTCGCCGTGCGCTACGAGGGCTGTGAGATGGAGGTGCTGACCTCGTGCACCGGCGACGGGGAGTACGAGTACCTGGGCCTCACCCAGAAGCGCGAGGGGGTCAAGATCACCAACGCCGACGAGCTCTACGCGCAGCTGCCGGTGGGGGCCGCCGGCCTCGAGGGCAAGCTCGAGCGCTCGGGGCAGCTCAACGTCGACATGGTGATCGTGGGTCGGCGCGAGGCCGACAAGACCCAGTTCACCGAGCGGGATTTCACCGGGCGCTGCGCGGAGATCACCCACGTGATCACCGGGCTGACGGTGGGGGCCTTCACGTTTTACTCGGGCAAGGCGGCCGAGGTGGGCGGCGGGGTCACCGTGGGCAACGTGGGGGTGGGCACGTCGTCGTCCACCGACCAGGAGATCCTCAAGTCCGACGGGAATGCCGCGGCCTGTGCGATGGCCAGCTCGGAGGATCTGGCCGCGCCTGAGGGGTGCGGGGCGCTGTTGCGGGTCGAGGTGGTGGAGATCGATCGGATCTTCGGTAGCAAGTCGACGTCGGACGGCAGCGGGAGCTCGAGCTCGACCAAAAGCGACACGCCGCCCAAGCCGGTGGATCCCAAGCTTGAGCGGAAGATCCGCAACGCGAAGCTGATGATCACCTCGGGGTACCTGGGCGCGGGTGTGGGGGTGGCCACGGCTGCGATTGGCCTGGCGCTCTATCAGCGCAGTCGGAGTGCGCTCGAGGGCGAGCAGGGAGCGACCACGGTGTCGCCCGATCGCCAGGACAATATCTCCAACGCTCGCACGGGGCTCATTTTATCCGCCGTGGGCGGTGGGGTCGGGGTGCTCGGGCTGGGGTTGACCCTCTACGGTTCGATCCGGCTCAAGTCCTTGCAGCGTTCTCAGGTGTCGATACGCCCGCTTTGGGGGCCGCGGATGGCCGGGGTTGGGCTACGAGGGCGCTTTTAGGGGAGGGACGATCGTCATGCGTTGGCTCGGAATCTTCGCGATCGCGGCGGCATCCTTTTGGGGTTGCTCGCTAGAGGACGCGCTCGAAGGAGCGCCCTGCAACAGCACCGACGACTGCGTGGGGGAGCAGGCCTGTGTCAAGGCGCCCGCGGCCGACGTCGGCGAGTGCCGCAGTGATGGTCGGTTGCCTTCGGATCAGGTCGAGAATAACGAGTGTGACGACGATTCGTCGTGCGGGGCGGGGTTCGTATGTACGCGAACCCTCGAGCAGCAACAAGAACAGCAGGAGCAGCTCCCAGAGAACCAGGCGGTCGAGCCGGGATGGTGTCGTCCGGCCGAGACTCCCGAGTGCGTCCAGAGTGAGCAAGTAGGGTGTCGGACCGACGGCAGCTGCTCGGGAGTGGACCTGCGCTTCACCTCGAATTGCACCAGCACGGGACGTTGCTACTGCTGCGGTGATCCGGCCAGCAGCGACTTCAACGTGCATGTCTATGCCGACACGGCGATGGGCGAGTCGGCGGCGTGTGTGGGGTGCTCGAAATCGGCGTGTGAGACCGGTACCACCACGTGCACCGTGCTCGAGGATCCGGACTGTCAGGTATCCGCTGGCAGTGTGTGTGGTTGCACGATGCCGCCCTGAGCGGCGACGCTCGTCGGCGCCGAATGTCGCACGCGCTCGTCCCTTTTTTTCGGTGACGTCTCGTGCTCGCCCTTGCCCTGTCGACATGGCGTGGAGCGTCGCGAGGGTTCGGGTTCGCGCCCGAGCGTCGCTCGACCGGCCTTGCGGGGTTCGTTAGACTGCATGACGATGTTTCGCAGATCGGCGTCCCGAAGATCGGCGCCCCGAAGATCGGCTGCGGCGGTCGTTGTGGTGGTGACCCTGGCGCTGCTGGACTCGTCGTGGGGGTGCACGCTCGAGTTCGTGTGCGAGGGTGACGAGCAGTGCGCACTCGACGGGCGCGAGGGCGTGTGTGAATCGGACGGGTATTGCTCGTTTCCCGATTCGAGCTGCGACAGCGGTCGTCGTTATCACGACAGCGCGTCGAGCACGCTCGCGGGGCGGTGCACCACGCCTGAGGCCATGGGCTCTAGCGGAGATCCTCCAGCGGACCCCACGTCCGAGCCGTCCGAGCCGTCCGAGCCGCCTGTACCCGGCTGTGGCGATGGGATCGTCGACGAGGGGGAAGATTGCGACGACGGCAACGAGATCGACGGGGATGGGTGCAATATCGACTGTCGGCTGTCGGGGGACGTGGTCTGGAACGACGAGTACGACGGCCTCGATGATGCACGGGACGAGGCGTGGGGGGTCGTGTTGAGCCCGGAGGGCGACGTGTTCGTTGCGGGTCGGGTCAGTGTTCCGGGCAATCGGACCATCGCATGGGTGCGCAAGTACGATGGGGATGGCACCGAGCTGTGGACGGAAGACTTTGGCTCGCACAGCGATGAGGGCAATGACAGCGCGCTGACGCTCGCCCTGCGGCCCGAGGGTGGGCTCTACGTCGGGGGGTGGGTGGGCAAGGCCGACACCTCCGAGGCCCCGGTCGATGTCGAGGACTCCTGGCTCGCGAGGATCGATCCGCAGACCGGTGAGTACGATGGAGAGGTCGCGGAGGTGATCTTTGCGGATCGGATCGGGAGCGTCGGGAACGACCGGATCCGGGGGATTACCGTGGCCGAGGACGGTGACATCCTGGTGGCGGGCTGGACCTTGGCGTCGGCCGATTCGAACGGCGAAGACCTGTGGTATGGCCGGGTCGATCCGGAGTCGCTCGAGCTCCGTTGGTTCGATGTCGTGGATGGAGGCGTCGGTCCGGAAAAGGGAGTATGGAATCACGTGGCCGTGTCGCCGGAGCGATCGGTGGTGGCGGGCAGCATCGGCGGCTCCCCGGGTCGGCGAGGCTGGTTGCGCTACCTCGCGGCCGACGGGGCCCCCACGGAAACCTTCGAGCTCGAGCAGGTCTCGGAGTGGATCGACGTGCAGACGATCCCCGGGACGAGCGATCTGGTGCTGGCGGGGACGCGCTTTGCCCCGGCTCGGGCGGTGGCGCAGCGGATCACCCCGCAGGGGGAGGCGATCTGGACCGGAGGGTGGAGCGAGCCGGAGCCGACCGTACAAGAGCAGCTCTATGCGGTTGCGGTGGGGCCCGCCGGGGAGATCGTGATCACGGGTCGAGTCCTGTTCGACGATGACAACGTCAATGACGAAGAGTGGGACGCATGGATCACCAAGTTCGACGCCAGCGGTAACCACCTGTGGACCCGGACCCACGGCGGCTCGGCGGGGTCGTCCGACGTGGCGTCCGACGTGGCAGTCGATCAAGATGGTTCGGTGGTGATCGTCGGTTATCGGGTTTCCGCCACCAATGGCCGCAACATCTGGGTGAGAAAGTACACTCCATGAACTCCCCGGGTGATCCAGAGCGCCCGCTGATCGACGCCTGGGTCGCGGGCGACGCCCAGGCGGGTGATGCCCTGCTGGCCCGCTACTACCAGCGCGTGCTCCGGTTCTTCGCGATCCGGCAGCCGTTGGCGGCCGAGGATCTGACCCAGCGCACCTTCTTGGCGTGCGCGGAGGCGCGGGGGTCGATCCGCGATCGTAACGCGTTCGCCTCGTTCGTCTTTGGCGTGGCCCGGCACCAGATGCTCCGGTACCAGCGCGAGCGCGAGTACGAGGAGCGTCGCGCCAAGTTCCCCGACTTCGCCGGCCCCGACGAGGCGGGCCCCTCGCCCAGCCAGGTCATCGTGATGCACGAGGAGCAGCAGCTCGTGCTCCGGGCCCTGCAAGAGCTGCCGCTCGAGGTGCAGTGGCTCATCGAGCTCTACTACTGGGAGCGGATGAACACGACGCAGATCGCGGCCGTGCTCGAGGTACCGGTCAGCACGGTCACGTCGCGGCTGATGCGAGCGCGTCGGCGCTTGCGTGAGGTCGCGGAACAATTGGTCACGGTGGAGCCGCGGCGTCAGTCTCTGCTGCAGGACTTCGAGGCGTGGGTTGCCTCGATCCGTGAGCTTCGGGTGGAGTGAGCTCCGACCGAGGTCAGCACTGACGCTAGAACCGCAGCGGGCCCAGAGGTCGGGCTCGGGCGTCGAGCGGACGGCCGGGCGGGTGCCGCACCCAGCGGACGATCCCGGCGACGAGCAGCGCGACGCCCACGCTTCCGGCGGCGATCCCCATCCCCAGCTCGATCCGGCTTTGGCGGCGATGGCGGTCGAAGTCGTCGAGCAGCGCGGCCTCGTCGGCCGAGCGGAAGTCGAGCCCGGCGGCGATCCCCAGGCCGATCCCAGCCGCGGTCACGACCGAGCCGGCCGCGAGCAGCCCCACCGCCGCTCGGTCTACGCGGGGTGATCGCTGGTCGGGTGGCGGCTGGTCGGGTGGCGGCTCGGTGATCGGTTTGGGCGTGGGCGCGGTCGGCTCGGGGGCGACGGGCATCGTCGCTTGGCAGCGCGCCATGTTCATCAGCACTTCTTCTCGGGCGCGGGTGTTGGGCTCGGTGGTCTCCAAGAACTCCTGGTAGTACTCCAGGGCGCGCTCGCAGTCGCCCAGCTCGCGGGCGATCTGCCCCTGGGCGTAGCGAAGCACGGGCCTGGTCTCGATTGCGGCCGCGGCGGCCATCTCGGCGTCGGCCCCCTCGTAGTCGCCCGCCTTCCACAGCTTGGCGCCCCGATCGAAGTGGGCTTGCGCCCGGAGATCCTCGAACTCTCCGGGCTCGGCAGGGCCGGCCAGCAGCCATGCCGCGAGCATCGACGCGACGAGCAGTGTACTTACTCCTTACTCGGCAAGAGCCCGTTGATCCCGCGCAGTTCACGGCCCTGTGAGGAGGTGGAGTCTGGGGTCGGTGCGGAGGAGTCTGCGGCTCGACGCCGCCCTCGTCGACGACGTCGGGGCTTGCTCGAAGAGCGGGGCGAGGCGGTGGGGGTCGAGGTGGATGTGGCCGGAGAGGGCGATGGTGCGGTGACCGGGAGGGCGCTGGCGGGGGGAGTGGAGACGGCCGAGGCGGCCTGCGAAGCCGAGGGCGCCCGCGAGTCCGAGGGCGCTCGTGAATCCGAAGGTGCTCGCGAAGCTGAGGGCGGGTCGGTCGACCCGGAGGGGGAGACCGTCGCTTCGGACGCGGCCTGAGGAGCGGTGGGGTCTTCTCGCGGTGTCTGGGTGGGTGCGGGGCCAAAGAGCCAAAGGCCCAACCCTCCGGTGGCGAGCGCGACGGCAGCGGCCGGAGCCCAGCGCCATCGGGGCGGGCGGATCGGCCTCGGTACGGCTTCTAGGGGGAGCGGCTGGGGAGGTGGTTGGGACGGTAGCAGGGGAGGCGGCTCGGGTGGCACCGAGGGCCACGGCCGACGCTCGCACACCGACCCCGTGTACTGGCCCAGCGCGCGCGGTGACAGATCGAAGGCGAGCTCGCGGGCGACCTGCTCGACCGCCTGCATCATCTGCTCGGCGGTCTGAAACCGAGCGTCGCGATCGGTGGCGAGGGCGCGGAGGATCACCTGTTCGAGGGCGGGGGGGAACGCGAAGTCGACCACCTGCGAGGGCGGCCGGAACCGGCCGGATACGATCGCGTTCATCACCGCGAACTCGTTGTCGCCGCGAAACGGCCGGGCCATCGTGCACAGCTCGTAGAGGATGATGCCCACCGCGAACACGTCGGAGCGCCGGTCCACGACGAGCCCGTGGCACTGCTCGGGCGACATGTACTGGACCTTGCCCTTGCGGGTTCCTTGGGCGGTCTGGGTGGCCTGGGTGGCCCGGGCGATGCCAAAGTCGAGGATCTTGACCTCGCCGTCGTAGGTCACCATCACGTTGCCCGGGCTGACGTCTCGGTGCACGACCCCCAGCGGCTGGTCGTCGTCCCCGCGCAGCTCGTGGGCGTGATGGAGCCCGGCGAGCACGCTGGCGACCACCGTCAGGGCGTGGGGGATCGGTATCGCCTGCTCCGAGCTGGCCGCGGCCCGCATGATCTCCAGCAGCGACGCGCCGTGGAGGTACTCCATGATGAGGTGGTAGTCGTCGTCTTCTCGGCCGAAGTCGTGGACGCGGACGATGTTGGGATGATCGAGCTGTGAGGCGAGGCAGGCCTCGTTGAGGAACATCCGCACGAAATCCACGTCGGACGAGAACTGGGGCCGGATCCGCTTGAGGGCGACGATCCGAGTGAATCCGTGCTCACCGCGGTGGCACGCCACGAACACCTCTCCCATGCCGCCGGCGGCGAGGCGGGTCAGTAGCTCGTAGCGACCCACGCGGCCCAGTGAGGCGGCTTGTGAGGCAGCGTGCGTGCCGTAGGGACGGTCGGCGAGCCCGCGCATCGACCCGAGCATAGCGCGAAGTGCAAGAGGCTCTCCCCGGTCGCGGATCGGGGCCGTGCGCCGGTGGGGGGGCGGCGTTCATCGGGCATGGATCGAGCCGATTGACGGCGATTGACGGCGATTGTGACCGAACCATCGACGCAGGACGTCGCCCCAACAGCGAAGACAGCGCAGCTGCGACCTCGACGCCTCTACGGGTCGGCGTCGGGGGGCCTGCTCGCCTCTACGGGCGTGGTCTGGTGCCCCTGGGCAAACGCCCCCGGGCAAAGACCACACGAGCTCCGGGCCGCGGGCGAGGTATGGTGAAACGGCGGCGGGCGGATCGGGACGAACGACGCCCGAAAGAAATTCCGCAATTGTCGGGGGACGATGCACGGGCTCGTGTGACTCCCGGGGTGACACCTGGTGAGGCGAAGAGCCGAGGTGGGCAAGGGTATGACGGAGGGGGCGACGTGAGGGGAGCAGATCGAAGCGGAAGAGGGCCGAGCACGCGGGCGGTCGTGCGCTGGGGTCAGGTCCGGGTCCAGTTGGTTGCGCTGATCTTGTCGACCGGCTGCTATCGCGGCGCAGCGGACGAGGTGGGCTTGGACGGCGAGGATCCGACGGCCGGCGAAGCGGAGGGCTCGGCCGGGGACGGCGAGGATCCGATCGGCGGCGACCAGGAGCTTGCCTGCGACGAGTCGACCCGCGACGTGGGCGAGCCGGTCGTTCGGCGGCTGACTCGCCGCGAGTACAACGCGGCCGTGGCCGATCTGGTGGGCGACACCTCCTCGCCGGCCGACTCGTTCTTGCCCGAGTCGGTCTCGGAGTTCGGGTTCTCCAACGTGGCCGACGCGCTGCGGGTGGGTGGCGTCGAGGCGTTCGAGTTTCAGTCGGCCGCCGGATCGATCGCGGTCGCGACCGCGGACCAGCGCTTCGAGCAGGTGTTCCCTTGTGAGCTCGCCGAGGCCGCGGCCGACGGGTGCATCGACCAGTTCGTGGCGCAGTTCGGGCAGCGGGCCTTTCGTCGGCCGCTCGACGAGGACGAGCGGGCCCGCTATGCCGATCTCTACCGCACCGGGGTGCAGACCTACGGAGACCGCGGCGGGGTGCGGGTGGTGGTCGACGCCATGCTCCAGTCGCCCTTCTTCTTGTATCGCACCGAGCTGGGGCAGGGCGCGCCCGACGAGCGGGGCCGGGTTCGCCTGGGGCCCTACGAGATCGCCTCGGCGCTTTCGTTCTCGCTGCTGGGCACGAGCCCCGACGACGAGCTGCTGGATCTGGCGGGTAGTGGGGCGTTCGAAACCGACGAGGAGGTCGAGGACTACGCGCGGGCGCTGCTGGAGGATCCTCGGGCGCGGTGGGGGGCGGTCGACTTCTACCGCCAGATGTTCGGGTTCGACGAGCTGATGAACGCCGAAAAGGACCCCGATCGCTTTGCGCAGTTCGACGCCCAGCGTCAGTCCATGCTCGGGGAGCTCGACGCGTTCGTCGAGCACACCCTGTTCGAGTCGGATCGGAGCCTGACCACCTTGCTGACGGCCGACTACAGCTTCCTCGACGAGAACTTGGCGGCGCTCTACGGCGTGCCCTACTCCGGCACTCCCTTTGCGCGCACCGAGCTTGCGGGCTCGGGCCGCGCCGGGATCCTGACCATGCCCGGGGTGATGGCCGCGTTCGCGGCCACCCAGAGCCCCTCGATCGCGCAGCGGGGCGTGTTCGTGCGCTCGCGCCTGCTGTGCCAGGCCGTGCCCGAGCCGCCGCCCGATGCGTTCGACGAGCTGCCCGAGGAGGGCGATGCCCAGACCCTGCGCGACTACCTCGAGGAGGTCACCGCGGCCGAGGGGTGCCAGTCGTGCCACGCGCTCATCAACGGCCCCGGGTTCGCGTTCGAGGGCTTCGACGCGGTCGGGGGCGCGCGGTCGGACTTCGACGCGAGCGGTGAGTTGGTGGTCACGCGTGACATCGACGGTACATTCGATGGCGCCGCCGAGCTCGCGCAGCGGCTCGCGGGCAGCGATCAGGTGGGCGAGTGCATGGCGATCCAGCACTTTCGCTGGGCCCTGGGCCGGGAGGTCTCGAAGGCCGACGCCTGCTCGGTCGTCGACGCCTACACGCGCTTTGCCGAGGCCGACGGCGATCTACTCGAGCTGGCGGTGGCCACGGTCAGCTCGGAGGCATTCCTTTACCGTAAGGCGAACTGAGGGCAAGACCATGAGAATGTCACGACGGACTCTGATGCGAGGTCTCGCGGCGGGGCTGGTGAGCGCCCCCGGCTTGACCGCTCTTTACGGTGGCCGCGCCATGGCGGCCGGGGGGGCGCCGCGGCGGCTGGTGATCTACTGGTCGCCCAACGGGACCGTCCCCAACCGGTTCTTCCCCCAGGGCAACGCCGCGCTGACCAGCGGCCAGATCCTCGCGCCGCTGGCCGATCACGCCGATGACCTGACGATCGTGCGCACGCGCTTCGGGGGCACCGGCGATCACAAGACCGGGCTGCCTTTTTCCACCACCGGTCGCACGGCGGTGATCCAGGACGACGAGGACTCTGGGATCTCGATCGATCAGGAGATCGCCAACGCGGTGGGCGGGGAGACCTATCGGCCCTCGCTGACGTTGGCCTCCCAGACCAAGGGCAACCGCCGCGGTTTCATCAGCGCCAACGCCGACGGCTCGCGCAACCCTCCTATCAAGGAGGTGGCCAAGGCCTTCGAGTACATGCTGGGGGTCCACGATGGGGGCGGGGGCGGGGGCGACGGGCCCTCCGATCTGGTGGCGCGCCAGAGCGTGCTCGACAACGTGATGGACGACATTCAGAGCCTGCAGGCCCGGGTGTCGCCGAGCGACCGTCAGAAGCTCGAGGCGCACCTGGACGCCATCCGCGACCTGGAGCAGGGCCTGGGCAACGGGCCCATCAGCTGTGGGGACGGCAATCCCGTAGCGCCTGGCGAGAGCTTCAGCTACCACGATCGTACGCGCAAGCACTGCGAGCTTGTCGCGACCTCGTTCGCCTGCGATCTGACTCGGGTGGTGAGCTTCATGACCGCGCCGGCGGGCCACGACAACACCGGGTTCGGCTTCTTGGGGATCGACACTGGCGATCTCCACCAGGGCACGGCTCACTCGGCGACCAGTGGCGAGCAGGACAATGCGGCCTCGGACATCATGGCCACGATCCACGCCTACCATGCCGAGCAGCTGGCGTACCTCATCGAGTTGCTCAAGGGGATCCCCGAGGGAGACGGCACGGTGTTCGACAACACCGCGATCCTATGGACCAACGAGTGCTCGGTGGGTAACCACGGGCCCAGCCCGATCCCGGTGCTCTTGGCCGGCTCGATGGGGGGTTACCTGCGCACCGGCCAGTACATCCCCGATGCGCTCTCCGGGGCGACCGACTACCGGTCGATCTTGACCACCCTGGCCAACGGGATGGGGCACGGGATCCAGACCTTCGGCGAAGGCGAGGACAGCGGGTTGGCCTCCCCGCTGCTCGCCTGACGGCGCGCGGCGAGGTGATGAGCTTCGCGGGCTGCGACGACCGGGCTGACTCCCCACAGTCCCGGTGACGTGGCGCCGCGGCGCTCTCGCGGGTCGCGGTGGCTCGGAGTACTCCTCTGCTCCGGGGCATCGCGGCCCGCTCGGCGAGCGGGCGGGCGGGCGGTCGGGTGGTGGTTGTCTAGATGGGGGGCCGGATGGGTCAAGGCGCGGGCGAGTGGCACTTGCCGAACGTCTCGTTCGGGTCCGATGAGGGGATCGGCCCCCGCCATCCGTCGAGTCAGCGATGCACCATAGTCCTCCGGATCCGTCGACCTCGTCGCGTACTCGTCGTTCGAGCAATCGCCTCACCCTCAGCTTCGCCTTGTGTGCCGTGCCCAGCGTCCAAGGCGACGAGATCGAGTCGATGCCGGTGATCCCGGAGCCGAAGGCGATCAAGACGTCTCCCAAGCTCGATGTGGCGATGTGCGGCCTGGACGCCTGCCCGACACCGCTTCCTCACAAGAAGATGAAACTTCACGGCACCGCCGTCGTTCTCGACAAGGGCGTACACGGTCCCAGGTCTTTTGCGGGGGCGCTCGCTCGGACAGTCAAAAAGAGCGTTCGCCGCACGAAGAAGATCCCCACCTCCTACGCCGACACCGTGCGAACCGCCAAGCCCGTGGAGGAGATCCCGTCGATCCGGGGCATCGTCGCGTCGGGCTACGGTCACTATTGCAGCATCACGTGGCCGACCGGGCACTGGGCGATGGCCTGGAGCACCGCAGAGCATTCCGATCCGTGCGGCTGGCTCATGGAATTGCATGGCGACGAGGGGACGATCAACCGGGCGGGCGTGTTCTCGCGCAAGGGCATGAACACCGCGATCGTCCGATGCAAGGACGGCGCGGGCGCGGCCTATCGCGGCTACGGCACCGGTCCGCTGAGCTATGCGTTCGAGGCGGCCACGCAACGCGGGCCAGCGCACTGCATGATGATCGTGGGTCCGGCCGAAGTTCCGCTGTTCTCGGCGGACCCGGTTCGCGGCGGCTCGATAAGCCACGGTGCAGGCTTCGACTTCGCACGGCCGGAGTACTCCGTGGTGCCGGACGACTATGGCCAACACGGCGGTAGCCCGGTCGAGATCATGAACCAGGCCGGCAAGGGCAAGGACTCGAAGAGCAACAACCACGAAGGCCATGACTTCGGCGGACATGAGAGCGAGTTCGTGGTCGCGGTGGGTCCCGGCAAGGTCATCACGCAACGTTGGTTCGACACGGCCTCCTCGAACCCGGGTAGTACTGGCCCGGTGCAGGGGGAGACCTATATCGAGCATAATCTGGTCCGGGTTCCCTCGCTTTACACCGAGACCTGGATCTCGGCCTACTTTCACATGGATGTCATTATCGATCGAGTCGGCGACTACGTCGACGCTGGGGATACTCTCGGGGAGGTCGGCAGTCGCGGCAACTCCAGCGGTCCGCACGTTCATCTAGACATCATGAAGATCACCAACCCGATATGGGGCGAAGCACGGACGTACGCGTTCGAGCTCCGCCAGGGTCCCGGCGGAGGTGCGCACAACGGGCGCCCGGTGAAGGTGGAGCCCTACGGGTTCACAGCACCGATTAACATCGATCCATGGGCGTGGAAGTCCCCCGCACCCAACGGGGCGATTAGCTCGAACCTGTGGATCAAGGGCACCGCGCCGGCGCACGGGAATTGGGGGCAGTAAAAGCGGCTCGGATCCGTAGAACGCGGCCTGTCCCGTACCAGTGGTCGGCGAGAGCCTCGAGGCCCCGACATGCCGCTCAGCCGCCGTAGGCCGCAATAGCGGCGGCGAGGTCGTGCTCGCCTTGCCCGGGCCCGCCGACCCACTGCACGATACCCTCGCCGTCGACCACGAAGGTCACCGGCATCTCACGGACGCGGAAGCGGCCCGCCAATACGTTGCCCTGGTCGTGGACCACGGGGAACGACAGCCCGAACCCTTCGACCAGTGTCTTTGCGTCCGAGGCATACTCGTCCTCGGAGATCCCCACGAAGGCCACCTCGGGGTGCTCGCGGTGCAGCTGCTCGGCCGCGGGTAGGGTCTGCATGCAGGGCTCGCAGTACTTGGCGAAGAACTTGATGACCACCACTTGGCCGCGCAGCGCCTCGGTGTCGATCCGGGTGCCGGCCAGCGTGGGGCGAGCAAAGTCGGGCAGTGCTTGTTGAGCGATCGGGCTGGGTGCGCTGGGGGGCGGCGCGTCGGGCACCTTGGAGCCCTTGCAGGCGCCCAGCGAGAGGGTCGCGGCGAGCAGGAGGCTCAGGCGTGCGGGGCACTGGCGGGATCGCGTCACCGTGCGATCCCTAGCAGAAAACCCCGGCCCGCGGGGGTCGCTCACCACACGGTGACCGTGCCGATCGTGGCGAAGCTGCGCTTTTTCCCGCGCACTCGCACGCCGTACTCGCCCGTGGGGCCTTCGGGGACCGAGATCTCGAAGTTCTTCCGCTCGCTGCGACGCAGGCCCACGATGAGCTCGTGCTCGCCGGGCTGGATCTCGAGGGTCGGCGCCTTGAAGGTGAACGCGTGCCGGATGAAGTCGCCCTCGCGCCACAGGTTGGGGGGATAGATCCCGTCGGTCAGCTCGTGAGGCTCGCTGTTGAGCCGGCTGCTGCGGCCCTTGCTCAGGCGGGCGTTGAGCTTGGAGCCGCCGGGCAGGGGGCGCAGCACCCGGATCGCCAGCTGGATCGTCGCGTCGCGCCCGCGGATCACCGGGTCGGTGATCTCCCAGCCGATGATCTCGATGTAGTTCTCGAACTGTAGCTGGGTGGGGTGGGCCAGCGGCGGCGGCTCGTCAAAGACCACGGCGGGGATCGGGTTGAGATCGCGCTCGCCCTGCGGCAGGCGGTTGGCCACCAGGCGCAGGTGCATGTGGCGGTCGTCGAGTACGTAGAGCGGCCAGCCCTTTTGCCGGTGATCCTGGTGGATCGCGGGCAGATCGCGATCGCGGATGATCGCGACGCGGGGTTCGTCGGCGGACAGGTAGTGGGTCAGCTCGCGGCGGCTGGAGAGCATGACGACGTCGCCAGGGCCGTACTGGAGCAGCCCGGTGTCGCGGACCCGGTGGTTGCCCAGCTGGGCGGGCAGCGCCCCCGATTGCGCGAGGGCGGCGTGATGCTCGAGCAATTGCCGGGGCGAGAGGAGATCGCAGGTTTGGGGCACCAGGGTGCGGGCGTAGCGGGTCGCACCCCACAAGGGGGCGGCCCCGACCAGGCCCAGCGCCAGCGCGTGGCGGCGGTCGGCGGATAGGCGCGCGAGTACGCGGTCGAGGCGATGAGGGCGACCGCCGGGGGGGGCTAGCACGCCCGCGAGCAGCAGGGCCCACAGGGCGATAGCACCGATCCGGCCCAGGTGTTCGGTCGCGGCGAGCGGCTCGCTCGGGAACGAGTGCTCCCGTTCGAAGTCGAAGATCGGCACGGCGACCCGGGCGGGCGAGGCGGTGGCGTCCTTGCCGATCACCAGCATGCCCAGCACCACCACCGCCAGGGTAAGGCGTCGGCCCACGCGATCGGTGTCGGGGTGGAGGATCCAGCGCACGGCCGCCAGCGCACACAGGGCGGCGGGGACGGTGACGGGCACTGGGCCCGGACCGTAGACCAAGCCCCAGCCGCCGGTCACGGCGACGCCCACGCCGAGCCATAGCGCGGGCAGTCGGTCGTTCCGTCCGAGCAGGGCGCCTGCGATCACCAGCGGCGCCCAGGGGAACAGGCCGTAGCCGAGATCTTCGAGGCCGGCGGCGAAGCGTCGGTTCTCGGGCTTGTCGACCAGCAGCAGATCCTTGGAGTCGCCCAGCAGCGGGATGTAGCCGTCCTGTTGATCGAGCGAGAGGATTACGGTGGTGGCGATCGTCGCCAGCAGCAGGGCCCACAGCGAAAGCGCGATCCAAGGGATGGACCGAGAGCCGGAGCTGACGATGGAATGCGGGGCGGATCCGGGGGCAGATCTGGGGGCAGATCTGGGGGCAGATCCGGGGGCAGATCCGGGGATGATCGAGCGATCCGAGGGGAGCGAGGCGGCGGCCAGGGCTCCCAGGGGGATCACGCCTCCCACCGCCAGGCCGGCGGCGGCGATCGACAGGCTCCACAGGCCCGCGGAGATTCCCGCCCAAAGCACGGCGCGTGCTCGGCTGGGGGCTCCGAGGGCGCCGAGCCCCGCGAGCACCGTGCCGACCGCGAGGGCTTCGCCCACCGGGTTGCCCAGCGCGGTGCGGCCAGCGACCAGCGTCATGGGGAAGGCCAGGGCGAACCCGCTGGCCAACAGCGCCTGGCCGAACGTGGCACCGCGCATGCGGGCGGCGGCCCCGGTCATGGCGACCAGGGCCACGGCGGCCAGCGCGTGAGGAAGGCGCAGGCCGACAGCGCCTTCGAGCGTGGCGTACGAACGGGTGCGCAGTAGATCCGGGAGCCACGGGTTGCGCTCGAGATCGCTGAGCGAAGCACCCAGGGCGGCCCGCGCCCGGTCGAGCACCGGCAGCTCCGCCTCGCTCCAGATCCCGTGGTCGCCCAAGCCCGGCACGAGCATGAGCAAGGCGGCCGCCGTCGCGATGACCACCGGGGCCCAGGAATACCAAGTGCGGGGCGAGCGCTCGGTCACTGGAGGCGAGGGTATCGGCGGGGTGGGGCGTTGGCCAGCGAGGGGCGACCGGTGGTCGGGTCGCGTCGAAACTGGCGCGGAATCTAGGATTTTTCAATGAATTCAGCAAGGTAGAAGTCTAAGTCGCGTGGTGGCCGAGCGCTTTGGTTAGCTCTTTCAATCGGTTCGTCCCTCGATGATTCCGTCTCGAGGCTCCCGCATCCTATAGATGAAAGCACCCGAGCGGTGGCCGCTGCCTCTTCTGCTGGCCGTCGTGATCCTCGAGCGAGCCGCTCGTCGAGCACCATTGGTGCCGTTCCGATCGAGGCAAGGGCTATCGTACGGGTGGCTTCGCTGGCCTGGTTGTCGTTTGCGGTGGCATCGCGTTGGGTCTCGCTCATCGAGAGCGTACGCCGTGTAGAAGAGGGTTCATCAACCGAAGATTTCGAAGGAATTTCGAGATCCCCTCTCGCGGATCATGGAGAGAGGGAGCCGAAGTGAGCCCGTCGTTCCGACGATTGATCATCGGTTCGAGTTCGTGCTCCGACTCGATGACTATCATCGCCGTGGACATCGTGCCGATCAGATTGGCCCACGTCACTGCAAGCGATGGACATCGCGTGCGCAATCCGCCAGTGGTAGGGTATATTCGGTGCGAGGGGGCGCGGGCCAAATGGAGGGCGTGAGCTGTACTCCATCGCTCGTATGACAGTTTATTCTCTCAAAATGTAAGGAGTCATACTGACTAAGAGAAGCATTGTTTTTCCCTGAAAAAAAGCGGTTCGTACCTGACGGAAATTAGTCCTCTGATCACACAAGAGAACGACAGGCCTGGTGGCCTGGACATGCCATATCCCATATCCATTGTCATTTCCTTCATGGTTCACGATTCAGAGCACCGTGCGCGTCGATCCGACGGGCGCGAGGGGCCAACCCTGAACATCTTGGCACCATCGCTAAAGAGCAACGCAGACGAGGAGTTAAGCATGGATGAACCCACCGATCTCGATCTTCTCAATCGCTGGCGTACCGGTGAATCCAAAGCCGGTGAGCTGCTTTTCGATCGGTATTATGACGAAATTCATAGGTTCTTTGCATCCAAAGTCAAGGAAGATGTCGCAGACCTTGTACAGACGACGTTTGTGGGATGTATAGAGGCCAAGGAGAGGTTCGATGGTCGCAATGGATCGCCGTTCAAGGCCTATCTGTTCGGAATTGCCCGCTATAAGATGTTCGAGTTCTTTCGAAGTCGTCGTCGAGAAGCTCACCTGTCGGCGCTCGACTCGACCTCGATGTCGATCGAAGAGATCGGCGGCTCGTTGACCACCTGGCTTCACGACAAGAACAATCACCACCTGCTCCGTCGGGCGCTCCCTCGAATTCCTCTCGAGTCTCAGCTGCTCCTCGAGCTCTATTTGTGGGAGAATTTTACCGCCCAGCAGCTCGCTGTCGTGATGGAGATACCCGAAGACACCGTGCGTAGTCGATTTCGGCGCGCCAAGCAATTGCTCTGCCGGCAGGTGACCAGAGCCGCCAGTACTCCCGCAGAAGGCACCGAGACCCTGGATTCGATTTCGACGTGGTGTCTCGACATGCAAGACCGCCGAGACCGGGAGTATCCCGAGCTCAGGTGGGCCCGGTAGATCCAGGCTAGAGTACCACGCGCGGCGTGAGCCGAGGTGAAATAGGTCGGGAATCGTCCCGATGGCGCCGCGCCGGCGGGTTGTCGCTGGCGCACTACCCTTCTCGACAGGGTTCGTCGAGGTGCATTCGAATGCCAGGTCGGGTGCGTAGGAACTGACACACTATGACCACCATCGTAAGGGGTGCTTCCGTCGAATTCATCAGCGACCGGCGTCGAGCGGGCCAAGAGCACCGGAGTCATGCCGAGAACTCGGTCTTGTTCGACATCGATCGGCGCAGGGTCAAGCGTGACCTGAAGGCCAGGATGTTCGGCGCAAAGAGCGAGCCCGTCTTCGTAGGGCGCTATGAGCTCGTTCGTCGCCTCGGTGCCGGAGCGGTGGGGCAGGTGCACGAAGCGGTGGACCGGGCGCTCGAGCGGCGGGTGGCGCTCAAGCTGCTCGATCCCGAGAAAGTCAGCCTGCTGACCAAGGATCAGAGCGTCGCGCTGAAGCTCGAAGCGCGGTCTTTGGCGCGACTGTCCGATCCCAACGTCGTTCAGGTCTACGAGGTCGGGCTCGGCCGCGAGCCGCTCTATATCGCGATGGAGTTGATCGATGGGAAGAACGCTGAACGGTGGCGCCGAGAAGATCAGCCCTCGTGGCGTGAGATCGTCTCCGTGTTTCGACAGGCGGGCCATGGGCTCGAGGCGGCCCATCGCGCTGGAATCGTGCATCGTGACTTCAAGCCACAGAACGTCATGGTGGGCCGCGAACCGACTGGTCGCGTCTGCGTGACGGATTTCGGTCTCGCCCGTCCGGTCCCCAAGGAGGCGACCGTCTCCCGTTTAGGTGGAGCACCGGGCGTATCGACGATGGGATCGGCGGACACGGCTGATACTCGCTCTGGCTGGGCGGGGACGCCACCGTACATGGCGCCGGAGCAAGTTGACGGGGTTGCGTCTCCATGGGGAGACCAGTTTGCGTTTTGTGCGTCTCTTTATCACGCGCTCTACGACTGCCTGCCGTTTACTGGGGAGACGCTCGATGAGATCCAGGCGAAGAAGCTCGCCGGGCCCCCTATGCCAGCGGACCCACGCGGTGTGCCTCGCTGGGTGCTCAAAGTCCTCCGTCGTGGCTTGGCGGTCGATCCCGAGCAGCGATATCCATCGATGCGTCCGCTGCTGGCAGCCCTCGACCTCCGGCGGCGTCGCGTGGTTCGAGCAACCGCCGGCGGCGTGCTCGGGGCGAGCCTCTTGGCGGCGGCCGTGACCTCCGTGGCGATGTTGCCCGGTCCGCGCTGTGAGTCCTTCGCGAACGAAGCGTCCGAGATCTGGAACGACGAGATCGAGCGGCGTAGCCGCGAGCGCTTCGTCGCCACCGGTCTTCCTCGGGCGAGCGAGTTGCACGAGCGGATTTCGGAGCGGATGACCGAGCGCGTCGAAGAGTGGACCGCGCTGCGCACACAAGCCTGCGAAGCTCAGCTCGACCAAGCAGAGCAGACCGTGCCGCAGGGGGCCGCGGCTCGGGCCCAGTGTCTCGATGCGCGTAGGGTCGTGATGGAAAAAGTCGCCCGCGGGCTCGAAGAGGCTGATGAGACCGTGGTGCGTCGGGCTGCCGCGAGCACTGATGGGCTCATGCCCCTCGACCTGTGTCTCGAAGAGATTCCGGTCGCTCCCGATCTCGATGAGCCACTCGAGCAGGCGCTCGCTAAGTCGGAGTCGCTCATGGTGATGGGTCGGTTCGAGCAGGCGCGCGAGGAGGTGAGCAAGGTCCTCCGAGAATCGCCGACGGATGAGCCGCGGTGGTACGATGCATGGGTTCGTATCGTCGATGCTCGGGCGGCGCTCGAGCTTCACGATATGAAGGCCGCCGAGCAGCGGTTGCACGAGGCGGCGCTCGAGGCCGAGAAGGCCAATCATGAGCGGTTGGCCTGGACCAGCTGGAGCTCGCTGGTGGATCTCGTTCGGCGGGGCGACCGACGCAAAGAGTTGGCGCGCTGGATCGAAGCGGCCGCCGCGGCTGCTCGACGGCTCGACGGCTCGGCGGGCCACGAGCAGCGTGAGCGCCGATTGCAGCGGCTGCGCGCTACGCTCGACCTCTTCGATCCCGACAAAGACATCAAGCAGGGAGCCACGCCGGTCCTCGAGCGGTTGGATTCTCAGCTTCCGCTAGGTGATCTGGAGAAGATCTCGATCTTGAACGCTCAGATGGCGCTTGCCATCGAGTCCAACGAGGTTATCGAGGCACAGGCACTCGCGGACCGACTCGAAACCCTGGTGGACATGCACTATCTCGGCTCACCGCCGCCCCGGGTGGACTTGCGCGTGGGCGAGAGTTACCTCGATCTCGGGTATGCGCATATACTCGCCTGTCGCTGGGATGACGCCGTCACGAGCTTTACGAAGGCTCGCCGCCACTGGGAAGACGCGGCCTTGCCCGAAGACCACGACTACTTCGGGCGGCTCGCGGGCGCGCTGGCTGAGGCCAATATAGGGCTCGGGCGCCTGTCCGAGGCTCGGCAATTGCTGCAAGGTCAGGTCGGCGGCCAGGTGGGCCTGGGCCGAGCCTCGGCCTTGCTCTCGTTGGGTGTCGTGGACTTCGGCGAGGGAAAGTTCGAAGACGCCCGAAGGCACATGGCCGAATCGAAGGCGATCTTCGACCAGCAGGCACGCCCCGACTACGCGGCCCTCGCCGGTCTCGGGGTGGCGGAGGCCGAGCTGCACCTGCGTCATGTTGGCACCGCGTCGGCCCTGCTCGACGAGCTTGGACCCGTCGCGTCCAAAGCTCCACAAGCCGCTGGGTTGTTGGAGAAGATCGAGGGTCTCGTGGCGCTTGCGCAGGGCCGAGAGGGCGACGCCGTCGACGCCCTTGGTGCAGCCCATCAGAACTATGGTCAGTGTCAGCTCGTAGAGCAGGCGGACGCCCAGCTCGCGCTCGCTGAGGCGCTGCGGCGCCAGGGGCAGCACACCAAAGCGGATGCCGCGGCTCGCGAGGCCGCTGCGAAGTACTCGTCGCAGGGACGCGTCGGCCACCGCCGGCAGCGGTTCATGGAAGATCTCTTGGGTCCTTTGGCCAATAGGGAGTGACGGATCCGAGCAGGCACGCCACTAGTGAACGTGAGGGACATAGTGAATGTCCCTCACGTTCCTTCCCTCACCAGGAATGTGTGCGACATGTCATCACAATTGCTCAGCGATCTCGATCAAGCCCTGGAGCACTGCCTAGAAGACGATCTCGACGAAATCATGCTCGAACTCATCGAGCGACCGGCGAAGCTCCTGCGGTCCGAGCGAGCGTCGGTTCTCGAGCTGCTTTGCCGCCACGGGCGATACGAGCCGGCGATCCGTTTCGCCGAGGTCTGCCCTCGCAACGAGTGGGCGGTGATCAAGCGCGGCAGCCAGGCGATGGTGGAGCGCGGGCAGCTGACCCGAGCGCTCGAGTGGCTGGCGGGGTACTCGGCGTCGACGCCGTCGGAGCAGGACGAGGTCGAGGGACGCCGCGGCCGGATCTACAAGCAATTCTACATCGACGCCCAGCCCACCCCGCACGAGCCTCGGACCGCCGACTGGGAGCAGGCGTTCCGGCACTACGCGCAGCCCTTCGGCGGATCGGTCGACAGCGAGCGGTGGAAGGAGCCTGGAGCGCCCTATTGGCACGGAGTCAACTGCCTGGCCCTGCTCCATCACGCCGCGGGGCTGGCGGCCGATGATGATGCGCGTCGTGTCGAGCTCTTGCGACGTCGTGACGCGCTGGCTCCGGTCGTCTACGCGGCCGCGCATCGAGCCCACCAGGGCGATCCGACCGACGTATGGGCCCTGCTCACGCTGGCGGAGACATGCCTGGCCGACTCGGCCCGGCACGCTGATGCGGTCGAATACTGTGAGGCCGCGATCCAGCGCATTCGCACGCACAGCGACGTCAAGGTCTTCGAGGTGTTGGCCTTCGAGCGGCAGCTCACCCGCCTTTGGGGGGTGACGGCCGAGGATCCCATTGGCCGAAACATCCTGCTTGCCCTCCAAGAGGTAAGGGCGCGATCGGGCGGAGGCGCCTGGCCGGTCCATACTCCGTCGCGCCGCGGGCTGGGAGCGGAAGCGGCGGTTCGGTACGACGTGGTGGCTCGGCTGTTTCGTCGAGCCCGCGGCACCGCGAGGATCGAGCGGTGCCTGGGGCAGATCGCCGTCGGCAGTGCCTTTGCGGTCTCTCGCAACCTCTTGCTGTCGTGTCGACATGTCGTCGGTCCGGTGCGGCCCGGTGCCCTCGAGGCGGTCTTCACCGAGAACCGCGACGGCTCGGGGCAGCCGCGGCGGATCCCGATCTCGCGTGTGGTGTGGACTGGGCGCCCGCACGGGATGCACCTGTTCGACGCCACCTTGCTCGAGCTGCAGCGACCGCTGCCCAGCGCCGACGACGTGCTCCCGCTGACCCTAGACCACCTTGCGCCGGCCGAGGTGAGCCGTGTCTATGCCCTGGGCTACCCCGGTGGCGCCGATCTTCACGTATCGCTGCACGACAGCGCGGTGCTCGACTGGAATGATCACGTCATCCAGTATCGAACGTCGACCGAGCCGGGCAGCAGCGGGTGCGCGCTGCTCGACGAGCACTGGAACGTGATAGGGATCCATACGAGCGGGGGACATCTTCCCCACGCGCGGACGGGAAAATTGGTGCGGACCAATCAGGGCGTGCGCATGGATCAGGTCTGGCCCCGGATCCAGCACGAGGTTCGACGATCCTGGAGGGCGTTCGGCAACCCCACCGACCTTCGATCGGAGTGCAAGGAGCCCGCGGTCGCGACCGACTCGGTCGCCGCGGACGAGGCAAGCGTGCTGGGCTCGCCGCCCAGCGCCCCCGCCGAAGACAGCCGGGCCATGTGGCGACAGTTTGACTCGGCCGAGGCGCTCGATCGGGTCATTGCGGGCTGGTTTGCGCGGCAGTCGGCGTGGCCGGCGGTGGAGTATGACAAGCGGATCTTCGAGTTCACCTTCGATCTGGTGGGCCCTCGGCTCTTTTACAAGATCGGTGGGGTCGAGCGAATGATGAGCAACTTTGGGGATACCATCATCAATCACACCGATCCTCCCGGGGCCGTTCCAGGAGAAGAGCCGTTCTTCTTCCTTCACATCAGGGGGCGAGCCTACGGCGCGAGGGACCAGGAGCTGAGCTTGAGGGGGCACTATCGGCAGGGCGACGAGTGCTTCTCGTTTGGCCCCAGTCAATTGGGCAAAGATGTCGTCATCGCGATCCCCAGCACGATGAGCGATCGAGCCCCGGTCCAGTTCTTCACGTTCGAGGTGACCGCCCTGCCCGCACAAGGACGAGAGCAGACCTACGATCCTCTCTGTGTCCACGTACCGATCGCCAGTCCGTCGCAGCCGTGCATCGCGGGCTGATGACGCGGCCGCGCTCGGCCGGCTGCGCTCGGCCGGGGGTGGACCGGGAGGAGGGGGCGGAGTCCATGGCTTGCAGGTTGAGTGTGGTGCGCCCGGTCGCGGGCTCCCCGGGGTCTCGAGTTGGGCCCACGACAGGGCTGTCGCGAGCGACGGACAGCCCTGTCAGGGGCCACGAGCACCCCATGCCTCGAATTCGGCTCAAACCCCAGATTTCGGCTTGGCCTGCCGATTGCACAATCGTTCGGCATGAATTGGATTGCCAACGTGATGGCCGCCTCGACGGTGGGGATGCTGACCCTGGTGCTCGGCGCATGCGACGTGACCGAGCCCCTGCCAGCGCCGCAGCCCGAGCCCGACATGGGGTTGTTTGCCTGCGGCTTTGCGTCCGCCTGTCCTCACGCCCACATGCACCTCGATGTCGATCCTCCGGAGGCGCAGGAGTGCGCGGCACGCCTGGCCGTCGAAGAGCAGCCGGCGGTGCTGACCGCCGACGAATCTCTGGGCGGTGGCGTGTGGGAGACCGAGTCGCTCATCATCTTCCCCGGGGACGGCACGGCGATCGTGCACAGCCGGCATCGCGATTGCGTCGATTGTGAGCCCGCCGCGTTGCCCTGGGAGAACCCGACCACGGACGTCTGTGAGATCCAGGACATCGACGCCCTGACCGAGGCTTGTTCCGGCGATGAGGACGAGCACGCGTGCCGGTGGAACATGTGGAACGACGGGGCGCTGGGCCTGGCCAACTGCGAGCCGGCGTCCGAGAGCTACGACTGCGCACAGATCGAGTCGCTGCTGGGGACCGACGCCTAGGCCGTCGGTTGGCGCCCGCGTCCGTCGCTCGCCGTGCTGAGCGCGTGGCGTCGACCCGTGATGCGCGGACGCGACCGTACCGAGGATCCTCCTATCGAGGACCTCGGTACGGTTTTTGGCCGCCATTTTTGCCACCATTTTTGCCACCATGGGGAGTTTGTGTGGCACCAACGGGGTGGAGATCCTGCCTGTGCCGCGCCCCGATCCCGTTCGATGGTTGCTCTCGATCGTGCTTGCGTGGCTTGGCCTCGCTTGCTCGCGGCCCGGCTCCGAGCCGGCCAAGACCAATGCCGAGGGCCAGGTCGAGCCCGTCGCTCCGCGCTCGTCGTCGCCCGCACCGGTCGATGCGGCCCCGCCCCCCAACCCCGCGGTCCCGCCTTCGCCCGAGACCCATGAGGGCGCGTCGCGAGCCGACGCCTCCGGCGGATCTCCCGAAGCGCCCGCGGGAGTCGAGCCTACTCCGCCCGGTCGTGTGGCCACGCCCACGTTCACCCGGGCGCTCGCGGCTGTGCGCGACTACCCTCGGCTCCACCCGCTGGCCTACGGCCACCTGCTGCTGTCGGTCGGACCCCAGATCTACGTGGTCGAGCCGGGCAAAGCGCTTATCGAGGATCCCTTGCTGCTCGCGGGCTTGCCGACCCCGCTTTGCCCCGTGGATGGCAAGGGCCAAGACTGGCTGTGGGATCTGGACGTCACCGGGCGCTGGCCCGATGCTACCTTCGCGTCGATCTGGGTGGCCGCGCCGCCCAATGCCCCGCCGGTGGCCCGTCGCACCTTTCGTAGGCGCGACGGGGTTTTTGCCCCGCTTTTGCTCGGGGGCGACGAGTGGTTGTTCTACTACGTCGAGGGGCGACCCTACGTCGATGGATCGATCCTCTCGCTGCGCCGCTATCAGGCGCTGCCCCCCAAGGGGGTACACATGAGCGAGTGCACCGAAGACCACGCCTCCATGGTGCGCAAGTGCGACGCCCGGTTCGCCGCCGTACGGCGCAAGGCCGAGTCGAGCAAGCCGCTGGTGGTCACCCGGGGCCTGCCCAAGGGTCCCGATCTGTCGGGCTTGCTCGGGCAGGGGCCACCCCCGCTGGAGACCTTCGACTCGCTCCCCTCCGGGCACGTGTTCGCGGCGACGTCCGAACGTCCGGCTCGGATGCTGGTGGTCAGCCCTGGCCGCGCCTCGCTCGTGTCGCTCCCCGGCCCGACCGACGATCTGCGCCTCCATCAGGTGCGGGCCTATGCCTCGGACCGGGTATTCGCCGCGGGAGGCACCGGGGATCCCAACAGCGAGCCGATCCCCCGCCTCTATCGCTACGACGGG
>JBCCWC010000170.1:0-34303 GCA_039194325.1 Myxococcota bacterium
ACCCGCTGCACCCGCTGCACCCGCTGCACCCGCTGCACCCGCTGCACCCGCTGCACCCTAATGCTAGACAAGGACCGGAACTGGCAATGGTCCAGATCCTAATCTCCAAAATTCGGTGTCCTCACGCTTCATCTAGTTCACTCAAGTCCGCTTCCAGTCCCCACAAAAAAAGCCTGGACTCCAACCGGTCACCCAAAAAGCATCGTGATATCGGAGATTAGATCGGAGTCCCTAGCCTTGCACAAGCTCGGAGTCAGGAAAAAGGTCAGCGAGGGGCTTGCGGAAAGCCCCTCGGACGATCGACCGGAGCGTAGCGCCCGATTCGACGACGCGGCTAGTGCACGAAGGAATCGCCGGGCTTGGCCATGCCGGACAGCTCTACGCTGGCCGTCTTGCCCAGGTCGACGAGTTCACCCCGTGCCTCGAGCAGCTGAACGACGATCTCGAGATCGGTGATCGGACCGATGAGCCCCGGATCGACGGGAGGATTGGGGCCGTCGAAGGGGATCGCGGTCGGCGAGAGGGCCGCGACGTTGGGCACCGCGTTGACGGGACCGAAGATCCCGCCACAGACGGTGCAGGCGATGTCGTAGAGGCGATTGTAGCGACGATCGAGATCGGCGAAGTCCCACGAAGGACTACCGAACTGGGTGTCGGGGACCATCCAGACGCCCAGGGAGCCCCCCGTCAAGAAGTTCGACAACGCGGCGGGCGAGACGGTGGGATCGACGTGGAAGAAGGGGGTGGCGGTGTCGCCGAGGTGGCAGCCGTTGCAGGTGTTGAGCGAGAACTGGTGTCGCGCACAGACGTCGGCGGGATCCCACGGGTTGACGTTGGCCTCCCAGTGGTCGGGCGGAGCGACCAGCGAGTTGCCGCCACGGAAGTTGCTGTTCACGGTCGGGAAATCGGCGGGCACGCCGTAGTTCGCGGTGCAATCGGGTGAGAGGCTGACCGAGCCACGCACGGGCCCGAGCACGAAGCTGTTGATGGTCGGGTGGAAGCTCGGAGGGCCGAAGGCGCCGTCGTCGGGGGTCATCGCCAGGGTGTGCGGCAGCAGGGGGCCGCTCTGCGGCGAGTCGGGAGGCAGGCCGATCGTGTGTTCATCCTCGTTGGTGAGGGTGAACTCGCGCAGCTCCCAGTTCATGCCGGCGGGCAGGCCCAGGGCGATCTCGTTGGTGCGGATCTGATTGATCGCGTTGTCGTTGCCCCGGCCTGGAGCCGCGCCGTGCACGACGACCTGCTCGGTGAGGCTCTCGAGGTGGTCGCGCCACGGGTCGGAGAAGGGCGGCAGCGCGGGATCGTTGAGCTTGGTCCAGTCGATCGCCCAGTCGCGGACCCCTTGGCAGCCCTGGATCGGCACGCCGTATTCGAAGATCACCGAGAAGTCCATCACGTCGCAGGTGTCGAGGTTCTGCACCCCGAACACGAAGCGCAGCTCGCCGCCGTCGAGGGGCTGGCCGCCGCCGCCCCCGTAGGGGCCGGAGTTGGTGGAGGTACGACCCAGGTCGATGCGGTTGACGATCGCCGACAGTCGGAAGGGCGACAGATCCAGATCGAGGTTGCCGCTGAGCTGGAGCATGGTGGTGTTGCCCACGGGCACCAGCTGGGCAATGACCCCGCTGGCATTGGCCCAGGGCTCGATCACGTCGGTGAACATGGCGATGCGGGCGGGGACCAGATCGCCGTTGACGATCTGATCATTGAGCCACCGGGACAGCCAGCTGACCACGAAGTCGTGGGTGGACATCCCGGAGCCGATCGCCATGTGCTCCATCAGGTACTTGAAGGTCCATACCCCGTTGGGGTTGCCCCCGGGGCCGCAGATGTCGTTGGTGCGCGTGGGGTCCTGGACGACGTCGAGATCGGTGATGAGCAGTGACTCTTCCCATCGCGGCAGCTCGGACAGGGGCGTGAAGGGGCAGGGTCCTAGCGACGTGGGGGTCCCGCTGAGGAACGAGGCGGGATCGAAGGCCAGGCCGGTGGTGAGCCCGATGATGTGCCGTCCACCAAAGAACAGTCGCGTGTCGCTGGGCACGACAGCGGCGGCCATCGCATCCTCGGTCACGAGCCGCTGCTCGATCTCGGACTCGTCGAAGGTGGCGAAGGTGGCGAAGAAGCCGGGCCCGGGGCTCTCGGGGATCCGGCCCGTCTGGAACAGCGCCTCGCTGCTAAACAGCACCATGGGGTTTTCGGGATCGCCGATCAGGCGCACGAGGCTCTCGCCCAGCGACGGCTCGTGCGGGGGCGGGAGCTTGAGGTGAACCACGATGTTCTCGCCCTCGGGCGTGGGAGCGGGCAGCAACTGCACGACGGTGTCGACCGTCTCGTCGGCGCTGAGGACCGGCAGCGAGTCGGTGGGCACGCTCTCGCCGTTCAATTCGACGGGCGATTCGCCCTCGCCGGCGCGGGCCGAGAGCTCCTCGGGAGAGTCAGGCTCGACACATCCGCCCAGGCCGCAGGCGAGGGCGAGCATCGTGGTCAGCAGCGGGAGGTTCTTCGAAGGTCGGTAGGCATCCACGGCCCGGTGTTGGCTCGAGGACCAGGTGGGGTGACACGAAGGAGCAAAAAACATCGAGGTCTCGCGCTCGACGTGTCATCGGTTCTGGCTGGGCGGATCCGCGTCCAATGATGCCCACGCGCAGAACCGAACTCGCGGATGAACAACCAAAAAAGAACCCCGTCGCTAAGGGGTAGCGACGGGGCTCGACTCGCGACCTGTCGAATGGAGGGGGGGGTTGAGGGTCAGCCGCGAGGGCCATCCTTCGACGAGCGCTGACTTTGGGGGGCTGCGCTGTCGCCAGACGGCCGGAAACGTTGTCGCTGTCGAGCGAAGATCGGTGGGACCGAAAGCGACGAGGGATGATGATGAGGGGGGGGGAGGGGGCTCCTCGTCACCGCTCGCCAGCGACACGGGATTAGTGGAGCCGGGCTTCGAATCGATCATGGAAAAGTGGACGAATCGGGTGTGAGATAGTGTGAGAAAAAAACAGTAAGGGAAACACTTAAGTAGTGGAAACCATTGGAGTAAGGGGATCTCTACACCCAGGGACACGCGAGCGCAGCGCGGGCGTTTTCGCGCCGCGCATCGGCTCGGGGCGAACCAAATGAAGAACCCCACTGCGCGGTAGCTCGCAGCGGGGCAGATGGGTGACCTGGGTCTTGGAGGCTCGACCCGATCGAGAGAAAGGGGTGACCAGGCCGTGGAGGGCTCGACCTGGTCGGAAAAGGGGGTGACCGGGTCTTGGGGGCTCGACCCGGTCGGAATGACCAGGCCGTGGAGGCTCGACCTGGTCGGAAAAGGGGGTGACCGGGTCTTGGGGGCTCGACCCGGTCGGAATGACCAGGCCGTGGAGGCTCGACCTGGTCGGAAAAAGAGCCCCGCCGCGTCTTGGGGTCGCGGCTGGGGTGAGGAGGTGCTCTGTCCGGACTGAGGGCGCGCGTCGGACAGAGCGGGAAAACAAGCCGCGTTTGGGGTCGCGGCAAGCATCGTCGACGTTGGCTTTCAAAGACCTCGAACCGAATACCGAACCGGCCGTTTGGGGGCATCAACCGGTTTCGGCGCCCAACGCAATGACGATGCGAAGGAGTTAGTGGGATCGGCCGCCGAACCGATCACGAGAATTTTCGGATGATCGAAAAAAGAGTACGAGATGTCATGGAATGTAGGTTCGATGTAGGCAAAATGTAGGTCGGGGCACACGAGGCAAACGAGGCAAACGGGGGCAACGGGAGAGTGGGCCGAGTGGCCACTGCTGGCGACAGTAGGCCTCGGGGATCCCACCACTTGGGCGGTATATGGGGCCGATCCGAGGGGTTTGGTGCGCGAGTTCGGCCTCGGGCGGGGAAGGCGACATCTGATCCATTGGATTTCGGCCTCGACCCCTAGTTGGCACTGTCCTTGCTGAGCAAGCCGAGGGCGACCGTTGGGGCCGGCATCGGCGAACGAGTCGCGGGCACGAATCCTCGTAGAGACGCCCGGCACGTACGCGATGGACCGCATACACGAACAGCCGACCCTCGATGGGTCTTTGGACGAGGCCACCCACTGCGACGCGGGGGCCGCCTCCACCGTCGTGGATGGGGAGATCCCGGCCATCGGGGGTCACCTCGGTCACTATCTGGTGCTCGACCGACTCGGGTCCGGAGCCATGGGCACCGTGGTCGAGGCTCACGACCAAACCCTCGACCGACGGGTAGCGATCAAGCTGTTGCAGGAGCGCCGGGGCGAGCGTCAAGAGCGGCGCCTGCTCCGGGAGGCTCAGGCGCTGGCACGCCTGTCTCACCCCAACGTGGTGCAGGTTTACGAGGTCGGCGAGGCCAACGGTCGCCTGTTCATCGCCATGGAGCTGGTCGTGGGCCAAACCCTCGACCGGTGGCTGGCCCGCCCCCGAGCGTGGCGCGAGACGCTGAGCGCCTATGTGCAAGCCGGCGAGGGCCTAGCGGCGGCGCACGCCGAGGGCCTGGTCCACCGCGACTTCAAGCCGAGCAACTGCATCATCGACGAGCGCGGTCGGGTCAAGGTGCTGGATTTCGGGCTGGCGCGCGAGTCGGGTGAGCACAGCGAGTCGACCATCAAGACGATCCAGGAGGCCCGGCTATCGAGCCTGGCCTCCTTGGACGGCAGCCAACGCAACCGCGCCCTGTCCGAAGCGCTCACCCGAACGGGGGCCCTGATGGGCACGCCGGCCTATATGGCCCCCGAGCAGTTGATGGGCCGCGGGGCGGGGGCGCACAGCGATCAGTTCAACTTCTGCGTCGCGCTCTACGAGGCGCTCTACGGCACCCGCCCATTCCCCCAGAGCTCGATCGGGGAGCTCATCAACGAGGTCCTCAACGGCACGCCCACCCCGCCGAGCCCGCGCGCTCCGGGGCCTCGCGGGCTGTGGCCGGTGCTGCGCCGAGGGCTGGCGCGACGACCGACCGATCGCTGGCCCAGCATGCCCGCGTTGCTGCGACAGCTCCAGCGGGTGAGCAGCCGCCGGGCCCACCGACGCTGGCTGATGGTCACCGGGCTCGCGGCCGCGACGGCGGGCGGAGTGATGTGGGGCCGAGGCTCGCACACCCCCTGCCGAGGAGCCGAGGCCCGTATGGCCGAGGTATGGGACGCCTCCCGCTCTGGTGCGGTGGGTGACGCGCTGATGGCCACCGAGCTCTCCTATGCCGACGCCACCCGTGAGCGGGTCATCGCGGGGCTCGACGAATACGCGACGCGCTGGATCCACAGCCACACGGCGGCCTGCGAGGCCACACAGATCCACGGGGAGCAATCCGCCGAGCGGCTCGACCTCCGCATGCAGTGCCTCGAGCAGGGGCGCACCGCGATGTCCCACGCCGTGCAGCTGCTGGAGGCCGCCGATCCGGCCATGGTCGAGCACGCGGTCTCCATGGTCTCGTCGCTGCCGTCGATCTCGCGCTGCGACCACGCGAGGCCCGCCACGCCCGCCACGCCCACCACGCTCGCCACGCCAAACAATCCGACCGACGCCGCCGAGCTCGACGCATTGCGGGAGCGACTCGCCACCACGGCAGCCCTGGTGAGCTCCGGTCGCCTGCCCCAGGCCCACGCTGTGGTCGACCCCGTGGTCGACCGCGCCGGGGCCGTGGGCTACGGTCCGGTGCGCGTCGACGCCCGCCTGGCGCGAGGACGCGTGCGCCATCGCCTCGGTCGCTACGAGGAGGCTCAGACCGACCTGGCCACAGCCTACGAGCTGGCGCTGGAGCTCGGCGACGACGAGGCGGCAGCCCGGGCGTCGCAAGAGCTCACCGTGCTCGAGGGCCACGCGCTCGCCCGCCCGCAGGTCGGTCGCACGTGGGGGCGCACCGCCGAGGCCCTGGCTCGACGGATCGACCCCGAGGGATCGCTCCATGCCTATGCCTTGCGGAGCACGGCGATCGTGCAGTTCGACCAGAGCGAGATCGAGGGGGCGGCCGAGCGCTTCGAGCAGGCCCTGCGCATCAGCCTGCGCGGCCCCCTGCGTAGCTCCATATATGGTGGGGAGCCGACCCCGCTCGCGGCCGATCTGGATCTGGCCCGGGCCCTGGGCGACATGGGCAACCTTCGCACCGCGCAAGGCCGGCTCGAAGAAGCGCTCGGATTCTACGCGCGAGCCACTATGATCCGGCTCGAGCGGCTCGGTCCGGGACACCCCGACCTGGCCGAAGGCGCGATCAATGTGGGCCGGATCTACGAGATGCAGGGAAAGCTCGACGAGGCCGCGGTCGAGTACCAGCGGGCGCTCGAGCTTTGGCAATCGGCTCGTGGCGCCGACCACCCCGACGTGGCCATCGCGCTCAACAACCTCGCGGTCGTCCACGACAAGCAGGGTCGGCCCGATACCGCGCTCGCGCTCTACGATCGCGTGCTCACCATGCGCCGAGCCGCGCTGGGCCCTTCGCATCCCTACGTCGCGCAGACGCTGAGCAACATGGGGCTCGCCTGGAGGGCCCAGGGCAAGCTCGAACGCGCACTTTCGTACTTCCAGGACGCGCTGGCGCTGTTCGAGCTCCACGAGGGTCGCGACGGGGAGCAGGCCCTCTACGAGCTTTGCGAGACCGAGCGACAGCTCGGTCGGCTCGAAGACGCGCGGGCCCACTGCGAGCGCTTCTGGTCGCAGGTCGCCGCCCACGAGGACGAGCAATCGCACCAATTGGCCTTCGCAGAATTCGCCCTGGCCCAGGTAAAGTGGGCGCAGGACCAGCGGGCCGACGCGCGAGCAACGGCCTTACGATCCATGCAGCGAGTCGATGCGGCCGGCCCTCCGGGTGAGGAACTGCGCCGGCAAATCGCGGCCTGGCTGGCCGAGCATCCCGTGGACCGATGACGAGGACCCCAAGGGTCTAGGAGTAACGAGCGACATGAAGCTGACCATCGCGACCGATCCCGAGGAAGTTCGCGCGCACTACGAGCGCGAGGGCACCTTGCTGGCCTTCGAGATCCCCTTGTCGATCGGCCCCAGTGGCCTGCGACAGCTCGCCCATGCTCATGCTCCGCTGCCGCAGCGAAACTGCGTGCTCGATCTGGTGATCGCTCACCCTCGGTGTGACGCCACCACCCTCGAGCAAGTGGTCGAGCTCGCCGACGGCGACCCCGCCGTGCTGAGCAGCATCGCCACCAGCAACAAGGCCTCGCTCGAGCTACTGCGGGTGCTGGCTCGCTCGTCGAGCGTCTGCGTCCGCGAGCACGCCGAGTTCGCGCTGCTGCACCGGCAGCTGAGCGAAGCCGACGACGACGGGATCGCCCAAGTCTACCAAGAGCACCGCGATCACCCTTCGTGGGGCTATGGCTTGCGCTATCGGCTGGTCATCGACCCTCGCACCCCGCGACGCGTGCTCGACTCGATCGCGTCCTATCGCGATCCGGTCGCGGCCCAGGCCCAGCGCCGACTGGGCCTGGACGCCACGGGCTGCTAGGTCTTTCGCCCACGGCCAAGCACTGGTCGCTCCAAGTTCTCATCGGAGAACCTGTAGTGCAACGCGGCGAGCTCCTTGAAGTGCTGCGGCGCGCGGCGTACCAGGCGGCTGACCTTCGTGCCACAGAACGGACAAAACGTCAGGCCAGTGCTCGTCGATACACGCCAGATTCGATCCCTGGGGTTCGGGTCGTCTGCAACGAGGTGCTCCTTCGCGTAGGCGATACCGCGGGATTGCAGACGGAGCACCACCGTAGAGCCATTGTCCAACGCCAACGCCGACAGGCCGGACTCGCCAGCCTGGCTGACAAGATTGCCGAGGCCAGGGCAGCAATATGGAGCACTTCGTCTTCCCATGACCATCGTTTCTCCTACTCTCTTCTCGGTGGTTTCGGGACTAGGACTGGGCGACCCAGCTCCTCCTGCGTTACGGAATTGGGCAAGAATCTCGTCTCCGGTGAGACGGTCCCAGTCGCCTCATGATTATCATACCCTTGTTGGATCGTACCTTGAGCCTTTCCACGCTCGATGACGGCGTTGTCGACTTCGAATCGGTACAGACGTCCATCCGGACGATAGTGCTCCAATTCCGGGCTGGTACTCGTGGAGAAAGTTCGGCTGGTGTCGACACCATCGCCAAGATGTCCCTGGTGGTACAAGGTCGTCTTGCCGGGTGGAGGTCCCGGTCGCCCAAAACGAAGGCGCACACCAAGCGTCAGGTTGCGCAGCTTACGCGACAACCATCCGCCCCCTCCTCGCGGGGCCGGACCTGACATGCTTGGTCCAAATTGTCCCAGGCCACGGCCTGCGACTCCGGCCCCCAATGTGAACGCCGCATCGAACAGCGCGATGTCCGTAGCAGCATCGGCACGCCAGTCGATCCCGGCGAGCGCTTTTTCGTTCACCTTCTGGAGCGCGGCGACGCGGTCGTCGAAGGGCTGTCCCTCCGTTCGTCGGAGCGTACCTCGAAGGGCATCGCGAAAATCGGCGACACGCTGGGGCCCTTCCTGGCCGGGCTCGAAGTACGAGACGACGCGACCGGTCGGGTAGTAGCCGAGCCGGTCCGCGATCTTCTCCAGCTCCTCGACCCGGTGAGCATCCTCTGCGCGAAGCAGGGCCTCGTACTGTGCGACCGCCATGTTCACGGTCGCATCGAGAACTTCCGCCTCTCGCACCGCTCGCTTCGCGGCGCGGCGCTCTGCTCGAATCGCCGCGGGATCTCGGGGCGAAGCCCGATACGCCTGGGTCGTGTCCGTAGATCCCTGGGCTTCAGCCTCTTCTTGGCGCGCCCTAGATTGCCTCTGTGCGGCCTGCTCTTGCTCGCTCGCGGGCGTCCCCTTCGTCCCCGTCGGGTCGCGCATCCTCACCGGATTGTTCGAGACATACGCGTACCGATTGACCCCATCCCCCAGCCCGATCGGATCCCCGCTCGTCCACCGTCCCAACCACGGCGCGTAGTACCGCGCCCCCATGTGGTCGAGCCCGGTCTCCTCGTCCCGCTCCATGCCGATGTAGCGGTACCGCTTCGCGCTCACCTGGACGCTCGCATCTACCGACCGATACGAGCTCGTCCCGTAGGGGTGATACTCCTCGTAGCTTATCGTGTTGGCGGCCTCGTCCAGCTCGAGCGAGGCCGAGCCCAGGTGGTTGCTGTACTGGTAGCGAGCCAGGTTGGCCGGCGCCACCACTGGTGCGCCGCCGTCCACGGTGAGCGTCTCGACCATCGCGATCCGCCCGGTGTCGTCGGCGATGTGCAGCGTCTCGCGCTCGAGCTGCAGCGCCGCCCCTTGCCGCTCGCGGTAGAGCTCGACCCCGCCCAGGTAGATCCGCTCCTCGCTCTGCGTGCCGGCCTGGTTGACCCGGACCTTCCTCACCCGCCGGCCCGCTGAGTCGTACACGAACCACACGTCGCCGCCGCCGCCCAGATCGGCGTGCTGCATGCGATCGGCGTGGTCCCAGTCCACGGCGGCCAGGTGCGGCATCGCGGTCATGTTGCCGTGGGCGTCGTACGCGTAGGTGTGGGAGTAGGGACCCGCCAGCGGATCCCCCGGGGCCGAGGTAGCGAGCAGCCGGTTGCCGGCGGCGTCATACTCGTACGCGCGGGTCCAGCTGCCGCCCGCGGCGACGTGCTGCACCTGCGTCAGGTTGCCGACCGGATCGTGCAGGTAGGTCTCCACCCACGAGCGCAAGGCGGCCGGATCGTTGGGATCGGGCAGGGGCCCCGGGGTGAGCTCGGACGAGGTAGGCTGCCCCTGCGACGTGTGCTCGCGCCCCTCGGCCACCGCGAGCTGGTAGGTGGCGTCGTACTCGAAGCGCTGCCGGGGTGACACCAGGGCGTTGGCGAAGAAGACCGTCTGCTGGGCCAGATCGTCGATCTCGACGATGTTGCCCACCGGATCGTAGACGTAGCGCAGGTCTTGCACGGCGGCGCCGTCGGAGCTGCGCGTGGTGTGGAGCCGGCGAAGCCGCAGGGTGAGGTCATCGTAGGTATAGGTCGTCGTCGTGCCGTTGCCGTAGACGATCGCTTCACGACGACCTCGGACGTCGTAGTCGATGTCGACCACGAAGTCGGTCGCCGGCTGGGCGCCGCGAACCTCGGCCTGCACCGACCGCAGCAATCCCCCGGCGTCATAGCCGAGCAGGGTAACCGTCCCGTCGGGCGAGGTCTGCGTGAGCGGCCGTCCTATGGCGTCCCAGGTGCTTTCGGTCACGAAGACCTCTGCCTCGAGATCGGGCGCGGCCGCGGTGTCGATGGCCACCGGATCGGTCAGCGCCGCGAGGGCCGACCAGTCAGGCGTGGTCGTGTAGTCCACGGCCAGCCGTCGCTCGCTGCGGAGCGTCGCGCCCTTGAAGTCGACCTCGACGGTCGTGACCACGCCAGCGGAGTCGTAGACCCGGTAGGGGCGCCCGCGCAGGTTGTCATCTTGTGGGCTCGGCAGCGACTCGCCGTAGACCGTGCGGGTGACGAGCCGCTCGGGCCCCACCTCGGGCTGCACGAACTCGTGGGTAGGTCGCCACAGCGCGTCGAACTGCATGCGGAACACATGACCGCGATCGTCGTAGGCCCGCAGCGGCACGCCGAGGATGTTGGAGATCGACCGCCGAGTCCCCCCGTCGACCGAGGACACCTGCAGGACCTGCCCATGCATGCCGTACACCCGCGCCTCGGCTTCGTTGCCGCGGGCATCGAAGACCAGCAGGGGATTGCCCTGGACATCGAGCACGGTCCGCGTGAGCTGGAGCTGATCGCCACCTCCCGCGCGGCGGTTGTGGGCGACCACCCGCACCGGGCGACCGAGGTGATCGAGATGGACCACCGTTGGGGTGTCGTGGTGCGCAACGGTGACCTCGGCCGCACGACGCTCGGGATCTCCCCCAGGCAGCGACACTCGATCGCTATGCCACGTGGACTCGCCGGCGGTGTCGTTGGGGTCGTACGAGGTCTGGCGCCAAGGATCGAAGTCGACGCGCGAGAAGGTACCGTCGGGGAAATCGGTGCGAACGAGCCGGCCCAGCGGGTCGTAGTGGAGGATCGGCGTGACCCCCCGCTCGCGCAGCTCGACCTCGTCCTCGTAGGCGTCGGTGCTAGAGAAGTAGGGCTCGTACTGCTTGACCGGGTTGCCCTTGTTGTCCAGCACCAGCCGCCCTGAGCCTGTCCAGCGGGGATCGGCGGGCACGAGGATCGGCTCGCCCTGCGGGTCGAGGACCAGCTGCCCGCTGGCGTCACGCTGGGGCGCCAGGCCCGGCGCAGCGCCGACCTTGTCGAGGATCACCCGGCCCGAGCCGTCGATGTACGAGATCCGCTCGAGCCAGCGGGTCGCGGGATCACCGTGGATCTCGCGCACGCGGGAGCGAGCCACCAGCGGCGCCCCCAAGTCACGCCAGGCGAAGAGATCGTACTCGAACGTCGCGGTGGGATCGGCCGGGGTGTCCCCCTCGCCCGCCCCCGCCTTGCCCATGACCGCCTGCCACACCACCATGCCGCGGGTGTCGAAGCCGACCTCGGTGCGGTTGAGGTTGGCGTCGGTGATCCGGAAGGGAGCGAGCACGCGGTAGTCGAAGCTCGCCTCGATCGCGTTGCCGAGGGGATCGACCACGCGACGCACGAACAGCCGGTGGGGATCCCACTCGATGGTCGTGAGGTGGTCGAAGGGATCGAACCCCGCGTCGGGCTGATAGAAGAACGCGGCCACCGGTCGCTGCCGACCGGAGCGGGCCCACCATAGCCCCTCGTCGAGCACGTAGCCTCCGTCGGTGTCCAGCGGGATCGACGGGAGCTCGGCCGCGAACACGGCCAGCATGCGCCCCTCGCTGACGGCCGCCTCGCGCGACTCGTAGGGCAGCGCCCGCGTGCCACACTGACCCAGCGGCAGGCTGCTGAGGAGATCATCGGCGTAGTACAAGCTCCGCATCGCGCTCAGCAGGCGCAGATCGCCGACCGCGGGCGTGCTCTCGGGCGGGATCCTCGGGGCCGCGACGATCGCATCACGCAGCGCATCGAGGTCGACCAAGGCGTTGGCGGTGACCCCAAGACCATGCAGCTCGAAGCTCCGCTCCTCGACCGGAACCCCGATGCGGTAGACATCGGGGCTGATCGTGGGCTCGTCGACCAGAGCAAAGCTGGCCTCGGACACCAACACCGCGCTGTCGGCCTGCTCGGGGACGGAGGGATCGGGACTACGCGCCGGGTAGGCCACGCTGGCCGAGCGGGTGACGTTGCCGTAGTCGTCGACGTCGAGGGTGAGCGCGTGGGACAGCCGCGGGGCGGCGGGATCGCGCTCATACTGGAGCGTGATCGCCTCTCGCTCGTGCGGATGGAACACGGCGTACTCGTTGTGCCCCCGGGGTTGTAGCCGGCGGATCGCGAAGTTCTGCTCGCTCACCGTGTACGGCAGGTCTTGCTCGGGGCTCCCGTCGAGCGCGTAGACCTCGGAGCGCAGCGTCGTCCCGCGTAGCGCCCGGCAGGCCTCGGCACTCTGACCCGCGCTCAGATCGGCGGGCAGCACGGTGTCGGCCAAGGTCGGCGCCAGGGGATCACCATCCCAGTACTCCTCGGCCAGCAACCGGGAGATCCGCTCGCGGCCGAGGAACGCCCCGGTATGAAACCAGGTGCGGGTGAGGACCGGAGGCTGGTGCAGGTTCGACTCGACCGTGTCGAAGAGCTCCAGGCTGAACAGACCGGGATGGTTGAAATCCTCGAAGGACTCCGTGTCCCAGCGCTCGACCATGGCAAAGCCCCGCATCTCCCGCTCGAGGCCGTCGTAGTAGCCATGGTGGTAGGCATAGCGCTGCACCGTACGACGCCGCGCGATCGCGTCGTAGTGCTCGACGCGGGTGACGACGTGGGTGGGAAACGGCAGCCGAGTGATCCACGGCCGCCCCGCCTCTACATCGCGTAGGTACTGGGTGGTGCTCGCCTCGTACTCGAGGCGGATCTCCAGGCCCATGTTGTTGACGACCGACCGCAGCAGGTGGGGCTTTTGCGGGAGCAGCTCGAGGTACTGCACCGCGTGCGGGCGGGCCCAGCTAGACCCGGTGGACCACAAGAGACACGCGGTCCCCTGGCCGAGCAGATCGTAGACCTCCACCGCAGTCGCCCCGTCGACCCCGGGGAACCCGGTGAGCTCGACCGGGGGCGAGAACCCATTGCCCGACCGGTTGAGCCACAGTCGCGCACCATCTTGATCGAGGTAGACGAGGTCGGCCGTCCCGCTGCCGTCGACGTCGGCCAAGCGCAGCCGACTCGGAGAAAAGAGATCGGGAGCCGCGAACACGGGCGCGCCGTCCATCGTCACCCGCCGGCCAAAGCGGCCGTGCCCGAGGTTGGGCCAGTAGTGGACCGCGCCGTTCTCCACCCGCACGATGTCGCGCAACCCATCCCCGGTCATATCGCCGAGGACGATCGACCCTCGGCCGTCCGAGAACACGATGGCCGGGCCCTCCTGCTCGTCGGACGGCTTGGGCACGATGCACGGCTCTCCGTAGCCCGCTTGGCCGCGCGAGGGATACCAGATGAAGTAGTCGTCGCGCGCGATCAGGACGTCGGCCCGCCCGTCACCGTCGAGATCGAGCTCGCGCAGCTGGGGATCGCCCCAGTCGATCGAGGGGACCTGCTCGAAGGCGACGAAGCTCTCCCAGCCACCGCCGCTAGCCCGACGCGCGTACGAACCGGCGCTGGCCGTGCGGGACACCAGCTCGAGCCGACCATCCCCGTCGACGTCGGTGAGCAGCGCGCCTTCTCCCAGCCGAGCGGTCGATGGCTGCTCGCCCAGCACCTGCAGCTTGCCGAAGCGGCCCTGCCCGCGGGGCGCTTTGTAGTAGAGCGCCCCGGCCTGCTGGGTGAGCACCCCAGGGAGCCCCTCTCCGTCGACGTCGGCCAGCCGGTAGCGCTGGCCGTCGATCCCCTCGGGCAGGTCGTCCATCGACTCCTGCTCAAGCGTCCCCCAGCGCGGCGCGATGGAATCCGAGGTGTACTCGAGCTCGACAGGCGGGAAGTCGACGGCGACATAGCCACCCGTCCCGGGGTTGCGCTCGTACGAGCGCGCGGTAATCATCACCAGCTTGGCGAGGTGGCTCGCCTCGTCGTAGCCCAGATCGACCGAGCGTACGAGGGTAGGCTCGGGACCCAGCTCGTCGAAGCGATGGAACATGAGCACCCGCTGGCACCGTCGGCGCGTGCGAACGTCAAAGCCCGCCCGAAACGACGAGAACGGGTCGCTCCGCAGCGGCCAGGCCCGATCCTCCGCCGGGGTCACAAACACCTCTTCGGTCCCCGCGTCGACCGTGCCGTGCTCTCCGTAGTCGAGTACGACCTCGAACGCCCAGTCGTCGGCCACGTCGGCCACGCGGTTGCCGTAGACGATCCGCTTGAGGTACTGGCCGGCCGTCGGCGCGCGGTTGTTCTCGAACACGCTCCCCGTCCCCGTGACGTGGGCGTCCTCGGGCTTGTACTCGTAGCGGGCGACGTTGCCCCGGTCGTCGCGGACCTCCTCGAGCAACCACTCGAAGACACGCGAGGGTTCCTCGGGGTCGGTGACACGGCTGGCCGCATCGCGACCAAGCCAGGAGGTCACGTTGTTCCGGTCGATCACCCGCCAGTGGGTCTGCCCATCGCTGCTACGGACCCAGCGCTCGATCCGAGCGAAGCCCCCCTCGACCCGGGGCCTGTAGAGATGGACCAGGTGGTCGACATGCTCGAGCACGACCCGCTGACCGCTACCGTCGAGCAACGGCACCAGATCCTCGGCGCCCGCGAGCACGAACGTATCGCTCTGGCGACCGTCTTCGTAGCGCGGCAGCTGCTGGTCGGTCTTGCGCCGGATCGAAGGCACGCCGAGGCTCCAGCCCACACCGAACGGACCGTTGCCCGCCCCCGATGCATAGGCCAGCGAGAGCGCGGGCCCGAAGCCCCCTCGTCCCGGTGACAAGGCCAGCGGCACGGACAGCGAGCCCGAGCCGGTGAACGCGTTGGCCTCGAACTTCTCGCCGATGCCCTGGACGGACCCGCCCCCGGTGGGGAGCTCGAGCGTCGGCACCCAGTCGCGCGCCTCGGCGGGGGTCGACTCCGAGGCGTCACCGCCCGAAGCCATCCCCGGGATTGCAGGATCGCTGGAGCCCTCGGCACCAGCCGGGCGCTCGGGTGAGACCGGGGCCGACCCCCCGAAGGGGGCCAGGCTCGGGTGGAGATCGCGAGCGTCGGACATGGCTCAGGCTCCGAGCTGGAAGTCGACGAGGACCATCAGATCCCGCACCGCTCCCGGTTGATCGATGGTCAGCGTGTCGACCGCCAGCAGCCACGGATCAGCACCCACGGCGACGGCCGGGACGTTGGCCGATCCGTCCACGTTGACCCCCGCCATAGCGAGCGAGATCGGGACCGAAGCTTGCCCCGGCGGGGTGATGGTCGCGCTGGCCGGAGCCCCGGAGAAGACCCCGCTGGCCTCGTCGCGCGCGATGAAGATCGTGCGCACCCCGATCACATGGGGCTGCCGCGAGCGGAACACGTAGGCAAAGCGCTCGAGATCGATCGGGATCTCCAGCGGGGCGCCCTCTTGCCCGGCCGCCGGGTAGAGGAACCGCTCCCACTCCACAGGGAACGCCGCCTTGGCGCTGAGCGCCATCACCAGGCCGTTGGCGCTGGCCGCCTGCAGCTCGCTGCTCAGCGTGCTGGCCACGTGGCTCTCCACCGTCGTCCGCAAGGTGTTGCCCCCATCGCGGGCGGTGTAGTGCACCTGGATCTCCACGTCGGAGATCGAGTCATAGTCGAACTGCCTCACCGAGTCGGGCAGCTCGAGGCGCCAGGAGCTCACCGCGCCGGTGCCCTCGAACGGCAGGAAGCGCTCGTCCCTGAAATCGAGCTGGAACATCCCGGAATCCTCGCGGCCGTGACTGGTCGCGATCGACGAGGTGCCGCCATAGCCTATGCGGAACCGCGAGTCCTCGTGGATCGTCATCTCGTCGGGCGCATAGCCACCCCCGGTGTTGGTCGACACCCGCAGCCGATCCCCCAGGAGCGTGAGCTTGGCCCCCAGCGAGGTGTGTGGCCCGACTACCGCCGGGATGCTCAGGCGGACCGCCTTGATCCGGCGCATGTAGTGGCCGGGATGGTCGAGATCGAAGAGCACCTCGGGCAGGCTGAACTCGCAGCTGCCGGTCTCCCGCAGGTCCAGCAGCGCGGTGGGATCGAGCTGCCGCAGGGACACGCGCTTGGTCACCTCGTGCTCGCGTACGTTGCGGTCCAGATAGGCCGCCTCCATGCGCCGAAGGTCGAGCTGGAGGCGCTCGCCCGCCATCAGGCCGTCGTGCAGGCCGTCCCAGTAGCCGAACTCCACGAAGGAATCGCTCGTGGCCAGCTCCCACTGCAGCGCCCGCTCGGCCTTCTTGGCCATCTCGTGGGCGAGCTTGTACGACTGAAAGTAGAGCGCGGAGACCTGGCCGATCATCCAGGCGTAGAGCTGGTCGTTGGTGTACTTGTTGCGCAGCGCCAGCTCGAAGGCCTCCGAGTGCTCGATCTGTCGCTCATGGTTGCGCAGCTCGGAGCGGGCGACCTCCACCCGGATCTCGGCCGCCACCTTCTGCTGGTTGATGGCGAGCCGCTCGAGGCGAGCCTGCTCGGCCTGGAACTGCCAGTCCTCCCAGCGCCGATCGTAGCCGGCGTTGATCTGCTGGCGCTCGGCCTGGTTGCGGACGATGGCGGAGCCCATGTTGAGGGCATCGCCCACGGTGTCGAGGATCCCGCCGAAGAGCTCCCCGCCCAGCTTGGCGAAGAAGCCCGTGCCCGCCTGGATCGTGGGGATCAGCAGCTTGATGATGTTCCCGGCCAGCTTGACCGACTGCCCGCCGATCATCAGCTGGCTCGAGAGCTTGAGCTTGTCGAGGTGGGTCTTCTCTCGACCGCTGCGCTTCTCCTTGCTGGCATAGTAGAGCTGGCGCGCGGCCACGGTCTGAACCTGCGCGTCGAGGACCGAGATCGCCGCCTCGGCCTCACGGATCTGCTCTTGCCGCGTCGACTTGACCAGCTCGGAGAGCGCGAGCTCGTGCTTGGCGCGCAGCTGGGAGAGCTGCTCGGCGTCCTTCTTCTCCAGCGCCTGGAGCAGGGCGGAGCCCAAGCTCCGCACGTCTGCGCACAGCTCGATCGCCCGGGCGGCCAGCACCCGGTAGCGATGGTGAGGCATGGGCGCGTTGAGGGAATCGAGCACCGAGGACAAGTCGAGACCCGCGGCCCGTGCCTTGACGAGCAAGGCGGGATCGATGGGCGGCTCGAACAACGGCAGCTGTCGGGTCACCCCGTCGATGTTCTGGCAGTGCCGGATCTTGAACAGCCGATCGGCCACGGTATCCCAGTAGGCCAGCAGCTGGTCGTTGGGCGGCACGCAGAAGTACCACCACACCGGGGCCGGGGGCTCCTCGGGCGGGAAGGCGGCCTCCCAGTCGATGTCGGCCGGAGGCGCCGGCAAGAAGCCCTCGAGCTCGGTCAGCCCCCCGAAGAGCGCGGGGAAGTCGAGCTCGTCGTAGGTCCGCGAGGGTGCGTCGAGCTCGGGCAGCCGCTGGGGCCGAGGGCCGAGGATCGAGGCCGCGAGCACATAAAGCTGCATCGCCTCGTTGATCGACTCGATCGTGTCCCGGCGGAACCGCGAGTCGGCCCACTCAAGGAGGTTGTCCAGGTACTTGCGCAGCGTCGTCCACCGATAGGTACCCGAGCGAACCCGGGCGATCGCGTGGGGGCTGAAGGGATTCTTCAGCCACTGGTACACGCTGGCGAGGAAGTTCAGGACCGTCAGGGGATCGCCGGCCAAGCCATCGTCGCTGAAGATCGACTTGATGACATCGAGGGGGCCGTCCCGGGTCTCGACGAACAGCGGCTTGACGTTCCAGAAGCGCTCCGGCCCGTCGACCCCGGGCTCGACCCCGGCGAGCGGATCGAACACGAAGTGGTACCAGCGCTGAGCCTGCTCGAAGCGCTGCTCGCGTCGCAGCCGCTCGGCGATGTAGAGCGGCACGTGAAAGAACAACTCCCAGTTGTAGACGCTGTACGCGCCGCCGAACGTGAAGTCGAAATCTTCCACCGGGAATGGCGGGGCTACATACGAGGTGAGCCGCGGACCGTCACCGGGAGGCTCGCCGGGGGGCGAGAAATCCTGCTCCTTGGTCAGCTGCCGCCGGTGGCGGCTCTTGGTCCCCACGACCCCCTCGATCCCGTGGTGGTTGAGATCGGTCCGCAGGCTACAAGTGTACGGATGATGAAAGGGATCGAGGCGATAGCCCAGGGTCCACTCGAGCGCCATGGCCTCCGCGGGGTGGCCATCCGCCACCCACTCGGTGATCCCTGCCTCGACGGTCTGGGTGGCCTGGCCGAGGATCTTCTTGGCCCCCACCGCGGGCGACGGGCTGAACACCTTCCCGCCGACGACTACGCCCACTCCAGGGATCTCGCCCCCCCACGGCTCGGCCACGACGACATCGTCGATATGAGGGTCGACCACGAGCGGCACCGGCGTGTTTCCGGGCGGTGTCTGTGGCACCCGTGCGTAGACCCATGCGGGCACGATGTATAGCGAGTGGTCCCCATTGTCGAAGACCGCCGGGGTAAGGCCATCGTCGAACGGCTTTTGATGAGTCAACGTGACCCGATGAAATCTGGCGTTCGTGATCAGGTTGCGGGTCGTGTAGCCGAGCTCCGGGAGGATCACCTTGCGCGACAAAGACAAGGCCCCTACCCAATCCGACTTGGTCCACTGCTGCTGGGCACGGATCCGGCGATTCGCGACCTTCCCCAGGTGGTCGTGGCTGTACTCGAACCCCGACGGTGAAGTCTCCGCGAGCAGATCGAGACAATCATCGTAGTAGAACGTGGTGAAGACCTCGCCCCCAAAGCCATCGCCTGGGTCACGCACGACGTCGATGAACAGGGTGTGCCCGACGCTCAAGCTGACCAGCACGATCTGAGAGCGACCAGTCCCCTCGGCCAGGAGCCCGTGGCTGGGATCGCTGACGTGCTTGGGGCTCCACACGCCGTCGCGGTACTCGCTCCAGGCGATGACCACGCGGAGCCGGGGCGCCCCGGCTCCATCCTCCTGCTCGGGGCGCTCCTCCATGAATTCGACCCAGAACAGGAACAGGCGGCGGTTGTGGATCGCGGCCAGGACCTGGTCGTCGTTCATCTCCAGCGGCACCGCCTCCCACGGCGTCCAGTACAGATCGTCGTGGCGCCGACGATAGAAGTGCCGGCGAGGCTTGCCCCGGGTCCGACCGATGACGTGAACGATCTGCCCCCCGGCGGGCGGGAGCTCTTGGTGGATGGCGACCACGTCGAGCTGAGAGACGTCGTGGAGCTTGTACAGGTAGTCCTTGAGGGCCTGCTCCACGTTGGAATCGGTGAGATCGCCCTGATCGAGCTGCTGCTCGAGCTCGCGAAAGAACGGCGACTTGTCGTCGCGCAGCTCGGGCTCGATCCAGTTCTGCGGGTAGAAGAAGACCTTGCGGTTGGCCTCCCATACTCGATAGTTCTTCATCCAGTCCCAGCGCTCCGCGACCTCGGGATCGACGCTGAACTCGGCCGCCTCGAGGTGCATCAGGCCTCGCTGCACCAGCAATTGGGCGGAGCTGATCGCGAGCTTGACCCGCGAGGTGAGCATGCACGCGCTCATGTCGGGATCGACCAAGAAGTGCTCGTAGACCGCGGCCTCGTCGGCGAAATCGCCGCGACCGAGCAGGGTGGCCATGAGGGCATCGCGCCGGATCTCCCGGAGGCGATCCGCTATGGGGCGGATGACGTCGGGCCACCGCGAGTCGTCGTAGCGCGCCCGGAGGGCCCGCCGGGCCGCTCGGGCCGCGGCCGCGTCGGGCTCGCCGGTGACCCAGGACGCGATCTGCTCGGCGTCGACCCCGGTACGTCGCACCAGATCCATCGCGTCACGAATGCGCTCCATGACCCCGGGATCGGCCAGTGAGGTCGGGTTGGCGGGATCGATCGCGAGCACCCCGGGCCCGGTGGCCCACACCAGGTCGCCTCGACCCCAGGCCGAGTGGGTCACGAGCACGTCGATGGCGGCGTCGAGATCGACCTCCACCGACGCCCGCTCGATGGCATTGTCCGCGGCAGAGAACGACTCCTGGAGGAGCCGGCCCCGGTGGATCCGACGCCAGCCGGACAGCTGGGCCGTGCCGCTGGCCGCCGGAGCCAGGGGCAAGGCGCCCAGATCCATCGCCTGGGGCGCGGTCGGATCGCCGAAGTACCAGCTGAGATCCGCGGTGGCGATCTCCAGCCCGGCGACGATCTGGGCCGCCTTGTGGGCCCGGACGAAGGCGTCGACCTGCTCCGGGCCCGGGCTCTGGTCGGCCGACAGCAGGGTGGCGTCGACCAGCACGTCGTGGACGCTGGTGGGCGTGGCCGCGACATCGACCGTGAGGATCTCCGACGCGAGCAGGGCGGCCGCCCCCGGGTCGATGCCCAGCGCGGCCGACAGCACGCTCGCGACCACGGCCCGAAGGCCCACCTGCCGACGGTGCGCGACCAGTCGATCGACCGTCGCCTGGTGCTGTCCGCTGGGGTACGCCAGCACCAGCGTACTGCCCACCCACCCGGGGTCGATCCCGACCGCCTGGAGATCGCCCTCGAGGCTCGCCTGGTCGGGCCCCTCCAGCGATCCGAGCGCGAGGACTCGGACCCAGTTCTCGACCACCAGTGGATCACCGAACACCGCCTGCAGGTGGAGCCGAGCGAGCACCTCCGGCTCTCCCTCGATGGTGAGCAGCCCCTCGAGCTCGGCGACCCCGGCGGTGATCTCGGCGATGACCTCGGCTGTCCGCTCGTCGGTCGGGTGGAGGTTGGTGTCTGGGGAGAACTGGTGCCGGCACAGGTAGTCCAGCTGCTCGATGCTCGTGCCCGAGGCCCGGATCTCCTCGATGGCGTCGGCGAAGGCGATCGATCGCAACGGGCTCTGGAACGGGTTGTCGGCGAGCAGCGCCCGCGCGCGGAGCAGATCGTCGATGCTCAGCCGCAGCACCCGCGCGAGCCGGGCGTGCCGGTACAACGTGGACAAGTTCGCGACGTCGAGCGTGGGGTTGGCCGGCAGCACCTGGTCGATCAGCCGCAGCAGGTCGGCGTCGTTCAGCCCCAGCGCCGCACGAATGGACGCGTGGTGCGAGGCGGTGAGGTCGACCCCCCCGGCGAGATCGGAGCCGACCAGATCGAACGCCGGATCGGGCTCGCGGGCGAGCAGCGGGTTTTGATAGATCGAGGTGAAGACCGAGGGGTTGCCGCCGTACGAGACGACCGAGAGGTCGTGCCACAGCGTGCAGGCCTCGGCCGGAGTCAGGCCCAGCCGCTGCTCGACGAGCATGAGGTCACCCAGCGCAACCAGGTAGGCGCCATCGAGCGTGCCGCCGCCGAGCACGTCGAGGGTGAGCAGCAGCTCGTCGCGCGGGCGCCCCGTGACCCGACCCAGCCGCACGAAGCGGTGCAGCCGGTCGAGCACCGCCGGGGTCACGTTGAGCAGCGAGATGTCGTCGAGATCACAGCTCGGGCTGCCACCCGCGTAGTCGAGCACGATGAGCCCACCGGGGTCGACGTATGCGGTGTCGAGCAGCGCGACCAGCTCGTCGAAGTCGAGCCCCGCGCGGTCGAGCAGCTGCCGTAGATCCCCGGCGAGCACCTGATCGAAGCCCACGACGCCGGCCATGCCCCACGCGGCGTCGACCGGGGTCGGCAACACGCCGGCCCCGAACATGGTGTCCCCGCTGAGCACGTGGGCGGCCTGGCGCGTGAGCCCCAGGGCCTCCGCGGCGACGTCCTCGACGCTCGGCGTCCCCGACATGCTGCGAAGGGTCCGCATGGCCTCGACCCGGGGAACGCCGAGCTGCTGGGCATACTCGCGCAATTCCTCGGACGGCACGCCGACGGGCAGCGACCACGGGAAGACGGCCGTCGCCGGAGCATCGTACGCCGTGTCGTCGCGGTGCTCGGGATCGAGGCGGAGCTCCGCGGCCGAGCGGGTGGTCTGCCGGGGAAAGAGCGCGGCCGCGGGCGCGACCACTCGCTGCTCGAGCAGCTCGGTGACCAGGTCGATATAGGGCAACACCGTGTTGGTGTTGGTGCACGACAGCTCCAGGCCCATGATGTCCGCGCGGCGAGCCCGGAGCACCTCGAGCGCGTTGGGCTGAACGCTGGCCGGGATCCCCTGGAGCAGGGCGAGCAGATCCACCAGGTACGCCGCGGGGCTGAACACCGAGCGGCAGTGCTCGCAGGCGCAGTAGTCCAACGACCCGAACAGATCCGCGAGCGTCGCGGCCCCCGACTCACCGCCATCGGTGAACTGCAGGGCGGGGATCCCCGGGACGGCCTCGGTGTTGAACGCAACCCCGTACTGCGACATCACGGCTACGGACATGCCGTGCTTGTGCACCGCGGCCCCGTAGAGCATGCCGACGAGGGTCGGCTCGTCGTGGACCGAGTGGGCGCCCGACAGCGCGCCCGCCATGGCCGCCGCGAACCCGGTCTTGCCGAGTCGGACGATCTGGCTCGCCGATGTGAAGCCCGCATCGAGGATGGCCCGGGTGACCTCATAGCGCTCGAATCGGGGCGTGATCCGGTGAATGCGTTGGATGTCCTTGAGGTTCGACTCGGTCTGGGCCGGATCGAATCCTCCGGGCAGGCTCCCCGGGTTCTGCTGCAAGTATGCCGCCACCACGGTCGTGTCGATGTCGAAGTCGGGGTTTGCGTCGATGAACTCCATCACCCCGGCCCCCCACGCCGGGGAATCCCGCTCGAGGCGACGAGCGAGCCGCCGCGACGGGTGGCGTTCGCCGAGGGCCCGGTTGAGCTCGACCGCATAGTTGGCCACCTTCTCGGCGGTGTCCTGCCCCGGGACCCGATCGGGGGCTCCCACCGGGGTCAGCAGGGTGACCCAGTCGGCGACGTCCCATTGGACCAAGTCGGCGACCTCCGCGACCGCGCCGGCGGCACGCTGGGACTCGATGGCCACCATGGCGGGGACGAAGCGACCCGTGAGCGCGCCGCTGTCGGCCGCGAAGCGCAGGCTCGCCACCTCGGCCGCGGTGAAGGTGGGATCGGCCTCGACCGTGCTCCAAAACGACGCCTGGTCGCCTTCGTGCTCGAGCCAGTGGCCCATCCACACGCGAAGCTTGGCCTCCGGCAGCCCGCTGACGTCGAGCATCTCCCGCAGGCCAGCGACGCCGGACGCCGCCGGAGCCATCGACCCGCTGACGATCAGGGCCCGCAGCGCGGTGACCTGGGCATCGACCGCCGCCGAGGTGTCGCTATCGGCCGGCGGCGAGATGAGGTTCTCCTCGTAGGCGCGCGTGAGCGCCTCCCCGAGCTCGCCGGGCGCCCGAGCCAGCAAGGCGGGCAGCTCGGCGGGCAGCTCCGCCCGCAGCAGCGCATAGAACGTGGGCGCCCCCACGATACGCCCCTCCGCGAGGCGAGCGGCCTGGATGTACTTGGCCAGGTGCAGCGGGTAGATCTCGGCCCGCTTCGCCACCAGCTCGAGGTCGGCCGCCGTGAGCTGATGCGGCGCAACGTCGCCGATGACGTCGGTCAGCGCCTGCTCGATGCGCGCGTACTCGCTGCGCCCCTCGTAGGCCTCGGCGGTGATGATGTCGATCCGCAGATCGGGCGCCGGATCGAAGATCACCGGCGTGCGGCCGATCTCCACGTTGAGTTCGTCGTAGGCGATGAGCTGGAGATCCAGCCGCGGCGCGGCGGGGATCGAGCTCTCGCTACCCGCATAGGTGATCGAGAACGCCCCGGTGTTGTCGGCCGTAACGATCCCCAGCGAGGTGCTCTGTCCGACATCGAGCCGCATCAGGGAGATGATCCCCCCGCCTCGAGGCTGACCGCGACCATCGAGAACGCGGCCCGAGACCACGAAGGACGTTGCCGCGGTGCCCGTGAGATCGACGGTGAGCACCTGGGGGAGCTGCCCGAGCACCAGATCACCGAGCGTGAGAGGCTGGCTCGACGTGGTGAGCAGGACGTCGCCGTTGAACACGCTCACATGAAACGAAACCGAGCCGCTCCAGACGCTGTTGAGCGCCGGCTCCTGCAGCAGCGCGGTGGTCTGCGCCTCGGTGAACGCCAGCTCGAAGGCTCCGGCTTTGGTCGTCGCGGTGACGATGACATTACTGTTGCCGTCTTCTTGATCGACGGCAACGACCCGGAGGCCATCGGGCGCGCTGGGACCCACCCCCTCGTTGAATACCGTGCCGCGAAGGGTAAAGGCTCGAGCGGGGACATCCATTCGTTCACTCATCGACGATCTCGTTCTCTTGTATGCAATGGCAAGTGAGCGGCGGACGAGTAACTCCGCCATACACATGACCACATGATGTAGGGCCTTCAGTCTTGCTTAGATCACCCGAAAGTCAGCTGTCTTGGTCGAACCCAACGAGACACGAGCATAAGGGTAATGATCCACATGGCCAGCAGAAATTCGGTAACTTCGTCCCATGCTGACCAGCCGGCTCGCTTTCGTCCTGGCCGCGCACCGTAGACGAGACCCTCGATGGTAGTGAGAGCTGACTCGAAATTGGTTCACTTCGAGGCAAGAAAAATCGGGTCGCAGAAACGAGCTCGCGTCGCGAACCAGCTCTCGCTCGATCTCGACGAGCTTCCCCCACATCCCCGAAGATCGAAGATGACCGGCCTGCGCGAATTCTCGCCTCGATCGATGGTGATCCGAACTGCGCGATTCAACTCGTTGGGCTCCGAGATGTCCCCAATCCAACCCCAATCCAACCGCTCGCTCGGCGGCCCCCGGACCTCCCCGATGACGGCAACGGCGACCTCGCCTTGCTCGCCAACAGCAAGCTCAACGGGCAAGATGCCGAGCTTCGGCGCGATGAAGCCGTCCACCGGGCCCGGAATCGCGAAAACGAAGCCACGCAGCGTCCCTTCGCGCCAGCCACGCCACAAAAACGCGAGGTCGCGCGCCGTCGACGAGACGAACGCGAAGGTCCTGCTATCCTCCCGGCCTTCGCGGTCCCACCATGCACGCGCTCCATTCTTCCCGTCGTCGCCCATCCTGCTGGACCGGGCTCGCTTTGGCCCTCGGGCTGGGCCTGTGCTCGATGAGCTGCGGCAGCCTGCAGGTCACTCGCCTCAACTCCGACGACAAGAAGCCCAACAATGTCTGGGTGTTCTTTACCGTGGAGGAAAAAGACGGCGAGCCGGTGGCCGGGCTCGAGGCCGAAGACTTCGCGATCTACGAGGACGACCAGCTAGTCTCCACGTTCGAGAGCAAGCAGACGATCCAAAACCCCGACGTCGCCGCCGTGATGTACACGCTGCTGCTGCTGGACATGAGCGGCAGCATCACCGAGTCGGGCTCGGCCGACCTGGTGGTCGACGCGGCGCAGGGCTTCGTCGATCGGGTCGGGCAGTCGCAGAAGGTGGCCGTCTACGCGTTCGACGGCGGCGAGGACATCCGCTCGGTGGTCCGCTTCACCGAGGCCAAGGCCTCGGTCGAGGGCGGCCTGGAGGGCCTGCGCACCTACAAGGCGCGTGACCCCTCGACCAACCTGCACGGGGCGATCGTCGATGGCCTGGAGGTGCTGCGCGAGGATCTCGACAAGGACAAGCGCGCGCTGAAGTTCGGAACCCTGGTGGTGTTCTCCGACGGCACCGACCGGGCGGCCCGGGTCAGCCGCGAGGAGATGTTGGAGGCCCTCGACAAGGAGGAGTACTCGAACTTCGAGATCTTCGCGATCGGGGTGGGGGCCGAGATCGAGGAGCAGAGCCTGTCGCAGATCGGGCGCGACGGCACCGAGCTGGTCGAGGACGACGCCAGCGTGCAGATGGCGTTCGAAACGGTGGCCCAGCGGATCGAGGCGCACACCAAGCGCTTCTATCTACTGTCGTATTGCACGCCCGCGCGTAACGGCGAGCACACCGTTCGGATCGAGGCCCAGGCCGATCGCAACGCCAACGGCCGACCGCGCAAGAAGGGCGATCTCTCGTGGACCTTCGACGCCAGCGGGTTCGGGCCTCCGCCCGACTGCGATCCCAACCGCAAGCCCACGTTCAAGCTCGACGAGAACCTGACCGACGACGCCGACGCCGACGGCAGCCGCAACCGCAATGGCGGCAGCGCCAAGGCCAAGGGCGGGTTCCGGATGGGCGAGCCCAGCACCCCCGGCGGCGGCTGACCGAGCCCAGCGAGCCCCTACGGTCGTCACTCTTCGTCGCAGACGCCCTTGGCCCCGTGCGCCTCCATCCAGGTGCACAGCGCTCCGGCGTCGGCCAGTAACCCGTCCGAGGGCCACCCGCGCCAGCGCAGGCTCTTGCCGTGGTGGAAGCCGACCTCGGCGATCAGGCTATCTCCGCGATAGAGCTCGATCGTCGGCTCGCCGCAGCACATACACGTGCCGAGCAGCTCATCCTCGGCAACCCGAAACAGCGGCCGGGCCCGCTCGACCGCCGCGGCGTCGGTCACCTCGAACAGGATCCGCTCGTCCTCGCGACGGCGGTGGCACAGACCCCCGGTGCGTACCCGGATGCGGTCGGCACAGGCGAGGGTGTCGGCGAGCGCCTGATTGGGACGATGGGTGATGTGAGCCCCCGGCACCCGCTGGGCAAAGGCATCCACCGCCGCCGCGGTGAGCTTGGTCGACATCAAGGACACGCTGCGGAGCCTCGGAGGCGGCACGGCGGGAAGCTCGGTGATCGGGTTGCCGTGAGCCTCGAGCACCTCGAGCGCCGGATGACCCGAGAGCGGAGCGAGGCTCTGCACCCCGGCACCGTGCACATCGAGGACACGCAGGTGCTCTAGCGACGAGACGAAGCCCAGATCGCTCAGCTCGCGGAGCGCAGAGACATCGAGGACACGCAGCTGACCGAGATCGCCGAGCGCATCGAGGTGGTCGACCCTCCGCCCCCACACGTCGAGCCGCAGGACCTCGAGCGCACTCAACCCGCGGATCCAGCGAGCATCAAAGGACGTTCGATCGAGACTACTGGCGGCCGAGGTGTCGATGCTCAGGTAGCGCAAGCCAGACAACCGAGCGAGCCCTGGGAGCCCCCGCGCCGGCTCGTCGAGCGCCGGCGCGCCCAAAACCCAGGTCCCCAGCTCAAGGTACCGCAAGCCGACCGGGAGCCCGGGCGGCACATGGGGCGGCTCCGAGACACGCACGCCGGTGAGGAGATCGCTGCGATCGTAGGCAACCACGACGCGCTCCAGGGCAAGACGCGACAGCTCGGCTCCCCACGCCGGGCCCCAGCCGAGCAGCCGGACCCCGCGAAGATCTGCGCGCTCTTGCTCGGTCAGGGCGGCGATCTGGTCGACTGACGTGACCGCGAGCGCCACCTGCTGCCGTGGCCCGTCGTCGACCGAGAGCATCACCCGCCGGCCCTCGTCCTCCACGAAATAGTGGTAGTGCCCCGGCTTGCCGAGCACCATCGGTAGGTCCTCCACCCGCACGACGTCGCCGGGCTCGATAGTCCGCGAACGCCCTGTCATCGAGACGGACCACGGCCTGCGCTCGTCTCCGTCGATCTCGAAATGATAGGCCGAGGTTCCCAGGTCAGCGCGGTGGTCGACTCCCCGGTCGACCAACGATGGATCGCGGCACTCGTAGACGATCGGCTCGAGCGCACTGGCGGCCGTTGGATGCGGAGCTTCGCGCCCGGTACAAGCGGCAAGCGAGCCCACCAGGAGCGCTCCCATGACTCTCCACGCGTGAGCAGCCGGCATCATCCGCGAGCTTGGAGTCGCTCGACGTCCCCTTTGGTTCAACCGCGGTCGAGGAGGAGTCTCTTTGCACCATCAAGCCGCCTTCAAGCCGCCGTCAAGCCGCCTTCGAGCGAGTCACCGACGCCAAGGTGGCGTCGATCGCCTCTGGCAACGGCGTAGGCTCGACACCGAAGGTCCGCCGAAACTCACCGTCATCCATCAGGTAGGGCACCTGCCATTGGTAAGTCATCTCGGCCAGAGCAGACATCAGCGGGACGACCACGCCCACGGTACGCAAGGCCCACTGCGGCACACGACGCACCTTGATGCGGGTGCCCGCACGGTCCGCAAAGCGCTCCAGCAGCTCGCGGGTGGTCAGCTGGGCCGCCACCGGTAGGTGCCAGATCCGTCCCGGGGCCGCGGGCTCGGTACCGAGCACGGCCAGCCCCCGCGCCACGTCGGGCGTATACGAGTAGCTGTGGAGCATATCAGGGTCACCGAACACATAGATCGATCCCCCCCGAAACAAGCGGTCATAGACATCGGGCCGCAAGACGGCCGCATTCGGGGTGTCCGGCCCAAAGTAGTCGGAGGCGCGACCCCACGTGGCCTCTACGTCACCCCGTCGGTGCGCTTGCCGTAGCTCGTCCACCAGCTGCATGCGAAGCTCCCCCTTGCGACTGCACGGCTGCATGGGGGTGCGCTCGTCGAAGGGTACGTCTGCGGGCCGGCCTATCATGTAGAGGTTGTCGAGCTGGACCAACCGGGCCCCGGCACGACCCGCCGCCTCCCAGGTCGCCCGAAACAGCGGCTCGATGACCCCGTGCCAGCGATGGTAGTCGGGCGGGTTGGCGCAATTGTAGACGGCGGTCGCACCCCGGCACGCATGATCAGCAAAGGCTCGATCGGTCACGTCACCCTGCATCCACGTCACCCCGGGGATCTCCGCCCCGGCCGGACGGCGACGGATCAACCGAACTCGATGCCCAGCTTGGGCCAACAGACGGGCGAGCTGTACGCCGACCTGACCGGCGCCGATGACGGTGTGGATCTCGTTCATGCCGTCAGCATGGGATTTGCTTTCCTGCTTGTCGTTTGGCTAAATTTCGACCGAGGTTTGCAATTTTGCAAATAGCAGAAGACGATCTACGATGGGACGACCTCAAGGTGCTGCTGGCCCTGTTTCGCGCGGGATCGCTCAAGCAAGCGGCCGTTGAGCTCGGGGTCAACATCTCCACCGTCTCGCGGCGACTGGGAGCGCTGGAGACGCTGCTATGCGCTCATCTGTTCGATCGCACCCCGGAGGGCACCCGGCCCACGGCCGCCGCCGAGCAGCTGTTGCCCTTTGCCGAGCGCATGGAGCAGGCCGCCCGGGGATTTGCTCGCGGTCTTTCGGGCTTCGAGGTCGACCCGGAAGGGGTGGTGCGGATCACGGCCCCTCCGGGCTTCATCGATCCCTTCCTTGCACCCGCGTTGGTCGACCTGGTGCGGATCTACCCGCGCCTGAGGATTCAACTGGTGTCGAGCATCGGGTATGCGGATCTCACCCGCTACGAGGCGGACCTGGCGCTCCGCATCTCCCGACCGACCACCGGAGATCTGGTCGCGACCCGGCTAGTTTCTCAGCCCTACTCGATCATCGCGTCACCTCGACACGCGGCTGCGGTGGGTGTGCTGCGAAGGACGACCCAGACCCGTTGGGTCACTTGGGGCGAAGAACTCTCACACCTTCCCGATGCCCAGTGGATCGACGAGCACGTGCCACGAGAGTGTGTGGTGCTAGAGACCAGCAGTATGAGCGCCCAGCTCAGTGCGATCCGAGCCGGCCTGGGAGCGATGCTGGCGCCTCGGCCCTACGCCGATCTCCCGGGCCTCACGGCGATCGATTGCACGCCTCGACTACGACGCTCGCTGGCGGCGCTCCCGGAAGGCTCACTGTGGCTGGTCGGGCATCGTGCACTTCGAGACGTACCCCGCATCGCGGCGGTATGGGAGTGGCTCAAAGCGAGCCTCTTGCCTCGATCGTGAGCGAGGCTCACGTCATCACGACCGCGAAACCTATGAGGCGTCCCGACTTGGCAAAACGAAAAATGTTCTCTGGACACCGCGAAGCCTTTCCTTGATCCTGATCTTCGGGTCCTGTCCTCGAGACCACGGACCCCGCCTCACCGGCGCCTCACTGGAGCTAGGGAACACCGTCACCACCTGCCGCGCCACCGCGGGCCGATGCCGAGCACCTCGGCGTCCCCCTGATGGACTCGTCCCCGACGTGTGACCCCGACGTGTGACCCCGACGTGTGACCCCGACGTGTGACCCCGACGTGTGACCCCGACGTATGACCTGAGATCTCTGGGAAGGATCATGCCCCGGACATCAATCGAAAGACCTCAACGATGGAGACCTTCGGGTTCCGTGAACCCGGGTGCGCGGGGCTCGTCACGTTCTCACGTGAGCGAGGCATTTCGCCCCACGGATCTCCACGAGCTCCTCACGGTGATGCGCGAACTCACCGAAGGGGAGCTCGACGCCCGAGTATCGACACACACCCCGACAGGGTCGTCGGACCCCCTCCACCCGATGCGGGTCATGCTCAACGCCCTCGCCCAGCAACTGCAGGACGCGGTCCTACGTTGTGCGCAGCACGAGGCCACTGTGCGTAAGCTCGAGCAAGCACAGCGACAGCTGCTGTGCACGGCTAAGTTGGCGTCGCTGGGCGAGCTGGCCGCCGGAGTGGCTCACGAGCTCAACCAGCCCCTGCAGATCGTCGGGCTGTCGGTCGACGAGGTCCGCGACGCCCTCGAACGAGCGGACCACGCGACCGCGACCGAGTACCTCCAAACCATCGAGGACCAAGTGACCCGCGGCGCCGGGGTGGTCGACCGTCTGCTCGCCCTCAGCCGCCACGACGGCGAGTCGACCCGAACCCAAACCTCCCTCGACAAGGTGATCACCGGGACGGTGAGCATTTGGGGGGCACCGCTGGCCGCGTTGGGCATCGACCTGAGCACCGACCTGGCGATCGGCCTGGGCGACGTGGTCGGCGATAGCCAGGAGCTCCTCCAGGTGATCACCAACCTCGTGGCCAACGCCCGCGATGCGCTCGAGGGCCAGCCGACACGCCGGATCTGTCTGCGCACCACCGCCGAGCTGTCACACGCCTGCATCGAGGTCATCGACACGGGCTCGGGGATCGCTCCCGACGATCTACCGCGCGTGTTCGATCCCTTCTTTACCACTAAAGGGCCGGGCAAAGGGCCGGGCAAAGATCCAGGCAAGGGTCCAGGCGAGTGGCCAGGTCGAGGCACTGGGCTCGGCCTTTCGGTGAGCCACGGGATCGTCCGCCGGCATGGGGGCACAATCGAAGTGTTCAGCGAACTGAACCACGGCACACGGGTGCGCATCACGCTCCCATTCGCGGAGGCTCCGTGAGCATGCGAGTCATGGTCGTCGACGACGAGCCGGTCCTCGCCACCTTGCTGGCCCGCTTTGCTCGGGGAGGCGGCTTCGAGGTGACGGTGGCCCACAACGGGCTCGAAGCCTGGGAGCTGTTTCGAGGCGAGCCCGAGGTCTGGGATCTGATCATCACCGACATCCGCATGCCCGGCCTCGACGGCGTCTCCCTGGCCGAGCGGGTCCGGGCCGACCGTGACGATCTGCCGGTGGTGCTCATCAGCGGGCACGGCCAGTGGCCCGACGTCGAGGCGCTCTCGCCGGCCGTGTTCCTGGCCAAGCCCTTTCGAAGGGCCCAGCTGCTCGAGGCGATGGAAGCCTCGACGGCGGCGGCCTGAGCACCGCAGGCAGGCTACGCGCACACAAGCATACATAAGCGCACACGTGCGGTAGCTCGCGAATAGGGCGGTGGAAATCCGAGAGCCGCTGAATACTTCTCGTGGCGTTGGGGTACCTAGCCCCCGACATGGCAACGACACCAAGACGTATGCGACACGGATAGTCGCTCACGACGCACGATCGAGAGGCGAGAGTCAGACGGAGACGATCCTCGAGGGGAGGATCTCTTCTTCGAGTTCGAGCGACCTCGGTGGCCACGCCCTTGGCGTAGCTTCTCGATCACCTCCTGCGCATACTCGAGACCGCGCTCGAAAAGAGTGCGCTATCGGATCATCCGCACTCTCCACCGGGGCGAGCCCGGACACCTGGTGGCAAGCTCAGGGCAAGGCTGAACACCGCCGACGATCCGATCTTATTACGGATCGAGCACGGACGCTCGGCACAATTCGACGACATCGAGCGATCGACTACCACACTTACTCGACTTACTCGGACTCATTGATCACTTACGAGGCTAGAGCACCTGAGAGCTCGCCCCGAGGGCCTGAGGCCCTATCAGAAGACGTACACCGATGGGCGAATCGTCCATTGGCACACTCCGTATTGGTTGCGCTGCAAGCGGCGCATGGAGACCGTAGGCATACGCTGGCCTAATTCGGCCGCAAACGCCCGTAACATGCCGTATGCGGACGTTTCGCCGTATCCACGGCCGGTCGTAAAAACCTCGGAGCGCGGATATCGTGGACAATATTCACGCGAGGTCGACCCGCCACAAAAGCGCCACATAAGTGCCACATACGGACACCAGCACGACATAGAGAGCATGCTCATCAAATCATTCCAACATACAATAACCAAGACGAAGAGCAGCCACCGCTGGCAGGAATGCCTCAACCGCAATCGCGAATACCTCCACAAGAGCACGCACTCAAAGGACGATGGAATTAACCACGCTCAGCTCTATTAATGACTCGATCCCCCACCACCTCACCGTGCATGCGGGGTAATGACACAGACGAAAAGTTTTTCTTTACACAAACGAGTTTAACCATATAGTCCGCCTCAACAACGACTACTCATCCCATTGGATGCCCCACCTTATTGATCGGGCGGCCAATGGATATACAAGGATACATCCCATGTTTCAGTCTCAACAACGAATCTCCTATATTCTCGCCCTCACGCTGCTCTCGCCGCTAGCATCCACTATCGGATGCTCCACCGACTCTGACGACCGCTCCGGGCCCGAATTTGGGCCAGAGGACCGCGCCGACGGCGAAATCTTGGCCCCGGTCTATCGCATCGGCGAGCCCACCGCCGACGGCACGGTGCGCCAGGGGGTCAGCACGGGCCGCTTCATCGTGGTCTTCGACGAGCAGGAGTTCTCCAGCTCCTCCATGGGCGCCATGATGAGCCCATTCTCCGCCCTCGCCGTGGAGGAGACCTTCGACACGGCGATGCTCCATGGCTTCGTCGCGCCGCTATCCGATGACGAGATCGAGCAGGTCCGCTATGAGTCCGGCGTCGCCTACATCGAGGAGGAGCAGGTCTTCAGCGCCAGCGCGGTAGAGTCGTGGGGCCTCGATCGTATCGATCAGGCGAACCTCCCCCTCGACGGCGAGTACAGCGTGCCGGCCGACGGCACCGGGGTGCACGCCTATATCGTCGACACGGGGATCCGCAGCACCCACTCGCAGTTCACCGGCCGGATCGGGAACGGCTTCACCTCGATCAACGACGGCCGGGGCACCGAAGACTGCAACAACCACGGGACCCACGTGGCGGGCACCGTCGGCGGCTCGACCTTCGGCGTGGCCACCAACGTCACCCTCCACCCCGTGCGCGTGCTCGGCTGCAACGGCTCGGGTTCCACCTCCGGGATCCTCAACTCGCTGAGCTGGATCGAGAACAACGCCCAGAGCCCCGCGGTCGTCAACATGAGCCTGGGCGGAGGCGCTTCGCCCACGCTGGACAACGCGATCAACGATCTCGTGAACGCCGGGATCACCGTGGTGGTGGCCGCCGGCAACGAGAACCAAAACGCCTGCAACGTGTCTCCGGCTCGCGCCCCCGCGGCCATCACGATCGGGGCGACCAGCAGCAACGACAGCCGGGCCAACTTCTCCAACTTCGGCGACTGCGTCGATATGTTTGCGCCGGGGGTGAACATCAAGTCGGCCCTGTCGGGCTCGAACAACCAAAGCGGGAACCTGTCGGGCACCTCAATGGCCTCCCCCCACGCAGCCGGCGTGGCCGCGCTGATGCTCGAGCTCGACCCCGGGGCCTCGCCCGCCGAGGTCACGAACGCCCTGGTGGGCAACGCGACCCCCGACGTGGTGTCCAATCCCAAGGGCTCGCCCAACCTGCTGCTATCGACCTTGTTCCTCGACGGCGGCGACGGTGGTGACGGCGGCGGCGACGGTGGTGACGGCGGCGGCGACGGCGGCGACGGCGGTGGCGGCGGTGGCCCCGACAGCTGCCAAGACCAATGCGGTGGTCAAGCCCCGGGCGGCTGCTACTGCGACGATGCCTGCACACAGTACAACGATTGCTGCGACGACTACCAGTCGGAGTGCCTCGACCAGCCCGAGCCCGAGCCCGAGCCCGACCCCGAGCCCGACCCCAACAGCTGCGCGGACTCGTGCGGCAACCAGGCCCCGGGTGGTTGCTACTGCGACGCTCTGTGCTCGCAGTACGGCGACTGCTGTGAAGACTACGGCTCGGTCTGCTGACGGCTGACCGTGTAGCGACGGGGAGCGGCCGGATCGCCGCTCCCCGATTCCCCGACTCCCTTATTCCCCGACTCCCTTACTCCCCGACTCCCTTGCTCCCATTACCCCAACTCCTATCTCCCTAACTCCCCATCTCCTATCTCCCCAACCCACTAACTCCCTTTTCCTACCCCTATTTTCCTACCC
>JBCCWC010000171.1:0-34116 GCA_039194325.1 Myxococcota bacterium
CGGGTGGGGCGGTCGGCCCGGGTGGGGCGGCGGAGGGAGGGGCCTTGGGTCCAGCGAGGGGAGCCGTCAGGATACGGGGAACCCTGAGTCCCGCCGCCGCCGCGGGCGGAGCATCGGGGGCGCGGTGGGTAGGTCCCGAGCCTCCGGTGTCCACCGATGGCGGGGTCACGCGCGGTGCCTGGGGCGAGCCGGCCTCGATCGCGGCGGGGCTTTTGTGCTCCGGCGCCAGGGGGGACGTCGCCTCGGGAAGTGCGCTTTGTTCGCCGAGCAGGGCGTCCCATCCGTCGTCGATCTTGGACTGGTCGCTCACGCGAGGTGGATCGTGCCATGGGGCCCCTGGTCGAGGGAAAGTGCGCAGATTGCCCATCGAGTGTTTCACCAAAGTGGCCCGAGCCCCTACCCTTCGGGGTGATGACCGACGCGCGCCCCGTTCGCATCGGCACCCGGGGCTCTGCCCTGGCGCTGTGGCAGGCCCATCATGTCCAAGACGAGCTGCGCCGGGTCCATCCCGGGTTGGAGATCGAACTGGAGATCATCACGACCGAGGGAGATCGGATCCAGGATCGACCGCTGCATCAGATCGGGGGCAAGGGTCTGTTCGTCAAGGCGATCGAGCAGCGGCTACTCGACGGGCAGGTCGATCTGGCGGTGCACAGCATGAAGGATCTGCCTGCCCATGGGCCACCCGGCCTGGTGATCGCCTGCACTCCGCCTCGCGAGGATCCTCGCGATGCGCTGGTGGGACCCGCGGGCGCCACCTTGGCCACGCTGGCCGCGGGGACGCGTCTGGGGACCGGTAGCCTGCGACGCGGAGCGCTGGCTCGCCGGCTAAACCCCGCCATCGAGATCGTGCCGATCCGCGGCAACGTGCCGACCCGGGTGGGCAAGGTCGACGCGGGTGAGGTCGATGCCGTCTTGTTGGCCGCGGCGGGGCTGCGGCGTCTCGATCGCGCGGATCGGATCGTCGAGCTGTTGGCACCGGAAGAGTTTTGCCCGGCGCCGGCCCAGGGGATCTTGGCGCTCCAGTGTCGGGAGGACGATGCCCGAGTCCGCCAGTTGGTCACGGCGCTGGCCCACGAGGACACGACCATCGCCGCCGCCGCCGAGCGGGGCTTCTTGCAGCGTCTGGGGGCGAGCTGCTCGGTCCCAGTAGGGTGTTACGCCACTCGCGAGGGAGACGAGGTCGCGGTGGCTGGCCTGGTCGTGCACCCGAGCGGTTCACCCTGTCACGAGGGGCACCGTCGGGGACCGGTCGGCGAGGCCGACGCGCTGGGTCGCGCCTTGGCCGAGTCGCTGCTCGCGGCGGGGGCCGATCAGGTGATGGCGGCGCTGGAGCAGGCGTCGGAGTGACGCGACTGGGTATGGGGATAGGGGCGGAGGGGTCGTCCCGGCGGCCGGGTTACTCCGAGGATTCTTCTTCGGTGTCCCAGGCGGGGGGCTGATAGTAGTAGTTGGGCCGGATCTCCTCGTTGACATACGTGCGGTGGTACGAGGGGCACGAGGCCGAGGACATCGGAGGAACCACCCAGCTCCACTCGGCCAGCGGCACCCGGCCGAGCTTCTCTTCTTGATCGAGGAACTTCATGAACTGGCCCGACACCGTGTGGTGGTCGACCATGGTCACCCCGGCGTTGCGGAACGAGTAGTTGACCGCCCGGTTGAGCTCGAGCAGCACGCGATCCTTCCACAGGGTGCGGTCGTGCTTGGTGTCGAGCCCCAGCTTCTCGGCGATGATCGGCATCATGTTGTAGCGATCGGTATCGGCGAAGTTGCGCGAGCCGATCTCGTTGTCCATGTACCAGCCGGAGAAGGGCGCCGCGGTGTAGGTGAGCCCGCCGCCATCCAGGGCCATGTCGGCGACCGCAGGGAGCCCGTGCCACTTGAGACCCAGCTCCTCGAACCATGGAAGATCGGGGTGCACGATGGGCACCAGCACCACCGTCTCCTCGGGGATCTCGAACACCTTGGGCTCCTGGTTGGGCATCTGGATGATGAGGGGCAAGACGTCGAAGCTCCCGCCCTTGCCCTTCCAGCCCAGCTCCATCGCCTGCTTGGTCAGGTCGACGTTGGCTGGATCGCCGATGACCCGGCCTTCGCCCTCGGGGTAGCCGGCGAAGCGGATCAGCTGTGAGTTCCAGATGCGAATGCCCGGCTCGCCATCCTGCCGCTGGGCGAAGATCGAGATCATCGGCAAGAGCTTGCCGCGGTTGGTGGCCTTGACGATGTGATCGACACAGGCCTCGAAGATGCCCTCGGCCGAGGTCAGGTGCCGACAGTCGTTGACGACCAGACCCCGCCAGATCCGCCGACCGTTGCAGCGCGTGCTGTTGCGCCACGCCATCTTGGCCGACATCGTCAGCTCGTCGACGGTCTGCTGGTAGGTGCCGGTGTCCCGGATCGCTCGAATGACGTCGTGCATTCGGCCGCGGGGGACGCGTTTGGTCTCCTGGTCGTACTTGGCCAGGAAGGCGATGGCCTCTTGGGTGCGATCGTAGGGCGGCGGACCGTAGGGGCGATCCATGGGAGGGCCCATCGGTTTGGGTCGGTTGACGATCATGATGACCTCTCGGAGCGTGGTTGCCGGTGCGGTCGGCCACCCACGACGTGCGATGAAAAACGTCCGCGTGGATGGGCTCGGGACAATGGGTTCAGTTGAGCAGCAGGATCACGGCGGTGACTTCGTCACCTTCGATGATCGGCATGCCGATGGCGACCGTGAGGTCGACCGACTGCGCAGCCTGGTATCGGGCGAACCCCGAGTGCTCATCGAGGGGGTGGATGAGCTGGGGCGTCTTGGATTCCCAGACCTGTCCGGGGACTCCTTCGCCGAGTTTGAAGGTGGCCTGGGCGTCGTCGGTGAACTTGGCGTAGCGCCCGTAATAACCGCTCTTCTTGTGGAGTTCGGTCTTGTCCTCGTTGGGCAGCCAGACTTCCATGACCTTGGCAAAGGGCATGTCGACGGTGGACAGCACGGCGGCCACCGACTGCACCTCGCCCCCGTGGATGACGGGGAGGGCAAAGCCCATGGTCAGGCCGGCCACCATGGCCGCTTCTTCGCGGACGAACTCGCCGGTGGAGTTCTGCCACAGCGAATCCACGATCTCGGGAAGCCGGGTCTGCCAGACCCGACCGGGCAGGCCCTGCCCCGGGGCGAAGGTGGTGGCCAGGCTGACCTCTCGGATCTCCTCGAGCTGCCCATAGAACCCAGAGCGCCAGGTCAGCTCTCGGTTGTCGGACGACGGTCCCCAGATCTCGAACACGCCGCTGGGCTCGGGCCCCTGGGCGAACAGGAAGGTCATCACCGCGATGACCTCGTCGTTGCAGACCACCGGCAAGCCCAAGCCGACCGACAGATCGGCGTCGGCCGCCGCTCGGGCCCGCACAAAGTCGCTGGGCGCATCGAGGGTGGCCAACAGGTCGGGCCGGCGGGTTGCCCAAACGCGGCCGGGTAGACCCTCGCCTCGGGCAAAGGCGACCCCATGGCTCTGGCGCCCGAAATCCTCGTAGCCGACGTAGCACGCGGACGTGCACTGAAGGAACGCATTCGAGGGATCGGGGACCCACAGCTCGCAAACGGGCATCATTGACATGGATCGAGTCTTCCCTGGTCGGTGGTGGACGACGGTTTCGATGGAGACTGGGTGGCCTCGGCCCGCAGGAGGATCGTCCGCACGTCCGTGGCGCTGCTCACCGTAACGCGCGGCGCCAAGCAGGGCAATCGAACGCGGTGGCCCATCTGGTGGTCGGCGTTTTGCTGATGTCCCTCAGGGGGCCCCTGCCGATCGTCAAGGCGGGTTGGACCCCCGGACCTTCATCCTCGGGGCACGATATGAGGTCGAGAGTGAAAAGTGGATCGCAGTCTACGGTCGTTGCGAACTGTCGGGGATGCTCTGGTAGTCCGAGGTCGGAGTGCCTGGCGAAGGGTGATGGCGTCGCCGATCGTCCATGACGTAAGGGCATGTTTGGAGGTCGATTCCATCGCCTTTCCATCGGCGATCCTTCCATCGCCGGATCCATCGCATCGCGTGGGGGATCTGCGGGCGACGTGGGCCGGCTCGGCCGACGAGGGCCCCGCCGGGGTCAGCCCTGGATCGATGTAGTCTTCGTTCGTACATAGACGGGCGCGAAGGATGGTCTGGACGACGAAGGTCACGGGACGAGCACGTCTGCGCCCGAAGGTCGGGTCATGAATGTTCGGGTCGATCCGCGGCGCGCGGATGGGTCGCGGGCCGTTCATGGCCGGTCGTTCTCGATCGGTGGGGCGCTTGACCATCGCGGATCGGGCCGTCACGCTGCGACCGTGGATCGCCGGGCGCTGCTGCGAGCCGCGGGCGCGGCCTTGATGGTGGCGGGGACCGGTTGTCGCCGGATGCGGGGGGCCGCGGGCACCCAGCCGCCCTCCGACTCGACGCGCTCGACACTGGTCTCGGGCGTTGTCGAGCACTCGGGTGCCATCGAGCATGCCGGGCGCGCGGACGCGGCTTCGGCCCCGGACCCCTTTGCGCGGCTCGACGGGTTTTGCGATGGCATCGCACCCCCCGACGGCGCGGAGCGGGCGGGCCACCGCGAACGCTTGCAGCGAGCGCTCTACGACGGGGGCCATGATGCCCTGGTGATCGAGCCGGGCGCGACCCTCCAGTATCTGTCCGGCGTGCGCTGGGGCCTGAGCGAACGGCCCTTCTTGATGGTGCTGCCGCGCCGGGGCGAGCCCGTTTGGGTCGTGCCCGCCTTCGAGGAGCGGACCGCTCGCGAGCAGACGGGCGACACGGCGATCGTCGTCTGGCAGGAGCATCAAAGCCCCTATGCCCAATTGGCGGCGATCCTGACCGAGCGCGGGCTCGCCCGTCGCCCGGTGGCCGTAGAGCCACAGATGCGACACTTCGTCGTCCAGGGGCTGCGCGAGGTCTTGGGCGCGGGGCGGGTGGTCGACGGGGCTGCGTGGGTCCAGGCCCAGCGCATGCGCAAGCAGCCGGCGGAGCTGGCTCGGCTTCGTCGGGCCAACGAGGCCACCAAGGCTGCGCTGCGCCAGGTCGCCGCCCATGCGGTGCGGTTGGGCATGCGCCAGTCGACGCTCGCCCAGCAGGTTCGTCTCGCCCAGCAACGGGCGGGGCTCACCGACGTCTGGGCGCTGGTTCTGTTTGGTCCCAATGCTGCCTTTCCCCACGGCACCGCCGATGACCGGACCCTGGCCGAGGGTGATCTGGTGCTGGTGGATACCGGTGGCTCACTCCACGGCTATCGATCCGACATCACCCGCACCTGGGCACCGAGCTCGGTCTCGGCCGATGTTCGTCGAGCCTGGTCAGTGGTTGCCCAGGCCCAACGGGCCGCGCTCGAGCAGATCCGGCCCGGGGTGCCCTGTGGCGCGATCGATGCGGCGGCTCGAGCGGTCATCGAGCAGGCGGGGTTTGGTGCGGACTACCAGCGCTTCACCCATCGGCTCGGGCATGGGATCGGGCTCGAGGTTCACGAGCATCCCTACCTGGTCAAAGACGCCGTCCGGGTGCTCGAGCCCGGGATGACCATGTCCAATGAGCCGGGGATCTATGTGCCCGATCGCTTCGGTGTGCGGATCGAGGACATCGTGGCGGTGACCGACGACGGCCACGAGATCTTCGGCCCGCTGGTCGAGGGGCTCGAGTCGGCCGTGTAGTCCGCGCATCCGTGAGGAGAGAAAATGGCGGGCTGGCGGCGAACAGCTGGCGGTTGGCGACGACAGGTGCGCTGATTTCGCGCTGCATCTGGATGCTCGAAACCCCGGGGAGCGCCCGGGGTTTACAACTGCGGGTCGGCGCTCAGGCCCGGGTACGGGCGTGGCGGGGGTTGAGGAGCATCCACACCACCATGCCGCAGACGGCCACCAGTGCGGTGGCCGCAGCCGCGGCGACGGCCAGGGTCATCAATCCCCGGGGGACCAGGGCCAGGCGGCTGAGGACCACATGCATCGTTCACCTAGACGCACAGTGCTCGGTGTAGTTGCACGCCCTGGTGGGTCAAATCGAACGCGACCACGGACCCCCTCATCTACAGCCAAATTCGGACACCTAGGGTGGGACCTCCCATGCCCACGCGGCCCACTTGGGTGTGCTCGTAGCCCCCGTAGATCTCCATGCGTCCCAGCATCACGCCCATGGAGGCTCGGGCCCGGCCCATCCACGCTTTGTAAAGCCGCCCCACGTCGACGCGCCCCGTCATCACCACCGGCCAGGCAGGCATCAGGTCGAAGCTGCTCGTGACGTTCCAGCCCAGGGCATATTCACGAGATCCCTGGGCTGGGAGGCGACCGTCGATCATGGTGTTGATCCCCCCGCCCAGGCGCAGCAGGCCGTGCTCGGCGTGGATCGGGATGAGGGAGAGGTTGGCCGTGCCCAGATAGAGCGCGTCATCGGCCGCGGGCTCGAGGTAGTAGGAAAGATCGCCGTCGAATCCGATCGGCCCGTCGAGCCGCAGACCGCCGCCTCCACGCCACAGCCCCCGGCCCTGCCACGCGCCCTCGCCCCAAAGGTGCCCGGCCCATCGGCGCGTGCTCTGGTCGTCGGGGGTCGGCGAGGTCATGTAGCCTCCCGAGCCGCCCTCGTAGGGGTAGGGGCGAAAGCGCATCGGCCGAGGCGGGGGGCGGATCGGCGTGGATGGGTCGGAGGTGCTCGATGCTGTGGAGCTCGAGCAGCAATCGTCGTCGTCCCAGTCGCTGGAGCTGCTGGAACTGCTGGAGCTGCTGCTGCTCGAACTACCGCTGCTCGAACTACCGCTGACCTCGCTGCGGACCGCGTCCAGGCGACCGGCTCGGACGTCGCCGGGCCACAGGGCGGCGATACACAGCGTGCCCATCATCAGTCGTCCCATCCATCGGTTCATCGCGGGGTCACCATGACACTCTCGATCGATCCCCGGTAGCGGGGCGGCCCGACCCAACGCGTAGGCAAGGACCCCGATCGTGATGGGCGTCATCGAGGGTTTCCCCCCGAGGGCATGGGGTGATGGACGGAGCCGCTCGGTATGCGTGTCGGGACGCGTGGTTGTGCGACGAGGTTGTTCCGCCGGTAGGAGTCCGGAGCCTGGCCGCCACGGGTTGCCCACGGTTGCCCACGGGTTGCCCACGGGTTGCGGGAGTGGAGTCCGCCGTAGCCACGCTCGATGACCGGGTGAAGAGGCTCACGGTGCTTCGAAATCCCGAGCCCAAGGAGATCTACTCGTACTTTTGACAGGTGACGATCCCGCAAACAGGTGATAGCTTCATCAGCGGTCGAACCGCCGATGTGCTCAGTGCACGTAGAAGTGTGATTGGGTGACGTCGTTCGGTCGATGGAACCGTCCGTATGGTTCAGAGCCGTTGGTGTCGTGATGCTCAGGCCTGGCGACGCTACGGGTCCGGACGAACTCGGGCCGCGATGAGTGCCGAACCTCGGTGAACCGGGGCTGCTTCGAACGCGGTATGCGCGGTCGTACGGGCCCCGTTCTACGGGTTCGTTCGACGCGGCAGTGGAACTCGGACACTCGAATGGGAAGGGCTGTGCAATGCTGAACATCACTCGATCGAGCCAGAAATTCGAACGCCTCGTCGTTTCTTGCCTGATGGCCGTCCTCGGTCTGACCACCGGGTGCGAGCAGATCTGCGAGGAACTCGGCGTCGACCACCCCGCGTGCTGGGGGGATGAGGGCGAAGACGAAGGCGAGGGCGAAGACGAAGGCGAGGGCGAAGACGAAGGCGAAGGCGAGTAGATCTCGTCAGCTCCAGTCGCTCGAGTCTTTGGACGACATCGAGCCGTCGTAGGCCGTTTCCCGTGACGATCCTGCGCCAGCGAATCGTCCGTGATCCGCCAAGCGCCCCCGGGGGGCTTGGCGGTGATCTGGAATCTTGGAGTCAGTCGGTGTGGGATCGGCCAAGTCCGGTCTCATGATCCGAAGAGCGAGTGCGTTATGCACAGCGTGCGATCCACGTGGTCCCGGCGTCGATCATGGTTGGAGAGTCGCTAGAGCGTCGCCATCGCGCGTGCGGCGACGTCGAATTCAACTGTGTCCGAGGGTCGATTTCGGTCGCTCGCAGGACGATGACGCCGGGGTCGTGGTGTGGTTGGAGCGTCGCCGCAGCCACCTCGGTCTTCGTCGTCATCCTCGTGGTCCGGACCGTGGTGGTCCGGATGGTCCTCGTCCTCGTTCGAGTCGTCGTCGTCGTCGTCTGGGTTCTGGTTGTCCTCATCGTCATCTTCGACGTCATCGTCATCGTTCGGGTCCTGGTCGTCGTCCTGGTCGTCATCTTTGTTCCCTTTGTCCCTTTGTCTCCTCGTCCCCTTGCCGCGGGTGCCGGAGTCTCGGTGCCGAGCTTTGGTTGCGGGCGTTTGGCCCTGCTGTTCGATCTGGCTGCGTCGCGGTCACGATTTCGCCGCGATCGTCGTTGTGCGACGGACGGATCTCGCCACGGTCGATCCGCTCGTTGATCCGTGATGGCCGATCGAGCGGCCCGGTCTTGCTCGGCCGCTCCCGAGCCGCGACGTCCTTACCGTGCGATGGCGGCGGTGCTCCGTGATCGCACCCTGCGGCCACGCGCAGTCACGGACACGGGGAATCCGACGCGAACTAGATTTCTCAGAGCCGTCGTGAGCTCGGGGCCCACACGGCTACCGAACGGCGTCAACGGCGGTGCTCGACCGGCTCTGCCTCACCGGCTCCAAGGGCCGGGTCGTCCCCAACCCTCAATGGTCGTAGGGTAGGGGTCGGAACGAGCCGGTCGCCGTCCATCCTGGCCTCCTCGCTCCCTGGCCTCCTCGCCTCTTTTCGTCGCCGCCGCCGTTGCTCGAGGCCCGGGAGCGTCTCGTCTCGGATCACGCGCTGATGTGCGGAGGCCGAGCCCATGTCGCTCTAGGGCGTGCGGCCCATCGATCGGATCGTGGAGGGTGACTGATTCCAACACTAGCTCGATGCACGATGATTGTCAGTCTGTAAGAACTACCGGTTGTGTCCCCGGGAGCGACCCTGGCGAGGCACCTCGCGGGATCGGTCGATCTCGCGCCAAGGGCGTTCAGAAACGACGTATGGTCTGTTCGGCTCAGGGGTCGTGGTACGCGGTACGAGTGGGCGGGTCGGTGGTCGCCGCGGCGATCTCCTGGTTTGCGGATCGGTCGGGCTGGGCCCGCGTGGGCCGTGATGGCGCACTGGAGGGTCTCGATGGCTGCGTACGGGAGCGAAAGCGGTTCGGGGCGAGCATCGAGTAGAGCCACGACAACCGGTAATTTTGCCAGCTGTCTGTTCATGGTCGGCCTGCTAAGAACTCTACTGTCTGTATTCGTCGGGGATGTCCTGAAGATCAGTGCCGGATCGGTGCCGGATCGGTGCCGGATCGGTGCCGGATCGGTGCCGGATCGGTGCGTGAGCACGAGATCCGCGCACGAGATCCGCGCACGAAGTCTCGGCTCGGACACTGATGGATCGCGACGAGCAGTCAACGACGCCCCAGACGGGGCACACCCCTCCCCGAGGTCCACGGACCCGGGCTCAGCGCCACAGGATGGGCCGCCATGAAACGCACCACACGATTGACCTGGAATCCCTGGAGCCTCGCCGCGATCGCACTGACCACCTCGGCGTGTCTATTCGAGGTCCCCGAGCTCGTCAGCGGACATGATCTCGCCGCAGCGACGACGGACGACATGGGCACTGGGGACTCCGGATGCGGAGCGCCAGTCGAATCGACGGCCGGTGAGTCTCAGACCACCACCGGCGAGCCCGAGCCGTCGACCGGCGCCGGCGAGCCGACCAGCATGTGCGGGGACGAAATGGTCGAGGGGTCCGAACAGTGCGACGGTCCCGACCTGGACGACCAAAGCTGCCTGACACGGGGCTATGACGCCGGGAATCTGTCCTGCACCGGCGACTGCACCTTCGACGAGTCGGGCTGCACGAACGTGGGCTGCGGCAATGATCTGGTCGAAGGCGCGGAGGTCTGCGACGGCTCGGCCCTCGAGGGCAAGACCTGCGTCGACGTGGGCTTCGACGCGGGGGTGCTGGGTTGCCAGCCCGACTGCGCTGGCTTCGACACGTCTGGCTGCATCCTGTTCAGCTGTGGAAACGATGTGATCGAGGGCATGGAGGTATGCGACGGCAGTGATCTCTCCGGCGAGGAGTGCGTCAACGTGGGCTTCGACGCGGGGGTGCTGGGCTGCCAGCCTGGCTGCCAGGCCTACGACACGTCGGGGTGCATGATGTGGAGCTGTGGCAACGACATGGTCGAAGGCACGGAGGTGTGCGACGGCAGTGAGCTGTCGGGCCAAGACTGCCAGTCGCAGGGTTTCGACTATGGCGATCTGAACTGCCGGGACAATTGCTTCGGCTACGACACCTCGGAGTGCGGCTACTTCCAAGGCGATTGCTGCTCGGCCCACGACGATCCGGGCTGCGATCATGTTCCGTGTATGGCCCAGGTGTGCGCGCTCGAGCCTTCATGCTGCGAGCAGGGGTGGGATCCGATGTGCGCCGAGAAGGCCCTTGGGCTCTGTCCGTATGTGTGCACCACCTGCGGAGACGACGACATCAACGGGATCTCTGAGGTCTGCGATGGAGCCGACTTGGGGGGCAAGGACTGTACGACCGAGGGGTTCGCCTCGGGGACCCTGGCCTGTGCCACCGATTGCTCGGGCCTCGACGTCAGCGGCTGCTCGACATGTGGCGACGGCATGGTCGACGGCGTCGACGTCTGTGACGGGGACGATCTGGGGGGCAAGGACTGCATCTCGCTGGGCTTTGCCGGAGGAACGCTCAGCTGCACCGATGGCTGCTACCTCGACACGTCGGGCTGTATCGATCACGAGGGCGGCGACTGCTGCTACGACAACGACGATCCGGGCTGCGAGGTCACCCCGGTCGAGGCGTGCGTCTGTGCGATCGACGAGATGTGCTGCGAGCTGGTATGGGACGACGTGTGCGCCATGCTGGCCGACGAGGAGTGCAAGGCCCACTGCGGGGGCTGTGGCAACGGGATCGTCGATCAGGCGGGCGAGGCTTGCGACGAGGACGATCTGAAGGGCCAAAGCTGCGCCCACTTGGGCTTCGACGGCGGCACCCTGGGCTGCGCCAGCGATTGCTCGGGTTTCGATGTCTCGGGCTGCCATGTCTGTGGCAACGACGTCATCGAGGCCGGCGAGCGTTGCGACGATGCCGATCTGGGCGGGGAGGATTGCATCAGCCAAGGGTTCGATGGCGGGGTCTTGACCTGTTTGTCCGATTGCAGCGACTGGGACCGGTCCGGCTGTGTAACCGAGGCCGGGGATTGATCGAGCCGCCCACGGGGGTGGAAGCCCACCCCAAGCGGCGCCGCGACTATTAGTTAGTCGACCAGGGTGGGCATGCCGCCGAGGTCGGGCACGTCTTCGTTCATCCGCCGGTAGACCTGTTGCTCCTTGTACAGCGAGAACCCGAGCGCTTCGTAGAACGACAGCGCTTCTTCGCGGTGCTCCTGGGCGCGGGCCCGTAGGTCGGGGATCTGGCGGCTCTCGGCCCACGACGCGACCCGGTCGGCGAGGGCCCGTCCGATCCCCAGGCGGCGGTGGTTGGTGTCGATCACCAGCCCCATGATCTCCGCGAAGGGGTCGCTCCACAGCGGCATGCGCAGCTCGACGTGGACCCAGCCCACCACCTGGCCGTCCTCGAGGGCGGCCACGAACACGGCGTGGGCCAGGTCGTCCCGTAGTCGAGTGAGCCGCTGGCGCATGTCGACCTCGGTGCAGTCGTAGCCTAGCTGCATGCTCAGCCGCGCCATGGTCGAGGCGTCGGCAAGCAGGGCCCGGCGAGTCTCGAGCGTGAGCTGCACGGCCATGGGTCCCACGAGGCTACCGGCTTGGGTCGAGGGTCGCCAAGAGCCCCGCGATTCTCGGGCGCTAGTGGGCCCCAGACGGGCGTCCGCGGTATCGTGGGGGGCATGAAGCCCCGTATGTGGTGGCGTGCCGTATCGGTGATCCCTCGTCTCGACGCCGACGGTTGGGCGAGTCTGGATCCGATAGCCCGGTGGTTGGTGGCCGTACGGGCGGCCGTTTTGGTGATGACCGTGACATCGGCCGGCCTGGCCGGTCTGCTGGCCCTGCGCGATGGTCGCTTCGACGGCCTGCGCTTTGGGCTGGTGCTGGTGGGGCTGGTCTTTGCCCATGCCACCAACAACCTGGTCAACGATCTGACCGACCACAAAACGGGGGTCGATCGCGGGGATTCCTTTCGCGCGCGATATGGCCCCCAGCCGCTCGAGCACGGCCTGCTCACCCCCGCGGGCATGCTGCGCTACATCGCGGTCACCGGCGCGGTGGCGCTGGCGTGTGGGGTGGTCCTGGTCGCGCTGCGGGGCGGGGCCACCGTGTGGTTGCTGGGGCTGGGGATCGTCTTCGTGCTCGCCTACACCTGGCCGCTCAAGCACCTGGGGATGGGCGAGCCCGCGGTGCTGGTGGTCTGGGGCCCGCTGATGGTGGGCGGTGGCTACTATGTGATCGCCGACGTGCTGCCGTCCGGGGTGGTGGTGGCCAGCCTGCCGTTTTCGATGTGCGCCACCTCGGTGCTCTTTGGCAAGCACATCGACAAGCTCGACCAGGATCGCCGCAAGGGCGTGCGCACGCTGCCGGTGATCCTGGGCGAGGCGCGGGCGCGGGCGGTGGCCCGGGTCCTCATCGTGCTGCCCTACGGCATGGTGGGATGGTGCGTGGTACAGGGGGATCTGGGGTGGCCGGTCTTGCTCGTGCTCGGGGCGTTGCCGGTGGCCCGGCGGGTGCTGCCGCCCTTTGGGTCGCCCCGGCCCTTGTCTGCGCCGCCGCAGCTGCCCCCGGGGATCTGGCCGCTGTTCTTCGTGGCGCTGGCGTTTCACCACATGCGCTGGTTTGGCGGATTGTTCGTGCTCGGGGTGGTGCTCGACGTGGTACGGCTGAGCCTTGGGTAAGCCGGTGGATCGAGGGGCGTTCACAGCCCGCGCGGGATGTGCCCCGAGATGTTCGACAGCGTGATCTGCCAGTGACGCCCTTCGCCGTCCCACGTCCCCAGGCCGTTGCGGCCGTGAGCCCGCGACCGTCTCAGTCCACCCACCCGTGCAGGTACCACCCCCGTCGCGCCCGATCGTAGAACACCCACAAGATCTCCCCCTGATGCGTCTCTACGAAGTAGTAGTCCCGCTCCACCGTCCGCACCCACCACCCCCCAGAGGTCCGGTACGGCCCCTGCATCGACTTGATCGGTCCCCGCGCGCCCAGCCACGCCTCGGGCTCGTGCCGGGGCGGCAGCGGTAGCCGCTGCGGTCGAGCCAGCCGCCGCCGCACCAGCCGCCCCGGAGGCTCGGAGCCGGCACCGTTGCGGGCCGGCTCGTTCTTGCCGGCGGTCCCCACCACCTCGGGTCGCGGAAACCTCGTGTTGACGATCGGCTCGTAGGCAAACTGGGCCTCGGGTAGGTGCGCGTCCCGAAGTCGGGCTCGGGTCACCGCCTGCGGTCCCAGCCACGCCCGCAGCCGCGCCAGCGCGCGCCCGGCCGCGTCGAGGTCGCGGCGCGCCTGAGTGCGGAACAGCGCCAGCTGCCCCGGCGGTGCGTCCACCCCGTCCAGCGTCAGCTCGATCTCCTCCACCGGAGCCTCGAGGGTGGCCGCGTCCAGCCGCAGGCGCACCAGATCGATCACCATCGGCTCGTCGAGCGTGGCCCGGGCCGGCTCGATCCGCTCCTCGTGTGGCTCGGCGTGATCGAGCCGTAGCCGCAGGTGCAGGGCGGCCATGGCATGGCTGCGATCGGCCAGCTCCACCATCGCGTCGTGGAGCATCGACTTGACGAGGAACAACAGCCGGGTGCGATCGTCGTCGGGTGGCTCGATCTGCTTGCTCGCGGTCACCGGCTCCACCAGCGACCGGGGCCGTAGCGGGGCCCAGCCATCGCTGGCGCACGCGTGCAGGTGGGCCGCCGCCTCCCCGAAGCGGGTGCGCAGATCGGCGGCGGGCAGCCGGCGCAGCCGCCCCAGGGTGCGCACGTCGAGGCGGTCGAGCCCGGCCCGCACCCGGGCGGGCACCGCGAGTCGATCGAGCGGTACCCGGTCGGCGGCCCGCGTCTCCTGGCTGGGATCTTCCAGCACCCAGACTCCCCCTTGGCGCACTTGGCTGAGCGCGTAGCAGCGGTAGCGGTGAAAGCCCACCACCACCGTGGACCGAAAGCCGATCGCGTGCAGGGCTCGCTCTATCCCATGGCCCCAGTGCTCGAAGCTGGTAAACAGCGGAATCATCCCGGAAGGGTCGACCCAGAACACGCCCGGCGCGCCCTCGACCTGCTGTTGCGGTGTGGTCGGGCGCTGAGCCGCTTCGATCCGCGGCGAAAAATCACACAAACGGGACACGACCCGCTCGATTGCCGCGTCGATCTCCTCGGGCGGGATCACCCCCGCCCGCACGTGAGCCTCGAGGCTCTGGGCGGCCGCATAGCTCATCCCGGGCCGGATCCGGGCGCGGCGGGCCGGCTCGTTGACCCACTGCACCTCCGCTTGAGGGCGATCGTCGGCCACCACCACCACCGGCGCGTCGGTCCAGCTCGGCTCGCGCTGCAAGAGCAGCTGCAAGGGCAGAGCAGGGACATCGACGCAGGCCGCCCGGTCAGTGGAACTCATTGTTCCAGATAATACTGAACTAATATACAGTTTCAATTGGCCGGAACGATTGGGTCCTGCGGGGTTCCCGCTGGTCCGAGTGCGCCTGACGACGGCCCGGCCCTGGGTGGTGTTTCATAGCCCGGGGCACCGGGTGCCCGCCCTCGGCTCGCCGATCCCTCACACTCATCCTTGTCCGTGTCGTCGCCCCCCGACACCCCTGCCGACCGCGAGTCGCCGATCCCTCGACGTCGCGTTCCCAAGCCGCTGTGGCTGTTGGCCTTCGAGCAACGGCTGAGCGCGCGGCTTGGGCGGCACCCCCACGTCGCGCCCCTGTTCAAGCTGGTGGTGGTGGTGCCGCTGTTGCTGCTCGCGCTGCGGCAGGTCGACGTGCTGCCCCGGGCCCCGGCCCTCATCGGGGGGCTGGTCGCCGCGTTCTTCGGGCTCGAGTACCTCCACGGCCTGGTCGCCCGGGAGCGTATCGACGCCCCCCGCCTGATCCGCGCGCTAGACGGCCTGACCGATCTGCCGCTCTTGTTGGTGGCGGTGGTCATCGCTCACGAGCTCTTGCCGCTCCCCTTGCTCGTTGCCAAGGTCGGGGTCGAGCTGCTGCTGCTGATGCTGTACGTCGTGGGTCGGGATCCGGCGGGTCGTCGCCTCGACAACGCCGTGGGCTACGCCGCCGCGGTGGCGGTGCTGCTGCTGTCCCAAGGCTGGGCCCCGCGGGTGGTCACCCCGCGCACCACCGAGGCGGTGCTCTGGGCCAGCACCCTGCTGTCGAGCATCGTGGCCCTCTACGGCCTGGGGCTGCTGCAAAAGCGCTTCATCGCCGACGCGCTCTCGGCCGCCAACCTCTTGTGCGGCGGGTTTGCGATCTACTACTCCACGCTGCGGCGCTTCGAGGTGAGCCTCTTGTTCGTGCTGCTCGGAGCCGCGTTCGACGGCTTCGACGGCGCCGCCGCCCGTCGCTTTGGCGGCACCCGAATCGGGGTCTACTCCGACGACGTGGCCGACGGCGTCAACTACGGCATCGCCCCTGCGGTCGCCCTCTACTACCTGCTGGGGGGGCTGTCCGGGGCGCTCTTGGGGGTGTTCTACGGCCTGTTCGTCGTCAGCCGCCTGGTGTTCTTCACGCTGATGAAGTCCGCCAGCGATCCCAACTTCTTTCGCGGCGTTCCCAGCCCCGTCGGGGGCCTGACCACCATGTCCTCGATCGTGGTGTTCCAGGGCGAGCCGGCGATCATCGGCCTGATGGTGGGGATCGCCTGCGCCCAGATGGTCGCCTTCTCCACCGACTATCGGCACCTGGGTCGCGCCCTGGGCGGCTGGGTCTCCCGACGACGGCGCCGTCGAGGCGGCCGGGACCGTCGGCGCGCCGTGTTCGGGGCCACCGTCTACCTGCTGGTGCTCCTCATCGGCATTCGGCTCTTGTCGCTGCGGGTCGCAGTGGGCGTCATCTTGGTGGGCAACCTCGCCTATGGGTTCTTGCCCAGCGCGCTGGCGTTCGTCCGGGCGATCGAGCTACGACGGCAGGTCGCTCGCCGCCGTGGCGCCAAGGGCGTGCTCGACGATCCCCTCACCCCCGTCCCCGTTGCGGAGCGTACGGGGGTCGCGGAGGTGGCGGAGGAGCCGCCGGCCTCCGAACACGAGGACGAACCCGGCCCGGTGGCATAGCGCGGGGAGTCGGGTCGCACGATCTGCCCCCCACGCCTTCGGCTTGCCTTGGCCCCCCTCGATGCCGTAACAACCGCTCCCACGGGCGTATCCAGCCCGGAGTCATTCGAATGTGACTCGTCGAGGGAGCAAACCATGACGATCAAGATCGCGCTATTGGCGACCTGCACGTTGGCTATGGCCTCGTGCGAAAAAGGCGGCGAACCGACCACTCCCCCCGCCGACGGGGGAGACGTCACCGACACTCCGGCCGAGGCGGGCAGCGGCGAAGCTGCGGCCGACAGCGAGGCGGCCGAGGTCAAGATCCCCCCCGGGGCGCCCGACATCAAGTGGGCCGACAAGACCTTCCAGCAGCGCAAGGAGTGGATGGGCATCGAGGTCCTGCCCAAGACCAAGGCGTCCTTCAAAGCCTACGACGAGGCCCAGTTCAAGCGCTTCGGGTGCGACACCTGCCACGGTGAGGACGGCAAGGACAACAACTACGCCATGCCTACCGACTCGATCTACCCGCTGCCCAAGGACGATCCGGTCAAGGCGGCGATGGAGTACGACGAGAAGGTCACCAAGTTCATGGTCGAGCAGGTGGTGCCCGAGACGGCTGCCCTGCTCGACATGGAGCCCTACGACCCCCAGACGGGGCAGGGCTTTGGTTGCTTCGGCTGCCACCCGATGGAATAAGTCAACGGTCATGCACAAGTCGATCACCACCGCGTTCGCCCTGACGGCCGCCGCCCTGTTCGTGGGCTGCGGCAAAAAACCTCCGACGTCCCCGCCCGAGGGCGCGGATGCGGCTCCGGCCTCGTCCGATGCGGCCTCGTCCGATGCGGCCGACGCCGATACCGGCCCCGACGTCAAGTGCCTCGGGATCAACGAGTGCGCGGGCCAGGGCGCCTGTGACATCGCGGGCGCCCACGATTGCGGTGGCCAAAACGAGTGCAAGGGCAAGGGCTGGATCTTGGTCTCGCAAAGCGAGTGCGAGACCAAGGGCGGCGAGATCCTCGAGTCCTAGAGGTCACGGGCGCACCCCGAGCGGGCCGGCGGAACCTTCGGCAGCCGGCCCGGCTGCGATCGTCTCCGACCGGACCGTGGGGCATGGACAGGGTTCGGGGACGAATGCGCACGAGGCGCTGTCCTCGCTCTTCGCGGAGTCGGTATCGTGAGAGTGGCGTGGGCGACAAGCCAGGGCAGCCACCTCTTGAGGCCGACGACGCCGGCGAGACTGCCGGCGGCGTGCAGCGCGCGCCACGCGGTGCCGTGATCACCATGGTCAATGCCCCCTCGAGCGCCGACACTCTCGGGCCGGGGCTTTCGACCCTGGGCGGCGCATCGTCCGTCCCCGAGCTGTCGTTCTCCGCCGGGGATGTGTTCGCCGGGCGCTACCGGGTGGTGCGGACCATCGGGCGCGGCGCGATGGGGACGGTCTACGCGGCTCGCGACCTGGTGGTGGACGAAGACGTCGCCCTCAAGCGCCTGCGGGTGCCCAATGTGGAGTCGCTCGAGCGTGTGCGGCGTGAGGTCCGGCTCGCCCGGCGGGTGACCCACCGCAACGCCGCCCGCACCTTCGATCTCGGGGAGCACCACGGGGTCCACTACATCACCATGGAGCTGGTCGAGGGGGAGAGCCTGCGGCTGCATCTTTTGCGCCATGGGCGGATGGATCCGGGCGAGGTGCTCGGGGTGACCCGCCAGGTGTGTCGCGGGCTGCAGGCCGCCCACGAGGTCGGGGTGATCCATCGCGATCTCAAGCCGGCCAACATCTTGCTGGAGCCCAGCGGCCGGACGGTCATCACCGATTTCGGGGTGGCGTTCTCGCTGTCGGAGACGGAGTTCGGCGAGGACGTGCCCTTCGTGGGCACGCCGATGTACATGGCGCCCGAGCAGGTGCTGGGCAAGCCACAAGATCCCCGCACCGACGTCTATGCCCTGGGCCTGGTGATCTACGAGATGCTCACCGGGCAGCACCCCTTTGGCGAGGGGACGCCGGTGGAGATCGCGATGGCGCGCCTGCACGCCGCGCCCCCCGATCCCCGCGAGCATGTCGAGGGATTGCCGGCGGGACTGGCCGAGGCGGTAGTTCGCTGCCTGAGCACCGCGATCGACGAGCGACCCGAGGGGCCGGCCGCTCTCGAGCAGCTGCTGGGCACCCCCGAGGTCGTGCCCTCGGGGTCCGTAGCCGTGGGCTCGGGCGAGCTGGGCCCGGGACCCTTTGCGCCGACGGAGCCCGGCGAGTGCGCGCTGGCGGTCATGCCCTTTCGCTACCGCGGGCCGGCCGACGATCACTACCTGGCCGAGGCGCTCACCGACGAGCTCATCGATCTATTGGCCATGACCCGGGGCCTGCGGGTCTCGGCCAGCCGGGCTACGGCCCGCTTCTCGCAGCGGCAGGATCCGAGAGTCGTGGGTCGAATGCTCGGGGTCGACGCGATCATCGACGGCTCGGTCCACCGCTCCGACGAGCAAGTGCGGATCGTGGCCCGGCTGGTCGACGTGCAGACCGGCTTCCAGCGCTGGAGTGGGCGCTTCGAGGGCCCGCTCCAGGATGTCTTCGCCCTGCAAGATCGCATGGCCAAGCGCGTGGCCGAGGCCCTGCGCGTAGAGCTGGAGCTGCTCGAGTCGCGGGGGGCGGTGCCGGCCGAGGCGGTGGAGCTGTACCTACGGGGTCGCCAGCGCTCGCACGAGCCCGGGCGCCTGAGCCTGGACGAGGCGGTGTGGCTGTTCGATCGCGCCTTGACCTCGGCCCCCACCTTTCCCCTGGCCCTGGCCGCGCGGGCCGACGCCGCCATGCTGCGCTGGGCGCTGACCGCCGACGGGGAGGAGCGCGACTGGGGCGGGCTGGCCCGAGCCACCGTGGAGGCGGCGTTGGCCGGCGCGCCGGGCCATGCCCAGACCCACCTGGCCGCCGCCCGCTGGGCGGTGGCCCGAGGGGACGTGACCGCGGCGGCGCGCCACCTGGGCATCGCGCTGCGGATCGCCCCCACCTACGCCGAGGCCCACGCCTACCTGGGCCTTTTGCAGTGCAACGCAGGGTGCTCCGAGGAGGGCCTGCAGCACATCGAGCTCGCGCTCGAGCTCGACCCGGTCGATCAGTACCTGGCCCACTTCGCCGTGCTGCGCTACCACGCGCTGCACGGCAACCGGGCCGCCTGCGAGGCTCGCTTGGCCTGGCTGCGGCGCTCGCCGAGCGTCGAGCAGTTCGAGGTGCGCCTGTTCGAGTATCGCCTCGCCCTTTGGGAGGACGACGAGGAGCGAGCGCGTCGGGTAGAGATCGCCCAGGACGTGCCCGGCACCGAGATCTACGGGGCCCTGGCCCAAGCCCTGGGCGATGCCCTCTATCGTGAGCTCGACGACGACGTCGTGACCCAGCGCCTGGCGCGTGCGGTGGAGGGCCCCTCCAGCCCGCAGCGGCGCACCGAGTGGCGGCAGATCGCCGTCGAGGCTCTGATGTGGCGGGGTGGTCGGAGCGCGGCCCTCGATCAGCTCGCGCAGGCTGACGAGAGCGGCGTGTTGGTCGATGCCGATTGGCTGGAGTCGTGTCCCGCGCTCGTGTCGCTGCAGCACGAGCCCGCGTTCGTGACGATCCGCGAGCGCGTGCGCGAGCGGGCCGACGAGATCTGGAAAATGGGTCGGATCGGCCTAGACGCGGACTGATGAAGGGGGCTGTTGATGCCGAGGCGGGGCGCCCAGGAGGGGTGAAGATTGGGGTCAGCGCGCGGGGAGCTGCAGCAGGCGCGCCACCACGTCGTGCAGGGTGTCGGGATCGATCGGCTTGACCAAGAAGCGCTCCACGCCCATGACTCGCGCCTGGTTCCAGTCGCGCGCCCCTCCGACCCCGGTGACCATCAAGATCGGGACGTCGTGGGTCGAGGGGGTGCCGCGCACGGTCGCGACCAGCTCGACTCCGTTGATCTCCGGTAGCTCCAGATCGGTGATGATGAGATCGGGAGGGCGGGACTCGATGATCGACAGCGCGGCGGGGACGTCGGTCATGGTGATGACCTCGGTGGTGGAGGACACCGTGCGCACTACTTGCTCGATGAGCTCGAGCGCGTGGGGATCGTCGTCCACGACCACCACGAAGCGCGCGCGATCGTCCTGGGCCCGCGCGTAGCGATCGCGGGCCTCGAACAGCTGCTGACGAAACTCGCCGATCGAGGGGCGGTAGTACGGGTTGGGATCGAGCCCCCGCAAAAGGGGCTCGTCGAAGACCGTCGACAGCTCCGGCCGCCGCTGGCTCGGGGGCACCAGGGGCGCGTACTGCGTGGCGTAGAGCGTGTCGGTGTAGCTCCCGCACGGCAAGGGCATGTGCCCCGTCAGCAGCCAGTAGGTGGTGACCGCGATGGCATAGACGTCGGCCTTGGCGGCCAGCTCGGAGGGGACGACCTCCTGGGTCAGGTACTCGGGGGCGATGAAGCCGAGGGTCCCCGAGACGACGCCGGTGGGCTCGCGCATCGCGGCGGGGTGGGTCAGGCCCAGATCGGCGATCACCACCTCGGTCGAACGCGACAGCAAGATATTGAGGGGCTTGATGTCGTAGTGCACCAGCCCGGTCTCGTGCAGCGCTTCGATCCCCGCGCACGCCTGCCCGATGATCCCGATGGCCACCGCCGGCGATATGGGCAGGGGCTGCACGTGATCGGTCCACGCCTTGAGGTTGTAGCCTCGATAGTAGGGCATGACCACGTAGGGGCTGGGCCCCACGTGCCCCAGGTCGTAGATCTCCATCACGTTGGGGTGACGCAGCTTGGCCATGTTGCGCGCCTCCTCGGCCAGCCTCGTGCGGAACTCGGGCTGGTCGGTGAGGCGAGGGTGGATGATCTTGACCGCCACCTCGCGATCGAGGCCGCGATCGAGCGCCGCATAGACCACCCCCATGCCGCCGGCGCCGATCTCGCCACGCAGCTCGTACTTGTCGTCGAGGACCGAGCCCACGGTGACCTTGGTCCGATCCGGCGGCATCGACTCCACCCTCGGTGTCCCGGGCTCGGGCTCGGGCTCGGGCCTTGGGGACGAAGACGATGCCGTGACGATAGGCGCGGGAGAGGCCAGCAAGGGGAGGGTTCCCGGCTGTTGGGGCGGTGCCTCGCGACCCGGGTGCTTGCGGGTCTCGGGCTCGGGTTCGTCGCTGGACCAATGACCCACTGTGGTACTCATGCGAATTCTCCGTTTCGATCGTCGAGCTACTCTATCGCCAATGGCAGGGACCAACGATTGGTATGCCTCGAATCACGAGAAGTTCAACCCCAATCGGGGGCGAAATCCCGGGCCAAACTCTCGGTCGGTTCCTGCGACGACGCAGCCTACCCGGACCCGACCGACGTTCGTGCCCCCTGTCAATATTGACAGGTCTGGCCGAGGAGCCAGGGGGGACGATCGGGGGACCGATCGGGGGGAGCGGGCACAGAACGGCCCAAACTGTGTTCTGTCGATCAAGCGCAGGCCGGCCATCATCACGACTGGTAATATCGACAGGTGTTCGGCGCGTCGAGACCATGCTAGGGTGATCGGCGGCGCGGTCGATCGAGCCGACGAGGACGTTGGCGATCTGCACCATTGGGTATGTGCAATGAACGTCGATCATGATTCGAGTTTCAGGACGAAATCGAAGTGCCACGGATCATCACGTGACGGTGATGGATCCGAGCGAGGATCACGACTTCGAGCGTCTGGGGCGTCGTGTCTTGGTGCTGCAGGCGATCACCAAGGCGCAGCACGCCTATATCGCCAACGACGAGACTTCGGCCCTCTTTGGCACGATGCTCGACGATCTGCTCGGGGTAGCCGAGAGTGAGTATGGGGCCATTGGCGAGGTCTTGTACAAGGAAGATGGAACGCCCTACTTCAAGAGCCACGCGGTCACCAATATCGCGTGGGACGAGGCGACCCGGCAGCTCTACGAACAAAACGTGGAGACCGGGCTCGAGTTCCACAATCTCCAGACCTTGTTCGGGGCGGTGATGACGACCGGCGAGGTGGTCATGACCAACAGCCCGGGCACCGATCCGCGGCGCGGGGGGTTGCCCCCCGGTCACCCTCCGCTGGACCGCTTCTTGGGCGCTCCGTTCTTCCACAGCGGGGTCATGATCGGGATGGTGCTGCTGGCCAACCGGCCGCAGGGATACGACGCTCAGTTGCTCGAGGACATCGGCCCCTTCCTGACGACCTGCGCCGGCATCATCGAGTCCCATCGGGCCGAGCGACGTCGGGTAGAGCACGAGCGGGCGTTACGGGCGGCCAAGGAGGCGGCCGAGGTCGCCAACCGGGCCAAGACCGCGTTCTTGACCAACGTCACCCATGAGCTACGCACCCCGCTGACGGCCATCATCGGCTTTGCCCGGGCGCTGGGACGCAACCGCGGCGAGACCCTCGGGCCGCGCGAGTGCCAGCTGGTCGATCGGATCGGGGATCGGGGCGTCCACTTGCTGTCGCTGGTCGACGACGTGCTGCTGGTCAGCCGGGCCGAGACGGGGGAGCTGAGCTTTTCGCTGTCCACCGTCGATCTGGTGGCTTTGGTCAGGCCTGTCGTCGACCAATGCCGCGCCTCGCTCGACCACACGAAGATCGATCTGTGTGCGGAGCTGCCCGCGGGCCCCGTGTGGCTGACGACCGATCCCGAGCGCCTGGGCCAGATCCTGCGGGGTCTGCTCAGCAATGCCATCAAGTTCACCCCCTGCGGGCAGGTGCGGGTGCGGCTGGGGGTCAACCGCCGCGGCGAGGCCCGCTACCTCGAGGTCGAGGATACCGGGATCGGGATCGCGCAGGCCGACTACCGCGAGATCTTCCAGCCCTTCGTCCAGGTCGACGAGGGAACCCGTCGCCAGTACGGGGGCACCGGCCTGGGCTTGACCGTCACCCACTGGCTCGTCAAGGGGCTGGGCTACCGGCTGTCGATCGACAGCACGCTGGGCGAGGGATCGACCTTCCGGGTCGACTTCGAGTGAGGTGCACGACCAATGTCGCCCGACCGTACCCGAGAGCTTTGGACTACCACCGGACCGGCGCCCAGCGATGGCGCCGAGGGCCCGCTCGACGCTGGGTGTATCGAGCCACGCCCGCCACCATTTCCCGCGCACCCGAGGAGCCGATCATGACGCGCATCGCACTGGTCGAAGACAACCCTGACAATCGCCTGCTCATCTCGCTCATCCTCGGCGACGACTACGACGTCGTGGAGTTCGAGGATGGTCCTGCCGCCGTCGCCGGGCTCGCCGCGTCGGGCCCGGATCTGGTGCTCATGGACATCTCGCTGCCCGGCATGGACGGCCCCGATGTACTGGGGCACCTGCGGGAGGATCCCCGCACGTGCCACCTGCCGGTGGTGGCCCTGACCGCGCACGCGATGGTCGGGGATCGTGAGCGCTATATCTCCATGGGCTTCGATGGCTACGTGGGCAAGCCCATCGTCGACGAGATGATGCTGCTCGACGAGGTCTCGGGGCTCTTGCCGGGTAGGGTGAGCTGACGTGCCCCTGAGCGAGCAAGACGTGGTGCGGCTGAGCCGCGGGTTCATCAACCGCCTACCGGGGCGACTGGCCGAGCTCGCGGTCATGCTCGAAGGGCTCGACACAGACGACCCGCTCGACCCGGACCTTGAGGCCCAGGCGCGGCGGCTGGCCCACCAGCTGCACGGAACCGGCGCGAGCTTCGGTGCGCCCGTGCTCTCCTCGCTGGGGGCCGTCGCCGAGTTCGCCCCGCCGGGGCAGCTGCCCGCGGCCATCGCCACGCTGCTCGACGGGGTGGGGGCCAAGCTTGCCCGAGACAAGCAGCTGCGGGGGCGCCACGTGCTGCTGGTGGGTCCCGAGCTTTGTGGCTCGTCGCTCGTGGGCCGCGTTGTGCGGGCCTTGCAGCTGGTGACGACCCGGGTGCCGACCTTGGCCCAGGCGCGGCGGTGTCTCGCCGAGCGGACCTTCGATCTGGTGCTGCTGGATCTGACCCTGCCCGACGGCGACGGGCGACACCTGCTGAGCGCCCAGCCCCGGGGCGCCGCCGCCGAGGCCTGCTTTGTGGTCGTGTCGGCCTTCGTCAGCCGCCAGACCCGGCGGGAGTGCCTGGGGATGGGCGCCGAGCACTTCCTCGACAAGCCCCTCGATCCGGGTCTTTTGTGCACGGTGATCGTCAGCGCGATGTCCCGGCAAGGGCGGCTGCAGACCCTGCGGATGACCGATCCTCTCACCGGGGCGGGCAGCCGCGCCGCGCTCAAGCGGATCTTCGGTCAGATCCAGTCCGACCGGTGCGACGAGCCCTTCGAGGTCAGCCTGGCCGTGGTGGAGATCGACCACTTCAAGCGGCTGGTCGATGCCCGCGGGCGTGCGGCCGGCGACGAGGCGCTGCGCACCGTCGCCGCGATGCTGCGCGCGCATCTGCGCCGCGATCTCGATCACGTGGTGTACTGGGGCAGCGAGGAATTCGTCGTGTTGCTGGAGCGTTCCGAGGTCGCCGAAGCGGCCCGAGTCCTGCGACAGGTCGCCCGGATACTCGTCCAACCGGCGGCCGATGGCCCCGCCTTGCCGATCTCGGTCGGGTTGGCCCAGGTTCGCCCGTGCGCCGAGCTGGCCGAGGTGCTCGAGGCGGCCGACGCCGTACGCCACGGGATCAAGCGATCCGGTCGCGGTCCGGTCGGGATCGAAGGGGCTCGGCTCGAGCCGGGGCGCACGCGGATCTTGCTGGTCGACGACGATCTCGACTTTGCCGCCTGCATTCGCGCATTGCTCGACGAGGCGGGGTTCGAGGTCACCCACGTGCCGACCGGACCCGAGGCCCTGGCCCTATGCGCCGACGAGTATGCGGCGGTGCTGCTCGATCACTTCATGCCCGAAATGGCGGGGATCGACGTGCTCGCTCGGCTGCGGGTGCGTCACGACACCAGCACCTTGCCCGTGCTGATGCTGACCGCGGCGGGCAACGAGGAGGACATCGCCCGGGCGTTCGAGCTGGGCGTGGACGACTACGTGGTCAAGCCGTGTCGACCGGCCGAGCTGCTGGCCCGCCTGCGGCGGATGATCATCCGTCGCGAGCACAGCACGCCAACGAGCCATCCGCGCCCGGAGGTCCCCGACCCGACCCCCGACGAGCGGGCCCGGATCCCGCCGCAGGCCCGCTCGCTGCCCTCTCGATGAGCCGCCTCGCCGGTTGGCCGCGCCCTGCCGCTGCGCAGGTTCGAGCGTAGGGCAGGGCCGCGGGCATGGGCCTGCCCCTGCATGCTAGCGTGCAGCGCCCCATGCAGGTCCGGTTGCAGCCCGGCGATCGCATCGGCGACGCGACCATCGAGCAAGCTCTGGGAGAAGGGGGCTTTGCGCGCGTGTACCAGGCGCGAACCGACGATGGACAGCCGCGGGCTATCAAGGTCGCCCACGAGGCGACCGAGAGCATGCGGACGACCGAGCTGGCGCTCTTGCAAAACGAGATCGAGGCGGTCTTGCAGCTGCGGCACTCGGGGCTGGTGCAGACCCACGGCTACGGGTACCTGCCCGACGGGCGCCTGTACCTCGTGATGGATCTCGTCGCCGGGATCCCGCTCATCGATCACGTGGAGAAGCACGACGGGCTCGACACCATCGAGGCTTTAGCGATCCTCGAGCGAGTGGCCACGGTGATGGCCTACTGTCACGAGCAGGGGGTTTTGCACCTCGATCTCAAGCCGGAGAACATCGTCATCACCGATCGGCACGGGCCGACCATCAAGGTGCTCGATTTCGGAGTGGCGGGCGTCTTGCGAGCGGGGCGGGGGGAGCAACGGGTGATCGCTGGGACGCCGGCCTATATGGCGCCCGAGTGCTTTGGCAACGCCGAGCGGCACCCGAGCATGGACGTGTACTCGCTGGGGGTCACCCTGCACGTGATGATCGCCGGGGAGCTGCCCTACGGGCATGCCCGTGGGGTCACGTCCGAGGTCGCGCTCAAGGCCGCCGGGCCCCCGGCGCTCGACGCCCGCCGCTGGGCCGAGGCTCCGCCCGAGGTGCGCGACCTCTTGCGCGCGATGCTGGCGGTGGCCCCCCAGGAGCGGCCCTCGATGGCCCTTTTGGGCAGCGAGGCCCGGCGGCTCTACTTTGCCGCCCTCACCGGCGAGGGTTTGGGCCGCTTTGGCTTCGAGACCACCCTGCCGCCCTCACAGCCGATCCGGGTCACGCAGCTGTTCGGGCGTGACGAGGCCATGCGCACCCTGCAGGAGCACTGGGCCCGGGCTCGCGAGCGTCCGGGCTCCGCCACCCTCGTGCTGGGTGCCCAGGGGACCGGCAAGAGCGCGTTCATCGACGACTTCATCGAACACCACGCCGACGCAGAGCCCCTGGTCGCCTACGGGCGTTGCCGCGAGTCGGGCGATCTTCTGCCCTTCGGGGTGATCCGGGAGGCGGCCGGGCACCTGGGCGAGAAGCTGCGGGCGCTGCCTCAGTGGCGCCAGCTGGGGCGGACGCTGCGCGAGGCGCTGGGGTCCCGGGAGGGCGTATTACTGGGTCTGGTGCCCGAGGCCCAGCCCGAGGGCACCCCCCGCGCGGTCGAGCCCTCGGCCCGGCTGAGCGTCCAGGCGGTGACTGAGGCGGTGAGCGTGTTGGTCGAGGTGGTGGCGCGGCAGCGGCCCTTGCTGCTGGTGGTCGAGGATCTTCAGTGGGCCCACGACGACGTGCTCGCCGTGCTCGAGACCGCCGCTGCCCGGACCCCCGCGGGGATGCTGCTGCTGCTCAGCAGCCGGGAGCCGCTGGGGTGGTCCCATGAGATCCCCTCGATCGAGCTGGGCAACCTCGAGCCGGTCGACAACGACCGCCTGCTGCGGGCGCTGCTGTCCACCGACGACACCACCGTGCTCCAGCGACTGCGGCAGTATGTGCCGGTGCTCGCCGCCGGGATCCCCATGGCCAGCGTCTCGGTCACCGCCGATCTCCAGCTGCGGCGCTGTATCCGGCGCTCGGCGCCCGGGGTGGTCGAGCTTCGCGAAGATCGGCTGCGGGCCTACGTGCCCCCGTGGAACGTGGTGGAGCTGCTCGAGCAGCGCTTGGGTCGGCTGACCCCCGCCGCGCGTCGGGTCCTGGCCGCGGGATCTTTGCACGGGCGCAGCTTCGACATGGACGATCTGCTCGGGTTGCGCGAGCTGGACATGTTCGGGCGGGCCGACATCAAGCGGGCGATCCTCGACGCCCACTACCTGGGGCTCTTGCAGCTCGACGGGCGCCGCTGCTCGCTGGCTCACGACGCGCTCGTCGAGCGCTTGGCGGCCGACTGGGACGACGCGGTGGCCCGACGGATCCACGACAAGATCGCCGAGCGCCTCGACGTGACCGACGGCGATCCCGGTCGCCTCGCGCACCACCTCGAGCTCGCCGGTCGGCTGTCCGAGGCCGTCCAGGCCCACAAGCGCGCCGCCTGGCACGCCGATGCGCAGCACGACGTGGTCGGGGCCGCCCTGCATTTTCGGCGGGTGATCGAGCTGGCCCACGATCTACCCGGCATGGATCGGCGGGTCGATACCCTGCGCGAGGCGATCTTCGAGTATGCGCGCGTGGCCGGGGCCCAGGGGATCGCCACCGAGGCTTTTGCCGTCGTCCACCGGGGGGCGATGGCCCTGGCCGAGCACGGGGCCGAAGACGACGTCTTCGTCGACAGCGCCATGGCCCGGCTGCACTACCTGCGCGGCGAGATGGCGCCGGCCGTGGCCCTGAGTCGACGGTGTCTCTCGCGGGCGGGGGACGGCCCCCAGACCGCGCGGATCCGGCTTTTGCCCGTCAACCTGGTCGGACGTGCCCTTTACATGGGCGGGCGCTTTGGCGAGGCGGCCGTGGCCTTGGCGCAGGGGTGCCAGCTGGCCGCGTCCCAGGGCGAGCAGGTGGAGCTGTGCCACTCGCTGGGGATGCTCGGGCTGTCGCTCGGGTTCACCGGCGACGGCACCGAGGCTCGGGCCTACCTGGAGCGCTCGTCACGGCTCGCCCAGGAGGTGGGCGACCCGGTGCGGCGGGTCGCCGCGCTGTGCTACGAGGCGATTGGAGCCGAGTGTGCCTACGACTGGCGGCAAGGGGTGCTGCGGAGCACCGAGGCCCTGGCGCTCGCCGAGGCCGAGGGCATCGACGGGCTCTACCCCACGATCGCGCTGGTGTGTGCCGGGCGGCATCAGTTCCACGTGGGCCACCTGCAGCGGGCGCGGCTTCTGCTCGATCACGCGATCGAGCGGGGCCGTCGGCACGGCGTGATCTCCGGGCACGGCTGGGCGCAAGCGTTCTTGGGCGACATCGCCTTCGTCGAGGGCGACTACGAGGATGCCGCGCGCTGCTACGATTGCGGCCTGGAGTCCGCGCCCGACGATCAATACACCCGGGTGATGTGCCTGGTCGGGCGGGCGCACGTACGCGGGGCGATGGGGACCGACGCCGCGCTGATGCACGCCGATGCTCGGGAGGCGCTCGCCTGCCTCGAGGCGGTCGACAACGTCGCCACTCGGGCCCATACCCTCGTCCGCTACGCCGAGGCCACCGAGGCGCTCGACGGTCCGGCGCAGGCCCGGCCCCGTCTCGCCGAGGCACGGGCGGTATTCGAGCGCTTGGGAATCGAGCCGGTCGACTGGTGGCCCGTGCCGCCCGAGCACGCCGAGGTCGGGGTCGGGGCTCGCGCGTACTGGCAGGCCCGGGCCTACGCCGCCCGTCCTCCGCCCATGGAGATCCCGCCGCTGCCGCCCCGCCTCAGTCCCGACGTGCTGCGGCGGATCACCGAGAAGATGACCGCCGAGGCGCATACCCTGCAGGTCGGCCCCCCCCGGCCGCAGCGGCCCGATCCGGAGTAGACGCGTGGAGCCCTTCGATCTACTAGGCCAACCCGATGTCCCCCGGGCGCTCCAGCACGGGGAGGGCTGGGAGGCATTCCGCGATCTGGCGTTCATCGGCCAGATGACCCTGGTGCTGGTGATCGCGATGACTCTCTCGGCCGCGATCGCCTATCACCCCTCCACCCGGCGCAAGGCGCGGACGCTGGCCGAGCTCGAGCAGCCCAAGACCTTCATCATGTATTCGATCGTGGGGGCGCTCATCGCCCTCATCGTCAAGGTCCAGCCCAGCATGGCGCTGGTCGTCTTCGGGATCGGCGGGCTCTTGCGGTTTCGAACGTTCGTGGGGGCGGCCAAGGACACCGGGCGGGTGATCTTGGTGACCGTGCTGGGCCTTTGCTGCGGCCTGCAGCTCTATGTGATCGCGGTCTTGGGCACCGCCTTTGGTTGGCTGCTGATCCTGGCGCTCGAGCGGCGTGCGGTGGGCCGCCTGGTCGTTCAGGGGCTCGAGCGGGAGCACATCGCTCGCGCCGCCGCCGAGCACGCGCGGATCCTCGAGCAGGCCGGCTGTATGATCCTCGGCGAGGAGCGCAACGTGCTCAAGGGCATCACCGCGTTCGTCTACCGGGCATCCGAGCAGCTCGATCGCCCCCGGCTCGAGGCCCAGTTCGAGGCCCTGCCCGACCACCAGCGCGGTGCGATCCAGTGGGAATCGGCCTAGTCCAGGGCGTCTGCCGTCGACGCACGGGGCTGGGCATGCATACACTGATATGTATAGGACTATGACCATGACCATGACCATGACCATGCGCATGAGTGCGGTGGTGCGGGTGGCCCTGGTGGGCCTTGGGCTCACCGCGTGCGGCTGGCTCGCCGCGTGTAATCAGGCCGATCCCATGGAGGGATCCGAGGGGGCCACCTCCGATCCCACCTCCGATCCCTCTGGGGACGGCTTGTTTCCCCTGCGGGACGGGGCCACCTGGACCTATCGCCATGTCTCGACCGATGGCACCACCTGGGACGAGGTCGTGCGCATGCGACAGACGACCTACCAGGGGGTCGAGGCGTGGCAGATCGAGGACAACGCTGGCCTCGACGGCGAGAACACCATAAGCACGATCGTCCGCGACGGCGATCGGGTGATGCGGGTCCACAAGGAGGTCTTGCTGGGCGACGCGCCGGTGCTCAGCGCCGACTACGAGCCGGGCTTCTTGCGCGTCGACCTCGGGTGGGTCGAGGGCGACTCGATCCCCTGGATGTACGATCGCATCGAGTACGACGAGGCCGGGACGATCGTCGACGAGGCCGTGCGCCTGCAGGTCTTCACCGTCGAGTCGGTGTCGACCTCGGTCACCGTGCCCGCGGGCACCTTCGATTGCGTGCAGTTCTTGCGGCGGCGCCCCGACACCGGCGAGTCCCGGCGATTTTGGTTTTCCGCCGGGGTGGGCAAGGTCAAGCACGAGTCGCTCGCCACCGGGAGCACCGAAGAGCTGGCGGAGTACGCGATCCCGTGATCGCGGTGGTCTTGGGGATCGTCTTGGGGGTCGAGCCGACCCCGGGGGCGCCGGTCGACGATGGGGTGGCCCCGTCCACGGACGACGCGCCGGACACGGACGACGACGACGAGCTCGGGTCCGACGACGACGAGGTCCCCGAGCGTGCGGGGTCGGATGAGTCGGAGGCCGAGTCCGACGGCGATCCCCACGAGGTCGAGGAGGATCGGCAGGGGCGCGGAGAGGAGGAGCCGGTGTCCGGTCGATCCGAAGGCGAGGCGTCCACGGCGTCCGGGCCGACCGAGGGCGACGACGCCGGTCGAGGCGATGGGGGCGACGACGGCGAGACGAGCCCGCGGGATGACGATGACGAGGACGAGGACGAGGACGACGACGACGACGAGGACGAGGACGACGACCGAGACGACCAAGACGATCTGGACGACCAAGACTACAAGGACGAGGACGAAGACGACTCGGACGGCAAGGACAAGAACGGCAAGGACAAGAACGGCAAGGACAAGAAGGGCAAGGGGTCGTTCGCGGTCCGCGGTCGGTTGATGGCGGGCTGGAAGCTCGACAACCGGCGTCCGTCGCCCGAGCAAGACGCCACGCCCGGCGTCGAGCACGAGCTGTTCTTGCAGCAGGCCCGGGTCAAGCTGGACGTCGACTACACCAAGCGGTTTCGTCTGCGCGCCAGCATCGAGCTATCCGATGCTCTCGATGCGCCTCGGATCGATCGCGTGCCCTTCTTGCGCAACGGCTACGCCGACGTTCGCTTCCACAACGCGGCGCGGCTTCGCGTGGGCAACTTCAAGCGCCCGTTCTCCCGTCTCGAGCTGCGCAGCACGGGGCGCTTGCCCTTTCGGGGTCGCGGGCTCACCAACGATCGCCTGCTCGAGGATCGCAACTATGGGGATCGGTCGGTCGGCGGCATGCTCCACGGCAAGATCCCCGCCGCGCGTCTGCGCTACGCCGCCGGGGTCTTTGTCCCGGCGCTGCGCACCCAAGGCATCGACGTGGTCGGCCGCGTGCGTGCCGATCCATGGGAGTGGCTGTCGGTCGGCGGTGGCGGGGTCTACAAACGCGTCGAGAACGGCGTCGGCGAGAAGGTCGACGTGGGAGGCGTCGGCGCGGATCTTCGCGTCAAGATCAAGGGGTTTTACATCCTCGGCGATCTCGTCGCCGCCCGGGACTATCTGGTGCCTGGCGAGCCCTGGTCGCTCGGGGTCGTCGGCTATGCCACCTACGACATCGATCTACCGAAGAAGCTCGTGCTCCAGCCGGTGCTGTTCGGCGAGTGGTCCGACATCGATCTGTCAGTCAGCCAAAACGACGCGGTGCGCGTGGTGGCCGGGTTCAACCTCATCTGGCGCAAGCGCTTCCGCGTGATGCCGCAGGCTCGGTTCGTCCGCCCGCAGGGGGTCACGGGCAACCCCTGGGTCGATAGAGAGACCTACTACGTCATGCTCTCGCTGCAGATCTAGCGCCGAGGCTAGCGCGTATTCCTCGTCGTGGCGGAGGCGCGCTCGCGCGGTGCGGAGGTTCCCGGCCGTGAGGGAGTGCCGAAATCACTCGGTTCCACCAATCGTCCGCTGGGTTGTTCACAAGCGAGTTAACGCCGCGAAGACCGAGCCCTTTTGGGCTCGGTCTTCCTCAGCGCCTATTGCATACCCGAGGGCGCGAGATCTTGCATTGCTAGATCACGGGCCCCGGGTCAAAACCGCGGGCGCTGGTCTTGGGTTCGACCTGGTCGTCCATGCCGGCTAACTAGACTTGACCGCGTACCATCCGACCTTTACACCATCTTGTACGAGGTAGCCGCCCATCATGCTCTCGTCCACCGAGAGCCAGCCATGATAGCGCTGTGAGACACGGGTGAATTCGATGGCGATAATCTTGAGGTTGCCGGCGGCCGATCGGCTGACCGTTCCATCGCTCAGGGGGTCGACGGGCCTGCCCATTGCCTTACCCGAGGGGTCGACCTGGTACTGCAGTTGGCCTGAGCAGGTGTCTTCACCCAGCTCGAGTTCGAGCCATCCCCGGTATCCATTGGCGTTCAGTTCATAGCGAGCCATTTCTTCGTTCCTTCTCTTGGTTCTTGGTTGATGTACGAATCAGCTCAAAGCGTCGCCGTCGTTGCAGCGAGCGCTATGGTCGCGCACGACTCTATTCGGCATTTTGCGTCGGCATTTTGCGTCGGCATTTTGCGTCGGCATTTTGCGTCGGCATTTTGCGCCGATAACGTGGCGGTGCAGGCGTCGTTCGACATGCGGATCTGTGAGAGCCGCGAGGTGTCATTGCCCCCGGTTGGGGCTAGATTACGTGAGCGACGATGAAGCATAGGGCCGAGTGCTGATGAGTCAAGTATCTGCAATCGGCTGAAATGCCTGCAATCGGCTGAAATACCTGCAATCGGCTGAAATACCTGCAATCGGCTGAAATGCCTGCAATCGGCTGAAATACCTGCAATCGGCTGAAATCGAATCGGTGGCACTGTGAGCTGGTTGATGTCACTTGAAGTCCGGCAACGTTCTTCGCAGGGTGAACCGCTCGATCAGAAGAACTTCAGCATTGCGCACAGAACCGCAGGCCGGGTCAGATCAGAGCTCGCCATTGCTCCGACACGATCGACTCGATGAATCAGGGATCGAGGTGTTCCGAGTGAAGCGCGGCGGGATCGGGTCGCCGGGCGGTGAGGTCAGCCGGCCACCGCGGGCTCCTCGAGCTGGGCCTCGCCGGCGGTGATCGCCTCGCGGAGCGCGTCGGCTTCGCCCGACAGCCGTTGGCTGGCTTCGGCACGGGCGAGGGCCCGGCGGTAAAGGGCCAGCGCCTCGGAGATCCTGCCCAGGGCCTGGTGCGCGCGGGCCTGTTCGCGCAGCGCCTCGACCTCGGCCGCCAAGTGAGGGCTGGGCAGCGCGGTGAGCCGCTCATGCGCACGGCGGGCGAGCGGCTCGGCCTCCGCGGGTCGGTGCAGCCCGTTGAGGGCGCGGGCCTGGGTCGCCAGGGCCTTGGCCACGTGCGCCTTCTTGTGCCCGGGGTACCGCTCGAGGATCTCGATGCCCCGGGACAAGCGCTCCAGGCCGGCCGACAGGGCGCCGTTGTCGACCATCAGGGTGCCGAGCACGAGGCAGTCCTGGCCATACTTGGGGTGCTGATCGCCGTAGGTCTGTGCGGTCTGCTCGAGCTTCTTGTGGACGACCTCGAAGGCCTGCGCATGGTCGCCGGCAGCGAACAGCGCGAGGGCGTGGTGGATCAGCAATCCCGCGGGGAGCTTGGCGTCGCGGTCGCGGTGGAGCTCGAACGCGCGGGCGTAGTCGGCGAGCGCGTCTTCGTAGCGCGCCTGGTCGTACCGCAGGGCGCCGCGGTGGTAGAGCCAGTTCCCCCGCTCGGTCTGCGGCAGCCTCTCGCGGTCGAGCACGCTGCGGGCCCGGTCCAGCGCAAACTCTGCCCGATCGAAGCGCTCGAAGATCCGGTGGACGATGGCCAGCCGCTCCCACGCGTTGACCAGCAGGCGAGGGATCGGCAGCACGGCGGGGCCTCGCTGGCCGAGGAGCCGGGCTGCCCGCGCGACGAGGTCGCGGTGCGACAGGTTCTCGGGGCCACCGAGATCGAGGGCGAGACCGCCCGC
>JBCCWC010000172.1:0-33974 GCA_039194325.1 Myxococcota bacterium
AGCCTGCTTTGCAGCGCTCGTCGTCGAACTCGACGACCGGCGGCTACCGGACGTACTCCAGCAACTGGTTGGTGACCGTCTGGCGCCGTGTCTTCTGCTTAGATCAGATAACGTCGGCGAGGCGCAGATAACTTCCACGCTCATCAATAACCAATCGCCGCGATTTCTGGGTGGCGATAATCACGCGACGGCGACCAAAATGGCGAAACCCGAGTCTGATGCATTCTTGTTCATGATTCGGCCCTCGGGAGGATCCCGAGAAGGCCCGCGCCATCGATCGCTCAGTCTGCTCGCGTCCCTTCGTTTTGTTGGGAAATTCCACGAGCGCTCGACCTACAGTCGCGATTCGTAGTGAGTCTTCTCAGAAATCCGATGTCAGCTCAATCGACCCCTCGAACTCGTGGGGTCACCAAGACCTTGACCGCTCAGCACTACCGCCCCAATGGGGTCGACGAGTCGAACAGTCGGGGGGTCACCATCGAGGAATACGGAGTAACCATCATCGGTGAACCGAGAGACGACGCGTCGTTCTCTACCTCCACCTTCCTTGTCACGATGATTCGCCGGATCTACGGTGACACGATCCGATCGCACAGCTCCCTCCGAGTAATCATCATCACAAGAAAAACCGAGCTCCATGACGAATGAGATCTTCGGACTTTGGCCGTGCCCCTGCTCGGGGCTCATCGCGGCGGTCTTGAACGCTACAATTTGGTGTGTCATTGTCTGCTTGTTTTCTGTCGTGAAGAAGACGAGCCAAGCGGGGCTTCCCCCTGACTCTGATACAATGGAAGATGCTGCAAAAAGCAGTATGCGCCAGCCGAACATGTGGCTTGAGTATGACAAAGCCAAGCAATTATCATCTCGATGTTTCTTCGTGTTTCATATCGCCATCAATGCTCGTTCATTTGTTTGTCTACTTAACGATATATCGAGAAGAGAAAGTGCCGGCCCGCCGGATGGGTCGCAGATCGGCCTCGCCCGCCTGTTCGCATCGCCGGACCGGCAGATCCTGTGTAGTCGCCGGAGTTGTGGCTACGCGCAACCAGGATAATGAGAGCGGCAACAAGCGCGATTATCGACTTGCGTCGACCGACATTGGCACGCCCGATCCTCCGTGCGGCCTATGCGGCCGACTCCCGCCGGCCGCCGCTCTGGGTTCGTTCATACGGGGCGCTTGAAGCACACGATGCCTTGCCACATCGTCACCAGCTCCCAGCCCTCGCGGCCTGCCTTTTGTACATCGTCATTGACCCCGCTCATCTTCATGCTCGGTCCCATGCACATGTGCTCCCAAACCGGGGGGCGTGGCTCGGCCTGCGCGGTCGTCGGTGAGCTCATCGCCGCGGATCCGGCACATCCCAGCAAGATCCCCATCAGGATCATGCTCACGCTCTTCCATGGGCCATTGGTGTTGCGAGGTCTCGCATCGGATTCAGACATGGCCACGAGTATACGAGTCGGCTTGCCGACGGTTCGAGCGGTCCGTGTGCCTCGAGGCAAGTCGCTCCCCGTTCAACCCCGAACTCGCGGATCTTGCGGGTCCGCCGGATCCCTTCGTCCATGCGCCCACGCCCGCAACGCGGCGACCAACCCGTGCGAGCCGCAGCCGAGGATCCGCCGCCCGGCCAAGAGCGCCGAGGTCACCGACGACCATAGCTCGGGATCGTCGAGATCCGAGAATCCAAGGGGCTCCCCCTCGTTCTTCGCCCCTTCGGTGGCTCGTCCACTGTGCAAAGCCGGACCCCCCGACTCGCCCTGCCGATCCCGATGCACCGCCCGATGCATCGCCCGATGCCTAGCCCGCTCCACTGCCCGCTCCACGGGCAAGACCCACCAGCGCGGGCACCCGAGCCGATCGAGTGCGGCCTCCATGCCCGCTCGATCCTTGTCGGCGTGACACCCAAACACCACCAGATCCGGCCGCGGCACATGACCCGCCTCGATGGTCGCGACCATGGCCGCGATCCCCTCCGGGTTATGGGCCACGTCGAGCCAAAGCTCGCCACCGCCGTGCTCGAGCCGCTCCAACCGTCCGGGCAAGGGCGGCCCCGCCAGGTCGGCCTCGGTCAACGCCGGCTCCAGGCACTGCCCCACCGCCAGCGCGACCGCGGCGTTGTGGCGCTGGTGCGCCCCAAGGAGCCCTGGCACCGCGACGGGCCGCGGCGGCACGAAGCGCAGCGGGCTGCCCACCGCCTGGGCCTCCTGCCGAAGCACCGCCTCCACCTCGGGTCCCTGCATCGCGCTGACCGTCGGCACCCCACCGACCATCGCTCCCGCCTTCTCCCGAGCAATATCCGCCAGCGTGGGACCTATCGACTCCACATGATCCAGCCCGATCGAGGTCACCGCCACCGCATCGGCCTGCACGATCCGCGTGGCGTCCCGCCGACCCCCCAGCCCGGCTTCGACGATCATCCCGTCCACCGCGGCCTGCTCGAAGATCACCAACCCCGCCAGCGTCAGCAGCTCGAAGAACGTCAGCGCTCGCGCCGCCCCGGCTTCCGCCGCCCGCACCGTCGCCAGCGCGCGCTCGAGCGCCTGCTCGGACACCGGCTCTGCGTCCACCCGCACCCGCTCGGTCACCCGATGCAGATGCGGGCTCGTATAGACCCCGGTTCGCCATCCGTGCCGCCCCAGGGCCCGCTCGAGCAACCACGCGGTCGTTCCCTTGCCGTTGGTCCCCACCACGTGGATCGTTGGCCAAGCCGCCCCAGGCCGCCCCAGCGCCGCGTACACCGTCTCTATTGCGGCCAGGCCCAGGCGTATGCCCAGCGCCCGTCGCTCGCCGAGCGCTCGGTCGATCTCCGACGCGCTCACCAGCTCACCCGCTTACGAGTTCGCGTCGGCCGAGGCCGGCGCGTCGGCTCCTGCCCCCGGGGACTCCATGGTGCCATCATGCTCGGAGACACGCTCAGCGTCGGGCTCGGGGGCAGGCTCGGACTCGGGCTCGGACGCTACCCGCGGCCCGGCGCCTTGGAGCAGCCGCAGCAGCGTCCCCAGCTGCTCCTTCATCTCCAATCGAGGCACGATCCGATCGAGCATCCCGTGCTCCAGCAAGAACTCGGCCCGCTGAAACCCCTTGGGCAGATCCTGACCGATCGTCTGCTGGATCACCCGCGGCCCCGCAAACCCGATGAGGGCCTTGGGCTCGGCGAGGATCAGATCCCCGAGCATGGAAAAACTCGCCGCCACGCCGCCGGTGGTGGGGTGCAGCAGCACCGACACATACGGCAACCCGGCCTGCCGCAGCCGAGCCCGCGCCGCCGAGGTCTTGGCCATCTGCATCAACGACAGCACCCCTTCTTGCATGCGGGCCCCGCCAGACGCGGAGAACACCAGGGCCGGCCGCCGCCGCTCCAGCGCGCGCTCGAACACTCGGGTGATCTTCTCGCCAACCACCGATCCCATCGAGCCCCCCATGAACTCGAAGGCAAAGAACCCCACGCTGACCGGGATCCCGTCGACGTCGCCCAGCCCCGACAAGAACGCGTCGCCGGGGCCCGCGGTGCGCACCGCCTTGGCCAGCCGCTCCGGATAGGGCTTTTGGTCGACAAACTCGAGAGGGTCGCCGGAACGAAGCTCCTCGTCCATCGGCTCCCAGGTGCCCGGGTCGATGGTGGCCGCGATCCGCTCGGCGGTGGGCATGGGCGCGTGGTGTTGGCACACGGGGCACACCCGCAGGTTGGCCACCAACTCGTCCGTGTAGGTGATCTCACCGCAGGACTCGCACTTGGACCACAGGCCCTTGGGCATCGAGTTCTTGGATCGGGCCGAGTCGTGCTCGAGCGCTTCCTTCTTGCGTCGCCACCACGCCATGGACGTTGACGGGTTCTAGCCCAAATCGCGGGCCTTGGGCAGGGCGCGGGGCGCGGGGGGACCGGGCGTGGACGCCGGCCCCTGCGGCCTGTTATTGGCCGTCCCGCATGGCGGGCGAGGACGAGGGCCTTTCGTACCGGGCAGCGGGGGTCGACATCGACGCGGGCAACGAGGCCGTTCGCCGGATCCGCGCGATGGTGGCCCGGACCCGTCGACCCGAGCAAGTTGGAGATCTCGGCGGCTTCGCGGGGATGATCGGCCTGCCGCCGGGGGTGGAGCAGCCGCTTTTGGTCTCGTGCGCCGATGGGGTGGGCACCAAGCTGCTGGTCGCGATCGCGCTGGATCGTCACGATACGGTGGGAATCGATCTGGTGGCCATGAACGTCAACGACCTGCTGGTCACCGGGGCCGAGCCACTGTTTGTGCTGGACTATATCGCCTGCGCCACCGTCCGCCCCGACACGATCGAGGCCCTGGTCGCGGGGATCGTGGAGGGCTGCCGCCAGTGCGGGGCCGCGCTGCTGGGCGGAGAGACGGCCGAGCTGCCGGGGATGTACGCCCCGGGGCACTACGATCTCGCCGCCTTTGCCGTGGGGGTGGTCGGCCGCGCGGCGACCCTGGGACCGGCACGGGTCCGCGAGGGCGACGTGGTGCTGGCCCTGCCCTCCTCGGGGTTGCACTCCAACGGCTACAGCCTGGCCCGCAAGGCCCTGCTCGATCCCGCCTACGGGGGCCTGGCCCTCGACGCGCCGCTGCCCGGCGGCGACGGCCAGACGGTGGGCGAGACCCTGCTGACCCCCACCCGGATCTACGGCGCGGCCCTGGCCGCCCTGCGATCCCTGCCGGATCGGCCGCTGCATGCCGCGGCCCACATCACCGGCGGGGGGCTGCTGGACAACCCCCCGCGGGTCTTGCCCGAGGATCTGGCCCTGGCCCTCGATCTGCACCCCGTGCCCGGGCTGCCGATCTTCGAGGCAATCGCCGCCCAGGGCGTCGATCGGGCGCAGATGCGGCGCACCTTCAACTGTGGGATCGGCATGCTGCTGCTGGTCGACGCCGACGCGGTGACCACCGTGCAGCGGGCCCTCGCCGACATCGACGAGCCGTCGTACGTGGTGGGTCGCGTGATCCCCCGCGGTCCGGACACGCCCCCCGTGGCCTTCGAAGGCGGAGATCGCCCGTGGCGCTGACCACCAACCACTACGACCTGGTGGTGCTCGGCCAGGACGTGGCCGGGCTGGTGGCCGCCGCCCTGGTGGCGCGTCGCAACAAGCGGGTGCTGGTGATGCCCCACGGCCCGGCCGAGGGCAACGTACGCCTGGGCAACCTGGTGCTGCCGCTGGACACCGCGCCGGTGGTGCACATGGGCACCGGCGCGGTCCAGCGGGTGTTCCAGGAGCTGGGCCTGTGGCAGCAGATCCGCCGCGATCACGGCCTGGTGGAGGGCATGGTGCACTGGGTGCTGCCGCAGCAGCGCCTGGATCTGCAGCCTCCCGACGGCCGCTTCGCCCAAGAGACCGCCCGCGAGTGGCCCGACGATCCGGTGGCCGAGGCGTGGTCGCTGCGCGACCGCTGGACAGACGCGACCGACGAGGTGTGGAGCCAGCTGCTCACCTCCGACAACGCGCTGGTGGCCAACGGTTTTTGGAGCCGACGCTTCTTGTCTCGAGTGGCCAGCCAGCTGCCGGGGCGCGACGTGGACGAGCTCGAGCCGCTGCCCCCCGAGCACCCGCTGCGGGCCGCGGCCCGGGCCACCGAGCCCTGGCTGCAGCACCTGACGCCCACCCAGCTGGGCAAGGCGGCCAGCCTGCGCCTGGCGGGCCTGTGGGCCCGGGGTCCCGGGGACGTCCCCCGCGGCCTGCCCCAGATCCGCAAGGCCCTGCTGCAACGGATCGAGCTGCACTCGGGCGAGGTCAAGCCCGACCTGCGAGTGGCCGAGCTCCAGCTGCGGCGCAGCAAGGTGGTGGGCCTGAGCCTGCTGGGTAAGCGCGACCGCTACGGCTGCGAGCACGTGATCGTCGCGATGGATCCCCGCCGACTGCTGGGCGGCATGCTGACCCCCGAGCACGTGCCCCGGCCGCTGGCCGCCAGCGCCCAGGCGGTGGTGCCGGTCGCCCATCGCTACGTGCTGCACGCCGAGATCGACGAGCGAGGCCTGTCGCCCGCGCTGCGCGGCACCGCGGTGTGCCTGCCCGATCCCGAGCATCCGATCACCCCCGCCGACTCCTCCTCGCGAGCGACCTGGGCCGCCCACGGCGTAGGACACACCTACCTGCGACTGGGCGCCGGCTCACGCGAGGGGCAGCGGCGGCTGTCGATCACCCGGATCGTTGCCCCCGGGGAGGCGCTGTCCACTCTGCGTGAGCGGATCCTCGACGAGCTGGACCGGCGAGGGATCCTGCCCTTTTGCCACGACCACCTGAGCTTGCTCCATTCCCCGCACGACGGCCGCGAGGCCACCGACGGCCGCGGTCGCCCTCGCGAAGATCTCGGCCCGGGCACTGCCATGCAGGTACCGATGGATGCGATCTACGGCGTCGACGGCGAACCCAGCCTGGGCGTGGGCGTGCTCCCCCATGGCTCGGGGATCAAGAACCTCCACTTCGCCGGCCGCCTGACTCTTCCGGGCCTGGGCCTCGAGGGCGAGTTCGCCTCGGGTACGGTTGCCGCGGGCATGGTCGCCGCCCCCGCCAAGTCGCCCTTCTCCCGCTCGCCGCTGCTCAGCCGCGCCTGAGCCCCGCGCCCGCACGCCGCGCGCCGCCGCCCATGCTCGGGTCCGGCGATAGCACGCTATAGTCCGATCGATGGACGATCGCGTGGCTTGCTGGAGCACGACCCTCGGACTGGCGGTGATGCTGAGCACCGCTTGCCAAAACTCCACGATCGTTCTGGAGACCGACAGCAACGAGTCGGACGAGCAACCCACCAGCTCGAGCTCCACGACGAGCGCCGGGCCTTCCCCCACCGCGGATCCCGACGACACCGGCATCGGGGCGAGCACGCGGCAGGTCGACATCCTGTTCGTGGTCGACAACTCCGGCTCGATGGGCGAAGAGCAAGGGAAGATGGCCGCCAGCATCGGCAGACTGACCGGTATCCTCGAAGATCTCACGCCCCCCATCGACTATCGGATCGGGGTGACCACCACCGACAACGGCAATCCCTACTGTGGCACGACGGGGCCCGAGGCCGGCGCCCTGCGGGCCTCGAGCTGTCGATCCCGAGCATCCGAGTTCATCTTCAACGGCAACGAGATGATCGACGCGACCCAGGAAGCGTGCCTGGACCACTGTAGCCTCGAGGTGCTCGATCTGGGCGGCGACCGCTGGGTCGAGCGAAGCAATTCGACCGGCACCGGCAACGTCGCCCCCGAAGCGTTCGAGGAGACGCTGCGCTGCATGCTGCCCCAGGGGATCGACGGCTGTGGGTTCGAATCTCATCTTGAGAGCACCTGGAAGACCCTGCGCCGATCCGCGACCGAAGGCGACGCGGCCTTCGGGTTCCTGCGCCCGGGCGCCCTGACCGCGATCGTCGTGGTCACCGACGAGGTCGACTGCTCCTACAATAGCGACTGGGACACGATCTTCCGGCCCGAAGGCAACCGGGTCTTCTGGTCTGATCCGGACGCGATCTTGCCCAGCTCGGCCGTGTGCTGGAACGCCGGCGTGGCCTGCTCGGGCGGCGGCGGTGGTGTCTACGACGAGTGCTTTGCGATCGACCTGGACGAAAACGCCAACCAGGTCGACCCAGCCAACGCCGACGAAGACGCGGTGCTTCGGCCGTTGTCCCGCTATACCGACCTATTGGACGAGTTCACCACCTTCATGGTCCTCATCGGGGGCGTGAACACGGACGGCACGATCACCTACGCCGACTCGCTCGACGACACGCAGTTTCAGGCCGACTTCGGGATCGGACCGGGCTGCTCGAGCATGGCCAGTCGCGCGGTTCCCCCCGTTCGATTGCGCGAGGTCGTCGAGCAGGTGAGCGGGCCCGGCAACCTCCACTCGATCTGCGACAGCGACTACACCGCCGCGTTCGAATCGCTGGCCGAGGGGATCTTCAATCGTCTCCCGTAGCCAAAACGCCCGGGAGGCCGTGCCCAAACGCGAAGCACCAGACGCGAAGCACCAGACGCGCAGCGACCAGACGCGCAACGACCAATCACCGGCCTTCGCGATCGGGCGACTCGACGCCGACCACCAGACCGACCAGATCGTGCAGAGCGAGCGCCCCAAATGCGCCGGAGTCCTCGCTCTCACAGTCCGCGTCACCGCGCAGCACCACGCGCTCACCGTGGCGCTCCACGACCCGCTTGACGAGCAATCGTCCCCGTCGATACGGGTGGCGCGCGACCACCAGTGCTCCCTCGACGGGAGGCCAGCGATGTCCGAGCGCGTGGCAACGCGTGGGCGGGGCCACCGTGATCCTGGCGCCGTCGTCGAGGGTCGGCCACATCGACGCTCCCTCCACGCGAAACGTGCACAGTGGTTCCGCCTCTGCTCGTGCCGATCCGGCGTCGGTCGCCGACCCGCGGGAACACAGACCGACGACGTCGCCCCGGTGGCTCATCCTCCGGCCTTGATCCAGGGGACCTCGCGCCCCTTGCTCTTCCAGAAGATGCCGTGGATCTCCTCGATCTTGTCCAGGAGCGCCTTGGCCTTGTCCATGTTGATCTCCTGCTTGCACGCCGAGCACAGCTTGGCGGCGTTCCAGAACAGGTCATGGAGCTGGGGGTACTGCTCGACGTGGGGCGGCTTGAAGTAGTCCGTCCACAAGATCAGCAGCTCGTGCTTGGCCAGCTCGGCTTGGCTCTCCTTGATCGAGACGTAGCGGCTGAACGTGTTGAGGTAGGCCGCGTGCGCGGCCGGATCATCGCCCTTGGGCGGGTGCAGTTCTTCGAGCTTGTGGGTCATGGAGGCGACCGCCTCGGCCGCCACGCGGGCCGAGGCGGGGTCATAGATCCCACAAGGACCGTCACAATGTGCACTTACGATGCGTTCTTCCGTGGTCGTGTGCATAGTCGCGTGCTCCGTGGATCGGGGGGCGGATCGGGGAATGGATCGCTCGCTCACGCGAGGCCCTGCTCGCTGCGACCAGAGGTGCGCTGGAGGCTCCGTAGACGTCGAGCCGCCAGCAGCCCCAAGGCCGTCAACACGAGGGCCCCCACCGCGACCATACCCAGCAGGCTTCCGTCGTGGTCGTGAGGCAATGGGGCGGAGTGAGCAAGAACGATAGATGCGAGAGTCATTGGCGCTCCTGACCGGCTCGATGGACCGGCTCGGTGGGTTCAGTTGAGATGGGCCGCCCACTTCGGAAGACGGTCCGAGGGAGAGTCGGAAGACTCCGATCGGATGCTCGACACGAGCGTGCGGCACCACAGCAGCGCGGTCGTCAGATTCCCGCGAAACGTGGCGATCCTCAGGGCGTCGAGGGTGAACTCACCCACGAACGCGACCTGCGTGACGAGCTCGAACTCCTCGTGCTGAGCATGGAGCACGAACTTGTCCCGAGGACCTACCGCGAGCACGGCCAGCCGACCCCAGGTCTCGAAGTCGAACTGCGCCAAGACCCGCTCCGGCTGCTCCGCATCGTAGCGCTGGCGAACGATCGGACGCTCGAGCAGCGCAGGGACCATGTCTCGGACGAAATCACCGAGCGCGATGGTGAAGGTTTCGCGCTCGAAGGATCCGCTCCAGTTCGACTCGATCTGATCGTCGCCCGGCATGCTCGATGGAGTTCGTTGGCGCCCTGTCTACACTACCTGAAATATAAAGTCATTCTCAATTCTGACCGCAGATGTATCCAATCGCCTCAAAACCTCGAAATTATTCAATGAAAACAATAATTAAAATCGTTTACGAGAATCCTGCTGTGCACCCATCGGTTCCGCACTCGCCGGAGGTGAACCAGACCGTGTCGGTACGCACTCGCCGACCCGTCGCCGGATGCACGACGATCCGTCAGAGCGGTTGCCGCGACGGGTCGAAGGCCGGAGCGGGTCGCGACCCGCCGGTCAGCGCGCGTAGAACTCCACGATGAGCTGCGTGTCGATCTCGATGAGGGCGTCGATGGCGGCGGGCAATGAGACCACGTGGGCCTCGGCGTGGTCCCCCTGCCATCGCAGCCAGTCGGGAAGCGGAGCGCTGGGGTTTTCGAGGGACTCGACCACAAACCCGAACTTGCGCGCCTTTTCGGTCAGCGTGAGCACGTCACCCGCCTTGGTGCGAATCGAGGGGATGTCGACCCGGTGACCATTGAGCACGACGTGCCGGTGGTTGACCAGCTGACGTGCGGCGGGGATGGTCGGGCAGATCCCCAGCCGAAACACGACATTGTCCAGGCGCCGCTCAAGCAGGCTGAGCATCACGTCTCCGGTGATCCCCTTGGCGTTGTGCGCTTCTCGATAAAGACGACGCAGCTGGCGCTCGGTCAGGCCGTAGTTGTAGCGGAGCTTCTGCTTCTCGAGCAGCTGCATCGCGTACTCGGAAGGGCGGCGGCGACGGCCCATCCCGTGTTGGCCAGGCCGCTGAGGCCGACGCTCGCGAGTCTTGCGGCTCAGACCTGGCAGATCGGCGTCGAGTGCTCGCAGCACTCGGACTCGTGGACCGGTATACCGACTCATCGGGCAGGTGACCTCCAGTGGGGTGCCGACGACAACAGTATTTTAATGAAAATGAATGTCAAGATTAATTATTGACGAGCCAGCGAGCGTATTCGAACGGCGAGTGTGAGCCTCAGAGAACCCACGCTCTGTACCCATCAACTGCGTGCTGCACGCATTCGTTTCCATTTTAATCGAAATCAATTTTCATTTTCAAAATTAAAATTCAGTGGTAGACCCGACTCGTGACCGTTGATGCGAGCAAGGGATCATGGGTTGCAGGAGGACTGGTCACCACCGTGGGACTGGCGCTCAGCCTCGGATCCCATGATCTATGGGCGCCTACGGACACCGCAACCGCAGCAATGGCGAACACGATCATGGCCGCCACCGCCACGACCGCTCCAGTCACACCTGCATCGCCCTCCCCTTCTCTTCTGTACTTGACCCGCGAGCAAGCCGAGGTCGATATGCTCGACTGGAAGCGTCGGCTGCTCGAGGTCCACCCCCGCCCCAACGATCGGATCTCCAGCGACGCGCTCGACGCCGCGGTCGATCTGGCCCTCGAGCACCTCCCCGCGCGCATCGACCGGATCACGTGGTTTATCCTCATGGCCGGCGTCGCGGCCCGGCTTGGTGATTCTCACACCGCGGTCGTGCCCCCACGGGAGCTGACGCCGTTTCGACTCCCGCTGGTCGTCGAAGATGACGCGCTATGCTTCGAATCGCCAACGGGCGGTGTTCCGGCTGGCGCATGCCTGCTGGCGCTGGGCAACTTCACGGCCGACGAGGTGTTGGCGTGGTCTCGCCGGCTGGCGAGCGCAGAGACGCGCCCGGGGATCGATCGAGCCGTCCCCCGCACGCTACCGGCGCTGCTCCACGCCTTCGGCTACACCGAGCGATGCTCGGTGCGGGTGCGCACGCCCGACGAGACCGTCGTCGAGGCCACGCTGACCCCAGGGGATCACGCCGCGGTCGAGCGCGACGCGGTCACCGTGGAGCGACTCCCGTCGGACATCGTCGTGCTCACCGTCCGCACCCTCGTGATGACCCCCGAGGACGATCTGCGGCGGGCCTTCGAGCAGATCTTCGCCCAGCTGTCCCACGAGCCGCCCCGGGGGCTCATCATCGACGTACGGGACAACGACGGGGGCAGCACCGCGGTGGCCGAATCTCTGCTGAGCTACGTGACCGAGCGACCCCACCGCATGTTCGCCAAGAAGTACTGGAAGGTCTCCGAGCCGATGCAGCAGCACATCGAAGACCAGGGCATCGCCGCCACAGCCTACCTCGAAGCCACGCCGGGGGATGCCCTCATCCAGGGAGTCAAGCTCGGCTCGGCCCCCGCATCGCCCCACCGCTTCGAGGGTCCCACCGTCTTTTTGATCGGACCGGACACCCTCTCGGCGGCGATGATGATGGTCGACGCGGTGCGCGAGTACGATCTGGGGCTGCTGGTCGGAGAGCCCACGTCCTCGCCACCTACGTACTTCGGCGAGGTCTATACGTACCGAATGCCTCACTCCGGCCTGGTGGCGACGATCTCCAGCGCGGCGTTCCTGCGAGCCAGCGGCGACTTCGAAATGACCGGACCGGTGTTTCCCCACGTCATGGTCGAGTCTCGCCTCGCGGACCGCCTCGCCGGGCGAGACGAGGCCCTGGCGGTCGCCACCCAGTGGGTCCACACGCATACCCCCTCGTTGGGGACCCGGCCGCCATCCCCGATCGCCGGTGGCTCGGTCCGGCCCGATGACGGCGGACCTCGGCCCCCGATGCGAGCGGCGTCGGCCCCCAGAGACGACGGCCCCACGACCCCGGATACGCCCGGGGCCGAGCTCCCGACCCACTCGGCGGCCGTGCTGACGGTCATGCTCGATCACGAGCGCGTACTGGATCCACGATGACCGACGGGGCCGCACCGAAGCTCGTCGAACGGCGGCGAGGGTCACCATCGCGGCTCTCGGTGGTCGATCTCTCGGTCACCGGTGAGACCGACGATGAGCACCGCCTTGGGTCCGAGGAGCACGCGACCACCGAGACCCGAGCGTCCGCATCCGGATCCGCATCCGGCTCTTGGGGGTCCCCCCTGCTACTAGTCTGCGCGCTGGCCTCCCTCACGGTAGGGACGGCGGTGGGCCTGGCCCTCGACCCCGCGGTCGTGTGGATGCGCGGCGAGATCGCCCCGCGGACGGCCCTGCTCGTGTCGGGGGGCTCGATGCTCATGTTCTTGCCCGGGTTGCTCGCCCACCGGCTGTTCCCGCGGCCCGGGATGTTCATCCTCGCGATGCTGCTGGTGGGACAGGCGGCCGTGCCGTGGACCAACTACGCCCTCGATGCCGCGGCCTCGTGCTCGTTGGCGGGGGTCTTGGGCGAAGCCACGATGGGCCTGAGCACCCGCTACCGGATCCCCCTGACCCGACGATTCGTGCACGGCGGCGCGCTGATCGGTCTGGTCGCCGCCGTGCTCAACATCGTGGGACACGGAGCGACCTCGTCGGTCGGCCTGGCGCTCGGCCTGGTGCTCGCATCGACCAGCGCGGGCTGGGGGGTCGCCGAGGTGGCGTGGCGCCTGGGTCCACGCGACCGCGAGGACCCGCACGAGGGCACGGTGAGGCTCACAGCGCCGCGATGACCGGCGTCAATCCGGAGTAGCGCAGCCGCTCCTGGGTACTCCCGTCATCGAGCACCTCCCAGATCACTGTCTGGGCCGACAGCTGCCCGCTGGGGTTTTGCAGGAGCAGCCGGTCGTCGACGACCTGGCCGCTGCTCGACAACAGCCCGTGCGCGGGCAGATCCAGCGGCCGCGCCTGCTGGGTGGTCAGGTTCAGCTCCCACCAGTGCCCGGCCCGCTGGTTGCCAAAATCGACGGGATCATCCCAGAACTCGAAGGTCAGATCCTCGTCGTGCTTGACGCTGACGTACGCCAGGCCGTCCTTCCAGTACACCAGCGCCCGCGCGTCTCGCCCGCCCAGCACCTCGGGCAGCGACAGCTGATAGCTCGGGTCGAACTGGGTCTGGCCCGGCTCGATCCGCAGCACGCAGGTGGGGCCGGCCGGATCATCCACGAAGCTCGCGGCGTAGCCGTGGTTGTCGGCCAGTAGATAGAGCGTCCCGTCCTCGGTCGCTTGGAACCTCGCCCGGGTGCCGGTGCAGCGCGAGTCCGTGATCATCTGCACGATCTCCCCCGTCTGCCGCGAGATGACCGCGACCTGCAGGCCCGCGAGGAACGAGAAGCTCAGCGGATCGGTCTGCTGCATGGGCACCAGGAGCTCGTCGCCGCGCACTACGCCGCTCTCGGCGATCGCCTCGAATGGGGGGATCACCATGGCGGACAGATCGGTCATCCCGAGGATCTCCATGTTCTGGTGATCCCACACCACCCCCAGGCCCTGGAAGCTGTCGATGAACAGCCCCCGCCCTTCGGTCAGCTCGGCGCTCCAGTTGGGCAAAAAAGTCAGCCCCGAAAGAGCCAGCGACATGACCGGCGAGTCGTCGACGAGGATCCCGTCCTCGGGCCGCGTGCGCACGACGGTCATCGCCTCCGCATCCCCGATGTAGGCCGCCCCCGCGTGGACGTAGAGCCGGCCGTTGCCGGAGACCTCGCGGGCCTTGGTATCGTCGAGTTGGTCGAGTTGGTCGAGCCGACCGAAGGGAGGCGTGACGTAGATGAACGCGGTGCGCCCGTCCGGGCCCTCGACCAGCCGCTGGACCACCCAGGACGACTCGGCCGGATCCTCGGCCTCCATGCCGTCGGAGTCGGACGCCGAGGCCGAGGAGGTGGAGGTCTCGGCGGGCTCGACACAGGCCGCGCTCAGGCCGCCTAGAGCACCGAGCAAGATTGCATGCTTTGCTGACATTCGACGAGTCCGTAGGGAGCACGAGCCGACCCCGTGCCGAAGAAGAAGAAGGTGGACAGGTCGCCTGGTGAAAGGGTGACCGACCGGGTCAGCAGCTTTTGGTCCTGCTGACAGACCATGATGGCGTAGTCTTCGATCGGAGGGGCCGAGTTGAAGTAGGGCACGTCGCCGTTGGGGCTGATGCCGATCGTACCCGGCTGTACATCTGCCCAGGCCACGAAGAAGGGATTGACCATCGAGCAGTCGCCGTCGGGGGCCACCATCAAGTTGCCCGCATCGGCGCCGTGGATCAATACCGCGTAGACGCGACCGGGGTCGAGCGCCTCGGGCAGCGGGGTGAGCACGACCGGCTCGGATCCCGTGGCCGCGGACACCATCAACGTCTTGGGGTCGCCGGTGAGATCGGCGACGATCTCGTTCAGCGCCGCGGCGGGCGTCTCGCAGTCGGCGGCGCCCGCCTCGACCCACCGGATCGTGGTGTCGGCCTCCACCCCCGCCTCGACCACGGCGATCTGTTCGTAGTCCACAGCGGCCTGCCCCGCGTTGGCGAGCAGCGGGCCCACCAAGCAGCCGTCGGGCCGCCCCAGGCATAGATCCAGCGGCCCTCGGTCGGGCACCAGGTGAGCCAGCCGCAGCGTGTTGACGTCGGAGGGCTCGCCGCAGGAGTCGTCGATGCCGGTGGTGTCGTCTGAAGACCCGGGTGGATCGGCATCGGTGGTCGAGTCGGCGGTGGTGGTGTCTTCGGCGCTGGTCATCGTTCCGCCCGACGGGTCGCCCGACGGGTCGCCCGACGGGTCGCCCGACGGGTCGCCCGCGCTCCCGGACGACGCCCCCCCCGAGCTGGTTTCATCGGGTTGTCCGGGCGGATCGCCTCCGCACGCAAAACCAAGGGAGAGGGTCACTAGCCAAGCCATCGTGGACCCTTGCGCTCGCATCATCATCGTCATGTCGTCGTTTCCTGTTTACAAGGTGACGACCAGCTTCCCGAACACCGCACGGCCGGGGCGCTGGACGCCGAAGAAATCGAACGCGGCGGCGTCGAGCAGGTTCATCACCTCCACGGTGCCGCTGATGGCTCCGGAGGCGACGCGCACGCCGTAGGTCGCCCCGACGCCGTGGATCACCTGCGCGGGGACCCGCTGCTTGAATTGGACGACGCCCACGCTCTCCCATCCCCGAAAGAAGGGGTGGACGTAGCGGGTGTTCCAGTCGAGCGACAGCCGGTCGCGTTCGGTGAGCACGCCGGAAAACTCGAGCCGCGCCAAGCCGTTGGCGAACAACCACGGCCGGTTCGGAATGCGATCCCCGCGAAAGTCGGCGAACGCGCCCTGCCGCGAGGTGTTGCGAAAGTCCTGGTAGGTGACGTTGGCGTCGAGCGAGAAGTATCGACCCGGCGACGTCCAGCCGCCACCGCCCTCGACCCCCAGCGAGCGCCCGCCGAACACGTTCTCGTAGATGAACGAGCGGTCGTTGCCCAGCAGCACGATGAGATCGTCGGCCACGCGCGCGAAGAAGGTCGACTGGAGCCGGACACCGCCCGCCCGGGTATCGGGATGATCGATGAGCGCGCCGACGTTGACGTTGTGGCTGCGCTCGGGCGCAAGATCGAGGTTGTCGATGACGAGCAGCGCGTTGCCGAACACCTCGTCGGGCCCCGGCAGGCGGGTGGCCCACTCGTACGAGGCCTTGAGGCTCGCCCACGACGCCAGCTCGACGCGCACCCCATCCCCCACCCCCACCCGATGGCTGCGCTGCGACGCGTCGACCAGCGCGCCGGTGATGAGCGGCTCCTCGGAGAACACGGCCTGGACGTAGTCCTTGCCGAACACCACATTTTGTACCCGGTCGTCGAACCCCCGGACCGTGTAGTCGAGCCCGATCACCAGGTTGAATAGATCCCGGCGGGCCGAGAGCGGATCGATCGATCCGGCGGGGGTCTGCGCCTCGCGACCGCTACGCACATAGCCGGTCGGCGCGATCGACAGCGACACGGTGTGCGCGTCGGCGATCGGCCACCGAAGCCCCAGGCGGGCGAAGACACCGTGCTGGCGGACCCGCCGCTCGGACGGCAGCGTGCTGATCTCGCCGGGGTCCCCCTCGATGACGCAGCGACCAAACCAGTCGTAGTTGCACGTCCCCACGTCCTCAAAACGGACGTCGTGGTAGCCGTACCCCACCGCGGTCTCCAGCCTCAGGCCGTAGGCCAGCGGCTGCGCGTAGCTCAGCGTCGCCCCCGGCGACAGCGCCGAGCTCTGCACGTCCCCGTAGGGGAGCGTCATGACCACGTTGTGTTGCAATTGCTTGCGGTAGGCGGTGAAGAAGCCGCGCAAGATCAGGCGCTCGGCCCAGGGCCGGTCGACGACCCCGATCTCGAGCCCGCCCCCGACCGCCTGGTACCCGTCGTGGAACCGCCGCACGGTGGCCGGCTCGAGGCGGCCGCGCTCGTCGGGGACCTCCACGTCCACCAAGTAGTCGTTGCGGGACGAATCGAGCAGGCCGTTGACCCCGATGTACAGCCCGCTTTCATCGAACCGCGTGCTCAGGTTCGCGGTGACCCGGTGGGTATCGAACGAGCCCCCTTGGTAGGAGACACCGGCGCGCGGCCCATAGAAGGCACGATCGGTGACCAGGTTGACCGCCCCCCCCAGGGCATCGGCGCCGAATCGAATCGGGACCACGCCACGGTAGATCTCGACCCGCTCGAGCATGTTCACCGGAATGTTGGAGATGCCCAGGCCAAAGCCGGTGAACGCGATCGGAACGCCGTCGAGGAAGATCGGGATCTGCTCGCCGGTCAAGCCCGCCAGCGAGAACTCCGTGGCGCTTCCCAGGCCGCCTCCCCGTCGAACCCCGACGCCCTTGGTGCGGGCGAGGACCTCGCCGAGATCCGCCGAGCGCTCGGCCGCTCGATCGGTCTTGACGACCTCGACGGACTCCGGCGAGCGCTCGAGGGCGCTCGACTCGGTCGGGACTCGAATGCGACGGACGTCGGGCTCCCCGGCTGGGTCGACCTCGGCCGACGAGCCCGCCGTCGCCGCCCCAGCAGGGCGAGGAGCGGGGCTGGGGCCGGGGTCGGAATCGAGGTCGGCGGGAGGCTCGGTCGGAGGCTCGGAGTCGACCGTGACCGGGGGATCGGGCTCGCTCGAGTCAGCGGCGTCCAACTCCGGCTCGCTTGGTAGGTCGCTCGACCCCTCCCCCTCGGCGCTGGTCGAACCCGAGTCGTCTGCGTCTGGTTCGGCCTGCCGCGTGCTCGAGTCCTGCGCCTCGGTCGAGGACATCCGTGGGTCCCACAGCAACAGGCTCGCCAAGACCAGCGGGATGCCCATTACTCGACCGACTCCCCGATCTGCCCACCATCGATGCTTGCAGATGACCGACCGCCATCCACCGTCCCCATCACTCTGGGTCCGCGAGCTCCATGCCGATCCGTCGATGGGTCCCGCGTCGCGGATCTGGCCGTGCACCCCACCATCGTTGTCGCGAGCATAGTGCGAAGAAAAAGATATTCAATATCACTATGGATGAGACCAAACGCTCGCCGTACACGATCGATTCAGGAATTGTCGGGAATTTGCCGATCTTCGAGCACTGCGGACGTCCGTGGCTGAATTCTCTGTAATTAAAATGAATATCGCTTTCATCTCAATGATCGGCCAACCAGGTGGCTCGTTGCCCTCGTTTGGGGTCGCTGCTGGCAGATTCTCGCTCGATCCGGGGCAGCCCCGTCGCATGCGAACGAGTCATCGAGCGTTCGCGCACGGCGGCAGGAACGGCCGCGACATCGCCACCCTGACGACGTCGATCCATCCTGGTTTTCCATACCATGGGCACCATGACACCGAGCTCGTCTCCGTGGCGGGGTCACTGGACCTCGCCACGCATCACGTTCCCGAGGCCATGGCGGCGCGTGGAGGCGACGTGGCTGGCCGGGCTGGTCGTGCTCGCCGTATTGATCTGGCCCGCGATCGGAGCGGCCCGTTCGTCGGATCCCCAGGATCCGGCCGCGCTGTCCGAACAGATCGCCGCACTGATCGATTCGTCGACCGTTCCCGGGGCCGCGGTGGCCGTGGTCGAAGAGCAGACCGTGGTCCTGGCCCGCGGCTTTGGTCTGGCCGTGGTCGCCGAGGCACGACCCATGACCGCCACCACGGTGCTACGGGTGGGCTCGCTGTCCAAGAACCTGACGACCCTGGCCATCATGCGCCTGGTCGCTCAGGGAACGCTCGACCTGGATCGGCCGATCCGTGCGCAGGCACCGGACGTGGCCCTGCAAAACCCCTGGGAGGACGAGCACCCGGTAACCCTGCGGCACCTATTGGGGCACACGGCCGGCTTGGAGGATTCCACCTACTTCGAGTACGCCAGCAACGAGCCCGACGCTCAGCCTCGCGACTATGCGCGCACGATCGGTCCCCGGCTGCATATACGCTGGCCACCGGGCCTGTTCTTTTCCTACGCGAACCCGGGCCACACGCTGGCCGCCGTGGCCCTCGAAGACGCCTGTGACTGCTCGTTCGACGACTACATGGAGCGCGAGGTGTTCGCGGCGCTGGGTATGCACGACAGCCGCTTTCGCCTGAACGCGGCGCTGGGCTCTCGCCTGGCCCGTGGTTACACCGCCGACGGATCCCGGCCGCAGGCCGACTGGCCCATGACGATCCGACCCTCGGGCGCGATGCTGTCGACCATCGACGATCTGGCGAAGCTGGTGCAGTGGTATGCCGCCCCCCGGGGGATCGAGGGGCGCCTGGTACCCGACGCGCTGCTGGTCGAGATGGAGACCCACCAGGCGTCGCTCGCCGGCGCGCTGGGGGTCCGAAGCTCGGGGTATGGCCTGGGGACCTTCGCGTTCTCGCCCGTGGACGGACAGGTCATGGTGGGCCACTCTGGCGCGGTCTCGGGGTTTCGGACCTGGCTGGGCTACCTGCCGGGCGGCGGTCGCGGGTTCGTCGTGGTGATCAACGGCGACGACAGCGGCCTTCGATGGCGACTGGCGCAGCTTTTGGGGCGCTACGTCTTGCGAAATGTCCAGCCGCTCCCGCCGACGCCACCGGTTGCCCTCGAAGCGGCCGCGATGGCCGAGCGGGTCGGCTGGTACGCGCCCTTCACCCACAGCATGGAGCTCCGCGCCGGCCTGGCTCACATCCTGGGAGCCGTGCACGTGTCGGTCGACGACGACGGGCTGCGCGTCGCACCGCTGGCTCCCACGACGCCGGCGTTCACCCTCGAGCCCACCAGCGCTCAGACCTTTCGCGAGGGGACGTACCCGCAGCCCACGGTGGCCTTCGTCCGCGATCCGGACGGGCGCACGCTCATGGTCCGATCCGAGAGCTACGAGCCGGTGTCGGCCGTACGCGCCCTGGGCCGGTTCGCCGTGTTGATGGGGGCCACGCTCATCGCGGTGGCCACGCTCGTGTTTGGGTTGGTGCGCATGCTCGGGCGAGTGCGAGGCCGCGCGGGGCGGGGCCAACGCTGGAGCGCGGCCTTGCTCGTCAGTGCCTTCTGTTGGATCGGTCTGGGGGTTGGGTTCGTACGCTTGGGCCTGTTGGCCCCGGTGGACGCGGTGGGCGACCTCGGTATCGTGGGCCCCGAGTCGTTGTTCTTGCTGATCTCGAGCATCCTGGGACCTATTTGCAGCCTTGGCGCGCTGTGGCGAGCGACTCGACCGAGCGCGGAGAGCCGATGGCGACGCCGCGGGGGCCTGGTGGCGAGCGCGACCCTGACCGCGGGCTGGGTTGTGCTGGCGTTCAATGACTTCGTACCCCTGGTGACCTTTGGCCCATGATGGCGTTCGCGGTGGGCGGCGACGCCGACGATCTCGCCGCGGGCCTAGGCCCGGGTCCACGCGCAACGCTCCGGCCAAGGGCCGCGCGGTCATGCCCCGCGCAGGCCCCCTGCTCTACCGAAGGCTCGCCCATGAGGTGGTCGGCCTGTAAGGTGCCCGCTCGCGCTGCGTTTGGGTCCACGGCGTGGCCATTCATCGGCGTCAGCTTCCCATCCTCGACCCTTGCGAGGGGTTCGAACCTGCGCCCGGCTCGACCTCCACCGCAGGCTTTTGTACTCGCTGCGCCAAGACGGTGCACGATGTTTCGGCCATGCGTGAGTCGGAGCTGCGCCGCTTCTTGGCGGCTCGGGTGGGTCAAACGGTATGCGTGTCCTATCGCGTAGACACCAAGGGCATGATCCAGCGAAGGCCCGAACCCCGGGGCCGACTCGCCGCGCTCGCCACGTCGAGCGCGATGCTGGCCGCGTGCGCGGGCCATGGGATCGAGCTGGAGAGCCCCGGATCGCCATGCATCGATCCCGCGGGCTACGAGGTCGTGTGCGACCCGCAGGCGGTCGACGACATGCTCAGCGTACCGCCGGGATCCGGGGCGCCCTCCCCGAGCGAGCAAGAGGGCGAGGGATGCCCGATCCAACCGAACCCGAGCCGACCGAACCCGAGCCGACCCAATGGGCCAACGCCACCGCCGACGGATCCGGAGCCCGCCGGAGCCGACCATGATCCACTCGGGCTGCTCCCCGGAGGGCTCGCTCCGGGCGTGGGCGCGCTCGATAGGCCGAGCGCGTCTTCCTCTTCGACCACCGAGATCCGTCGACACACGAGTCATGGGTCGACGACCGCCGTCATGGGCGCAATGGTCGTCACCAAGCACTTGGTCACCACCGTGCCGCCGACCCAGGCCACGCGCGACCTATGGTTCGAGGCCCGAGAGCGGTGGGCGGAGCGTCGTGCCCGCCGACGCCGCCTGCGAACACGGCGGTAGTCCGGACTGACCGCACCGCCCCTAAAGTGTCGGCCAGGAGAGCCGATGCCTCAAGACACGAATATGTACCCTATCCCTGGAGCCACAGCACTCGGCGGCAAGGTCCCGAGGGTGAGGCAAGATCCCGGGAGCAGCGTCATCGATTGCGCCAGCGCCCGCCGTCCATGCATGAAGGTCGTGAGCTTCTTTCTTATGTTGCGGTTTGAGTCAATCCGACGTCCTTGAGTGCCATCTCCAAAAGGCGCCAGGCCCGATGGGGTCGGCCACTACCACGACGAGCCACCCCTGGCGATACCGTCGAGTGGGTAGCGGACGGATCTCAACCACGGCGCGGAGACCGAGCCTGCATCGCAAAGCCCAATGCACCAGATCCCGATGACGAAGCAATGCTCGACCTGACATTCGAGCGCAAGGCGCTCAACCACATCACCGAATTCAAGCTGGGTTCTTGCTGTACGGTTCGATCCGTCGGCTATTTCGAGACAACGACGGCATCGTGGGCTAGTTGGAGCTCATGTGGCTCCCCGAGGTCTTCAACTTCGACTCATTCGAGACGTTCTTGCTCCGTCTGTCCAACGGGACGTTTCCCAAGCTACGAACCTTGAACATGACCAGGAACGAGACCCTCGCACGGCAAATCGGCGACGACACCCGGATTGTGTACTTCGAACCGAGCATGAACTTGACCCGTTTATGCCAAGCACCCTGTCTACTTGGTACCATTCACAGAGGGTAGACTAAACGCTCAAATCACGCGATGATTGCCGTGGCGTGAACAATCGCATCTTTGTCATCTATGGCCATGACCTCTCGGCTCTAGACGATGTCTATCGATTTCTAGGGGCGCTGGGATACTCTCCCATCACCTGGAACAATGCGAAGTCACTGGCAGGCCGCACATCGGTGAATAACCATGAGGTCGTCGAAGCAGGTCTCAAGCACGCGAATGCAGTCATCATACTCATCACCCCCGACGAATGGGCTGAACCACGGGAGAAGCGAGCTTGTTACACGTCTGAAGCAACGCGACGGTGTCAGGCACGCCCCAACGTCCTGTTCGAAGCTGGCTGGGCATTCGGCTCTGCCAGGAACAAGGTAATCATAGTAGAATCTGGAGCGAGAATCGGGGCATCTGATCTAGATGGTGTCAACACCGTGAGAATGGACAACGGGTTCGATTCACTCAACGAACTCCGTAGCATGCTTGAACTCGCCACGGGTCATTCCGCAGACACCGCAAACGGAACCTGGGGAACTCCAGCAAACTACCCAAATCTCGTTCGTGCGATGAAGGGTGCCGATCGCTTGAGCTCGCCAACCTGCCCACAGAATGCAAGATATGCCGGATTGAGCGATAATGAGCTAGTATTGACCTTAATGGATCTATTGCCCCGCCCTGGCTTTCATCTATTCACCTCCTTAGATCGACAAACCGGTGCACCTGCGGGCACCTGGAAGAGAGCAGGTGCAGAAGCGGCTCGCCGGCAGAGCCGTTTGGAGAAGGTGACAGAAAATGGGATGAGCTTGGGCAACTGGAGATCAACAAATTCGGCCTAGGAGTAGCTGCGTCATGATGCTCGGCAATCTCAGTTCTGAATAGTTGATAGTTGATTACCTCAACCAGACGGGGTAATCAAGGGACGAATACACGATAGTCGGCGAAGGATTCCGCATGCCACCGATCATCGTTCTTCACCCATCGCATCGCCGCTTGCATCCAACGACCCGGACCTTCGGCATCGAGCGTGAGCAAGTGACGATAGAGCCCTTCACTGAGCAGGAATGCCTGCTGAGAGTTGACCGTTCGGGTGCTAGCAATCACCACGCTCGAGCCGGCCTCAACGAACGCCGAGGCCAAGCTCTGCCCCCCGATGTGAGTCCGTCGATCATCGACTCCGGTCGCGCCTCCCATGAGCACGGCGAGTTCGGGCACGCGATCGAGCATCAGAACATCAGCAACCTCAAGATGCGCGACCTCGTCAAGTGGGAGGTACGAAGGCCCCAACGCAGCACCTCCAGGGTATGGGGGCCACAGCCTCTGGACGTCCGCGGGATCGTGTTCGCTCCGAAAATAGGCATGTCCAGCATAGAAGAAGTGATTACTCACCGGAAGGAGAGCCCGGATCTCAACACCCATGTTCTCGTTGGTCGTGAAGGCATCGACGTTATGGTCCCGAGCCAACAGCGCTTCGGCCACGAAATCGGCCACACCGACCGCTCCTAGAGCTTGTGTGTCACCGAGGACGAGGGCGTGCGCGGGTCCAGTCGAGAGTTCGCTCATGCGTACGGGGAACTCGAAGCTATAGACGACCGGTCGTTCCAACCCCAATAGAGAGTCTTCCTCAAAGGGAAGCGCATGGACGGGAATCGCCCTTGCCTCACCGCCGGCAAGCACGCGGATACTCGACGCACGTGGGATCCGGTCTTCGATGGGACCCAGCAAGGAGCGCGCCAGAGCGGTATTGCGCCAGTCAGAGACTGTTGCTCCCCGGTTCCGGAGCACATGATGGACTACGCCCTCGTCGTCAGATATGAAGACAACTAGATCCTCGCCCACCGGGTAAAGACCGAGCAACAATTCGCCCGGGCTGCGGGCCCGTAGCTCTTCGCACCGGGGCCGGACCTCGTGCTCGCGCTGCCGAGACAGAACGGCGAGAGCGATTTCCTGGAAGTCTCGCCTTTGCTGCTGGGCAACCCTACTAGCTCGTCTTAGCGAATCAACAGGAAGGATCGTCGCCTTTCGCAACAACTCTTCGTGTTCACGTTTTGCGCGCAGATAGGCATCGATCTCCTGAAAGAGTTCTGGTTGGTCCATAGCCACATCAGGTCTATTCAACAATACGGATAGTCGCCGCAGGCGGGCTTGCGCCCGACGGGCGATGCAAAGTGCGTCCTTGGCTCGGGGCTCTGACTCTTGTAGCAATAAGGATATCAGTCTATGAGTCCCTTCATCGTATCGAATAGCAACATTCTGGCTATCAACACCCACTGTAACCAGCGGTAGAAAGACATCGAGGATTCTTTCGCTCGCTTCGTAGGCGAGTAAGGCATCGCGTGGCCGGTTGAGGGCTTCTAGCGTTTGCCCGCGATGCACCGCGGCACGCCACTGGACCTCAAGATCAAGCGTCTGAGGCATGACTTCCTCCAACGCTCGAAGCTTCGATTCAAGTGTATGGAGCGGTGAATCGAGAGCCAAGTGCGCCTGTAGCTCAAGATCGCGAGTCATCACAGACCACCGATGAGGAAGATGTTGGCCATCGACCTGCCTAAGGAGTCGCAACGCCTTACCCGGTTCATCCTTGAGTATCGCGATTTCGGCAAGCCCGAGATGAGCAATAGCCAACAACAACGTCTGAGTTCGGCTATCACTTGGGGAACTGCGTGTACGCAGTTCTTCGTAGTATGATTGAGGATCCTGGTACGGATGCCCATTTTTCTTGAGCAAAAGATTGGTAGATGCAACCATCTCAAGGAAGCGGGAAATCTCCTGAGGTACTTCTTTGCGGCAGAGCTCAAGAGCGTAATTCGTCCAGTGACCGGCGGCCTCAAAGTAGCCAAGATTGGCCAGTACCATTGCGTACTCAGCCAGCCCTTCGACTTGCAACCTCGAATTTCGCAGCCGCATCGCGACTTGGCTGCCGCTTCGCGTATGCATGGCCGCGTCGATCTGTCGCCCGCGCAAGCGCGAGACCCGGCCGCGGTAGATCGAAAACATCGCGCGCCCCTCAGGATAGCGCTCCGCTAGCGTGGCGAGGCTATCGAGTATCTGCTGCGCGACCGCGTACTGCTCTAGGTTGTTGGTGGCAATGTAACTGGTGCCGGCAGCGATTTGTAACGCGAGGCTGAGGAGACCCCGAGACAGCGTGTAGCGGATGAGCCGGTCGAGTTCGATCAGCGCGCGCTCGTCCTTGTGCTTGTGCAGGCGAACTTGGAGCAGCCTGGCTTGACGCACGATGGCCTCACGCTGGGCATCGTGGCGCGGATCCAGGGTCGTCACGTCACGCAGGCGCAGCGACCAGGACTCGGCCCCTGGTACAGTTACTGTCACGTAGCGGACACCCGCATGGAGAACGAAGCGATATCCTTGCCCCGGCTCGTGTTCGAGTGAATCACCCTCTGGATTCACAGCGTCGCTGTCGACAAAGATCTTGGCTTCGGATGCTCGCGAATGGGTTACCCATACTTTTAGCTCAGTTTTATTTGGTTCGTAAACACACTCGACATTATCACCACCAATCGACACCAGAGTCATCATACACCCGCCGTACTCTACAACGGGAACATGGGAAACGGCAGAAACAGAAGAGACGTAAAGATCGGGTGTCGTCGAGTCGGGCGCGCTCGAACGCACCGTTGCTTCCGAATCTTGCCGGAGCACAGGAGAATCTAGTTGACCAGAATTTCGAATCCACATCAATATCATAAAGTAGAGACCAATAATTATTGAAACTGCGATGAAGACACGACGCGAACTCCACTCCAAGACATGGCGCTTTTTGACTGGCAGCCATCCCAAGTTCTTACCCAGCAACCCCACTAGCGGAATAAGCACTAATGCTAGCTGAGAAATCATACCCGCCGAGAACGAGCGCGCCAGCCCCCAAACCGTAGCAAGATACGCAACGCACATCAATACACCACCGAACATTATGGCTTGGAGCAATGCAGTCCTCCATGCCTTAGGCTTCGGAGCCTTCACTCGGACTCTCCTTCCATATGTTCTCTTTCTTTAGCAAGCTTATGAGGCAAATTTGAATGTAACCTACGCTTTAGCAGGTTATTTTCGTCAAAACTGAGGACTCGAACACCCAAGAACAGGCACGCGGTCGAAAGTGCGCCCAGAAAGAATATGGAGTCTATAATCATGAGAGATGACACAAAGGCAGCCACTGCGAAGACGAGAAGGGAAATAGCAAAGATCCGCCTCATCCGAGCAATCTTCCTGTTCTCAAGCGCGGCGAGTCGTTTATCCTCGGCGTAGCCCTGGCGCTCAATCCGCATACTCCACAACTCATCAAGCTTTGCTAGCTGATTACACATATGCAAAGCACGATCAGCAGAGAGTTCTGGAAATTCCGCTCGTAGCATGTGCATTTGCTCCACATACTTTAAGTGACGTACAGGGCGTAAGGCTCTTACTTCAGACAGACCATCACGATAGCTGCTTCTGGCAGTACGTTGTTCCTGAGAGTCAGCACATTGTGCCTGATCGAAGGACAATAGTGTTCCTTGCGAAGAAGATGAAGACGCTGAAGATATTATGGTTTGAGCATTGGAGATGCGATGCTCGCTGCCAACGGGGTCAGGATCTACCATTCCGCTGACCTCAACACCGACAAACCGATGACCAGATAGACAGTTCCAGTCAGCAATTTGATTAGTATTGTCATTGGGTAATGACCGATGGCCTCTCGCGAATTGAAATCTTCTAGTTCGTCGCAGCCGAACATGGCAGGTTGCTCATACTAATCAAATAACATAATTTCTGAATCGTCGCCCTCTTCCAAGGCAACTGAGAAATCAGCATCGACAAACAGAACAACAACTTGGTTGACCATCATCTCGCACACTCGAAATTATTGCCATACCAAGGCCGTCGTCGTCCAGCTGTACCGAATATCGTTTTGTTGTGTATAGCAGGCATGTATGCCCAGCAACACCAATTAATCGAGTAGGACAAATCACCAGTGCGAGACTTCTGCCCCAGTCGCAATCCACCTCCGTGCAAGTTGGCCTGAGTTGCTTATCAGCTATCATATCTACTAATCCTAAAGGCCCGAGATAGTTGTTGAATCTGGGCCACCAAGTTATCCAAGTAGTCCAGATCACTGTTTTCGCAATAAGTACCGCTCTGCGAAGGACATTCGACGAGTCTCTCACGTAACAACGTAGCTAAAGCCATAGTCCTCGTAAGGGAAGCCATCGCGCCCATGGGGTAGTCATCGAGCGGCACCTCCCCGCAGGGCAACGGGGGATCCCGCGCTGCCATGAACAAGCCGATGCAAGGGTCGCTACGTTCAACGGACGTTCAGCCGCCCGCTCATCGCGGTCAACCGCACTGCGTAGCCTGCCCCCTCGACGGTTCGCGGCTGGCGACTATCCTGCTCCGACTCGCTCCTACTCTACTCCGACTCCACGCCGCACGCTCATCGCACGCGGTTGCCGGCCCTTCCCCACGATGTCGGCTCACCCCCCTAGACTGGAGTCCATGCTCGGGCCCGACCGCCGGCCGTAACCCGCGTCACCCTTGGGCTCGAAGCTGGCGCAAGACGTGCAAAGCCAGCCGTTCATGCGCTCGTTGTCATTGTTCCTCGCCCTCTTGTCGCTCGGTTGCCCGTCCAACGACGACCCCACCGAAGAGATCGCCGAGTCTGGCTCGCAGAGCACCGGCGCTGACCCAGACCCGGTCGTGAGCACCTCGGGCTCCACCGCAGCGCCGTCTTCGGACGGCGACTCCACCACCGGCGAGGACGACGGCTCCACCGCCGAACCGGACGACGGCTCCACTACCGGTACCGGCGAGCCGCTGGACCCCTGCGATCCGGCCACCGATCTGATCTCGCCCGTCGACCTGGGGTCGGTGTTCCCCAACGAGACCGACCCGGCGATCCGCGACGAGCCACTCCCTCACCTCTACGCCGAGCCCTTGGGCACACCGAGGGAGCAGCTGTTGGTGTTTTTCCCGGGCACCGATCCCGGCTACGCCCAGGGCATGCAGACCGACGGCGGCCCCGAAGCCTATACCGACTTCCTGCGCCAGGCCGCTGGATTGGGCTACCACGTGATCGGCCTGATGTACGTCAATGACATCCCGGTCAACGTGATCTGCCCGGGCAACCCGCCCGCGGTGGATTGCCACGAGCGGCTACGCGAGGAGATCATCACCGGCGTCGATCTGCACGACGCGGTGTCGATCCCACCAGCCGACTCGATCCTCCACCGGCTCGAGCGATTGCTCGTCCACCTCGGCTGGGAGCAGTACCTCGACGCCGAGGGCTCGGTTGTGTGGGACGCGGTCGCGGTCGCCGGCCACTCTCAGGGGGGAGGGCACGCGGCGTTCTTGGGCCGAATGTTCGAGGTCGATCGGGTGATCATGGCCGCGTCGACCGAGGGAGCGCGATGGACCCGTCGCGCGCAATTCCCCATGCGCACCCCGGCGGACCGGTTCTACGGGATCTCCAGCGAGCTCGACGCGGTCTTCAACGGCAACACCTTCGGCTGGGCCAACATGGAGTTGCCCGGCCCCCTGACCTCGGTCGACGACGGCACCGCGCCCCCCAACGGCTCTCATCAGCTGACGCTGACGATCGACGCGGCCGACGGCAACCACCACGGCACCGCGGTGAACGACGTCTCCACTCCCCGCACCGACTACGGCACCCCCCGGCTGCGCGGCGCCTGGTGCTACCTGCTGACCAACGAGTAGCGCCCTGGCGCACTCACGGCGAGCGCCCGGCCCTCCACATCTCCGCCAAGCACGTCATCACGCCGCCGAGCGCCGAGGCTTGCGGCAGGCCAAAGCGGTGGATCATCTCCCGGGCGATGTCGTGGGCCGAGCGCTGGCCATCGATCAAGCTCGCGACGGCCGCAAACATCGGGTGCGGAGCCCGGTAGCCCTCGAGCCCGGGCCAGCGCTCGATCGACATCGACGCGTCGTCGAGCCACGGGGGTGCAGGACGCTCGCGCGCCTTCGAAGGTGGTGCCTTCGAAGGCGCCGCCTCGGATCGCCGGGCCCGGAACGACAAGATCCCTTCGGTCCGCCCTTGCGAGCCGGCGGGGCTTTGCATGTACAGCAGGCGATCCCATCGGCTGCGCTCGACGACAAAGCCCGCCTCGGCCACGAGGGCCAACACCTCGTCGTCGCGATAGCGGTGCGTGGGCATCGTGTGCACCGGGTGGTACAGCAGCGGGCCATGGTTGACCCAGACCCCACCCGGCGAAAGGCACCGGTGGATCTCGGGCAGCAGGTCGCGCATGTCTGGCGGCACCTGATCGATAAACCACGGGGTGAAGACCGCGTCGAAGGCCCCCGTCGCCGCGGGTGGACACAAGCCATCGGCGAACAACAACAAGAACCCGGCCGCACCCGGGTGGTCGCACCGAAGGTCTCGCTCCACCGCCACACTGTCACTATGCCGAGGCGACAGCGGAAACTCGAACATCGACACGGTCTGCCCCGCGATCACGCGGCGAGCGACGAACAACGGCAGCGGGTTGACATCGAGCGCGACGGTGGTCTCGACCCCCAGCGCTCGGTGGATCTCGTAGGGCAATCGACATCCGCCCGCCCCGAGCACCAGCATCCGCTTGGGCCTCAGGTCCTCCACGACGTCGAGCACCACCTGTCGCGCGATCGTGATCTCGGTGGTGTCCTCGTGCCAACCCCAGTCGCGGTGCAGCTGATCGAAGTACGCGGTCACGACCCCCTCCCCCGGGACTCGACCGGCGCGTAGCGGCGCCGCAGCTCGCGACGCGACACCGGCGTCCTGGAACAACGCTTCTATATGCAGTTGGTGCTGCGCCAACGCATCGTGAACGCGCCGCAGGCGGGCGCGCGTCAGCGGGTGGAGCTCTTGTCCCGCGAGCTGGGCCAACACCTTGTCCCGCGTGGCCTGCGTCTCGATGCCGAACGTGTGAAGTTGCGCACTCCAATCGTCGCGCAGGGCTGGCGCGTCGTCGTGCAGCACCGGGATCCCGTCGACGGTGAGCCCGACGCGCCGGCAATCGGTGCAGTCCTCCCCGGCCGCCGCCAGAGGCAAGCGAAGGCCACAGGTTGGGCACTGCAACAACCCCGCCGGTGCGACATCGGTCACCCACGCAAGAGCACCACAGGCCCGCGGATCGGGGCAAGGTCTACCGCCACCCCGCACATTGACCGATGACTCCATCAAGAAGGTCGACCGCCCCTCCGTACATTGACCGATGGCTCAATCAGGGACACGACGGATCTCTGCAACTTTATGCGAGACCGTTGAAGGTTCGGCGGCGACCATGCCATCCACCAGAACAGAAGACCCCTGTGGCCGGGAACCTCGAGTCCCTAGGAGTCCTGATGGTGAAACAACGAACACTATGCGCCCCTATTGGGTGGCGCTATCGGGCGCTGGCGATCCTATCGGGCGTCCTCGCTCTTGCCGGCTGTGGCGACGACGTGGCCGCCACGAGCGGGGACACCGAAACCGGTAGCGGCTCTGGAGGTACCGCCGACTCGTCGATGGCCGACGGCACCGACGGCACGACCGAAGGGGGGTCGCAGAGCGATGGCCAGATCGAAGGGTTCATGCCCGGCGCCGGCGGCATGCGAAAGCTGACCGTTCGAGAGTACCGCGCGTCGGTCGATCTCATGCTCGGCCCGGCCGCAGCGGCGGCCGCGATCCCTCCGGCCGACATCGGACAGGATGGCTTCGACGCGGTCGGAGCCTCGATCCTCCCCCTGGCCGCCGATAGCGTGGAGCTGTACGAGCGCTCCGCCGCGGCGGTGGCCGACGCGGTCATCAGCGATCTGGGCCCGCTGCAGGCCCTGGTGCCCTGTGTCAGCGCCAACGCCGACGCGGCCTGCTACCGCGAGGTCGCCACATCGCTGGGGCGCTTGGCCTACCGACACACCTTGAGCACTGCCGAGGTCGACAGTCTGGCGAACATCGCCGCCCAGGGGCAGCGGTGGGGCGCTGGTGCGTTCCTCACCGGTCTTCGCTACGAGCTGATGGCGATCCTGCAGGCGCCGTCGTTCCTCTATGTTCAAGAGATCGGCGAGCCCGACCCCGAGGGCAGCGAGTTTCGTCGGCTCACGGCCAGCGAGCTCGCCACGCGGATGTCGTTGTTCTTGACCGGGCACACGCCGACCCTCGAGCTGCTCGACGCCGCCGAAGCGGGCATGCTCGACACGTCGGCGCAGATCCGCGCCCAGGCCGAGCTGATGGTCGGCAACCCCGAGGCGCGCACGGCAATGGAGAGCTTCTTCGGGGAGGCGCTTCGCCTGCGTCGCCTGGCCGAGGCGCCCAAGAACGCCGAGATCTTCCCGCAGTTCAGCCCCGAGCTCGGGGAGATGATGAAGGACGAGACCCTCCTTTTGGTCGCCGACATCATCTGGAACCGCGACGCCGACTACCGCACCTTGTTCGACGCCGACTACACGTTCGTCAACGACCCGCTCGCGGCGCTCTACGGCATGGATCCTCCGGGCACCGGCTCCATGTTCACCCAGGTGCAGTGGCCCGAGCAGCAGCATCGGGCCGGCTACACCTCGCAGGCCAGCTTCCTGACCTGGCAGTCGGGACCGCGGCGCAACTCGCCGACCAAGCGGGGTCTTTACGTGCAGGAGCGGATCCTCTGCCAGCGCATCCAACCCCCGGATCCCGACGCCGAGCTCGAGCTCCCCGACAGCGAGGACTTGACGCTCAAGGAGCTGCTCGAGATGCACCTCGACAACGACGGCTGCCGCGGCTGTCACGCGCTGACCGACCCGATAGGCTTCGCCTTCGAGAGCTACACGGCAATCGGTGCGTTCCGAACCACCGACAACGGCAAGCCCGTCGAGACCGACGGCGAGATCGCGGACATCGGCGCCTGGAACAACGCCAAGGAGCTGGGCGAGATCCTCGCCCAGGACCCACGCACGGGCACGTGCCTGGTCAGGAACCTCGTCAAGGGCACGCTGGGCCAGCGGCTGACCGCCGAGCACACCCCCGGCATCGACGACCTGGGGCTTGTGTTCGCCGACTCGGGCTACCGCGTGCAAGCCCTGCTGGTCGACATGACCGCCCACCCGCTGTTCCGTCTGGTCGACGAACCCAAGTAGGACCCAAGGAGGCACTCGAAAATGCGCAATCTCAAGCTCAGCCGTCGTCGCATGCTCCGCGGGGTCGTGGCCGGAAGCTCGGTCGCGGTCGGCCTACCGATCCTCGAGGCGATGCTCAACACCCACGGCACCGCGCTGGCCAGCGGCGACGACCTGCCGCTCCGCTTCATGACCTGGTACTGGGCCGACGGGATCGTCATCGATCGCTGGGAGCCACAGCAGGTGGGCAGCGACTGGGAGCTGTCCGAGCAGCTCCAGCCCCTGGCCACCGTCAAGGACTACGTCTCGGTGGTCAGCGGGATGCAAAACCGCGCCACCAACCTCACGACCCACCACGAGGGGATGAGCGGCTTCAACGGGTTCGACTTCAGCTTCGCCGGAGGCGGCGGGCTCAGTACCGACGCGGGCGGTCCCACGATCGACCAGCGGATCGCTGACGCGATCGAAGGGCGCACCCCGGTCCGCGGCGTCCACGTGCGGGTCTCCAAGCGCGAGAGCACCGACGGCGACGGCGGCACCACGTACATCGCGATGTCGCACCGCGACACGGGTGGCGGGCTGGTACCCCAGACCCCGCAGACCAACCCGCAGGAGGTCTGGCAGCTGCTGTTTGGCGAGTTCGTGCCCAAGCCCGACGACAGCAGCCTGCGCACGAGCATCCTGGACTACGTGCGCGAGGACGCCAACGCGCTCCGCAACGATCTGGGGCAAGTCGATCGCCAGCGGGTCGACGCGCACCTCGAGGGGATCTTCGAGCTGGAGCAGAAGATCCTGGCCACCCCGCCAACGTGCAGCCTGCCGGATCTTCCCACCGAGACCAACACCGACACGGGGGGGATCGAGCCGCTCTCGGCCACCAACGAGGCCATGGCCCGGCTCATCGCCTACGCCTTCGTCTGCGACATCACCCGAGTCGCGTCGTTCCAGCTCAAGCGCTTCGTGTCGTCGACCGTGTTCGACGAGATCGACGCCGGCGAGATCCACCATAGTGCCAGCCACCAGGGCCCGGGCAACGCGGTCTATCAGGCGGGGGTCACCTACCAGATGCAAAAGTTCGCCGACCTGCTGGAGATCTTCGCCCAGACCCAAGATCTCAACGGAGAGTCGCTGCTGGACACCAGCATCATCTACGCCACGAGCGACTGCTCGACGGGGGCCTCGCACTCGGTGGAGCGACAGCCGATCCTCCTGGCGGGTCGAGGTCGCGGGTACCTGACCCACCCGGGCATCCACTATCAGACCGAGCCCTTCAACGGCAACCACAACAACCCCAACGCCTCCGAGAACATGTCGGACGTCTTGCTGACGTGCCTGCGGGCGTTCGACCCCGAGGCGACCTCGGTCGGCGGCGGTGCCCTGCGCTCGAGCACCCCGCTGACCGACGTCGTCGCCTAGCGCTAGCCGCCTGCCCACAGCCCGCGACGACGCCAGCGCGTCATCCTCCCCGACATTAGAGCCACCCGTGTCTTCGTATTCGACGCGGCGTGGTGTGTTCGTCGAATCCGTAAGCTCCGAGGTCAGACCGATGCAACGAACCATCGCCGACAAGCTACGAGACGAAGGCCGGGCCGAGGGCATCGCTGCGGGCCGCACCGAGGGCATTGCTGTGGGCCGTACCGAGGGGTTCGTGCAGGGGCGCGCCGAAGCGCTGCTCGACGTGCTGCGCTATCGGGCCGTACCCGTCTCCGACGATCAGCGCCGGCGCGTCCTGGCCACCCGAAACGAACACATCCTGCGGGCATTGTTCGCGCGCGCCTTCGTCATCGGCTCGGCCGACGAGCTATTCGACGCGGACTAATAGCACTTACCTCCAAGCACCCCCCGCACCACCCACGCTTTGCGCCCCCCACCAACCAATCCCCCCGCTTGCGGGGGGAAGCTGCGCGAAGCGCTTAACTCCAAGCACCCCCCCGGCCGCGGGGGGCATAATGATCCCCCCGCTTGCGGGGGGAAGCTGCGCGAAGCGCTTAACTCCAAGCACCCCCCCGGCCGCGGGGGGCAAAGTCAGGGCAATGCTTTTTCGACCTTGCCCAGCAGCTCGTCGAGCTGGAAGGGCTTGGTGACGTAGTGCTTCGCGCCGAGGTTGATCCCCTTGATCATCGTCTTGGGATCGTTATTGGCCGTGAGGA
>JBCCWC010000173.1:0-33940 GCA_039194325.1 Myxococcota bacterium
CATGAGTTTCTTCCTTCGCTCACCTGACGTACCGCTTATTCCTTGACCCTTGGCCTGACTTGTTCCTGATTTGGGCCTCTTTGACCTGACCTGTCTTGACCTCACTTGGACTTTCGTTGCTTGGACTCATCCTACCGTTAGCCTGAGCCTTACGAGCTACACTAACCCTTAGTTTACACGATCTTAGACTACGCCTGACGCCTTGTTCTGATAGATTCGATTCCCTTAGGTAGCGCGCCCTGTGCGCGCGTTCGGTCGGTGCTGTAATCACAAAGACTTTACTGGGGGGGACCCGGAGACGCTTGGTCGGCGACTCCGGGTCTTCGTTATGGATCGACGTGGTAAGTCGGCCCGATTCAGGACGATGAACACCTCCTCAAGACGTGCAACTTCATGCACACCATGACATTGGTGTCATGCTCCAGGCTCGTGGAGATGGTCGTCGGGCTCGGGTACGCGCTCGCTCAACCGCCAGACCGAATCGCGAAGATCGCGCTGTTCGAGACCGTCCAGCATGTCCTCGGCCGGTAGCTCCGCGGGCATGAGCAAGCGACGGCCATCGACCATGAAGTGAGCGCAAGGAGCGCAGCGGCGGCCCATGGGCATCCCATGGTGGGCAGGCGCCCATCCGTCCGCCGCCACCCGCTCGGGATCGAACCGCAGCGGGCCCCCGCACCGGCGACAGCGCTGATGACCATCGGCGGCCAAAGCGACCGACGGGAGCGGATCGTGGGCGTGCTCGGCCCGCATCTGGCTCCACCAGCGCGCATCGAAAGGGAACAGTCCCGGGCCCGGCGAGGGCAATAGGCCTTCGCCGGCCAACCAGCGCGCCGCAAGATAGTAGGCCGGTGCGGCGGTCCCGTCGGCGCGCTCCCGCGCCTCGACGAACAGATCGGGCGTCTCGAAGTGCGGGTCGAGCGACCACGATCGCGCCAGCCGCGTCCGCTGGGGACCGGCCAGGGTCGACCGCCGCGTCCCCACCACCACCCGGGTAAGACGATCCGCAAAGACCCACAGCACATTGGAGAGCTTGTGCCACGGATCGATCGTGATCTCGCTGACCTTGATCTTGTCGCAGACCACCACGCCGGCCCGCAGCCACACCGAGACCAGCTTGATCTCGATCCTGTCCTCCCAGTCGAGCCGAGCCTCGGCGTCGTGGGACGACAGGCCCAGATGCCACTGGAGGGCGTTGCCGTGGCGCCCACGCGCATGACGGGGCGCGAGCATCTGCGCGGCCGGAGCCAGGGGTAGGCCCACCGCCGCCCGGGCGAGCGCATCCAAGTGCGCACAGCGGCGCACGGGCGCATCGTGGTCGGGGGGCGGGTGTCGAAGCGGCAAGCGCAGGGCGGTTCAGTCCTTCTTGGCTTCGATCTTACCGTCCTTGGCTTTTTGGGCCTTGGTCTTCTTGGCCTTCTTGGCGTCGGCCTTCTTGTCCTCCTTCTTCTTGCCCGGACGTTCGGCGCAGCCGGACAGACCAAGGACCACGACCCCCAAGCCGAGCATGACGTGACGCATCGTCTTCATGCGGGCAAGGGTAGCAACCTCCGGGGTCGCACCCAGCCAGAGGCGATCGACCAAGCGAGTGCGCCTAGGCACCGATGCACCAGGCCCAGCGCAGAGTTTGCCGGCTCGAGCGGGGTTTTGTCGGAGATCAACCGCACGACGGTGGTACGGAGGACTCCGCGCGATCGCACGTAGACGCCCAACCACCACCCCCTCCCGTCGCGATCAGTCGCTCCCCAATCGCCGCAGCGGCAGCGGGCGACCGTGCTCGTCCACCTGCACGTAGATCACCTCGGCCGTGGTCACAGCACGGGGCTCGACCCCGCGGGCCCGCTCGGGCGGGCTCTCGGCCACCACCCGCACGCAGGCGGTGATCGACGTGCGACCGCACGCCACCACCCGCGCGTAGCAGGACACCGCGTCGCCCACGTGCACCGGCGCCTTGAAGGTCACCTCGCGCATGGACACAGTGACCACCTTGACCGCCCCCACCGACGACGCGGCCACCGCCCCGGCCTGATCGATGAGGCCCAGCACATAGCCCCCGAAGATCGTCCCATGGGCGTTGGCATCGGCCGGCATCGCCAACACGCGAATCGCGAGGATCTCGTCGTCGTTCATGGCTCGTACACCAGGGCTACGGAGGGCCGGGTCGCGCCCGCGTTGTCATGACCAACCGCCGATGAAGGAAGGCCTCGAACACGAACGTCCCCAGCGGAAGCACGGCCCCCAGCATCCCCCAGCCCAGCCAGACCCGGGGCCACCCCTCCACACGACGGGTGCTCTGCAACGCGACCGCAAACACCAAGAACAACAGGCCGTGGATCCAACCGATCCACAGATTGGGCTCGGGGATCCCCGCCAAGCGCTTGAGGGGCATGCCCACCAGCAAGAGCGCGAGGAACGAGAGCCCCTCGAGGCGGGCCAGCCACAACATCCAGCGCAAGGTCAGCGAGCGTTCCATCCGCTACCATCCGGGTCGTACGACCATCAGGGCGAGCGCCGCGAGCAGCGCCAGGATCGCCGCGGCCGCCCACGCCGGTCCCCGCCGCGGCGGTCGCTCCACCGCCACCACGACGATCGCAAACCATCCCACCGACAAGAGGGTCGCCCCCGAGATCCACGGGGCGCCGATCGAGACGCCCGTGTGGCGCAAAAGACCAAACCCGCTGACCCAGGTGAGCGCCAGGGCGGCGGTGCCCACCCCGTAGACCATGCGCTGACGGGTCTCGATGGACTCGGGCACGAACGCCCCGGTGGTGGCCGCGGCCAGCATCAGCACGGCCACATACTTCAAGAAGCGAAAGAGCAACAGCGCGGCCATCGTTCCCTCAATCGTTCCCGCAATCGTTCCCTCAACTCAATAGGATGGCGCAAATGCCTGCACCGCCGAGACGATCGCGGCGCGAATGGTGGCCGCGTCGGCGTAGTCGGGACAGTAGCGCAGCGCCGGATCGCGAGCGCACAAGGCGGCAAAGCGGCGCTCCTCGGGCCCGAAGTCGTAGCTGAGGATCACCGGGCCGGTATAGCCCGCCTCCCGCAGGGCTCGCAGCACGAACAAGCCTTGGTTATCCTGCTGAAAGCGCCGTGCCCGGGCCACATCGCCGTTGAAGCGCGCGGCCAGTTCCATCAGATTGCCCAGCAGCGCCTCCTCGGGGGTGCGATCGAAGCGCATGTCAAGGTACACCAGATCCGGCCGGCGCTCGTGGACCATGCGCGTGGCCGCGTCGCCGCTTTGAGCCTGGCGATACACGAAGCCATCGGCCACGAAGGTGGTGAAGTTGGTCAGGTACTCGTTGCCGTCCTCGACCACCAGCACGTCGATGGGTCGCGTGTTCATGCCGCTATCCCGGTGCTCGCCTCGTCCTCGACGGTAAAGAACCGCAAGACCACCGCCTTGCTCCACCCCGGCACGTTCTCGACCGAGATGGCGCCATCATAGCGTGACAAGAGGTCCACGGTGATCCCCATGCCCCGCTCCACGTAGCGACCACGCAACATCTCGTTGGACAGCGGCTCGGGCGAGCGATCCATCACACGCAGGACCAGCGAGGACAGGCCGGTGATCTCGTCCATCTCCACCTCCAGCGCCACCCCCAAGCCCACCGGCGGGCGAGCGTAGAGCACGCTGCTGCGCAGCGAATTGCGAAAGATGTTGGCCAGGATGTCCTCGAAGTCGGTCCGGAAGATCCGCACGACCCCCCCCATGCCGTGGAGCGACAGCGGGGCCAACGCCTGGCCGACGAATTGCTCTTCGCCCACCACCTGCTCGTAGACCTCCTGCACCACGGCTGCGTCGATGTTGACCACACAAAGCTCGCGGATGACCCCCGACAGCCGCTCGAAGGCTTGCCGCCCCAGCACGTGGCCGCTGCGCCCGAGCACCCGCGCCAGCTCCAGCTTGCGGCTGGGCCGCAGCTGGTCGGGGTGGCGCAGCTGGTCCGAGCGGGCGGCCAACTCCTCAAAGGCCTTGATCATCGGCCGAAAGATCGGGTCCTTGCGGTAGAGATTGAGAGTGACCCGGTGCGCCCGGGCCACCTGCTCTAGCTGCTCCAGGTAGCCCAAGAAGCGCCCGTAGATCCCCCCGGCTTTGCGGCCCCGGCGGTCACGGGTGTCGGCGCGGCGGCGGTCGTCGATCCCGCTGCCGTCCCCGAACATGCGCTGGGCCAGCACCGTCGCCCGCTGGTCGGAGTCGGGCGCGTCGAACTCCAGCGCCCGCCCCACGTCGGCCAAAAATGCGGTGTTGTGCTTGAGGATCTCGTGCCGGATGAGGCTGAGGATCCGCGCCACCTCGGGGAAGCTCTTGGGATCGCGCTCGAGCAGCTGGGCCAGCGAAGCCCCGCGGTAGTGGCGATAAAGTCGCCACACCGGCACCACGATGATGAGGGCAAGCACCATCCCGGCCACCATGTAAAACTGAAAGAAGCGCGCATCGATCTGTTCGCGCAAGGCCAGGGCCCGATCCCAGTGCAGGTCGTAGTCGCCGGCCTGGGCCAGGTAGAGATCGAGCTGGGCCGAAGCCTCGATGGGCTGGTTTTGCTCCCACAAAAGCTCCGCCAGCGAGAAACGGGCCATCAGCGAGCTTAGCTCGGCCGCCCGCCGCAGGTGGGGGATCGCCTCGTCGGGCAACGAATCGCGGAGCAAGAGGCCCAGGCGCTCGTGCACCTCGGCCTGATCCTCGGCCTTTTGCAGGCTCTGCTCCCAGTAGCCGCGGGCCGAGCCCTGCCGCCCCTGGGCGTAGACCACCCGCGCCAGCTGGTTGAGCACCTCGGGCTCGTCGGGAAACTCCTCACGGGCCAGTAGCAGGGTCTTCTCCGCGCTCTCCCAGTCCTGGTGCTCGGTGCCCCGCAAGTAGGCCATGTTGATGAGGTTCTGGAGCTTGGGATCCAGCCGCCGGAGCGCTTTTTTGGGGGGCGGAGGAACGGCCAGGGGATCGTCGCGCCGGATCTCCCGGTCGAGCTCGTTGAGGGCCTGGGTGGCCCGCGGGTAGTCGGGGTCGTCATCACCGGCCAGCTGCCGGAACCGGTCGTAGTGCTCGCGGGCCCGCTCGCGGTCGGTGCGGGCATAAAGCTCCCCCAGTAGCAGGTGCAGCCGGTGCAAGTCGGGCCGCAACCGCAGCGCGTGGCCCAGGTGCTCGATCGCCTGCTTGTCCTCGGCGCCCGCGAATTCCTTCATGTAGAGCAGGCCCAGGGTCATGTGGGCCTGGTAATCGGAGCGATCCATGCGCACCGATCGCTTGAGATCGGCCACCGCCTCGAGAAACTCCCCGGTCCGCGCCCGCACCACCCCGCGCAGGTGATAGGCCCGAGGAAACCAGGGCGACTGCTCGATCGCCGCGTCCAGCTCGCGGCGCGCTGCGACCAGATCGTCGGCCCGCATCGCCGCCTCGCCACGCTCGTAGGCCGCCTCGGCCGACTGGTCGGGCCGAAAGCCCTGGGTCTTCTCCAGATCGCGCAACGAAAGCTCGAACTCGAGCTCTTCGATGAGCGTGGGGACCCCTTGGACCTGCGGGGCCTGGGGATGCAGCCGCAGCAACTCCTGGTAGGCCTCGATGGCCACCGCGATGTCGTCCCCGTCGTGGAGGATATCGGCGCGCAACCGCAGCACCGTCGCCTGGGGAGTCCGCTTGGCGTCCTTGCACTCCTGCCGATAGCGATCGATCTCGGCCACCGCATCGGCGAGCAACGACGCCCGCTCGGTCTCGTCGTCCTCGCGCTCGGCCGCGGCGTGCTTGAGCTCGGCCACCAGCGCCCGGATGTCGTCCGGGCGCCCCCCCGCCCCCGGCGGGAACGCGGCGAGCTCCTTGGCCAGGGCCAGGCGCTCCTTGGCGTGACTGCTGCCGCACAGCCCCATCCAATCCAGCGCCAGCGGCCGCTTGGCCTGCCACATCCCCTTGGGATCGTAGGTCGACAAGAGCATCAGATCGCTCAGCGCCTGCCGGGGACAGCGACCAGGCGGCGTGCGAGCCTTGCGAGACTCGGCCCGACCCAAAAGCGCCGTCGGATCGCCCGACTGCAGCTCGAGCGCAGCCGAGTACTCGCGGATCGCCTCGTGGTACCGCTCCTTGCGCTGGGCATGCTGAGCCTTGCGCAGGTGGCTGTTGAACAGCTGCTGGCGCAGCTCGAACTTCTGCTGCTCGGTCAGCTCGGGCTCGGGCTCGCCCGTGTCTTCCTGCGCGCCCCCGTCGCCCGAGTCGGGGGGCGGAGGCAGCGTACCCGAGGGCTCGTCCTTGACCCCCGGCAACCCCTTGGCGTCGTCATCGGCCGGCGGCGCGACCGTGGCCGTGGCCGTGGCCGCCGCCGCCACGACCCACCCCAGGGCCATCCCCCCCAACGCTCGCCGAACGGCGCGGCCCCAACGGACCGCGCCCGGACATGCTCGCCATGCTCGCCGGTCGATCATCGCTTCGTGCGTCGCTTGAGTCTACGCAGCTTGATACCGAGCTGATTCATCCGCAGCTGGACCTTGCGCCCCGCACCCGGATCATCGAGCAGGGCCTCCGCGATACGCGCCAGGTCGCCCCCATATTTCTCGTAGAGGCCTTCGAGATACTGCCGCTCTACGGCGCAGCTGACGGCGTTCAGGGACTCGCCCGCCTGCAACGTCACCGACAGGCGGTGGGTGCCGTCTTCCTGTTCCTCCACCCCGGTCGGCGCCGCCTTCGCCGCCGACTTGGCCGGCTCCATGGGCCGCAGCAGCTCCCGCACCGTGCGCGCGGGAATGGGCACCACGTCGGGGCGGCTGGCCTGGGTGGGATCATCGGGCTCGACCTGCTCGGCCCGATCGACCAGCTCCACCAGGGTCAGCGAGACCAGGTTGGACAGCATCATCTCGAACTGCCGAAAGTTGCCCGGCCAGGGGAAGTCGCGCAGCAGGTTGAAGCTGGTGGGCTGCAGCAGCAGGTGGATCCGACGGGGGTCGACCTTGGCCGGCAGCTTGCCGCCCACCGAGATCGGCATGGTCTGCCCCGGGCCCGGCACCCGGAGCCCGCGCTGCTCGGCGTACTGCACCAGCAGCTCGCGATTGTAGGGATCGGCCGCCACCCGGTTCAGGAACGTGCGCAAGAGCTCCTGAAAGTCGTCACGCCGCGCCCGGAGGCTGGGCAGGGTCATCCCGGTGGCCGGGTTGAGCCGCATATAAAGATCCTCGCGGAACTTGCCGTCGCGCACCATCACCGCCAGCTCCTCGTTGGTGGCCACCACGATCTTCACGTCGACCTGGCGCTCTTCCACCGAGCCCACCGGGTGATAGCGGCTGTCTTGCAGCACGGTGAGCAGAGACTTTTGGACGTCGAGGTTGAGGTTGCCGATCTCGTCCAAGAACAGGGTGCCCTCGTGGGCGCGGGCCAGCACCCCGTCGCGGGTGGCGGTGGCCCCCGTGTAGGCGCCCTTGACCACGCCGAACAGGTGGGCCGCCATCAGATCCCGCGGGATCGTCGACAGATCGACGGCTACGAAGGGCCCCGTACGCTGTGAGCGCGCATGGATGAACTCCCGCGCCAGCAGCGTCTTGCCCGTACCCGTCTCGCCCAACAAGATGATCGGCAGCCGCCCTCTGGCCAAGATCGAAAGCCGCCGCCGGGTGGCCTGCATCGCCGGGGTCGAGCCCCAGTAGAAGGGCTCGTCGGCCTCCACCGGCGCCTGGGTGCGACGGGCCAAGATCCCCTCGACCTGGAGCTTGAGCGCCCGCGCATCGAGGTAGTCGTCGTCCAGCAGGTAGGTGTAGTCCTCGGCGTTGAGGCGCTCGGCGTCGGCCTCCAGCGGCAGGTCGTCGCGCGAGGTCATCACGATGACCGGCAGGTCAGGGTAGTCGCGCCGCAGGTGATCGAGGATGTAGAGCCCCTGGCCCCGCCGCAGCCGCTCCAGCGCCCGCTCCCGATCCCCCTTGGCCAACAGGGCCTGCTTGTCGTCGGGCAGCAGATCCTCCTCGGGGATGTCGAAGTGCACGTCGAGCAGCACCAGATCCACCCCGTGGCCGTGGCGACCCAGCCGCGCCGATGCCTCGCGATAGTTGCGGGCCGGCGGCAAGAACTCGTGCTCGGGCATGAAGCGCTTGCACAGCTCGAGGTACTTGTCCTCGTCGTCGACGATCAGGATCGAGGGCATCGCGGGCGGTACCCGAGCTATCCCCGCGCCAGCCGGCGGTGGAGGTCACGCAGCGCGGCGCGGATGTCCTGCTGAGCCTTGCGGATCGCGGGCCGAGCGGCCCCGAGCGCGTCGAGCTGCTCGGCCCGCAGCGCGTTCTCGTACGACCGCAGCACCTGCACGGCCGCCTCGACCACCCGCAGCTCGGGCTCGGCCAGCGGCCGCGGCAGGTCCTCGGTGTGCGCCGCCCATACCTCCCAGGCCGCCTGGTTGCCCTCGGCCCGCTCCCGAGTCCGCAGCACGTCCGCGCGCAGGGCATCGGCCAAGGTCACCGACATCTCACCAGTCCATGCATCGTCGTCGAAATTGGCCGACTGCCAGGCGACGTACTTGCCCAGATCGTGCTTGAGCGCCGCGACCCGCTCTCGCATGACGACCCTAGCCGTTCACGGCCTGGTACCGCGTGGCGCGGGCTCGCCCCGTGGAGACGATCTTGCCCTCGTCCTTCATCCACTTGAGCCGCTTGCGAAGCTCGTCCTTGTCGGCATCCGACTCGAGCTCGAGGCGCTTGGCCAGCTGCCCGATCGTCAGCGGCTCGTCGGCCACCGCATCGAGGATCCGCAGGTACATCCGCACGTCCCGACTCTCCGGCCACACCGGCTCGGCCGGGGCGGCGGCCACCACCCGCTTGCGACCGCCGGAGGCGGCCACGGTGGTGGGTGCCGAGGCATGGGCACGCGTGGTGATGCCCAGGGTACCCCGCGACCGAAATCCGGCGTCTCGCAGCGCCTGGGCCAGATCCCGCAGGCTCAGGGCACGGACGGCCGCCCCCGCGTCGCTCTGCAGCAGCTCGCGCAAGGTGGTTTGTGGGGGCATTCGGGCCACCGTACTCATGGCGGCCTTGGCCTGGTTCTGTCGCAGGGCCGACTCGAACAACTGGGCTACATCGGTCATGACAGCAAAAGCACGGGGCAGACGGTCGGACCGCGGTGCCCGTATTGGCGCCGGGACTATGCCACCGGGGCGCCACAGCGTCCAGGTCGCCCCGCACACCCCAGGCGCGCGCCACCACGAGGGCGCGCACTCATCTCGATGCCGGATCTCCCGGGTCCTGCTCCCGGATCCTGCTCCCGGACCCTGCTTCCGGATCCTGCTCCCGGATCCTGCTCCCGGATTCTGCCTGCGCCCCGATCCTTAATGCACGACCCTTTTGGGCAATAACCTCACGGAGCGAACGCGGCGACCTCACTCACATCCGAGCCCGCCGAGATCCACCGGTTCATCCAAACAACGATAACAACAATCGTCACAGGCGCCGGTCCCGTCGACTCCCACGCCCCAGATCCGAGCGCCGGCCTGAGCGCCCCAGCACACTTGTTCCCCCTGGAGGCACTCGATCTCCTCGTGGTTGGGCCGGCCCACGCCCTCGCTGACGAACGTCGCCTCGGGCCCGGGCCAGGCCCAGTCGCGATCGAGCGACCACAGCCGCCAGCGCACATCGAGCCCGTCGTCGCAGTCGTCCACCAGCGTCCACTGCTGGATCGCCTCCTGGGCGCAGGTTTGCGGGGCCTCGTCGGCCTGGTTGGGGCAGTCGGGCACCCCGTCGCATAGCTGACGCAATGCCAGGCAATCCCCCGTCCCACACATCGCAATGAACCCCTGCTCGCACACGCACGCGCCCTGCTCACAGTAGGCATTGAGACCACAGGTGGTCGTGCACCCCTGCCCGGGTCGGGTCGATTGACAGCCATGCAGGGCGTAGGGATTGCCCAAGAACCCGGATGCGCACAAGCACGCGCCATTCCGACAGTAGCCGTGGGTCGAGCAGCGCACATCCTCACAGGCGTGCTCGGACTCGGCGGGTACCTCGACAACGCAGCCGCCCAGCCCCAGGCCCACGCCCCAAAGCCACGCCCACAACCCGCACCGCCCGCTTCGTGCCCCGCTCATCCACCCGATCCTACCGCGACCCGGCTTCATGTCACGGCGGGCGTGACCCCGGTGTCGCGCCCCAAGACCCGGGGATCCTCCCGGTCGACCCCCGGGAATCTGCCCATGGGCCCCCGGCCGCGTGATAACACCGCCTGACAAACGAGGATCCCATGAGCCCCGCCATCGTCGCGCTGTGCGCCTTCGTCGCCTATTTCCTGGGCTATCGACTCTACGCACGATTCCTGGCGCGTGACGTCTTTGCGCTCGATCGCGATCGTCCGACCCCCGCGCACACCATGCGCGACGAGGTCGATTACGTCCCGACCCGCCCCTCGGTGCTGTTTGGGCACCACTTTGCCTCGATCACCGGACTGGCCCCCATGCTCGGCCCGGCGGTGGCCGTGATCTGGGGCTGGCTTCCCGCCGTGCTGTGGGCGGTCTTCGGCGCGATCTTCGTGGGCTGCGTGCACGACTTTTCGGCCATGGTGCTTTCGGTGCGTCACCGAGGCACCTCGGTGGGCCAGATCGCGCGCGACGTGATCAGCCCCCGCGCCCGCACCTTGTTCCATTTCATCATCTTCTTTGGGGTCGCCCTGGCGATGGGCGTGTTCGTGTACGTCATCGCCCGGCTGTTCTCGCTCGAGCTCGGCCCGGGGCATCCCGGCTATCCCCAGGCCGTGCTTCCCTCGCTGCTGCTCATGGTGATCGCCATGCTCGGGGGCTGGCTGCTCTACAAGAAGGGCGTGCCGCTATGGACGGTGGCGGTGGTGGGCTTTGGCCTGGAGCTGCTCGGCATCGGCCTGGGCATGCGGCTGCCCACCATGGGCCTGCCCCCATCGGCGTGGCCCGACCCCGGGCACTGGACGTGGATCTTGCTGGGCTATGCGTTCGTCGCCTCGGTGCTGCCCGTGTGGGCCCTGCTGCAGTCGCGCGACTTCCTCAACGCCTTGCTGCTGTACCTGGGGCTGGGGCTGGCGTACCTGGGCCTTTTGTTCGGGGGCCACCAGTTCGCCGCCCCGGCCACGCGCCTTTCGCCCCCGGGCGCCCCCTCGATCGTGCCCTTCGTGTTCATCGTGGTAGCCTGCGGGGCCGCCAGCGGCTTTCATGGGCTGGTCAGCTCCGGGACCACCGCCAAACAGCTCGACCGGGAGACCGACGCCCGCCCCGTGGGCTACGGGGCCATGATCGGCGAGAGCCTGCTAGGCCTCCTGGCCACGCTCGCGTGTACGGCCGGGATCCAGTCCCCCGAAACCTGGCACGACATCTATCACGACTGGGCGGGAGTCCAGGCGCTCCCCCAGAAGATCGACACCTTCATCCTGGGGACCACCCGATTCCTGACCAGCCTGGGGCTGCCGACCGACGTCTCGGCCGCCCTCATCGCGATGGTGGTGGTCTCGTTTGCGCTGACCACCCTGGACTCCGCCACTCGCCTGCTGCGCTTCAACATCGAGGAGATCGGCGCCACCTTCCGGATCCCGCTCACCCGCAACCGTTATGTCGCCTCCGCCCTGGCGTGCGGCGTGATCGCAGTGTTCGCCTTCTACGAGGTCGACGTGACCGGGCCCGGGGGGGCCGTGGTCCAGCGACCCGCCGGGCTGGCGCTTTGGCAGCTATTTGGGACCACCAACCAGCTGCTGGCCGGGCTCACCCTGGTGATGGTGACCCTCTACCTGCGCCACCGGGGGTGGCCCAGCTGGCCGGCGGCCCTGCCGGCTATCGGGATGTTGGCGTCCACCCTGGCCGCGATGGTCGTCAACCTGACCAAGTTCCGCGATCCCCTGCTGCTGACGGTCGGGAGCCTGCTGGCCGTGCTGGGGCTCGGCGTACTGCTCGAGTCGGCCCGTGCCCTGTTGCGCCCCCGGCCGTCCACGCCGCCGCCTCCCTGAACATCCCACTCGAACACAAGTGGGTACCCCGATCGTCGACGCCGCCGCCCGCGGTAAATATTGAAAATTTCCGGTACACCCCCGGCCGTCCACGCCGCCGCCCCCCCCGTTTCGGAAAAACCACGGTGCGCGCCGGGTCTTGTGATGCAGATCACGGGCGCGCGGCGCCGATTCGCGGCTCGCCGGGTGCGGCGGCAAGGCCGATTCCGATTTGCCCTCGCCCCCTTTGCCACAACGATCTAAAAAGCGCCTGACCTGGGCGTACGAGCGCCGTGGAGGATTGATGACCAAAGCCACTCTCAAGCTGGACGATGATAAAGAGATCGAGCTTCCCATCATCACGGGAAGCGAGGGCGAGCGCGGGATCGACATCGGCAAGCTGCGCGGCTCCACCGGGCTCATCACCCTCGACCAGGGCTTCGTCAACACCGGCTCCTGCCAGAGCGCGATCACCTTCATCGACGGCGAGAAGGGGATCTTGCGCTATCGCGGCTATCCAATCGAAGAGCTGGCCGAGAAATCGACGTTCCTCGAGGTCGCGTACCTGCTCATCCACGGCGAGCTGCCCAACCAGGCCCAGCTCAATGATTGGAAGCACGCGATCACGATCCACACCATGCTGCACGAGGACTTCCGCAAGTTCTACGGCGGCTTCCCCAAGTCGGCCCACCCCATGGCGGTGGTGGCCGCGACCACCTCGGCCCTCTCCACCTTCTATCCCGACTCGCTCGATCCCAGCGATCCAGACGAGGTGGCGATCTGCACCAAGCGCCTGGTGGCCAAGCTGCCCACCATCGCGGCCTACGCCTACAAGCACTCGATAGGCCAGCCCTTCATGTACCCCGACAACCGCCTGGGGTACGCGGCCAATTTCCTGCGCATGATGTTCGCGACCCCGTGCGAGGAGTACATGGTCGACGAGGTCATCGCCAAGGCGCTCGACCTGCTGCTCATCCTCCATGCCGATCACGAGCAAAACTGCTCCACGTCGACGGTGCGGGTGGTGGGCTCGTCGCAGGCCAACCTCTTTGCCTCGATCTCCTCGGGGGTATCCGCCCTGTGGGGCCCTCTGCACGGAGGCGCCAACCAAGCGGTCATCGAGATGCTCCAGCAGCTCGAGTCCGAGGGGATTAGCGGCAAGCAATTCCTCGACCGGGTCAAGGACAAGAGCTCGGGGATCCGCCTGATGGGCTTTGGCCACCGCGTCTACAAGAACTTCGACCCGCGGGCCAAGCTCATCAAGACCACCTGCACCGAGGTGCTCAAGCGCCTCAACAAGCAGACCCGCCTGCTGGATCTCGCCATGGAGCTCGAGGACGTCGCCCTCAAGGACGACTACTTCGTCGAGCGGCGCCTTTACCCCAACGTCGATTTCTACTCGGGGATCATCTACCAGGCGATCGGGATCCCGGTGGACATGTTCACCGTGCTGTTTGCGATCGGGCGCCTGCCCGGCTGGATCGCGCACTGGTCCGAGATGCACTCCTCGCCGTTCCGGATCAGCCGACCGCGGCAGATCTACACCGGCGCAACCGCGCGTAGCATCACGCCGATCAGCGAGCGGGGCTGAGGTAGATAGACAGACCGAGACCGGCTCGGGATGCGCGACGGTGTCGCGCCCCGCCTCGGTCTCGAACCTATCCAGGCCGAGGCCGGCTCGGGATGCGCGACGGTGTCGCGCCCGACCTCGGTCTTGCCCAAGCGACATCTAGGAGCACACGGACATCATGCTCGCGTGATGTCTGGGGTGCGCACACGTGTGGTGTGGCCACCATCCGCGTTGCTACCGTGCCGCCTCGATGGACGATCTGGTTGCCCGCGATGCTCGCGTGCTGTGGCACCCGGCCACTCACTTTGCAGATCTCGACCGGCTGCCGGTCTGTGCGATCGAATCCGCCCAGGGGGTGTGGCTGACCACGAAAGACGGCCGGCGGATCCTCGATGGGATCGGATCGTGGTGGACGTCGATCCACGGACATGGGCATCCCCGTATCGTGGCTGCCGTCCGCGAGCAGGTACAGCGACTCGACCACGTCATGTTCGCTGGATTCACCCATGCCCCGGCCGTGGAGCTGACCGAGGCCCTGCTGGCCGCCGCCCCCCCGGGCTACGGCAAGGCCTTCTTCGCCGATTGCGGCTCGGCCGCGGTCGAGGTGGCGCTCAAGCTGAGCTTCCAATCCCATCGGCAACGCGGCGACCAACGACGGACGCGGTTCGCCGCGCTCCACAACAGCTACCACGGCGAGACGCTGGGGGCCCTGTCGGTGTCCGGCAGCGACGACTACCGGAGCCTGTTCGCCCCGCTGTTGCTCGAGCCGCTCTATCTGCCGACCCCCACCTTGCCCGACCACCAGACCGAAGATCTGAGTGACCCGGACGCCGGAGCCCAGGGCCCCGAGGCTGACGCGGCCATCGCCGCGCTGCGCGAGCACGGGCCCGAGCTTGCGGCGCTGGTCGTCGAGCCCCTCGTGCAGTGCGCGGGGCGGATGCGGATGACCGGGGTGGGCTTTTACCGGCGGATCACCCACGAAGCCCAGCGCCTGGGGATCCACGTGATCGCAGACGAGATCGCGGTGGCCTTTGGCCGCACCGGCCGGCTGTTCGCCAGCGAGCACGCGGCGGTCACCCCCGATCTGATGTGCCTGAGCAAGGGTCTGTCCGGCGGGGTACTTCCCCTGGCCGCGGTGCTGGTGCGCGAGGGCTTCGAGGACGACTTTCGCGGCTCACCGGCCCGCAGCTTCCTACACAGCCACACGTTCACCGCCAATCCGATCGCCTGCGCGGCCGGGCGGGCGAGCCTGGCGCTGTTCGAGGAGGGAGTACGGAACGCTCTGCCCGCCCGCGCCGAGGCCATCGCAGCCCAGCGGCGGCGGGTGGCTCAGCACTGCCCGGCGGTGCGTCACCACCGTCAGGCGGGACTCATCACCGCGTTCGAGGTCGCTCCGCGCCCGGGGCGCATGCCCCCGGGCAATCGCCTGGGGCTGGCCCTACGCGAGGCCGCCATGCGACGCAACGTGCTGCTGCGCCCGCTTCATGACACGATCTACTGGATGCCCTCGCTGCACATCGACGACGCGGCCCTCGACCGGCTCGCCACGGTCACCATCGAGGTGATCGAGGAGGTCTTGGGGTGAGCCAGCCCGCGGCGCTTATCGCCCGAAAGGCCGCCGGATGGGGGGCCGGGGTCGTGCTGACCCTGAGCAGCTGTGGCGAGGGTCTGCCCGAGATCTCGCTACAGCTGAGCAAGAACTGCAACGAGATCCGGGTCGATCCCATGATCCCGAACATCGGGGCCGGCCACGAGATTATCGATCTCGCAGCCGACAGCGTCCTGAGCGACACGGCCTGGGTGCTCGTGCGCCGACCGGTGGCCGACGGCAACCACGAGTTGGTCGTGCAGCAGTGGGATCCCGGAGGATCGGTCTTCGAGCAGGTGCTGGTCGACTCGAGCAACAACCCGATCCCCGCGACGATCGCCCCCGCCCTGTCGCTCGAGCCCGCACCGGACGCCGGCCTGGTGTGGGTGGTGCGCGAGGAGCCCGGGGTATTCGAGCTGTGGAAGATCGACCCCGAAGACCCCGGGCGACCGATCCAGGGCTCGGAGAACCTGACCGACTTCCCCTCTGGCGGCCCCTTGTGTGACCCCTGCAACAACGCGAGCTGGCCCCGCGACCTGCTGTTCCTGAACGGGCGGCCCGCGTTGGCCTCCTTGCCGCCCTTCTCGGTCGACGCCGGCCTGGTGGTGTGGGTGGGCCTGCTGGACATCAACAACGCCGAGATCCGCATGACCAACGAGCACCGGCTCAACTTCGAGCCGCCGTGCGAAGACGACACCCCTGAGGGCGAGGCCTTTTGCGAGGAGCAGCGCGAGAACTTGCGCTATCCGGAGGTCACCGTGCTCGGCAAGCAGGAGGATCCCCGGCTGCCGCAGACCGTGTTCTTCGGCCACCGCACGCGCGCCCAGACCTTCGGCGGCGACGAGTTCCCGATCGAATCGGCCGACGTCTTCATCGTGACGGTGTTCATCGACGACGACGGGGTCCCGGCCGGGATCCTGCGGTCGTACTCGGGGTTCTACTCTCCCGACGACGGCCCGCTGGACGCCAGCGCCCCGCCCCTGCCCTCGGCCAGCCCGCCCTTCGGCGTGGCCGTCGACCGATTTGCCGCCTACGGCCTGTTCAGCAACGGCGGGGTGCTGCCCCGGATGATCCAGCTGCCCAACATCGATCCCGATTTCGTCGAGCTGACCGGTCGTGTCCCGCTCGAGCAGGACACCCAGCTGTTGCAGCTCGATCGCGACCTGGCGCTGGGCCGGCTACTGGGAGGCCAATGGGAGGTGACCAAGCTCTTCCCCGACCGACCCGAGCAGTCCCAAACCACCCGCTACTCCACCGACGCCCCGATCGAGCAGGTCGTCTCCGGCGGGGTGGGCACGTTCATGCTCCGCAAGGACGGCGCACCGCCGGAGGTCGTGCGGGTGCGCTGTGCGGTGCCCGAAGACGACGCGCCCGCCGACGCCGAGCCCTGAACGATCGCGTCCTGCCCTCCTCTCAACGGACAAAGAGCGCCACGTCGAGATCCGACGCAGCGCTCTTGGAGACCGGGCCTCCCGATCAACTTCAGCCGCCTTGCTGGGCGTTGGCCACCGCGATCCCGTACAGATCCTCGGGTGGGAAGAACGACTGCGCGGGGATCGGCGCCTTGGCCCCGCCGTCCTTGGACCACGACAGGGTCAGGCCAGCCTCGGAATCGGCCCCTTGATAGTAGAGCAGCTGCAGGCCGTACTCGCCGGGCTCGACCGACAGGGTCTCGCACACCTCACGCGTGGCCCCCGAGCCGTCGTTGTCGATGATCGGGGTGTCGTCCAAGAACAGCAGCGCCCCGTCGCCCGCGGCCAAGCAAAGCTCGTAGTCCCCCGCCTCGACGATGTTGAGCGAACCCTGGAAGTGGATCCCGAAGTTCTGGCCCCGACCGGCGATCCCGGCGGGTGCCTCCCCGGCGGGGATGTCGAGGTCGTCGACCGCGACCAACGCGATCGGTGCCCCGAGCTCGTTGAAGTTGGGGATCTCGGTGGCGCCGTCGCCGACCTCGTAGACCGCGCCGAGCAGGCCGTGGCCCACCTGGGTACGGGCCTGGCCAAACGCACCGTCGGCCGCGGTGGCGGTGAAGGTCGTGGGGGTCTTGGCCCGGTTGCGGCGGTTGATCCGACCGGTGCCCTTGCCCACCTCGATGACGCCGCTGCTCACCCCCCCGACCTCGGCCACAATCCGATCGGGGGTGAGCTCCACGACCTTGAGCGGCTTGCCGCCCACGAAGACCTTGGCCTGCTTGGGATCGTCGGGGAAGCCCGAGCCGTAGACCTCGATGAGGCTGCCCACCGCAGCGGTGGTGGGGAAGAAGCCCTCCACCGCGAACTCGGACTTGAGGTTCGGCGGCGGCGTGTGCGGCTTGTCCCCGCCGGTCACCGGAGGCTTGCTGGGCGCCAGCGCAATCGACTTGCCCGTCTTGGAGGCGCCCGCCCGAGTCGACGTGGACATGCGAGCCTTCGGGCGCGGACCCACCGGATCCTTAGTGGTCGCAGGCGAGGCCCCACCGTCGGTCGAGCTACCCCCGTTCTCGTCGTAGTAGTCGTCGTATTGACCAGCGTCGGGGTTGTCGGACCCCTTGGACGAAGAAGCACAGGCAACGCTCAGCGCGAGGCAAGCGAAAAGAGGGGAATACGAGCGGATCATGGTGATGCGGTCCTTGCCCCTTGCGGGTGCCGGATGAGACGCAGGCCCTCCGAGAAGCATTCAGGCGACGGCGGTATTGGCGCAAAATGCCCCGGCGTCGGGGAACCTCGCCGCGCATCATCGGGCACTGCCGTCGAGCGCGCAACCGATCCCGTCAGCCGACCGGCCCTGGGGCTTTTGCGGCGACCGCTACGCTGAGCTCACCGCGCATCGGAGGCCGATCGGGCCCGCAACCGCACCTTGCCCCCCACCGTCGCGACCTCGAAGCGAACCTCGTCTCCGTGGCGCTGCCGCAGCCGGGGCAGCTCTCGCGACAGCTTGCGGGCCAGCGCCCGCACCGTAAGACCCTGGACATCCTCGCCCGCGGCCTGCTTGGCCCGGACCAATTCTCGAAAGAGACGATCGACCTCGGCCCCCTTCATGCCCGGCACCGGGGGCGGCGGCGGTCGAGGAGGCGCCGCCCGCTCGGCCGTGGCTGGCGAAGCCGAGGCACAGGGCACCGGATCGGACGCGGCCTGCTTGCGCCGCTCGACCCGCTGCTGGAGATCACGGCGATAGGTGCCCTTTTCGATCTGCCCCAGAATACGGTTCCAGTAGTGCTGATAGGTCACCAGTCGGGCCTTGAGCCCGGAGAAGCGAAACCGCAGCACGGTCGAGCGCGGGCGCTGCTGTTCGATCTGGCGCATCTGCGCCTTGACCCGTTGGTGCTTGATCGCCGGCGCCTGGCGCTCGACCCCCAAGAAGTATTTCTCGTAGGCAATGCGCAGCTGCTCGATCCCTTCCTCGAAGGCATCGAGCAATTGCGACACGTCCGCATTTGAAACCGCGTTGTCGCCCCCGGACGGCAATGGCGGGGACCATGTTAGCACGCACCGCCCGGGTCGAGCCGCCCCAGGCTCGCGCTTTTGGCGCTATCTCCCGAGGCTGCGGGTAGTCTATGCTTTGATCGATCGTGGGCAATTTCTGGGCCTTCATCCTGCTCATCGGGCCACTCATCTTCATCCACGAGCTCGGACACCTGCTGGCCGCCAAGCTCGTCGATGTCAAGGCCACGCGGTTCTCGATCGGGTTCGGCCCGGCACTGCTCCGGGCTCGTATGGGCGAGACGGAGTACTGCCTGGCCCCGATCCCCCTGGGCGGCTACGTGTCCCTGCTCGGCCACGCACCGGGCGAGCGGATCCCCCCGTCCGAGGCCGATCGAGCGCTGTCGGCCAAACCTCTTTGGGCCCGCATGTTCGTGCTGAGCGCGGGGCCGGCCGCCAACCTCCTGCTGCCGATCCTGCTGTACTTCCTTTACTTCCTCACCCTGGCCCCCACCGCCGTGCCGCCCGCGGTGATCGGCACGGTGGTCGACGGTACCGCGGCCGACCAAGCCGGGCTGCGTCAGGGCGACCGGATCGTCGCCATCGACGGCGAGGACGTCCGGTCGTGGCGGGACATGAGCCAGCGGATCGCGGAGGCGCCGGGCCGAGAGCTACGCATGCAGATCGAGCGGGACGGCGACCGCATCGATCGGGTCATCACCCCGCAAAAGAGGATCCATCGCAACACCTTAGGCGTCGCCACCCCCGTCGGCCGCCTAGGCGTGCTGCGGCGCTTCTATGCCCCCCAGGTGGGCATCATCGACGAGAGCTCGGCCGCCTACGCCGAGGGGCTACGCACCGGCGACGTGATCACCTCGATCAACGGCGAGCCCGTGCGAACCACCGAAGAACTGCAGCGGATGCTCGAGGCCACCGGTGATGGCCTCGTGCGGCTGACCTACCTACGGGCCGAGCCGGTCGCAGGCCCCTTGGGCAGCTACCTCTTCTTCGAGTCGGCCCACGCCCAACTGCTGCCGCGCAAGGACGCAAAGGGACACCTGTCGACCGGCCTTCTGCCCGCCAACACCTTCATTCGCGCCGTGGACGAAGGCTCGCCGGCCGAGCAGGCGGGGATCCGACCCGGCGATCGGATCCTCGAGGTCGACGGCACCGCGTTCGGCAAGTGGGAGTACCTGCGCGAGGTGCTCTATGCGCGCCAGGACAAGCCGATCACCGTGCTGGTGCAGTCGCTCGGCGAGCGCAAGCCCCGGACGGTCGAGCTGCACCAGCAGTTGCGCACCTGGCGAGACATCTACAAGCAGGACCGCAAGTCGCTGTGGTTTGGGGCCCAGCCCTACGAGAAGTGGACCTTGGCCCCACCCGAGCCGATCCGCGGCCGCTTTACCTACGCGCTGGCCTCGGCCCTCGAGGAGACCGGCTCGGTCATCTCCATGATGTGGACCACGCTGCGCCAGATGCTGACCTTTGAGCGCGGCGTGGACGAGCTGTCGAGCGTGGTCGGCCTATTCAACGTGGCCGGGACGGCCGCCGACCAGGGACCCGACGAGTTCTTGATCTTGATGGCGCTGCTGTCGATCAACCTGGGCTTCGTCAACCTGCTGCCGATCCCGATCCTCGACGGGGGACACCTACTCTTCTACATCATCGAGGCGGTGCGACGGCGACCGCTGGGCCAGCGCGCCCGGGAGATCGCATCGGCCGTGGGCCTGGTGGTGATCCTCCTGCTACTGCTGATCGCGGCCCGCAACGACATCGTGCGGTACTGGCTGTGAGCGCAGAGCCCCCGACGAGGCCCGACGCGGCCTGGCTGCTGGCCCTCGATGCCTCGACGCCCCGCGGGGTGATCGCGGTGGGGCACGTCGACGCCACCAACCGCACCCAGACCTTGGTGGTCCAGGACGAACGAGACGACGGCGCCAATCAGGCGTCGACGCGGCTGCTGCCCCGGATCGAAGCGGCACTTCGCCAGGCCGGGATCACGGCCGGCGATCTGGCCGCGGTGGCGTGCGGGCGAGGACCGGGGACCTTCACGGGGACCCGAGTGGCGGTGGCCAGCGCCAAGGGCCTCGCATACGGGCTGGGCCGGCCCGTGCTCGCCCTGTCCACCCTGGCCGCCGTCGCCGCGAGCGCGGAGCACGAGGGGGCGGTGCTCGCCGTGCTCGATGCCCGGCGAGGCGAGGTGTACGGCAGCCCGTGGCGCTGCTCGGGACCGGACGACACCGGGATCCGTGCGCTCGAGGCCGAAGGGCCCGAGCGAGTCACCCCCCTCGGTGACCTGCTCGAAGCGCTGCGGCCGTGGCCCGAGGATCTATGCGTCGCCGGCAGCGGGGTCGAGCCCTATCGCCACGCGTTGCCCCCAGCGCTGGCCGCCGGCGCCCGACCCCTGCCGGGACCCAGCGCGGCCGGCGTGTGGGCCGTGGCCGCGAACGCCTGGGTAGAGGGTCGCGCCGAGCACCCGGCGGCACTCGAAGCCGTATACCTGCGGGCCAGCTACGCCGAGATGGGGATCAGCAAGCCCAAGCGTCCCTTCGTCAAAAGCCCCTTCGTCTGAGCGGGCACGGATCCTGCGGGCCTGTGGTGGGCCCGAATGAGGCACCCTGGGACCCATGAGCTCCGTACGCATCGAGACCACACCACCGGTGACCACCGTGGTGCTGTCGCGCCCCGAGGTCCGCAACGCGGTCGACCGCCCCACCGCCGAGGCCCTCGCCGCGGCCTTCCGCTCCTTCGACGCCGACCCCGACGCGGCCGTGGGCGTGCTGGTCGGCGACCACGGCACGTTCTGCGCCGGGGCCGATCTGAAGGCGGTGGCCGCCGGGACCCCCAACCGGATCGCGCCCGACGGCGACGGCCCCATGGGCCCGTCCCGCATGCGACTGGACAAGCCGGTCATCGCGGCCATCGCGGGCCACGCGGTGGCTGGGGGGTTGGAGCTGGCGCTGTGGTGCGACCTGCGAGTGATGGAGGAGGACGCGGTGCTCGGCGTCTTGTGCCGCCGCTTTGGGGTGCCCCTCATCGACGGAGGCACCGTTCGGCTACCGAGGATCGTGGGGCTGGGGCGCGCCCTGGACCTCATCCTCACCGGTCGACCGGTGCATGCCGAGGAAGCACTGCGGATCGGGCTGGTCGACCGGGTGGTTGCCCGGGGTCAGGCCCGCGCCGAAGCGCACGCGCTGGCACGGCAGATCGCCGCGTTCCCCTCAACGTGCATGCGCAGCGACCGGGCCGCGGTCTACGACGGGTTAGGGCGCCCCCTCGACGAAGCGCTCCAGGTGGAGTTCACACACGGGCGTCGAGCGGTGGCCGACCCGGCCCTGGTCTCCGGAGCGACCCGCTTTGCCCAGGGAGCCGGGCGAGGGGGCGCGCTCGAGTAGCTCACAAAAGCCGGTCGAGCGCCGCCGACAGATCGGCCAGCCTTACCACCTCCCCCTCGAAGTCCTGGTCCATGTCCACGAAGCGCATGAGGTTGGTGCCCTCGCCTATAGGGGGCCACGGGGGCGCCGGCGCCCGCAGCTGGCCCGCCGCGTCGCGCATGTGGCTGCGATCGGTGGCGAGGATCCGTCGGTAGCGCGAAGCCTCGACCACGCGAAAGCGGGCGTCGTAGGGGGGCGCAAAGCCGCGAGGGCCGCCGAAGCTCTCGCGCAGGTAGTCCGCCAGCGGCACGGGCAACCCGAGGGTCGAGTCGACGTCCCAGATCATCCATCCGCGCGAGCCCCGAGCGGCCAGCACGACGTGATAGTCCCACAACACCGGCCGACCCGAGCGCTCGGACACTCGCTGATGAGCCACCGCGACCTGCCGGCGCGCGTTGGAGATGACGATCGCCGCACGGGGCGCCCCCTCGACCTGCGGCTCGACGCACAGCTGCCACACGTTTTCTTCGCAGTAGTACGGGGTCGGGACGAAACCCATCGCGATGCGCCCGATCCAACCACATCCATGCCATCGACTCCAGTGGGGCGGATGTCCCTCTACCCCCCCCTTCACTTGCAATTGATTTGCGAATGATTAAACGAAAGGACGCTCTGGAGGTCACCATGCGCCATCCCACCCCTCGCGATCCCGACCAACCCCTCGACGCGGCCAGCCTCGACCACTTTCGCCGCAAACTCCAGGCCGCGCGCCAAGAGCTGCTCCAGCGCAACCGCGTCCGCCTCGGCGGGGTGCTCGACCAACAAGCGCCCGTGACCGACGAGGCCGAGCACGCCGTGCTCGACAACGATCAGCAGTTGGAGCTGCGGCTGGCGGGCAAGGATCGCAAGCTGCTCGCGCTCATCGATCACGCCCTGGGCAAGCTCGACCGCGGGGAGTACGGCCTGTGCGAGGGCACCGACGAGCCCATCGACCGAGCCCGACTCGAGCTGCGCCCGTGGGCCCGGTACTCCGTCGAGCACAAGATGGCGCTCGAGCGTGATCGAGCGCTCCACGCGCAGGACTGATCGACCGCACGCCCTCGGCGCACGACCCCGATGCTCCCGACCATCACAGCCAGGGCTGCGGCAGCGCGCGGTCACTGCCCAAGAACTTCGAGATCGGGATCGACGCCGCGCTGCTGGGCGCCCGGGGCCCGACCGCCTCGGCCGGGCTGCGCTTTTGATGCGTGGCAACGGCGAGGCTAGCTCCCACATAGGCTGATCGAATAGAGGCCGCTGCAGTAGCGACCGCTGTCGGGCCACACTTGGCCGTTGGCGTCGGTGTAGGGCTCATTGTTCGGGTCGAACGCGTGCCGGCACAGATCACAGCGATCGTCCAAACCGTCGAAGTCCTGGTCGAACGGGGGCATCTGGCAAGTGTACGCCCACAGCTGCTCTAGCCCCCCCACGTCAGCCGGGGTCAGGGGCTGGTGGGTCTGCACCGTCAGCCCGGCCTCCGCCAGCGCCTCGTCGCACCCGGCGGGCAGATAGACCAGCCCTGGAGTCGCCTGAGCCGCCAAGGGGATCTGGCGACACGCGACCCCCTCATCTCCAGGCGGGCACTCGAGGGCCAACGGCAGCCCATCGGGATCGAACATCGTGCCATCACCACGATAGGTGACCGTGCAGCACTGGCCCTGGACCGACACCGGATAGAACGCGGTACGTCGGGGCGACGATCGAACGTCGCAGCCTACGCCCAACTCACAGGCATTGCCGATGAAATCGCCGTCGATGTCGTCCCCCTCCTGCATGGCCCCATCGGCCACCTGCATGGGGTTGGCCACCGAGGGGCACGAATCGCACGCATCCCCGACCCCATCGCCGTCGCGATCGATATGATCGCAAAGGCCCGCGAATACCTCGCACGCACGATCACCAGGGCACTCGGCATCGTTGGAACACGGGATTGTGTCGGGCACCGGCTGGCGGGGACAGGCATCCGTGACGTTGGTCAGACCGTCTTGGTCGAAATCGTCATCGGGGCCCAGGCCCACCGGCCCGGCTGCATCGGCGCTCTGCTGCCCAACGCACGCGTCCCCGATCATGTCGTCGTCCGCGTCGAGCTGGCAGAGCACCGTATCGTCGTAGGCGATGGGATCACCGGGCTGCCAGGGTGCACCGGGACCGTACCCCTCGCAATTGGCCACGTGCACGCAGTTGTCACACACATCACCGATCCCGTCGCCATCCGCGTCGGCAATGCTGGGGATGTTGCGCACCCGCATGTAGCCCATGGGGTTGGCGTCGTCCTTATTATATTGCGACGCCGGCCGACGACAAGGATCACAGTCATTGCCGATCCCATCGTCATCAGAGTCGGCGATGCCATCGTTGTTCCCCGCCAACGACGGACACAGATCGACCACGTCGGCGAACCCGTCCCCGTCGAGGTCGCTCTGATCGGGATTGTAGAAATCCGGAGCGTTGTCCTCGGTGATCGCCACACAATCACGGTCTTCGTCGAGGTCACAGGAGGGACCGTCGGGGCCACACGCCGACTCGGGCGGAGATCCGTCCCCGCTCGAGTCCCCACTCGAATCCCCACTCGAATCCCCACTCGAATCCATGGTGGGATCGGCCGTGGACTCGGCGCCCGGGCCGGTCGACCCGATGCCACCATCATCGCCGGTGCTCCCGTCGGTGCCGGCAGACAGCTCGCCTACGTCCCCAGGTGGGACCATACAAGCGAGCTCGACCAGGCCCAGGGACAGGGCCATGACTCCAAGAGTTCGTCGCATCATCACCCCCTCATCCCGAGCGGAGGCGTCAATCCGTCATGCGATCAAAGGGCAAACCATCACATGCTCGCCGGACCTTGCGGGCCTGCGCCGACCGGGGGTGAGCCCGCAAGAACCGACCGGCCCGCGCGGCCGCGTCGGAGTGGCCGAGGCGGCACGCGGCCACCGCTCGCCAGGCCTGGCGCTCCTCGGCCAGGGCTCCGGTGGGAAAGCGACGCGCGTGCTCGTCCATCATGCGCCACAAAGCCCGAGCATCACCGCCTTCGAGCGCCGCCCGGGCTCGGTCCATCAGCTCGACCTCGGCGCGTAGCCGATCGGCCGGCGGCAGCGAGGCCCCACGAGCCCGACTCGGGCGCGCCCGCTGGTCGAGCGCGCCCGAGGATTCCGCAGGGGGAGGAGGCTCGGTCGGGATCGTGCGGGGGGCTGACGACTCGAGCGGTACCGCGGATCCGCGGGCGGACGTGGTCGCTCCCGGCTCCGCGCGATCGCGGGCGGGGGACGCCGCCGGAGGCGGCGGCTGTGGGCGCGTACCCAGCTGTGACCAGCCCACGACCGCGAGCTTGATCGACAGCAGGGTCGCGGTCGCCAGACCCACGCTCACCGCCGCCGACTTGCCCACGAGCACCAAGCCAGTCGCGGCGCGACGTGGCGGAGCCGCCGAAGGCCGCCCGATCTCGTCGACGACCTCCCCGGCCTCGACCCGCTGTCGGATCCGGACCCGGTTGCGGGCCGCCGACCCCGGCGGCGGATCGAGGGTCGCCTCGTAGGCGCCCCAGTAGCGCTGGGCCAGGTCGCGACGGCTCATGGGGTCCTCCGGCGGTAGGCCGCGTGGTGACGGGCGACCACCCGTTCGAAGCGACGCCGCGCCAGGCGAAGCCGCGAGTAGGCGGTATTGAGCTTGATTCCGAGGGTCTTGGCGATCTGGGCCACGCTGTCGCCGTGCAGCTGGGCGAGCACGAACACCGCCCGCTGGTCGGGATCGAGCGAGTCGAGGAAACGCTCGACCACGGCAGCCGCGTCGCGCCGGGCGACGACCTCTTCGGGCGGGGGCGGCTCGGCCTGCACCAAGGCCAGCGGGGGCGGGCTCCGACGACGACGCTGGCGGTACTTGAGGGCCACGTTGCGGGCGATCCCGAGGATCCAGCTGCGCACGGGTGCGGCATGATCGAAGTCGGGCAGCCGACGCATGACGACCATGAACACATCCTGGGTGGCATCGTCGATGGCGTCGGGGGCCACGCCCAGCGCCCGCAGGCACCGCCACACCGCGTCGTGGTGGTCCGCATAAACCGCGTCGAACGAGGCGTCGGCCCGCTCGGAGGTCACCGCCCGCAGCGGAGCCCGGGCCACGGCACTGCGCATTTGCCCCACGACTCCCTCATCCCGGCGGCGTCGTCGATCCGTCACGTGTTCGTCGATCGATCGTACAAGATCTTGATCTGATTGGGATCTTCCTCCGGCGTCGCCACCCGCCCCCCCGAGCCGACGTTCAGGGGCCGACTTCAAGGCCGATCTCAAGGCCAGTAAAGCTCCACCCCCAACGCTCCCCGCCCCGACAACCGAGGCACTCGATAGACATCCCCTGTCGTATCTTGGAGCTGAAAACCAGGCCGCCGCAGCGGCACCACCAGGCTACCGCTCGCAAAGACACTCACCCGGGGATGCACGCGGAACGCGAGTGCCGGAGTCAGAGCCACCGAGACCCACACCTGCCATGAGACCCGCCCCACCACCAGCCCGGCCCCCCGACCCTGGCCCCGCATCGCGCCAACCTCGAGATCTGCACACGGCAGCACACCCAGCCAGGGACGAGGCCGCAGCTGGCCGCAGCCCCGCAGCGCCCCGGTCACGAGGTGGATCCGCACGGCGGCATCGGCCGCAATCGGCTCGTCGCGGGGCAACCACCCAGCGCCTAGCAGTTCCGCCCGCCACCACCGGCGGGACAGACCGACCGCCAGCGCTGCGCTGAGATCCGATCTCGGAAGGATCCCCCCCCCAGCCCGGATCGCCAGGCGGGTCAGGCCCTCCCAGGTCGACGATGCCTCCGTAGAAGGCTCGGCATCAGCCGCACGTGAGGGCACCCAACCCGACGCAGACGGGTCGTCGGTGGAGGCCTTGGCATCATCCACGCGCATGCGCGCGGCGGGCTCGGCCGAACCCCCCTCATCCTCGCGGACCGCGACTCGATCGGTTGTGGCCTCCAACGCCGCACCGCCGGGCTCGGGATCGGGCTCGGACTCCGGCTCTGGTTCGGGAACCACCAGCACCTCGGACTCCCCCTGCTGGACCGAGACCACCGCCAAGAGCACCACCGCGTCAGCCAGCGTCTCGCAGGTAGGACTCTGCAGCTGTCGGGCGGAGTCGCCCCACGGACCCTGCAGCAAGACCTCGGCACGAAACGTCTCGCCGGCCGTGCCGGTGACCTCGACCGCGACCCGCAGCGAGTCCCCCTCGGACCCAAGCGCCGCCGCGAGCATCACCTTCATGCGCTCGACGTCGGGGCAGCCGGCGGGGGCACGCCACTCGAGGTCGACCTCGGTCGGCGACGAGACCTCGGCCGGCGGAGCCACACCGAGCATCCCCCCCAGTGCTCCGGCCACCCACCGCCCGATCGTCCACATGTCGGCTGTGCTCCCTCAGCCGCCAGACGTGGCGCGCAAGAACTCCGCGATCGCTCCGGCCACCGGCTCGGGCGTATCCAGATGCAGATGGTGCCCTCCGGGCAGCTCCACCACTTTGGCGTCGCGCAAGGCGGCCACCCGCGCTCCCATGGGATCGGGGGCAAACGGATAGCCTCCGCTGCCTCGGATCACCAGGGTCGGAGCCTCGATGGCCCGCAGGAACGTCAGCACCTGGGCTTCGGTCAGTCGCTGTCGTGACGCCACACGCAGCTGTGGATCTGCACGCCACGTAAACCCTCCATCGACCTCGACCAGCCCCCGCGCGACGAGGATCTGGGCCGAGTGCTCGGCCAACCCCTGGACCGCCTCACAAAGTCGAGCCACCGCGTCTTCACGACGCGCGTAGACCGGTCCCGCCCGCCCACGCCGGCGGTGCTCGTCGTCGATGGATCGAGCCAGGCGCTGGGCGACCTGCGCCGGCTGTTCGGTCATCGGCCCCAGCCCTTCGATGAGGACCAGCCGCTCCACGTGCCGCACAAATGTGCCCGCCAGCACCGACGCCACCGCGGCGCCCAGCGAGTGGCCCATCAGTGAAAAGCGCTCCCAGCCAAGCGCACGCGTCACCTCGAAGACCCGAGCCACCGTGTCCACGAAGCCGTAGAGCACCCCCGGCGGTACGTGATCGGACCGGCCGTGACCAGGCATGTCCAGGCAACAAAGGCGCACACCCGGCAGCAGCGGCGCGATCCCGTCGAAGGACGCAGCATTGTCGAGCCATCCGTGTAGGGCGAGCATCGGCACGCCGTCCGCGGGGCCCCAAACCCGGGCGGCCAGCGTCAAGGCAGGGATCTGGATGGTGATCTCTTCGGGCGTAGGCATGACGGTCGATGGCGTTGTCCCGCAATCGGGTCCCGGGGTGCAAGCTTCGGGGGGACAGTCCCGGAGCGTACGGCCTTCGGGCGTCGAGGCTCAGCACACCGCATGCGGATACGAGCCCAGCACCTTGAGCAACGTCGCGATGGACTGAAGCTGGCCCAACGCCCCGACCAGCGGCTGCTCGTCCGCGTGTCCCTCGACCTCGACGAAGAAGATGTAGTCCCACTTGCCTTGCTTGGAGGGCCTCGACTCGATCCGGGTCATGCTCACGCCAGCTTTGGCGAGCGGATCGAGCAGATGATAGAGCATGCCCGGCTTGTCCGAGGCAGACATCAGCAGCGAGGTCTTGTCCCGGCCGCTGGGAGAACAAAGACCCCGCCCGATCACGAAGAAGCGCGTGGTGTTGTCGGGTCGATCCTCGATGTTGGCGTGCACGATCCGAAGGTCGTACACCTTGGCCGCGGCGTCCCCCGCGATCGCGGCAGCATCGTCGGCGTGACGCACCCGCCGAGCCGCCTCGGCGTTGGAGGCGACGGGGATCTTCTCGGCCCGGGGCAAGTGCTGATGCAGCCACCCTCGGCACTGGGCCAACGATTGTCGGTGGGAGTACACCCGCTCGATCCGACGCAGATCACCGACCCGCGCCAGCAGGTGCTGACAGATCCGCAGCTCGACCTCGCCGCAGATCTTGAGCGGCGAAGAGGCGAACATGTCCAGCGTGTTGCTGACCGCTCCCTCGGTCGAGTTCTCGACGGGGACCACACCAAAGTCGGCCGCCCCCGACTCGACCTCGCAAAAGACCTCTTCGATCGTGTTGAGCGGCAGCGAGCGGATCGCATGGCCAAAGTGGGTGATCGCCGCCGATTGCGAGAACGTTCCCTCCGGTCCGAGGAACGCAATCTTGAGCGGCTCTTGCTGGGCTAGACACGATGACATGATCTCCCGAAAAAGACGCACCATCTCTTCGTCGGAAAGCGGCCCTTGGTTGCGCTCGACGACCCCCCGCAAGACCTGAGCCTCACGCTCGGGCCGGTAGTAGTCGACGGTGCTGGCCACCGGGCCCTTGGCGGCGCGCACGTCCTGGGCTAGCTGAGCCCGCTGGGCGATGAGGGCCTGGATCTTGGTGTCCAGCGCGTCGATGCGCTGCCGTACGTCGGCCAGCGAAGGAGGAGGGGATTGCCGTGGTTCGTTCATGGGTCGAGGTTGTGGGCCCGCGTCACGCGGGGCGGGGTCGGGAGGGATCCTCGGGCGCGAGCACCGAGCTCCGGCGCAGGCGCAGGGCAAAGCGTGCCCCGCCCAAAGAGGACTCGTCGATCCAGATCTCTCCTCCGTGATCGAGCACGATCTTCTTGACGATGGCCAGCCCCAAGCCCGTGCCCGACTTGCGGGAGGTCTCGTAGGGCTCGAAGACTCGCTCACGACGCTCCGGGGCGATCCCTGGCCCGTTATCGTCGACTCGAACCACCACCGACTCCGGCTCGATCTCGACCCCCACCTCGACCCGCACCGGGTCGCGCCCCGCCTCGCGGGCCGAGAGCACCGCATTCTCCACCAGGTTGACCAGGGCCTGCTTGAGCAGCTGGCGATCGGCGGCGATGGTGATCGGCCCGGGAGGGATCTCGACGACGAGCACGCCGCCCTCGTCATCTCCCAGGTGTCCGTAGGCTCGCTCGAACTCATCGAGCACGCGCTGCAGCCCCTCGGGCCGGGTGCGCACCTCGGGAACCTTGGCGAACTGCGAGAAGGTGGTGACCATCCGCCGCAAGCCCTCCACCTCGTCTTCGACGATCTCCACCGAGGTGCGAAGCATGGCGGAAAACGCCGGATCCAGCCCGGGATCCTTGTCGCGCAATTGCTGGACGGCGAGCTGGATCGGGGTCAGCGGGTTCTTGATCTCGTGGGCGATCCGCCGGGCCATGCCCTGCCAGGCCCCGATCCGCTGCAGGTAGGCGACACGCTGCTGGGCCTGGGCCAGCTCGTCGAGCATGCCGTTGAAGGCGCGGGCCAGGGTGGCCAGCTCGTCGCGCCCGCGAGCCTGGGCCCGGATCTCCAGATCCCCCTCCCCTACCCGGGCCATGACCCGCGAAAGCGCCGTAGCCTTGCGGGTGGTCGCGCGCGCCACCAGGACTCCGGCCAAGACGGCCAACACCAACACCAGCAGCCCCGCGCCCACCACCACCTGCAACGCGGCGGTCTCCACGTCGGCCTGGCTGCTGCGCTGCTGACCGATCTCGCGCTGACGCTCGCCCAGCGCCTGATAACGTCGATCGATCGCCGGATCGATCTCGAAGACCACCACGAGCTCACCTCCGCCCGCTGCCAGCTCCAAGGGTACGGTCACGTCGTAGGTCTGCCAGTCGTCCTCGAGATCGACAGGCGGCGGTCGCCGAACCTGGACCGGGTCGCGACCGGGAATCGCCAGCATCAGCTCCTGCACGTCCACCTCGCGGGCGAGCACCCGCTCCAGCGCGCCCGCCGGGTACTCGTGCACGGCCTCGAGGGTCAGCGCGATCACCCGCGCCCGGGCCTCGAATGCGCCGATGTGCGCCTCGATCAGATCACGATGAACGGGCTCGACCTCCTGGGCCATCTCGCGCGATTGCTCGAGGGTCTCCCCCAGCCGAGCATCGAAATAGTCGACCGACAGCTTCGCCACGTAGAGCGACGCTCCCACGCTGACAATGCCCAGCACCACCAGGGCGGCCGCAACCCGGACCCCCAGGCGGCCCCACCACGGGGTGGGCAGGCGGATGCGTGGCTCCTTCATCGCGGCAGCAAAAAGAAGGGGTTGGTTCGCACGTGGACGACCTTCTCGGCCCGGGCCCGCTCCCCGGCCAGGGTCTCGACCAGCCGCCGAAACCACTCCGCGTCGCGCCCCTGTCCGCGCCGCGTCTCGGTGCCCCGGGCCGCTCCTCGTCGCTTTCGCAGCGGGTTGCGCATGGCCAGGATCTCCACAAAATAGAACGGACCCACCTCGCCCCCCCGGGTCAGTCGAGAGGCCGAGCACACCTTGATCCCATCGAGGGTCACCGCGGCGGCAATCGCCGCCGCCCGCTTGTCGAAGGTGCGGCGGATCCACCCGGAGCTGCCCTTGGTCCGCAGCAGGTAGTGCTTCTTCCACGGATCGCGGCGCAGCTTGAGCACAATGACCCGCGAAGCGATGAGCCGTCGCGTGCCGTGCTCCCAGACCTTGATCGTGTACTCGAGGGTGGTGTCGAATCCGGAGTTGATCGAGTCGAGGGCCTCTTGGTCATTGTCCCGAATGAGCGCGGGCAGAGCCAAGGTCATCTGGATCGACGTGCCGACCTCTGCAAACTCTGCCGATCGCTTGGCCAGGGTCTCGGGACGAGCAAACCCCAAAAGCGGCGCCCCCAGCATCGCCCCCAGCACCGTGCGACGACCCAAGCGCCTCCCCAAGCGCCTCATAGCGGCGTCCTCCGCAGCACGTCGCCCACCGAGAGGTTGAACGTACCCAGGGAGGTATCGAGCCGAAGGCCGAGATCCGCCGCGGCGCCGACCGGCGCCACCCGCTGGTCGGCCGCCCGCCGGCGATTTCGCTCGGCCCCGTCGCCGACGATGGTGAACACCCCGAGCGATAGGTAGAGATCACCGCCGTACACGCCGCGCGTGCGGGTGCGACGAAATAGCGGCCATGCGTACTCGAGATCGATCCGTCCGAAGAGATCGCCGAACTCACGAGTGTCGATCCCGGTGCCGAACACGTCGATCGGATTGCGGGTGGAGTAGCGCAACCCCTGCTCGCGTCCCGGGGTCCACGCGGACAGATCCCCGGAGAAGAAGCGCTCGAATACGGGGGCGCGGCCCGAGATCTGCCCTCCCGAGGCGCTCGGCGTCAGCCAGTGGCGCCAGGGTAGGCGAAAGCTGTAGGCCCCGGCCGCAACCAGCTTGATGTACTCGTACTGTGAGCCCGTAGCCGGCGACGAGGCCTGGACGTCGAGCACGAAGCGCCCCCCCTTGCCCACCAAGAACAGCTCGCTGCGTGCGTCGTAGCTCAGACTGAATTCCACGGCGGTGTGCCGATGCACGCCATCGCGAAGATCGAGATCGATGTCGACGAGCTCACCGGCCGCGGTCTCACGCTGGGGTGTAACGGGCAGGAACGCAGCCACCCGCTCAAAGCGGTAGTCGACCGCGAGCTCCAGCCGCGGGGTGAGCGGAAAGCTGACCCCGACCCTTCCTCCGATCCGGTCGTACTCGAAGGTGCGAAACAGCTGCGGATCGGGGTCATCCTCGGCTCCCTTGACGCGGTAGGGCTCGCTGGCCGAGATGTACCAGCCGCTGGCCAATAGCCCCAGCGGGAGCGAACGCAGCCGTGAGGTCTCGGCGAACGCCTTGTAAGCCTGCTGACGACGTGACTTGCCAACCCGGGGCTGAGCCCCCCAGATGAGCGCGCCCCCCAAGAGCACGCCACGCCCCAAGAAATTGCGCTCGGCCAAGGACAGGCCCCCGTGAAAAGGGGTGAGCAGCGAGCTACCCAGGTGCACGTCGGAGATCGACACCGTGCTGCGCTCGACGACGTCGACGAACAACGCCACCCGATCCCCATCGTCGTCCACCGGCTCCACCCGCAGCGTGACCCGCTTGAAGTACCCCGTGTTGCGCAGTCGGTCGCGGACCCGATCGACTCGATCATCCTCGGGCCACAGCAAGTCGGCCCCAGCGACCAGGCCCTCGCGCTCGAGGATGCTGAGGATCTGCCGCTCGGAGACCTGCTCGCGCCCGGTAATGACCACCCGCTCGACCCGAAGCACACGGGTCTCGACCTCCGTGGGCTCCCGGCTGGCGACCACGTCGAGCGCGGTGGACACCGTCCAGGGCGAGGCACTCGCCCTCCCCGCCACGCTCACGACCGCCACGAACACCAGCCCGGCCACGCCACGGATCCAAGCGGTCACCCACGAAGCCACCGGGCGCGAAACCGTCGGGCGCGAAACCGTCGGGCGCGAAACAATCGGGCGCGAACCGGGGCGCGAAACAATCGGGCGCGAACCCGTCGTCCGTGAAATCGCTACGCCCGGACCAAGCGCTCCCGGAACCAACGCGCTCGGAACCAACGCGCTCGGAACCGTCGCGCGCGGACCGGTCACGCACGAACTGGTCGCGCGCGGGCAGCGGGGCGTGGGGAGACGGGAGCCGGCCGCGGGGACCGGGCGGGGAAGCGGGCCCTGGCTCACGGACCCGCCAAGGATACTCGACGCCCAAGCCGGCCCAGTGCGACCGACCGTACACCGGGGGTGAGACTCGGCGTCGCCCCCGTCCCAGCGGGGTCAGAGCCGACCGTTGCTATTATTGCCGCGCGAGTCGATGCGCATCGTCTACGTCGAAGACAACCCCGCGAACTTCGTGCTCGTGCGCAAGGTCTTGGAGGTCGGCGGCGCGCACGTCGTGGAGCAAGCCGCGTCGGGCGAGGAAGGCCTGGAGCAGATCGTGGCCGCACCGCCGTCGCTCGTCCTGCTCGACCTGGATCTGCCGGGGATGTCGGGGCTGGAGTTGGTCGAGCACCTGCGCGCCGACCCGCGGGTGAGCGAGATCCCCATCGTAGCGATCAGCGCCAGCGTGATGAAAGAAGAGCGCCGTCAGGCCCTGGACGCCGGCTGCGTGTGGTTCTTGGAAAAACCCTTCGACATTCAGGAGCTTCGCCGGGTGGTGGCCGCCGTGCTCGCCGGCCGCGACCCCGCCGAGCGCTCGCCCAACGACCCCGGGGCGCTACGCTGACGCGAGACCCACCGGTAGGCTCGCCGTGCTCGTCTCGTCTCGTCTCGTCTCGTCTCGTCTCGTCTCGTACGGTGGGATCGAGCGCC
>JBCCWC010000174.1:0-33561 GCA_039194325.1 Myxococcota bacterium
AGATCGGCGTCGAGGTTGGGGAGCTGGCTGTAGTTGTGGTCATCGGTCCCAAAATGGGCACCATGGAGCTCTACAGCGCCGAGTTTGCCGCGCAGTAGCGGGATCAGCATCTCGGGATTGTTGCGAATCAGATCCACGAGGATCTCGTGCAGCATCGAGGGCATGGGCGGATGTAATGCGGCTGGCGTGCCATGGGGTGGAGAAGTGATTTCGCGGGGTTGGTCGTTCGAATTTCAGCAATGGCCCACCAGTGGGCCGACCGGGTGCCAGCCAGTGGGCCACCCTGTGCGCGGGTTCGTGCGGTGGGGTGTTGAGCAAGCCGTTCGTTGGTCGAAGGTTCGCGACTCGTGCACGGTCGAAGCAGGGCCAGGCGGCTCTCGGTCAACGGTCTGCGGCTACTCGAACTCGTTCACCTCGAGTGCCAGAGCCGGTTGTGGCAGAGCGGGCCAATCATGGCTCATCCGTGCCCAATGGCAGGGGAAATCGATGGCGCGCAATTTGGAGGATCAGAGTCCGGTAGGCCGGGATCTATAGGTCAATCGTGGACCTACGAGACTTCGAGCGGAGCACATCGTCGGAGCCTGGACCCAATGGGGTCAAGGGAACCGAGGGGCCGGAGGGAGCCGAGCAGCCGCCGTCAGATACGGCGGACCGGCAGGTCGCGCAGATGCTCGCCAGGCTGTCCCAAGCGGGTGGGCCGGCGGAGGGGTCACCAGACACGGGCGCCGAGGAGCCCTCTGCGGCGTCTGTGGGCACGGGCGCCAAGGAGGAGGCTACACAGGCCCCCTTCGACACAGCAGACCGGCATATGGCGCATCGGTCGTCGACGTGCCGAATGGTCGCCAAACCGGTCACGGGCGGTCCGTCGGGCATCGGAATGCTCGTCGGGCCACTCCCGATCGAAAAATCGCGCACTCGAATGCTCGCCGGGTCGCTCCCAATCGAACAATCGCGCACTTGAATGCTCGCCGGGCCGCTCCCAATCGAAAAATCGCGCACTCGAATGCTCGCCGGACCGTTCCCGATCGAAAAAACAGCCATTCGCCAAAGCCGCGAGTCGATCGGCCGCGGTATCGCGGCCATTGACATGCTTGTCGGGCCGCTCCCGATCGAAAAACCGCGCATTCGACTGCTCGCCGGGCCGAGCACGAGCGGACGAGCAGCCATTGGCCTGGGCTGAGGCGCGGCTGGACGCGGCACAGAGGGCATTCGACTGCTCGCCGAGGGGGTCGGCTGCCCCATGGCGGGCATTGGAATGGTGGTCGACCGACTCGAAGCCTTCTGGAACAAAGTGGGGAGGAGCGCGAGCATCGCGCTGGGGCTGAATCGTCCCTGCTGACCGCGAACAGATCCGCACCATGCAGACCCAGGGGCAAGAGTTGCTGGCGCAGAGCGTGGTCCTCGTCTTGGCCCACCACATCGCGAGCCAAGACCTCGAGACCACCCGCGATCTACTCGCACCGATCGATCGGCAGAGCGATGCGATCCGCAATGCCCGACGCCGACGCAGGCAGCCCAACGATGTCGATCCGACCACCGGCGAAGACGTCGATCTCCCCGAGCCCACGCTGGCCGACGGCACGAGCGGCACGTAGGGGCGGCCCGCGGGATCCATCCAGCATACCCTCCACAGGACTGGACGCACCGTGATTCCGATCCGAAGACTCGGCGTTCCACCTGAGACCGTCACATACAAGAAAAGTCGGGCGGCTTGGCGTTGGCGTTGCTCGCCACGGGCCGCACGATGTTGTTCTTCCAATTGCCCGCCTCGTAGATCTCTTCGCATGTGGTGGAGACCGCCTCAGGGTAGTAGGTCATCGCGAGCCGGTAGCACTCCTCGAGCGCAGCGTCGTTGAATGCATCCTTGAGCTCGGGAGGAAACTCGGCGATGGCATAGGGCGCGTCCTTGTCGATGCACAGGCACGCGGTCCCCGAGCGGTCGTGCACGGGATCCCAGAGCGTCGAACTCGAACCATCTGTCCGAGTGTAACGGGCCCCCGCCAACCAGACACAGGCAGGCTCCGTATCCGATTCCACGGGGTCCTCACTCAGCGGCGGACGAGCGCAGTTGCACGCGGCGGCCGCGCCCAGCCCGGCCAGAGCACACAACGCACTCAAGGCACGAAGCTCAGCTCGAAGTCCAGCCATTGGGTCCCCCTGATGATGCGGACTGAGATCGACGTTGCCGCCGCCCCCTGCGCGTAGATGCTCAGCGCTCGATCGAGCGAGTCGATCTCGTGGCCATCGATGCTCTCGAGCCGATCTCCCGAGCGTAGTCCCAGCGCCCAGGCCACGGAGCCCGATCGTACCGAGACCAGTTCGAACCGACGAGTCTTGGCATCGAATCGCAGCCGCGTGCTCTCGTCGAGCAGCAATGCCGGGTCCTGATAGAGCATACGGGCGAATCCGGCGTCGATCTGGCACTGGCTCCCGTCACACTCGATGAAGTCGCTCGCGTGCAACCCCCCGGCGCCGGATGATTCTTCGTCCCCCTGGTCTCCCCCGGAAGAGTCCGCCACGATGGTGTCGCTGGATCCCGCGGGGTCTCCTGTTCCTTCGACGCTCCCCGATCCACCCGGACCGCCGCCGTCGCACTGGGCTGGTAGATCCAGGTCGTCACACGTACCACCCGGCGGAGGCTTGATGTACGTACAGGAGCCGATGCACGACCCCGCTCCATTGCCGAACGCGATGTCGACGCTCGCCGGCTCAGTCGCGGTTTCGAAACAGTTGTGATCGAACCCCGGAGGCACCAAAGCAGCGCACTCCTGCCGAGCCAAGACTTCGAGCTCGTCGACCCTCTGCTGATATGCGGGCTCGGGTACTTCATCGTTGAGGATCTGGTGCTCCGCGTCGCTGAAGCAGCGGCACCCCTGAGGCGGCATCCCACCCGGGCCGATGATCGGCTCTACGGCGTTGGGGTCACCTGCCGGCCACATCACCGCCCCAGCGACGTTGCGGCACCAGTCGGTCCCCGGCGACTGCACGAGGATGCAGTAGTCTGGAATGATGCAGCCGCTCGATCCAGGAACGCTGGCTCCCACGAACGCCGCCAGCCCGAACGCTGCGCATGCTCCGATGAGCGAGCGAGCGAGCTGGCATGACCGTGGCGGGTATCCACCCGACGAGCGTAACACGCGCCCGCGAGCGTCAGCAACGACGAGGCATCGGCTCGACCGCTCGGCCGGTGGTTCAGGTCGCTTTGGTCAGTGGCGTCTAGGGGGTTGCTCGCGGTCGGCTTCGTGATCTCCGGTGGCGCCCGAATCGCCCGCTGAGACTCGCTTCGTGCTCGCTCAGTTACACTCGATCGGCTCGCCGATGCTCGCCTCGCGCTTGCTTGAGCATCGTGGAGCAAGAGGCACGTGTAGACGCGAGCGGTGCGTTGGCCGAGGGAGGCGCCGGTTGGATCGATAGTTTGGGTCGATAGTTTGGGTCGATAGTTTGGGTCGATGGCTCGGTGAGGCCGAGTAATGCATTTCGCCGGGGATCACAAGCGCCAGATCCATGCGTTTTCGCAGGATGTCGCGGTGGCGTGATGACCACTTGCACAGAGGGGTGCTGGCCCGAGGAAGTCATTTCAGGTGAGAGGTTGGTTGGTGAACGCTGCTTTGATGGTGTCAATCGACTGACTTTTGGCTCGTTCGAGACAATACTCATTCGAATGTAGCGCGCCGCAATCAGCGGCGTCGGTAAGCGTACGTGCGTAGGTGGGTGGCGGCTTCGAGTATAAGCCGCAAGGAGGTGAGTGTGATGCCGGAGGCAGATCCCTCGGTTTCGGCAGGAAGACGAAACGATGCGGGTCGTGGTTCCGCCCGTCGAGCATCTGACACAGTGAACCAGCACATGGCTCGGTTCCTCCGTGAGATGCCCGAAGGGGGCCGGCCGCATGCGCGGGCGTCGGCATTGACCATCGAGGAGCCGCTCGGAAAGCTCGACGACCGAGGACAAGAGGACGGACAGCCCGAGGACGGACAGCAGGAGAAGCAAGAGCTCGATACGGTGGATCGCCAGATGGCGCGGCTGTTTCGGGAGCCGGTCGGGCCGATGCCGGATGATGGTTCTCCCACTGCGGCTGGTAGGGTATCGAGCGTCGTGTCCTCCGCACTGGCCTTGCGTGGTCGGACCCTCGGTCGTTACCTCCTGATTGGCGAGCTGGGCAGCGGCGGCATGGGCACGGTGCTCAAGGCCTACGACGAGTCGCTCGACCGGGCGGTGGCCATCAAGCTGCTGCATTCCGAGGCCGCCGAGCGCCACACCGAACGGCTACGTCGTGAGGCTCAGGCGTTGGCCAAGCTCTCCCATCCTAATGTCGTGCAGGTTTACGAGGTGGGTCAGCACGACGGGCAATGGTTCATTGCCATGGAGATGGTTCGCGGACAGACCTTGCGAGAGTGGCAACAGACCCCGCGGGGTTGGCGGGAGTGTGTGGAGACCTATCTGCAGGCGGGCGCCGGACTGGTCGCTGCCCACGCGGCGGGCCTGGTGCATCGCGACTTCAAGCCGGACAACTGCATCGTCGACCGGACCGGGCGGCCACGGGTGCTGGACTTTGGGCTGGTCAGTGGGGATGCGGAGCCAGCGCTCGATGTGACCTCGGAGGAGATCGAAGCGATCGGGCTCGGCGGGGGAGCGCTCGAGTCGTCGCTGACGGAATCGGGCACGGTGCTGGGGACGCCCGCATATATGCCTCCTGAGCAGATGCGCGGCGAGGGGGCCGATGCGCGGAGCGATCAGTTCAGCTTTTGCGTGTCGTTCTACGAAGCTATCTATGGCGAGCGACCTTTCGAGGGGGGCACCCTGCCGAGGCTGCTGGAGGCGGTGTCTCTCGGGGCGGTACGGTCTACTCCGAAGGGGGTGAGGGTCCCAGGGAGCCTGCGGCAGATCTTGGTGCGAGGGCTGGCGGCCGAGCCGATACACCGCTGGTCGTCGATGGAGGAACTGCTGGCGGAGCTACGGCGGCTGGTGGCTCCGCGCCGGGCGCGGTGGTTGGCATTGAGCGCCAGCATCGTGGTCGGATTGGGTCTCATGTGGGTCGGGCAGGCCTACCAGGCCGACGTGGGGCAGCGTTGCACGGGCGCCCGCGCCGAGCTTGATGGGATCTGGGATGATGCTCGTCGGCAGGAGGTCGAGGCTGCGGTTCTAGGCACCGAGGTCTCCTATGCTCCGGCTACCTGGAAGCGTGTGGAGCAACGGCTCGACGACTATGCTGATGCCTGGATGGACAAACACACCGAAGTTTGCGAGGCCACAAGTATTCGCGGCGAGCAGTCCGAGGAGGCCATGGACCTGCGTATGCAGTGCCTGGGCAAGCGCCGTACCTCGCTGCGCGCGTCGGTTGATGTGTTAGCCGACGCCGACGCTGAGGTGGTGGAAAACGCTGTAAAGCTCGTTGCTGGTCTGTCTGTACTGACTCGTTGTGACGACCTGGACTGGCTGGAACAACAAGATCAACGCATGCCTCCGCCCGAGGACCCCGAAGTGGCCGCCGAGGTCGAAGCGCTGCGGGAGCGCCTGGCCGAGGTCGGCGCGATGTACAAGGCTGGTCGATACGCGGAGGGCCTCAAACGGGTCGAACCGTTGGTGCAGAAGGCCAGAAAATTGGGCTATTCGCCTTTATTGGCCGAGGCTCTCGATTGGCAGGGATGGCTACGAAGCCATGATGGCCAATACGCCAGAGCGGAAGAAGACCTGCGGCGGTCCCATGCACTGGCGGTCGAACACCATCACGACGAGATCGCTCTCGACACAGCTCAGGCTTTGACCATTGTGGTGGGCGCTCAACTCGACCGGCATGCCGAAGGCCGACAGTGGGGTCAGATGGTGGCTCTGCCCCTCGCACAGCGTAACGATGATCCGGCTAGTTTGGCCATGAGCCTAAACAATCTAGGTAGTGTATATGACGGTCAAGGGGCATACGAGGATGCGAGGAATTGTTATGCGCGGGCGTTGAGGATATCGACTGATAGCTTTGGTGTTGATCATCTTCATGCAGTCATGAGTCTGAATAATCTAGGTAATGTTTATAAGAACCAGGGGGAGTATGAAAAGGCGGAGGCGTATTATGGGCAAGTGTTGAGGGCGTTGGAGAACGTTGTGGGGGCTGAGCACCCTTATGTGGCCGATGTCTTGAACAATCTGGGAAACGTTAATGAAAGCCAGGGGGAGTATGGGGAAGCGAGGGATTTTCATGCTCAAGCACTAGAGATACGGAAGGAAACGCTAGGGGCTGGTCATCCTCACGTCGCCTCAAGTTTGAATAACTTGGGGAGTGTATATTTACATCAGGGAAATTATGAGGAGGCAAAGGCGTGTCATCAGCGAGCGTTGGAGATACGGATAAAGGTGTTGGGTGACGAACATCCTCATGTGACCTATAGTTTGAATAATCTGGGAAATGTGTATGTGATCGAAGGTGAATATGAAAAGGCGAAGGGGTATTATGAGCGGGCTCTGGAGGTACGGAGGAAAGTGCTGGGTGAAGAGCATCCCGATGTGGCCTTAAGTTTGAATAATCTGGGAGTTGTGTATGATAGTAAAGGGGAATATAGGGAGGCGAAGGAATGCTACGAGCGAGCGCTGAGCATACGGGAGAAGGTGCTGGGGGCCGAGCATCCCGATGTGGCCTCCACTTTGAGTAACCTGGGGTCTGTTTGTTGGATGGAGAAAGAGTATGATGGAGCGAGGGAGTATTACGAACGGGCGCTGAGTATACGGGAGAAGGTGCTGGGGGCCGAACATCCCGATGTGGCCTCCACTTTGAGTAATCTGGGGAATGTATACTTGATTGAGGGAAAGTATGATAAAGCAAGGGGGGGCTATGAGCGAGCGCTAGAGATACGGGAGAAGGCGTTAGGTGCTGATCATTCCGATGTGGCTTCTTCGCTGGTGGGGTTGGCTATGGTGGCGCTAGGGAAAAGCGACTCGACATCCGCCCGTGCGCATGCCGAGCGCGCCGTCTCGATTCGCGAGGTCGCCAAAGTGGCGCCCGAACTGATCGCCGAGGCCCGTTTCGTGCTCGCCCAAGCCCTGTGGAGTAAGAGACACGAGCGGGCGCGAGCCCGTGCGCTGGCGGTGCAGGCCCGCGATGCACTCGCGGCTGCTGGAGGACCCGGATGGTCCGATGTCGACCTCGACGAGGTCGACGCCTGGCTCGCCACGCATCGCATCAAGTCGCGCCTGCGCTCTCCTGCCCGATGATATGATCCAGCCAGGATCACTTTGCCGGTCGCTCAGCCCGCACGATAACATGCGGGCTGAGCCGTCTGAGGAGCCCTAAGGCGACTTGGTGCAGGTCCGGTACTCGCTTGAGTGGGTTCCGGTGCTTGACCAAGCAGCCCCCCCTGAGGCACAGGTTGGAGGATGTCGATCGCGGTCGCCCTCGGGCTGGCGATCACGGCGCTCCACGGCGCCTCGCCGGAGGATCCGAGCCTGCGCTGGGATGCGCCGACCTCGTGCCCATCGGCGTCGGGGTTCGAGCAGCATGTACGGAGCCTCAGTAGTGGGGGCGTATTGCCGGCCGAGATCTCGGTGTACGCTTGGGTTCGGGCGTTCGAGCGAGGCTTCAGCCTCGAGCTCGTCCTACACACGCCGGCTGGGTCCAGCACTCGGCGCGCCGAGGCTCCGGACTGCGAGGCGCTGGTCGATGCGGCGGCGTTGATCGTGGTCACGTTCGTCGAGCCCCTGACGGTGGTGGGCTCGCTGGGTCGGGGGCCCGAGCCGGTGGCGCACGCACTCGGTCGAGCGCCGGGATCCAACGCGCTTGTGGGACCCGGTCGAGCTCCGCCCGAGCGCGCTCCGTCCGATAGAGCTCCGCCCGAGCGCGCTCCATCGGTCACCGGGTCCGAGACCGGGCCGATGCTGGTCGAGCGTTCCCCTCCTAGGCGTCGGGCTCCCGATCACCTCGGGATCCGCCTCATGGGGATCGCGGGAGTGGCCACCTTGCCCGGAGTGGATCTGGGCCCCCGGTTAGTCCTCGGGTGGCGACGCGGGCTCTTCGCCCTCGAGGCGTCGGCGTTGGCTCTGCTGCCGCGGCAGCATGTGTTCGACGAGCGCCCCGAGCTGCGGCTGCGGCTATGGATGGTAGGCGGCGACCTTTGCGCAAACCTGGTGATGCCGGTGTCCGAGCGCCTCGAGTTCCCGATCGGCGTGGGTCTGGAGGCGGGCCCGATCATCGCGCGGGGGCAGGGCGTTGCCCGGCCCCGTACGGCGAGGCAGCCCTGGGTGGCCGCCCGAGGGGTGGTGCACCTGGTGTGGCGCCCGGACCCGCGCTGGGGCCTGTGGGTGGGTGCTGCGGTGGTGCTGGGGGTGGTCCGTCCCTCGTTCACCCTGTCGGACCAGGGGCCCTTCGAGGTCAGCCCGGGGGGTCTGCGCGGGATGATGGGCGTACAGTGGCGATGGACCCGAGCGACCCGAAAAAACTCGATGATTGCTGCACCACGATCGGCCGAGGTGGCCATCAACAAGTGAGCCCGGCATGGATCTGCCCGCCCAGCGTCCTCGCACCCGAGGGTACGACTTCGAGTCGGCCTACCACGAGCACTTCCGCTATGTGTGGACCACGCTCGGTCGGCTGGGGGTCGAGCGCGCCGAGCTCGAGGATGGGGTGCAGGACGTATTCGTGGTGGCCCATCGACGCCAGGCCGACTACGACGGCAGCTGTGCGCTGCGGACGTGGCTGTTTGGGATCTCCCGCCGGGTCGCCTCCGACTACCGCCGTCGCGCGCGTCGGCACCGTCGGCGGGTGGATGCCTTGGCGCGCCAGGCAGCGGGCGCGGTCGTCGACGAGCCAGACGTGGGGCGCAGCACCGACGGCGCGCAGCTGCTCGGTCGCTTCTTGGACAGCCTCGATGATGACAAGCGGGTGGTCTTCGTGCTCACCGAGCTCGAGCAGATGACCAGCCACGAGGTGGCCCGGGCCCTCGATCTCAACCGCAATACGGTCGCGGCCCGCCTGCGGGCGGCCCGGCACGCCTTCGAGCGCTACGCCCAGCGGGTGCGCCGGCCCACGCCCGCGCGGATGCTCGCGGACGCCCGACGACAAGCGCAGCCGCCCGCTCGGGCCCAGCACCGAGTGCTGGGGTTGGTGCTGGCGAGGGTCGAGGCTGGAGCGACCGTGGCCTCCGGTGCAGGAGCGCTGGCGGGGTCGGGTACGGTCAAGGCGGCGGTGGTCTCGGTCACGATCGCGGCCGGGGTGCTCGGGGCGATCCGGCTGGGTGCGGGCTTCGAGCGAGAACCGGAGGCTCCGGCTGCCGCCAGCGCGACCCATGGATCCATTCCACGAGTGGTTTCTCCACTGGTGGTCTTTCCCGATCAGGAGGGAACCCCCACGCCAGTCATGGGCGCGGAGCCCCCGGTCGCCTCGCTCGCTTCGGTTGCCGTAGCCCCCCAGTCGTCGTCGTCTCCCGAGCGCGGTGCGGCCGTGCGGCGACGCCTGTCGGCCTCCGTATCGAGCGAGGCGACCGCGCCAGCGGACGACTTACGGCGCCAGAGCCAGCAACTCCAACAAGCTCGCGCCGCCCTGCACCAAGGAGATCCCTCGTTGGCCCTGGCGCTCGCCTCCGCCTACGCGCGCGCATTCCCGGCGGGTCTCTATCATCCCGAGTTCGCGCTCGTGCGGGTCCGAGCCCTGTGCGCCCAGGGGCAGGTCGCCCAGGCCCGGGGGGAGGCGAGCGTGCTGCGGCGTCGGTTCCCCGGGTCCGTGGTGGTCGCTCGGGCCCAGTCTGTGTGCCCCGGGCCCGAGGCTACGAGCACGAGCCCTTGACGAGCTACGGCGCCACGAGCTGGGCGAGCAAGAAGCCGGTCATGTCACTGGTGCGGGCGTTGACCATCGTGATGTGATCGATGTCCAGTTGGACTCCGGTGTCGAGATCGACGCGGTGGATCTGGGAGGTGTTCGTGAACCCCGTGCCCCACAGCCGCTCGTTGAAGTCCATGGCGATCCCTTCGATGAGGGTGTTCATGACGACGGTCTCGACGACCGCGAAGGTCTCGACGTCGACCGCGGTCACCTCGCCATACCCCTCCAGCCACAGGCGTCCTAGGTGGTCCTCCACGCAATCTTCGCGGGCGACCAGTTGCGGGGGTGCTTGGGTCCAGGTCTCGGTGGTCGGATCGAACCGGGCGACCCCGTTGAGCCCACAGGCGAACACGTAGCCGCTGCGCCCGATGGAGAGGCTCCAGCTTCCAGCCACCGGCCAGGTCTCGACCTCGAAGGTCTCGCGATCGATCCGCGTCAGCGAGGTCTGCGGCGAGATCGTGGTCCCCCACAGGTTGCCTTCGGCATCCACGGCCAGCGTAAAGAGTCCATAGGTGCTGTCTCCCACGTCCACGGGGATCTGCTCGACGATCGTCCCCGCCTCACCATCGACCAAGATGACCTCCATCGTCCCGTCGTCTTGCCGGATCCCTCCCGACCAGACCTTCTCGTTGTCGTACTCGCAGGTCTCCATATTGAAGACCCCCGGGGTCCACACCGCGGGGGCCTGATAGCGGTAGTCCAGCGGCAAGGACCAGGCACGACACTCCTCCTGGTCCCACGGCAGTACGTCGTTGACCCCGGACGACGTGGTGATCACCCCGTCGCCGTTGACGTCCACGCAGTCGGCGAGATCCCCGTAGAACTTGGTGAGCTCTCCGCGCTCCCAGACCCCGCCTGGATCGTCGGCGACGACCGGGTTCCCCGATAGGCTGACCGCGACGCTCTCGGGAGACGCCTGCTCGAGCTCGGTCGTGCGGTACCGAGCCACCTCCATCATCGTCTCGGTGTCGATCTTGGCGACGGTGGGCTTGAGGTAATGCAGCGTGGGGACCCAGATGAAGCCCGGGTTGACCCCGGGCAGCCCGGCTGGACCGATCGGGGAGCACGCGGGCTCCCCCGTCTCGCTCTCGGTCTCGCTATCTTCGGTCTCGCTATCTTCGGTCTCGCTCGGCCCCGTGTCGGTGGTGCCCGCCGACTCGTCGCTCTCGTCTCCGGCGTTGCCGGTCGCCTCGGCGGAGTGTCCCACCCCGTCGCCCACCCCGTTCGCTCCACCGGTCGACGTGAACGAGTCGTTGTCGTCGTCATCGCCGGCCGACTCGGGGGGCAGTACACAGGCGCCGGTCAGCAGCATGGCCGGCGCGATCATCGTCCATCGCGTGCTCGAAGTACTCACGCTTGTCCTGGATGGCCGAGGGCTCGACAATTGGTGCCGCGATCTTCATCCCCCTCGTCACCCCCGCGCGTCACTGGGGACGATGCCTGCCGTCGGTGCACGTCGGTGGCCGGCGCGACCCAGCCCCCGGGTGCACGGGTCGCCTGCGCGATGGAGGTCTCGGCCTGGGCGGCATGGGCGATGGCCGGGGCCTGGACTTCGACGACCTCGACGCACTCGTGGGGTTCGTGGGGCTCACAGGCCGTGCCGAGCAAGGTCACGAAGGCCGTGGCCAAGGTTGCGTTCTTGGTTGCGTTCTCCATGTAGATATCCAGAGTGGGGTGAGTGGGGTGGGTCGGGCTCGGCCCGGCGTCACTCACGGTGGACACCATATTCATTGCGCCAATGCATTGTGAATCGCTAATAATCAGATCATCTTTGCGTTTTTGCATCGTAAGGCGATCCGGTCACCCCGCGAGGGTGCTTACCTGGTCAGCGTGTGGCTGTTGTTGGCGTAGGAGCGCTCGTCGACGGTCGGCGAGGCGAGGCGCCGACCCGCGGTGCCCCCGTGGTTACGCAAGCCTTGGTGGCGACGATTGTCGCTATCCTTCTCGCGCCTCGAACCAATCGCCGAAGCCCGTAGCCGCTCAGGGCGCCAGGCGGGCGACGTAGGCGGGCCCGTTGTCGCCGCGAGCGATCGTGGATCCCACCACCACGATCGTGCCGTCCTCGTCGACCGCGACGTCTTCGGCGCGGGCGATCCCCAGCTCGCGCTGGATCCACCGCACCTGGCGAGCCTCGGGGTCGAACCGCGCCACGAACCCGTGGGCGTCCGAGCCTTCGCCCGTGCGGCCGCACAACACCACGTCGCCGGCGGGATCGAGGGCCAGCGAGCTCACGGTGGACGGCGAGGGCAGCATGAGGTCGTCGTCTTGCAGGAGCGCCCCGCTGTCCAGGTCGAGGGCGCCCAGCCACTCGCGCTCGACGTTGCCTTGATTGATGACCGTGGCTCCGGCGGCGAAGACGGTCGATCCGCGGATCGCGGCGGCAAAGACCTCCTCTTGACCACCGCCCGGCCCCGAATCGACGAACGACCACACCTCGCTGCCGTCGGCCCGCAGCCGCGTGACCCAGCGATCCGAAGCTTCTTGTAGCGTACGGCTGGTGCTGCCCGCGACCAGCAGGTCACCGTCGGCGAGCGACTCCACAGCAAAGGCGATGTCCCGCAGCGGCACATCGGCGGGCAGGTGTTGCGCCCAGCCCTCGCCCAGCGGATCGTAGACGATCAGGCGATCCCAGCTCTCGTAGCCCTCCCCCTTGCCGCCGTCGAGCATGCCGACAGCGACCAGCTCGCCGGTCGCCGTGCTCGCGCAATCGTGGGCCACCGTCTGCCTCGGCTCGAGCTCGCTGTAGGCGAGCTCGGTCACGAACGCGTCGTTCTCGGCGAGCCGCCCCAGCCATAGCTCGGCGCCCGTCGTGGTGGAGCGCTCGCCCCCGACCCAGATCTCGCCGCTGGGGTCGACCAACACGCAGCGCAGCTCGTCGCGCCCGGGGTGGGCCTCGCTTCTCAGGGCCAGCGCCTCGCCGGTGGTGGAGTGCCGCGAGAACAAGAAGTCGTACTGGTTGGAGTCGTACTCGTCTTCGGCCAGCTCGGTGGAGGTATAGCCCGCCGCGAGGATGTCGCCCTCGTCGGTGAGGTGCACGGCGTGGAGCGTGTTGTCGAACTCGTAGGCCGCCACCTCGTCAGACCACAGCACGCGCCCGGAGGGCTGGCAGTCGGCGTTGCACCCATCGCCGTCGGCGAGGTTGCCGTCGTCACACTGCTCGCCGGGATCGAGGGCGCCGTCGCCACAGGCCGGGTTTGCGCCGGACTCCATGCCGGCCGAGCCGCTGCCGGGATCGGCCGAGTCGCCGCTCGGATCGTTCGAGCCGCCGCTGGGGTCTTGCGGGTCGACGCAGGTCCCGGCGAGCTCGCCAGCGTTGCGCGACCACTCGCGCCCGCTGGGGCATTGCTCGTTGGGGTAGCTGCACGCTCCGTTGGCGTGGCACTGACCCCGTGGCGCGAGGACGCACTGGTCATTCGCGATGCACGTGAAGGCCCCCGGCTCGATGCACCCGGAAGAGTAAGCCAGGGCCAGCAGCGTGCTCCCGGTCAGTCCACCGGCGAGCCTCGTGATGATCACTCGGTTCATTGCAGGTGCCCCGTGAAACCATAGCCGGGCTGACGTGAGGGCGAGGCGCCCATGCTATAAGGGGCGTTACCGGAATGGCGACCACCCTCTTGCGCCGGTTTGCGAGCGCCTGCGCCGTTGGTGGCGCGCTGTCATTGGGCGCGAGTCGAGCCCATGCGGGCGAGGTGGCCGGGCCTGCGGCGGTCAAGCCCGCCGCGACCGATCCCGCGCGCGCACGCTTCGAATACGAGGCCGCCAAGCAGCACTTCGAGGCCGAGGAGTACCTCGAGGCGGCCAAGGCTCTCGAGCGGGCCTACGCGCACGACCCACAGCTCGACTACCTCTACCAGCGTGGGCACGCCTTACGGCTGGCGGGCAACTGCGAGGCGGCCTTGATGGTCTTCGGCGAGGTCGAGCATGCGGTCGAGGGATCGGCGCAGCGCGAGGAGGTCGCGACGTGGATCGAGCGCTGTCGTCGCGTCCTGGACGAAGGAGCCGTCGGCAGTTCGCCGGCGGCGGATCCGGTCGCGCCCGATCCGTCGCCGTCTGATCCGCCCGGGCGCCCGCCGGATCGTCCGTCGCCGGTGCGGCGTGATCTGGCCGCCGGGCTCACGCTCGGGCTCGGTAGCGCCGCGGTGGTCGCTGGCTCCGCGCTACTCATCTCGAGCGCGACCACGGCCCGCGGGGGAGATGCGACGGAGAACGAGCTCGACTACGAAGCTCGGGTGCGTCGCAGCGACGCACTCGAGCTCTCCGGTGCGATCGTTCTGTCCGTTGGCGCGGTGGCGGTGGTGGCGGCAGTCGTACGCTACGCGGTGCTGCACCGGCGGCGCACTCGCCTGGTCTTCGGCGCGCCGGGTCGCCGGCTTGGTGGGCTCATTGGCCGTGGTGCACCCATCGCATGGCCGTGACGCTGCCCCCGTGGCCTTCGTTGCTTATCCTCTGGGGGTCCTCTGGGGGTCCTCTGGGGGTCCTCGCGTCCCATCACGCTCGGCGCTGCCAAAAGGGGCCTGGTGCGGCGGGGGCCAGACGCCGATAGGCGCCGGGTAGTTCGCTGAGATACGCGCGGTAGCCGTAGCCAACCAGGTGTTCGTAGGCCGCGAGCGCGTCGGGCTTGCCCGCGAGCCAGTCGTGGGCGGCGTGGGCGGCGTAGTAGCCGGCCGTGAGTGCATTGTCCAGGCCCTGTGACGACAGTGGATCGAACGCCACGGCGGCATCGCCAACCGCGAGCCAACCATCGCCCGACATGCGATCGAGATAGCTGGTTCCAGCATCGGTCCGGTGCACTTCGTCTGCGGCGTGCCAGCCGTTGGCGAGATACTCGGCAGTGGCCGGTGCATCGGCCAATGCACGCTGCCAACCCTCGTTACTCTTCAAGGTGCCGAGTTCGGCAAGATCGGAATCGACGAAATACATCACGCTCGCAATTCCGCTGGGGAGCCGGCACGAATACCACCATCCTTGCGGCACGGACTCGACCGTGATCCAGCTGTCGGTATCGCGAGCCGGGGCCGTGACTGCCCGATAGTGCCGACACACCGCCAATAGACGATCCTTCCGGATACGCCGGGCACCGAGCCGGCGGGCGACCCAGCTACTACGACCGCTGGCATCGATGACGAACCGTGCTTGAATGCGGGCAGGGACGGGCGTGGGGCCACGTGCTCCACGAGTGTCGAGCTGCCATCGTTGCCCCACACGTTCGATACGAGTCGCCGTGCAGCTGCTGCGCCACGCGACACCCGCCGCGTGGGCGGCTTCCATCAACAAGGTCTCGAAGGGCTGTCGGGCCACGCGCCAGCCCGCGCCGTAGCGCGAGCCGATGAACGGAAACTCCATGGTCGTGGTGCCGGTGAGCGCACGTACGCCCTGGCACGGCAGGGCGATGCGCGGGTCGTCGAGGTAATGGCAGAGCTGAAGCTGCTCGAGCAGGGGCCGGACCCGCGGCGGCAGCCCTTCGCCCGGTTTGCGACGGGGCGCAGGCGCAGCCTCGAGCACCACCACCGTGTGCCCGCGCAATGCGGCGAGCCGGGCGGCCACGGCTCCCGCTGGACCGCCGCCGATGACGGCGAGATCCACCGACGTGTCTCCGTGAGCGTCCGCCTGCTCGAGCAACCGGCGGCGGCTCTGGGCTTCGTGGCGCTCGCTCTCACGAGCGACCGCGCGCTCGGCCCCTCGTTCGACCTCGTACTTGCGCATGGGTCAGCGTTGATCGCGGCGAAGCGAACCCTGCAGCGGCGACGGTGCCGTTTGATCCTCGCCCTCGCCCCGCAGCTCTTGCTGCATTCGCGACATGAGCCGGGACAACTTGGCCGGATCGTTCAGATCTTCCATCGCCTTGATGAGCGCGAAGTTGGGATCGAAGAATCGGTAGCGGGTTCCTTGACAACCATCGTCCACGGGATTGCCGGTGAGCCGCGCACAGCGTGGATCCTCGACGAAGAGCACGGATGGCAGGAGGGGCTCATTGTTCGGGCCCGACTGCTGTCGCACGATACCCAGCATCCACCATTGTTCGACCATATTGGTGATGCGGTCTTGATAGCCGCTGCCCTGAATATCGCGGTACCAGTCCTGGCGAAAGTCGAAGTGCTTGAGGCGCTGGCCAATGGGCAGCGTGTCGTCCATCAGGCGCTCGTAGCTATCCTCGCTGAGCACCTGATTGGGCACCCGCGGCGCCCAGAAGCTCGGCATGGAGGTGTAGAAGTGCGGGTTGTAGCCCGAGGCACACGAGGCTTCGTCGGTCTGCCAAGGGACCCCCATGTATCGGGTGAGCGCACCGGGCCCCGACGCGTTGAGCGGCCCGTCGGGTCCCAAGGCGACGGCCGGCTCGAGCATGTCTCCGTAGTCCTGCCGGGGCAGTTCGCCCTCGGGCAGCACGTTGAGCCGATAGGGAGCCTTCCACATCGATCCCCGGCGCATGATCCACGTCAGCTCGATGCCGGGGTGGAATGCGTCGCCCAGGCAGTTGGACAGACCGACTCGATCGAGGGCCGCGCACTGCTCGTTCGCCGAGAGATCCGCGAAGGCCGGAACCGGGGGCAGATCGTCCTTCGTCGGTGCGTCGGCGTCGAACTGGCCGTTGGCCCACTTCTCCAGGGCGTCGTATTGTGCTGCGGTGATCGACAGATACGCCTCGGGTGCATCGAGGAACTCGCTGAACGCAGAGCCGTAGAACGGGGGAATGGCGACCGACTTCTGGTGGCTAGCGCGCGGGTTGCGAAACAACTGGAACCAGCGCTGGCGGTAGGCGGTATGGGCGTCGTCGTTGCTGGCCAGTCGTGTGTAGACTTGTGGATTATGAGGATCGGCGGGAGCATTGTGGCCGATCATCATGTTGACTCCATTGTTGGTCCACTGGCTGGTGGCCAGATTGCTGAAGATCGGCCAGATCTCGCCGGCGAATGAGGGCCGGGCCGGTGCTTCTTGCCAGCCGAGCTCGATGAAGGTATTGGTCACCACGTCGGCCATGGTGACGGGCCCTTGCAGGCCTGGTCCGAAGTCGGGCGGGGTGACGACGATATAGCCGGGCTCGGCCTCGAGCGACCGGCCATCGGGCAGCTCCACGCGGGCGCGCACCGGGCCGTCGGCTACGTCGTCGTGCCAGTCGTCGTTGTTGGCGAACGTGGTCGGCTTGGTGCCTTTGACCTTGGGGCTGGACTTTCCCCGGCCGGGGACGAAGACCAGCCGTCCGGCTTCGTCTGTCCGCACTTCGCCCAGGTACACCTTGCTCTGGAAGAACTTGCCCGTATCGAAGGCATAGTGCGCCCCCGAGACGCCGCGGCCGCTGATGCTGCGGCTGCCGGGCACGATGTCGAGCTGGTTGCGAGCATCGCCACGGTACTGTGGGTTACGCCGGGCTTCGGCGATGGCCATGCCGTTGGGTAGATCCATGGCATTGACGAACGCGTACCAGCCCGCCTTGAGGTTGGCCACCTCGACGCGCCAGGTGATCACGCCATCGTCTGCGGTGAGCTCCCGGACGACCTGACCACTGGCGTCATACCCATAGATACGAAAACGACAAGCCTGTCGCTTGATTCGCCCTTTGCTATCGCGAAACGGCGATCCGGGGTTGGGCAGCTCCCCGGGGACTTCGGGCGCATAGTAGAACTCGCCGGGTGCGTTGCCGACGCGCGCAATGCCGATGCTGGGATGAACCTTGATTGTGACGATGTTGTTGAGTTCGGACATGAGACCTACGGGTGCCGCCATCGATTCCCGTGCACGGAGGCTGTACGCCGAGGCTTGAAAATGATTGCGCTCGAACAAAAGAAATTGGAGCCGCGAACGCGCGAGGTGCGGGGGTGTGTGCAGGAGTGCGGATGGCTCCTTTCCTTGCTCGATCGTGATCGAGTCGAAGCAGGGCATGACGACGGTATCCGGAGCAGCGGGAAGCCGATCGCTTCATCGTGGCTGAACTGCTGGTACGAAGCATCAGTGCTTGGGCAGCGTCCAGTCGTCGAGGTTCGGCTTGGTCTTGTCCTTGGTGCTCGACGACGCTCGGCTGCGAGGCCGTGACCGCGGGCGGTGCTTGGGCCTTCGGGACGAAGCGGGCGATGACGAGGACGACGTCGGAGCCGAGTCGTCGACGAGGTCCGCATCGGAGCGCTCGCCCGACGACTCGGCGGGATCAATGGGTGCCGGCACAGCTGCGTCGGCGGGCTCGGGTGGCGCAGCGTTGGCTTGCGGGTCCATCCCGGGCTCGGCATGTTCGGTGCTCGGGGTCACTGACTGCTCGGGCGTAGCCGTGGCGTCGGACGGCGTTGCGGCCTCGTTCGGCTCGATCATCGCCTGGGTGATCCCTACGCCCACGCCGATCCCGATCACCAACGACGCCAGCGCGATCCCACGACCCCGCGGGCGGGGGCTCTGGCGGCGCACGGTGGCTGGCTCGCCGTCGACCGTCCGCGGTCGGGTGACGGGACCCAGCGGGACGGTCGCGTCGAAGGGAACATCGAGGCTGGGCAGCGGCTGCTGGCCGAACATCGACCCGAGCAATTGGCCCAGGCGCGGCCCTTCGGGCCGCAGGCCCTGCTGGGTGACGAAGTAGCCCAGCGCGTCGTGTAGCGCTAGCGCGCTGGAGTAGCGGTCTTGGCGATGGACCGCCAGCGCGCGAGCCACGATCGCCTCGAGCGTCGGCGGGTAGTCGGGCACCAGCTCGTGGGGCATGGTGACCGCGCCCTTGGCCACCCGGTTGATGAGCTCGTACTGGTTGTCACCGACGAACTGGCGGTATCCGGTGGTCAGCTCGAACAAGAGGATCCCGAGCGCGTAGATGTCCGAGCGCCGATCGAGCGGCTCGCCGCGGGCCTGCTCGGGCGACATATAGGCCAGCTTGCCGCGCAGGGCGTTGGTGGCGGTCGCGTCGACCTGGTGCGTCGCCTTGGCGATCCCAAAGTCGGTCAGCTTGACCTCCCCCTCGGCGCTGACCAGGATGTTCGAGGGCGATACGTCGCGGTGCACCAGCCCCAGGGGCCGCCCCCGGTCGTCGCTGCGCTGGTGCACGTAGTGCAGGCCGGCGGCCACCGAGCGGATCACGTAGAGCGAGCAGTCCAGCGGCAGCACGCCCTCGGGCTGCACCTTGGCCGCGCGGTGCATCACCGTGCGCAGGTCGTGCCCGTGCACGTACTCCATGGCCAGGAAGTAGCGACCTCCGAGCACCCCAAAGTCGAGCACGCGCGCGAGGTTGGAGTGATCGAGGCCCGCGGCGAGCCGAGCCTCGTTGAGGAACATGCGCTCGAAGCTGCGATCGTGGGCCAGCTGCGGCAGCATGCGCTTGAGGGCCACGAGCTTGCGAAACCCCGCCGGGCCCTCGCGGCGGGCGAGGTGGACCTGGGCCATGCCGCCGGCGGCGATGAGGCCCAGGTCGACGTAGCGGGAGCTGGTGATCTCCTCCGTCATGCCAAGCCGATCATGCCGATCATGCCGATCATGCCGATCATGCCGATCATGCCGATCATGCCGACCCGGCCGGCGGCGGCAGGTTCGTCGCCGCCACCGAGCGGGCCCAGCCGTCGAGATCGGCGTGCAGGGCCTTTTGTACCGCGGAGGAGGTCAGCAGCGCATCGATCGACGCGCGTAGATCGGCCCGCGCCTTGGCCAAGCGCGAGCGCATGGCGCTGTGGCTGACCTCGAACACCTCGGCCAGCTGCGCGGCGTTCATGGCCTCCCAGTAGTAGAGCGCCAGGGTCATCTGGGCGTCGGGCGAAAGCTCTGCCATCGCTCGCAGCAGGACCTGCTGCTCCTGACGCTGCGCCGCCAGGGCGCTCAGCCTCGTCTGATGATCCCCCGGGCTGGGCTCGCCGAGCTTGCGGCGGCGGTGGGCGTCGGCGTAGCGGTCCCGCAGCGCGCGGGTCAGCTGCCGGCGAGCGATCCCAAACAGGTAGGAGCGAAACGAGCTACGGATCCGGTCTTGCTGCTCCAGGCACAGCAAGAAGGTGCGCTGGGTCAGATCCTCGGCCTGCCACTGCAGCTTGAGCTCGAAGAATCGAAACACCCGCCAGTAGTAGCGCTGGGTCAGCGTATCCGCAGCGCTCCGTGAGCCCGTCTGCCAGGCCCTGACCAGCTCTTCATCGCTCGGCATGATCCCGCCCACGGGGCCGTGACTCGAAGGCCACGCTACCGAGTCCCGGGGTTTCGTTGCAACCACGGGGCCGGTTCCTGTCAGCCGGCCTACATCCGCGGCAGCTCGCCCCGAGTGTCGAAAAACCCGTGGACACCTGCGGCCCGGGGGGAACTACGGCGGACACCATGGCCGAGACATCACCCGCACGCCTTTTGGGGCTCTGGGCGAGCTTGACGCTCAGCGGCTGCTACGACGGTCGCTTCGCGTTCTCGAACCCAAGCGAGAGCGAGGGCGCGCCCGACGACTCGCTGTCCGACTCTGGCGCCGACCCGGATCCCGAGGCCGAGGCCCTGTGCGACGGGGCGCCGCTCGAGGTGGGCGCCTCGGCGATGCTGCGGCTGACGCAGGAGCAGTACGCCAACGCGCTGCGGGATCTGCTGGGCATGGGCCCCGCCGCCGTCGAGCTGGCGAAGGCGCTGCCCTCGGACGAGAAGCTCGGCGCCTTTACCTTCAATACCGCGGGCGTGCCCTCGATGCTGGCCGACACCGCGCTGCGCAACGCCGAGGCCGCCGCCGAAGACTTCGTCGAGCGGCTCGCGGTGCAGCTGCCCTGCAGCACGAGCGCGGCGGATCGGGCGTGCGCGCAGACGCTGGTCGACCAGCTGGGCCCGCGCGCGTTCCGGCGGCCGCTCGAGGCTCAGCAGCGCGAGCGCCTGCTCGCGCTCTACGACCAAGGGGCGAGCGAGGGCTTCTCGGAGGGGATCGCCCGGGTGGTGACCGCCCTGCTCACGTCGCCGTGGTTCTTGTATCGGGTTGAGCTGGGAGATGGCGCGGCCGCGCCGGGGGAGCGCTTTAGGCTCACCGCCCACGAGGTGGCGACGCGGCTGTCGCTCATGCTGTGGAACACGATCCCCGACCCGGCGCTCTGGCAAGCCGCCGCCGACGGCACGCTTGACACCGCCGCGGGGCGTCGCGCCGAGGCCGAGCGCATGCTCGCCGATCCTCGGGCCCAGGCCGCGGTCATGAAGTTCCACAAGCAGTGGCTCGGCGTAGACGCGGTCGCGACGATCGAGCGCGACCCGGAGCTCTACCCCGAGTTCGACGATACGCTGGCGCAGGGCATGGTGGACGAGACCGCGGCCTTCGTCCGCCACGTGATCTTCGAGGACGAAGGCTCGTTCGAGGCCCTGATGACGGCGACCTACACGGTGGCCGACGACGCGATCCTGCGTCTTTATGGGATCGAGCCCGACCCCGATCGCGATCGAGCCGAGCCCGTCGAGCTCGATCCGACCGAGCGCGGCGGCGTACTGACCCGGGCCAGCTTCCTCGCCGCCAACGCGCACCGCGACCAGGCCTCACCGATCCTGCGCGGGATCAGCGTGCGTACCAACCTGCTGTGCCAGGGTTTGCCGCCGCCGCCGCCCGACGTCGACGACCTGCCGCCGCCCAGTGATCCCGACGCCACCACCCGCGAGCGCTTCGAGCAGCACACCGAGGATCCCGCCTGCGCGGCGTGCCACGAGCTCATCGATCCGATCGGCTTTGGGTTCTCCAACTACGACGCGCTCGGTCGCTTCCACGAGCTCGAGAGCGGCCAGCCTGTCGATCCGTCGGGGCAGCTGGTGGCCGCCGACGACGCCAGCGGCCCCTTTACGGGCGCGGTGGAGCTGGGGCAGCGGCTGGCCCACAGCACACTGGCCCAGCGCTGCTACGCCGAGCAATGGTTCGTATTCGCCAATGGCCGGTCGATGGTGCCGTCCGACACCTGTGAGCTCGACCGGGCCTATACGAGCTTCGTCGAGTCCGAGCTCGACATTCGAGAGCTCGTGCTTGCCGTGGTCGAGTCACCCAGCTTCAGCCATCGCGTCGTCGCCGACGTCACCCCGGAGTAGCTGCCATGAACACGAGACGACCTCGCTTGCACCGACGCACGTGGCTCAAGGGCCTGGGCGCTTCGGCGGCGCTGACCCCCTTCATTCCCCTGCCCGAGAGTCGCGCGGCCGACGGTGCGCCGCTGCGGCTGTTGCTTTTGTTCACCGGCAACGGCGTAGTTCGCGACCGCTTCACCCCCTCGGGCACCGAGGACGACTGGACCCTGTCGGAGACCCTCGAGCCCTTGGCGGCCGTCAAGGAGCACGTGGTGGTCTTCGACGGCTTCAAGTACAACAAGGGCGGGGCGTTCCATGGTCATCCCGCCGGTCCCAGCTCGTTCGCGGCCGGCTGCGGCCTCGCCAGCGGCGGGCCCTTCTACGACGGCACCGTGGGCTGGGGCCTGGGCCAAACGATCGACCAAAAGTATGCCGACTCGCTGCCGGGCCTGCCCTTTGACTCGCTACAGCTGCGGGCGGGCTACGCCCGTCACCCCACGATCTGGAACGTGCTTTCGTACGCCGGCACCGAGCAGCCGCTGGGCGGGGAGTACGACCCGACCAAGCTGTTCGACTACTTGTTCTCGGACGCGGTGGGCGGCGTGGCGGAGCTCGAGGCGCTCCGCGCTCGTCGCAAGAGCGTGCTCGACGTGGTGCTCGAGGACGCCGAGCGCCTCGCCCCACGGGTGTCGGGCAGCGATCGCCAGCGGCTCGAGGCCCACCTCCAATTGGTGCGAGAGCTCGAGGTGCGGCTGGACCAGACCGGCTGCGATCCCTCCGGCCCCCAGCCTCCCGACGAGGACGACGACTACTGGTCGAGCTTTGGGGCGATGCCGACCCAGTGCGACGCGATGCGCGACCTCATCACCGCCGCGTTCGCGTGCGATCTGACCCGGTCGATCTCGCTGGTGTTCGGGGGCGGCGCGACCAGCCAGCAAGAGTACCCGTGGCTCGACCTGGTGCCGATGGGCGGCGACACCACCCACCACGACATGTCCCACGAGACCTTCGACGTGGCGCGGGACAACATCGTCAAGATCGATCGCTGGCACTTCGAAATGATCGCCCAGATCATCGAAGATCTCGCGGCGACCCCCGATGTCGACGGGAACTCTGTGCTCCACAACACCCTCATCATGTGGGGCACCGACATCGGCGAGGGGCCCAGCCACACCTGGGGCTGGATCCCGGCGATGTTCGCCGGCCAGGCCGGCGGTCGCCTGAAGACCGACCGCTTCGTTCGCGTGGACGAGGTGCCCTTCAACCGGGCCCTGGTCTCCGTGCTGCACGAGCTAGGCTTCCCCGAGGTGGACAGCTTCGGGACCAACGACAACGGGAGCGGAGGGCTCGATGGGATCTTCGGCTGAGGTCTGGATGCCGAGGCAGCGACCAAGAGGAGCGAAAAGCGCGGTCGTCTGGCGGTCCCGACTCGCCCCCGGCTGAATCCGACGAGAGCTATCGTGACGAGTCGGTGGGGCCGCCCAGGCGATCAAGATCGCCACGCCGGACGACGTGGACGAGGTGCTCGTGACCGCGGTCGCTGGCGACGGGGTCGTGAGCGGGCCTATCGTTTCGTGCATCTTCCTCGATCGGGCTCCGCCGGATCGAAGCCGTACACCACGTACGCTCGTCCGGGGTTGACGGATCCGTCTACCTTGCCATAGATGTAGTTCGCGGCACCGATCACGATGTCGTCACAGCCATCGCCGTCGAAGTCACCGACTCCGGCCACGGACCAGCCGGTACAGTGCGATGCTGGAGGGGGGGTGTCCTCGCCCTTTGGGTCGGGGAGCGCTGAGGGGAAGGCGGGGAGTATGGCGATGCCGGCGCTGCTCCCCACGCCGTCTCCGTCGATGTCCGCATAATCGCAGACGACATCATCGAGCTCGATCTGTGAGGGGGGAGCCGTCGAGCCGAAGATCACATAGGTCACGCCGTCGCCGTTGACTTCGCAGGTCTGGACCGCGGCGTCGAGTGCGGTGGGGCTTCCGATCACGAGATCGAGCAGGCCGTCGCCGTTGAAATCGCCCGCCCCCGCGACGGCGCGACCAACCTCGGGGAGTGGCACGCCACCCACCGTGCCCGGGAACACGTCTGTATCGTTCTTGATGTGATCCCCTCGGATCACCATGCCTGCGCCCGACGAGCCCGCTTCGATCGCGGCCAGATCGGGAGGGGTGGACAGGTCACCTCCGTAGATGACGTAGACCATGCCGCCGCCTTCGTGGCCCGGCGCTCCCAAGATCAGATCGTTGAGCCCGTCGTTGTTGAAGTCGGTGGAAGCGATCGCGGTGCCGAGCCGCTCGCCCGGGGGATTGGCTATGGGCCCTTCGGGGGTGCCCGTGAGCGTGAAGCCGAGGCCGGGAGCGTCGATGTACTGCGTGCTGTTGGCCACGGGGGACAACACCACGGTCACCCTCCCTGCGTTGTCGGTGAACACCGTATCGGCCTGGGCCGATCCGCGGCCGGTGATGTCAGAGGCCGCGGCCATATCGGGCATGCCGTCGCCGTTGATGTCTCCCAAGAAGCGAACCCGCAGGCCGAAGTCGTCGCCTTGATTTCCATTGATGACCCCGTCGACACGGGTCACGTCGGCAAGTGGTGTCCCTGGATCCCCGGGGGTGGTGGTGCTCAAATTGTCGTGATGAAGCCAAAGAGCGCTGCCTACGGTGTTGTCGCTCGAGCGGTAGTATGGAAGCCCGACCAGTATATCCGGCACGGAATCACCATCGATGTCCACGGGCTGACGACCCCCGGCTGGTTGTTGGTCGCTCCAAGGACTCCAGACCATGCCTCCATCCAGGCCGAGCCCTGTCCAGTCGTTGGGGGAGTCTCCATCGAACAGGACCAATCCTGCGGGATCACCGCCATCGATATCGGAGAGTTCTACCAGCCCCGACTGACCACCGTACACGAGGTAGATTCGCCCATTGTTGATTGCGGCTCCGCCAGAATAGCCCGGAGCTGCGACCAGGACATCATCGTAATTATTCTCATCATCATTGTTATTGTTGATGTCGATGTTTCCCGCTCCTGCTACCGAGAGCCCCGCGTAGTCAGTGCCTTGGCCTCCGCGGATCACGAGGCCCACGTCGGCCAGGCCGTCGTCGGAATCATTGAGATCGATCGGCGATCTTCGCTGTTTTTGGCCGTAGATCACGTAGGCTTCGCCCGTATTGTTGGTCCCAGAGACACGTGTGCGGTGGCCTCCGATGATGATGTCGGAGAAGCCCTCGCCATTGAAGTTGCCCGCGGCGGCGACCGAGACGCCGAGGTGGCTGGGGCTGTCGACTCCCTCGGGGGCGTCCTTGCCGTCGATGGCGAGGAATCGAACACCGTCGGTTCGCTGCGGATCGAGGTAGAGGCTGGTCGGCTCTAGCATCACCGTGGTCGGCTCGGACACGAGACCATCCTCGGTCATCGCCGTATAGCTGAAGCTGTCTGCGCAGGTATAGGTGCTGTTGTAGTCCTCGAGGCAGGACGCGGGCGGCGTGTACTCGAACTGACCGTTCTCCAGGAAGATCACGGTTCCATTCTCTGCCGTCGTGGTCATCGACTCGACGAAGGTGAGCGTGGCGCCGCCGGCATCATCATTGTCGAACAGCCCGATGGTGGGCGACCATGGATAGTAAGTGTCTCGATTGCAGGCGGGAATGAGATAGGTGTCTTCGTTGACGATCAACGGACCGCCGGACGTACCCGTCGTGTCTGCGGTGCTCGTGGAGCCTGCGGCGCTCGTGGAGTCTGCGGCGCTCGTGGAGTCTGCGGCGCTCGTAGAGCCTACGGTGCTCATGGAACTGCTGCTTGTCCCCGATTCCGCCGAGTCTGTGAGGAGGGGATTGTCGGTGAGATAGCAGGATGTGCCGAGCAAGCACAGAGCCGATGATAGGGAGATGTCGGTGAGGGACTTGGGGTCGAAGGGGTTCATCGTCGTCTTGTGCTTCCCGAATGTGATAGAGCTTGGACGGGGTCCTCGTCATGAGGATCGAGCATGGAGAGGTGCAGGCGCTGCGCCCCGGGGCCGGCCAGGGGGCGGCACGATACTGGCTGATGATGTGTCGAGTAACGGTACCATCAATACGGTGAACTTGCGTTGGGGTCCGTAGTTGGCGAAATCTCTGTGTTTGCCCTGATCTCGTCGATGAGCGGGCGTTGAGCGGTTCTGCGTCAACTGGCTGAAGTTACCTGCAATCGCCTGCAATCGTCCGCAATCGCCTGCAATCGAGTGCAATCGAGTGAAGTGGCATGATGCAGAACTGAACCTGGGTGGTTTCTCAAGATCAGAGCGCATCCGGGCGCTCCCAGTGTTTCAGCGGATGTTGATGGGAGAGGCATCGGGCTCGTCGTCTGACCGCCTCGTGGTCAGGGATGCGTCGGCTTTGTCGCGCTCGGCCTCGTGCTATGCTTACAGCTCCATGCAGAGCCTCTCGTCGCGGTGGGTCGAGGCGTTGGGTCGAAGCGTTGGGTCGACGCATGGTTTAGCCTTCGATGACCAGGGGCAGTCCAGTGGAGCCTGCGGCACAGGAGATACGAAGAGAGCTCGCCGCCCTGCGGGCGGCGTTCCGGGACCGGTTCGGGAGGGCGCCGACCCAGGTGGCCGTCGCCCCCGGTCGGGTGAACCTCATCGGCGGACATACCGACTATAACGAAGGCTTCGTGCTGCCGGTGGCGCTCGATCGGGTCACCCGGGTCGCGCTCGCCCCTCGCGAGGATCGTCGCGTGCGGATCGCGACGCTCGATCTCGATGACGCCACGAGCTTCGAGCTCGACGCGCTCGGTCCTCCCCGCACGCGGCGAGACTGGATCGCCTATCCCCGGGGCGTGCTATGGGCCCTGCGACGGGCCGGAGTGAACCTACGGGGCTTCGACGCGATGATCGAGTCTTCGGTGCCGCCGGGGGCTGGGCTTTCGAGCTCGGCGGCGCTGGAGCTTGCGCTTATGCGTGGGGTTGCCCAGCTCGTGCAGTGGCCGTGGGATCCCTTGGCGGCGGCGGGCCTGTGTCGACGGGCCGAGGTCGAGTTCGTCGGGGTCGAGTGTGGCCCAATGGATCAGCTCTGCGCCGCGGTCGGTCGAGCGGGTCATGCCCTGTTCATCGATTGCCGTGCGTTATCGGTGCAGCCGGTGCAGCTGCCGGCCCAGGTCGCGGTGGTGGTGCTCGACACGGGGACCCGCCGGCGACTGGAGGGCTCCGAGTTCAACGCCCGCCGCCAGGCCTGCGCTGAGACGGCCGAGCGGCTCGGGGTGGCGGCGTTGCGCGATGTCGATGATCTGGGAGCGGCCCTCACGGGGTTGCCGGCGGATCTACGCCCGCTGGTGCGTCACGTCGTCGAAGAGAACGCACGAACTTGGCAGGCCGCACAGGCGCTGCGTCGAGGCGACGTGGCGGCCCTTGGGGCGTTGCTCAGGGCCAGCCACCGCAGCCTCCGGGACCATTATCGGGTCAGCGCGCCAGCGCTCGACCGCATGGTGGCGCAGGCCCAGGCACAGCCGGGATGTTGGGGTGCTCGCCTGACCGGGGCCGGGTTCGCGGGCTGTGTGGTCGCGCTGGTCGAGGCGGGTGTCGTCGAGGACTTTGCCGAGCGCACGGTCGCCGGTTACGGCGAAGGCGCGCGAGCCTACGTGGTGAGGGCCGGCGACGGAGCCGGCATCGTCGACCCCTGACGTGTACGAGCCTTGCGATTGGTGGGCCGGTCGGCGCCCGCGCGATGGCGGGCGGCTAGAGCCCGAACTGCGCCTTGACGCCCGCGAGGAAGGTCGCGTCGTCGGCGGCCTTGCGGTTGGCCAGGATCTCCTCCGCATCGTCCCCTGAGGTGTAGCGCAGCTGCGTGGTGCCGTCGGTCGCTGCCCGGAAGATGACCGAGGACACGACCCGCGGCTCCGAGCTGTGCGGCAACATCGACTCGAACAAGCCGAAGACCTTGGCGATCAGCGACTGGTACTCTTCGAGGCTCTCGTCGTTGCTCAGCTCGACGGACCGCTGGCCAAACGGGGTCTTGGTCATGCCCGGCTCGACGATCTTGACCTTCACGCCGATCGGCTCGAGCTCGAAGTGAAGGGACTCGGACAGGCCCTCCACGGCGAACTTCGAGCCGTGGTAGGAGGTCCCTAGCGGAAAGGTCATCTTGCCGCTGATGGACGAGATGTTGATGATGATCCCGTCGCGCTTCGCCCGAAAGTGGGGCAGGATCGCCTTGGTGGTCTCGAGCAGGCCGATCACGTTCACATCGAACTGCCGGCGGAGCTGCTCGACGGGGGTGGCCTCGAGCGGGCCATAGACCGCGATCCCGGCGTTGTTGACCAGCACGTCGATCCCACCGAACCGCTCGATGCCCGCCGCGATGGCGCTGGTGATGGACGCGGAGTCGAGCACGTCGAGGCGGGTGACGAGCACGTTGTCGAGCGCGGTCAGCTCGGTCTCCTGGTCGGGGCTACGCATGGTGGCCACCACGTTCCAACCTTCCTCGTGGAAGTGTTGGGCCGTGGTCTTACCGATTCCCGAGCTGGCACCGGTGATGAGGATCGTCTTGGGCATGAGAAGCTTCCTGCACTGGGGGAGCGGGCGGCGAGATCGCCTTGTCGGTCCGACTGTAGGCGGTTTGCCGCGGGTAATCACGGGTCGATGACCCCGGAAAAGTGCCTCGCGTCGTTACTATGAGCCGTCACGCCTTTGCACTAACTGTAGCCACATGTGGGTAGGGGAGGTCGAGAGGGGACCACTGGGTGTGCGCCTCCGAGCCTCCGGTTGGGCTTGGTGGGGATCGAGGGCCGTGCTCGTGTCGAGCCATCCGGGAGAACGGCCCGACGTTGCGCCTCGTCACCGTTGGCTGGGGCTGCGGTCGTTCGTCATCGTCGCCTCGCGCAAACCCGCGCGCGATCGGGGAGGAACGACGCCGAGCCGAGGATTCCGCGCCGAACTCCGCGGGTGATCCCATCGGGTGGTCCTCGGGCGTTGACACCGGCGCCGGCGCCGATCCGACCGAGGGGGTGCCTCCACCGAGCAGGACGATACGGGAGACGACTTCGAGCACGCACCGGGGTTTGCGGCACTCCCTACCCATACCCATTGAGGAGTGGACCCCAGTCGGACGATTCGGGCACGCCGGGTGGGCTGAGGGGGGGTCGGGGTGCGCAGACCGAGCCTCCCGCCGCGAATGGTCGATGCGCCGGTGATGCTTGGCCTTACCCTTGTTTTAGTGACAGTAGGTCGACCACAGTGACTTGATTGCCACCTTCTTTGAGGCAGTCGTAGAAGACTTTTCACGGTTGGAATTTGCTCGAACTTCTCCGATTTGACGAACGAGTTCCATTCACGGGTAGTCATGGCTCGATACATATAGTTAGAGTCACCTTCTCATGACTCGTTGACGGGGTCAGCCTCGCTCCGGTAGTAGACGTCGCTGTGAGCCCCCGCGAGGACCAAGAGGCGCTCGGTCACGCCTCGGTAGATACCGCGGCGCTCGAGGCGGAGCCCGACTCGAACGATCTTGGCTCGCTCGCCGCCTTCGCCGAGGCGCCCGCCAGGTACCCGGCGCGACGGCTCACGCCGGGCACGAGGGTGGGCGCTTCGTTCGAGATCATCGACGAGGTTGGATCCGGCGGGATGGGGGTCGTCTATCGCGCGCGCGACCTCCGGCTCGGTCGCGACGTCGCGCTCAAGCTCCACCGCCCCATGGCGGGCGGCACGGAGCGGCTGCTCCGCGAGGCCGCCTCGATGGCTCGCCTGTCGCACCCGAACGTGGTCACCGTGCACGAGGTCGGCACCCACGAGGGCGAGCTGTTCATCGCCATGGAGTTGGTCGATGGCACGACGGCCCGACGGTGGGTCGCCCGCGGCGACCGGTCCACCGCCGAGATCCTCGCGCTCTATCAAGGGGCCGGCCGGGGCCTGGCCGCTGCGCACGAGGCCGGGTTGGTGCACCGCGACTTCAAGCCCGACAACGTGCTGGTCGGGGCCGATGGGGTCGCGCGGGTCGTCGACTTCGGGTTGGCACGCTCGCTCGCCGAGCCCGCCAGCATCCCGACCCAAGGCGACGCGGTCTCGAGCCCGGCGATCACCACGTCCCTGACCGTGACCGGCGCTGTCGTGGGCACTCCGGTCTACATGGCGCCCGAGCAGGTCGAAGGGGGACTGGTCGACGAGCGATGCGATCAATTCGCGTTTGCGGTGTCCCTTTACGAGGCGCTCTTCGGCGCTCGTCCGTTTCGCGAGCGCTCGATGACCGAGAGGCTGGCCGAGATCGTCGACGGTCCCCCCGATCTCCCCGCGCGGCCTCGGCTTCCCGTCCGCGCCCGACGTGCGATCCGCCGGGCACTGGCCGCTGATCCCGACCAGCGCTTTGCGACCATGGCGGAGCTATTGGCCGCGATGGGGCCCGATCCGCGATCCGCTCGGCGCCAGATCGGGTGGGTGGCGGCCGGCTCCGTGGTGGTGACCGCGGGGTTGGTGGTCGGGTCGCTGTCGTTGACGGCCGATGACCCTGCCCAGCGCTGCGCCGATCGGGCCGCAGACTTCGAGCTCGCCTGGGACGAGCGCCGATCCGAGGTCGAGCGTGCGTTCATGGGCCTCGAGCAGCCGTGGGCGCGACCCTCGTTCGAGGCGGTCGCCGAGCGGCTGGCGGGGCATCAGCAGCGGCTGCGTGATGGGGTCGAACGATCGTGCCTGGCGCGCGAGCATCGCTCGATGAGCCCGACCGATCTCGAGCGCCGCGACGAGTGCTTGCGGCGCGTCGATGAGCACGTCGATGCCCTCGTCGAGCTACTGGTCGACGCCGACGTGTCGGTCGCCGCCCGGGCCCTGTCTGCGGTGTCCGAGCTGCCCCAGCCCGATCGCTGCGCGGACCCGGGCTACCTCGCGGCCACGATCGGCTCGCTCGATCCCTCTACGCTCGAGGAGGTGTCGGTCGCCCAGCGCCTCTATGCTCGCGCGATGGCGCTGCGGCTCACCGAGCAGCTCGGGCGGGATCGTGAGCTGGGCCGTCAGATCCGAGCGGCGCTCGAGCGGGCCCATGAGCCCACCCTCGAGGCCGCGCTCTTGGTGGTGCTCGCTGAGCTTCTCCAGAGGGATGGCCAGTACGACGAGGCCGAGTCGGCCTACGAGGAGGCGTTCTTCCACGCCCGGAAGGCCGACAACGTGGCCGTGGCGTCCAAGACGGCCAGAGGTCTGGCGGAGGTGCTCATGCGAGATCCCGAGCGAGTCGACGAGGCCAGCTTGTGGGTCAAGCTCGCCCTCGACGAAGCTCGGCGGCAGGACGACGGAGGCCTGCTGGAGTTCCGAGCCCGGAGCGCTGCGGCCCAGATCGCCGAAATCGAGGGGCGCTACCGCGACGCGCGCGACCAGTTTCACGCGGCCCTGGAGCTCTTGGGCGATCGTGATGTCTCCCCGCTCGATCGGGTGGACGCGCTCAACGGCCTGGGGATCATCGAGGATCGGCTCGGCGAGCACGACCGCGCGCTCGACAACTATCGCCAGGCGCTCGCGTTGGTCGACTCCATGCTGGGGCCGGAGCACCCCCGGCTCGCGACGGTCCTCGGTAACCTGTCGAACGCCTACCTGGCGCTCGGTCGCCACGAGGAGGCCGTAGCCGCGGCCAAGCGAGCGCTGGCGATCGACCGGGCCTCCTTCGGGCCCCAGCATCCGATCTCCGTCGACGCGCTCGTCAATGTCGCGGTCATGCAGTACCAGGTGGGCGAGCAGGAGCAGTCGCACGCCGCTCACCTCGAGGCGGTGCGGATCATGGCGTCGGGTCGTGCGGACTACGAGCCTCTCAGCGTTGCCACCGTGCACGCGAACCTCTCGGTCTCCTACGAAGGGCGGGGAGAGCTAGACGCGGCCATCGAGCACGGCCAGACTGCGCTTGGTCTTGCCGAGCGTGCGGTGGGAGCCGACCACCCTACGACCGCGCGGTTCATGTCGAACCTGGCGATTCCGACGAGCGCTCGCGACTCACAAAGGGCGATGCAGCTCGCAGAGCGAGCGGTGGAGATCATGCGGGTGCAGGCGCCCAAGAGTGCTGAGTTTGCCCGAGCACTATGGACCTGTGGCGAGGTCTACTTCCGGCACGAGCGCTTCGATGACGCGGCGGAGGCGCTGGAGGCGGCGCTGCGCCTATATCAGGACAAGGAGCCCGTCGCTTTGAACGTGGCCGACACGGCACACCTGCTTGGCCAAGCGCTGCTGGAGGGATCCGAGCGCGAGCGGGGCATGCAGCAGCTCGAGCTGAGCGCGAGCACCTACGAGTCGCTGGGCGGCGAGTATGCTGCCCAGGCGCGAGAGGTCCGCGCCGAGCTGGCCGCCCTGCGCTCGTCTCCCTGAGCGCCGTCGGCTTTCGCCCAGGGGGCTCGGCCGGGCGCGTCGTCGTGGCTCGCGAGCGTTCGAGCGCTCGTATCGGAGGCTGCTTGCCGCCGCCCGCTTTACGAGTGCTTGTGGCGAGGGTTGCCCGACTTTCGCTGGGAGTCGAGCCTGCGTACTTGGGCGTATGTGGTGGCCCGAGATGCGCTGCGCACGATCCGGCGCAAGCCCGAGCATCGCCGATCCGCCACGCCGATGACCGACTCGACCGTCAATGGGCTCGTGGCGAAGGTACACTTCACCACCGCGATCTACCTGCGGACGGACGTCAAGGATGGGGTTGCTCGCTTGCGTCGGAAGCTCGACTCCTGGACCAGGATCTCTTGGTGCTGCGCGTCGATCGAAGGATGTCGTGGGTCGACATCGCCAAGGTCTTGCACGATGGTGAGCACGAGCCGGATGGGGCGGCGCTCGAGCGCAACGGCGCTCGCTTGCACAAGCGGTTCGAGCGCTCGAAGGCGGCGTTGGAGGCTCTGCTCCGCAAGGAGGGCCTCCAGCGCCAGTGAGCGGGGGAAGCGGGCTCCACGGGGCTCCACAGGTTTCCACGGGGCTTCCGGGGCCCGTGGGGCTTGCTACGATGCAAGCCGTGACGGTAGCGGACGACGACACGCTCGTGGCTGGGACCGGTACCCCCGCGATGGCCCGTACGGCCGCGGCGCTGGTCTCGCTGGCTCCGGGCGAGCGTTTTGCGGGGCGCTACGAGATTCAGCAGCAGATCGGTCGCGGCGGCATGGGGGCGGTGTATCGGGTGCGCGACCGTCAGCTCGACGAGGTGGTCGCGCTCAAGCTGCTGACGCTGGAGAGCCCGCGGGCTCAGGAGCGCTTTCGGTCGGAGGTGAAGCTGGCGCGCCGGGTGACTCACCCCAACGTCGCGCGCACGCACGACTTTGGCAAGCATGGATCGATCCCGTTTCTCACCATGGAGTACGTGCCGGGGACCACGCTCGAGCGTTTGATCGAAGACCAGGCTCCGATGCCGCTTCGCTCGCTGGTGGACTTGGGCACTCAGATCACCGCCGGGCTGGCGGCCGCTCACGCCGCGGGGGTGGTGCACCGGGATCTCAAGCCCGCCAATGTGTTGGTCGGAGAAAAGGGGCGGGTGGTGATCACCGACTTCGGGATCGCGCGCACACTCAACCAGGACTCGGGCACGCAGCCCCACGAGGTGATGGGCACGCCTCACTACATGGCGCCCGAGCAGGTGCTGGGGCGGGTCGCCGACGCGCGCAGCGATCTCTATGCGATGGGCGTGATCCTCTACGAGATGGCCACCGGGGCGCTGCCCTTCGAGGGTGACTCGGTCCTGAGCGTGGCGCTGGCCCGGGTGCAGGCTTGTCCGGTCGATCCCCGGGAGCGCCACCCTATCGATGATCGGCTGGCGTCCCTGCTGATGCGCTGCTTGGCGCGCGAGCCCGAGGGGCGCTGGAGCGCGGTAACCGAGCTCCAGCAGGCGCTGCGGGCCTTGGTGGGCGAG
>JBCCWC010000175.1:0-33315 GCA_039194325.1 Myxococcota bacterium
GGGGGGGTGGGCTGCGACTGGCCCCCCCGGGGTGGCGCGCTGTTGTCTCGGGCGGGGGGCGGGGGCCCCCCGGGCCCCGGCCCCACGGTCAGGCTTCCTGGAGCTGCGGTGATTGCTCGCGTTGTGGTCGGGCCAACACTCGCACCAGCGCCAGGACGAGCTCGCGCGATGGCTCGTCGAGCTGCGCGAGCCACACGTTCGCGGAACCTCCGATCCGCTCGGCGTCCGAGAGCCGCGGGTCGACACAGCGCACCAGCTCGAGGAGCGTCAGGCCGAGCCCGTCCGCGAGGCGTACCAGGGTCTCGAGTCGCGGCTGGAAGGCATTCCCGCTCTCGAGCTTCTTGATCGTCGCCTTGGACAGGCCACACCGCTTGGCCAGCCCCTCGCGGGTGAGGCCACGGGCCTCGCGAGCGATTCGGAGTTCGCGCCCGAAGTGGGCAAGCACGTCCTCGGGGTCCATCTCGGCGTGCGCCGGACCGTCGTCAGCATCCATGTTTTCCTCACCTTTCCCGGACTTTGCAGGTCCGGCAATGCGGGTGCCGCGGGGCTGCAAACACCCACGGCTACTCAAGAAGCCCCGACTTCTGCTCCTGAGGCCCCGCATCGGCCTGAAAGGTGGGACCGATGAGGGCAAGAGAGGCTTTCCTCTCAACCCCGTTTGCAGCGGGGCCTGTTATGGGTACGCGACAAACCAAGCGGCGGCAAGGGGCCGGCACAGCGGACCCTGGCCGAAGCGTACCCGAACGCTAGCAGTTAGACTTTTTGAAGTCAAGAAGTCAAACGCCAGCTCAGCCGTCCAGATAGGCTTGAAGCGCTCGTTCCACGACCGTCGAGAGATCGCAGTCGTCCTCGACCGCGCGCAAACGCAGCTTCTTCCGGGTCTCGGGCAGCAGGTAGATCGTCTGCTGCACCTTCGCAGGCCCCTCGCGCTGCTCCGTGGCCGACGTGCGGGCGGAGGACGCCTTGGTTTTGCGGGAACGGGAGGGGGATTTCTTGCTCGCCATGGCGTCCTCGACCAAGAACGTAGAGGCCCGCGGGGATCGCGTCAACCGGGCGGTGAAGCAGTTGTCGGATCACAAGACGGTGACCAAGAAGGGCAAGTTCCTCATTCCTCGGCAAGTGGTCTGCGACGGCAATGCGATCGAAGATCGGGCCGATAAAGGATGAAGACGCAGGCTCGCTCTCCGCGCATACCACGAGATACGACTCGACGGCCTCCACGCTTCCACATCCACGGAGAGATAATCGGCGGGGCTACGATGGTCGGCATAGCACAAGAGTATATGGCGGTCTTTCCTCCCTTTATCCTCGTCGGTCCATACAAGTGTTGCTCCTTGGCTTTCGACTGACTAGTTTTCGTATCTGATCTGATCTGACGGATCCACGATCCACAAAACGATCGATGTTCCACGTCGCGTACCGCACGGATCCCATGCGGGTGGTCGACGATGGTGGGGCCTCCACGTCTGATCTGACCTGAGGGGTTGCTGGCCTTCAGGCCAGCCAAGCCATGCTTGTACCAGTGGTCGCGCCTTGCCCATCGTGAACCCGACCAAAGGGAGCGCTCTTTCATCGACCCACGGGGAACGCGCTGGAATGTCAGGTCTCACTTCTGTCCCGCCCTCGTCCCGCATCTCGCCGTGGACTCCCCGTTCCAGGTTTGCTACGAGCCTACTGCTGTCATGCCTTCCCACAAGCACCAGAGTCTGACCAAGCTCCTGACCGAGAGCCCGACTCTGGTCCCGATGCTGGTCCGCGAGCTACTTGGGCTCGACGTATCCGACGACTTCGAGCTGTTGCCTTCACCCGAGACCGTGCGGGAGATCGACTACCCAGAGTATTCCGCCGATGGCACCGTCCTCATCCGCGAGGTTGACGACGCCAGCCGCGAGGCTTTCATCGTCGAGGTCCAGCTACGACCCGACGACGACAAGCTCTATTCTTGGCCCCTTTATGTCGCGGGCGTGCGCCTGCGGCTGGGTTGCCCCACCACCCTGGTGGTCGTCACCGACGACGCAGCCACCGCAGCGTGGTCCGCCCAGCCTATTGACCTCGGTCGTGGTCGGATGGTCCTGCACCCTCTGGTCATCGGCCCGGCCGAGATCCCCCGCCAGCTCGAGCTGAGCCAGGCCCGTGAGATTCCCGGGCTCGCCGTTCTCGCGGTCATCACGCACGGTCTTAAGGACGGTGCCGAGCGCCTCGGCCGGACCGCCCTGGCCGCCACTGAGGAACTCGCCACGACCGACCCCGTTCGCGCTACCCTATATGCCGATCTAATCCTCGCCTATCTCAGCGAGGACGCTGTCAAGGCCCTGGAGGACGAGATGGGAGTGAGCACCGACGCCTACATCAGTGACTTCGCCAAACGCTACGTCTCCAAAGGACGCGCCGAGGCGCTGCTGGTGGTTGTCGAATCCCGTGGGTTCACGGTCTCCGACGAACTGCGGGGGCGCATCATCGGGTGCACCGATGTCGAGCTGCTCGACACCTGGCTGGCGCGCGCGGCGACAGCCGAGAACGTCGATATGATCTTCAACGACTGACCGACGTTCGACTCGACATCGCCGGTTCCCATGTCACCAGGCTCGCTGCTCCGACTGCGCCCCTCTCGCGGCCTCTTGCCATTGCCGAGCGACGTCCCGCGGTCATTTGTGTTTCCGTACCTCGCCCGGGGCTGACGTTCACGACCAACGGTCTGCCGCGCCGCATCGATGCCCCTCGAAGCGGCCGAGCGGATCTCCGGGGTTACGCTATGAGAGCGTCGAGTTCGTCCTCGATCTCCATCGCCGCTTCCACGGTCGTGGCGTCCCCCGGGATCCGCTTCAGCGTCCCGAGGTAGTGGCGCTCGGCCACGTCGACGCGGTGCCCCAGCTGTGCCGCCGAGCGCCAGGCGGAGGCGCCCCCGAAGATCGCGGGGGCGTTAGTCAGGTAGCACCCGCAGGTGCTGCGCAGGGTAGGGGCCGACCGCTGGCCAGGCCGGCTCGTTCTGGTCGACCACTGAAATGGCGGGGCGTCGTAGTCGGCGATCAACCGGCGTCGAGCATCGCTCGCGGTCTGCCCGGTGTGGCCGTCGAACACGCGCCCCCGGCCGCTGCCGCGTGCCTTCATCACTGTCAGAAGCCTCTCCAGCGCCGGACTGACCGACAAGTCGACGGATCGGTCGTGCACGGTCTTGCGGGCGCGCACGTGGATCTCCCGTTCGTCCAGGTCCACGTCTTCCCAGGTCAGCGCCAACGCCTCCCCGAGCCGCATCCCCGACAGCAGCATCAACGCGACCAGCGGGGCGATGGGCTCGTGCCGCGGGGCGTCCTTGTCCCCTTGTCGGGTCAGCGTGAAGGTGGCCTCGTCGTGCTGCTGGCAGGCGGCCAGCAGCTTCCGTAAACCGGTCGGCTTGAGCGGGCGGGGGCGTGCATGGTCCTGGGGGACCAGCTTCATATTGTCGGTGATCTGGTCGGCGTGCTTGATCGACGGCAATCGGCCGGCCACACGCAGCGCTTGAAGCATAGTCTTGACCGCCCGCAGCTCGCAGTTGACCGCGGCGGCCGATCTCTTCTCGCCGGTGCTCACCACATCGCGTCGTCCCCCGCCTTTGCGCTTGACCCGGCGGGACAGCGCGATCGAGTGGGCCCGGAACGCTGCGAGGCGGTCGCTCGTCAGGTCGGCGGCCAGCTTCACCTTGGCCTTCGCGGCCCAGGCGGTGAACGTGCCGATCGCCGAGCCGTAGGTGCTGCGTGTGCCTGGTGTCCAGGCGGGGGACCGCTCGCTCACGTAGGTCTCCACGACCGCGGCCAGGGTCTTGCACTCCCCTCGGTCGGCCGCTCGGCGCCCGGCGGCCGGGTCCTGCCCTGCCTCGACCGCCCCTCGGGCGGCGCGGGCGGCTTTGCGGGCCTGGTCGATCGTCATCGACCCGTAGGTCCCCAGCCGGTACCGCCGCTGTTGACCCTGCGCGCGGTAGCGAAAACCGAAGGTAGCCTTCCCCGAGGGCTCCACCCGCACATACAGCCCCTCCACCCGCGTATCCGACAGCTCGGTGCGTTTGCCGGTCTGCCCGGTGGTTTGCACGGCCGCCTTGATGCTTCGGTTCTCGAGTCTGCACCTCGCCATGGTCCTAGCCTAGCATCTCGGGACTCACTCGGGACTCAGAAGGACGTCACTTCGGGCAATCTCCAGCAAGCTCCCGCAAAGTCAAAAAACGTACAAGTTATTGTTTTTTATGATAAAATATCCAAAATGGCGCCGCAGTCCAAAATCCATTTTACCCCGATACCCAGCTTCCCAAGCTGGATGTCGCGGGTTCGAACCCCGTCTCCCGCTCTAAGAAAACCGCCCCGTAGGGCGGTTTTTTCGTTTCGAAGCTCAAGGCGCTGCCGTCGTGGGCACACAGTGGGCACACGGATTGCTCGATTGGCTCACCCTGAGCCCAACCGGAGCGGGCGCAGCTACCTGCGCTTGCCCTTCTTCTTGCGCCGTGCAGACCGGTCCGGCGTTCCGTCGAGGTTGATCTGCTGTGCTCGCGGCGTGGGAGGATTCTTCACCTCGACGTCGATCACGTGTTCCCCAAGCGCAAGTACTCCCTTGTCCCACGAGTACAGAACCCGGACCTCGGGCACGACGTCCGCCGTCGCGACCATGACGATGTCGTTCGACCGCTGCGGTTCGGATCGCTGATTGCCGCAGGCGTCGCAGTGCAACGGCTTCTTGAAGGCAAAGCACTTTGGGCAGACCTTGCCCGACTTGCGAGCCGCCGCGTAGATCTCCGCAGCATGAACCGACACCCGTGCATCGACGGGAAGAATCCTGATATGGCTCCTCCACGTGGCGAGCGCTTCACGCTGAGGGGCGTCCATGCCTCGCATGACCTCGAACCAGCTTGATCGCGCTCATGGTCACTGCCTCGGCGTGATGCAAGAGATCGTGGCTCGTGCGTGCGCTCTCCCAGTAGCGACTATGCTCGTCGATCCGACCAGTCTCGACGCCGAGCGAGTGTATGAGCACGACGGCGTCGATCATGAGCGCCATGCCCTTAGTCCTCCACTCCCAGCTGTAGATCCACCAGCATCCGGTCGAAGTCGTCTGCCGCGAACAATGCAGCGTGCTGCTTCACATCGTCGAGAAGCTCCCGCCCCGACCACGGCTCGTACGTCGTGTCCACGCCGATGATCTCGGCCTTGTCGAGCCGCAGGTCACCCGTCTTGGACTCGATCCACTCTCCTTGCACGGGTAGAGGAAGAACATCTCCCGTCTTGGCAGCATCCCAGAGATGCTCCTCAAGGTTCGGAACGATGTCGACCTCCAGAGGTCGACCTTCGAGGCGAATTCTGGCTTGGACTCGACCACCTTCGGAAACTCGACCAATGCGGAGGATCGGCGAATAGGTGATCGTCTCGCCGCTGAGGTTGCCAGAACTCGACGAGGTCTTCGGCTGCCCGGCAGCTCGCATCGTCCGCACGAAGACATCGTCGACAGCACGAAGCTCCTTCTCTCCGCGCCAGAATTTCGGACGGTAGGGGGCCAGTCCATCAGCATGACGAGCGAGCGTACGAGCAGCCGCCGCCAAGCACTCATCCTTCTGCACCGCGTCGGTTGCGTTGTCGACGAGGTCCGCAGTCAGACGAACCGCGAGCGCTCCTCCACCTTGCCATCCGCGAACCTCGGCACTCGCGACGTAGTTCCCGACAACCATCGTCACGTCACCCTCGCGAAGGTCGGGCTCGATCTGAGAAAGCGTGTCGTGGAACAGCGCAGCGACCTGACCGACCCGCTCGGGGGTCGCTGCAACGTCGAGGGTCAGGCGCAGCACTTCCTTGGGTTTGGCAGCGCGTTTGGCGGAGCGCTCGGGCACGGTCGCAGTGTAGCCGGCCCCGGCCACCGATTCGAGAAAGCGCTGTTCCGTGCGCTCCTGCCCCGACCACCCCCTTCCCGAATGGCCGGCGCCGGGATCGCTCCTTGGCCCGGCGTGCGAATGCGTGCCTCCAGCTCGCTCCTGAGAAAGTTGTTCGCCAACCGGAGATCTTGTGCTCGACACTGCGGGGGGCTGGCACCTTGTCTCCCAGCCCGAGGTGCTGGAGGTAGAGATCCTGGTCGATGAGCGGCCAGGGTGAACGGCATGTCCTTCATGGAGCAGCCGCGGGTGGGGCGCATCGGCTCCCCGTAGCGGTGCACAAGCCCGCCTGAGAAAAAGATCCGGCCCGAGAGCGGAGTCGGTCCACATCCTTAGAATCACGCTGCCGGGGTCTACGCGTCCGTACGCATCGCAATCGCCCTCGACAGCAAAACTCAAGCAAAATTGCTTCAATTTTGACATGTTAGCGGCGTCCGCTAGCCCTAGTGGAAGCGGGCTCAGCGTTGCTGGGCTTCGATGACCGCCCCCCGCTTGGGTCGAGGGTCTTCGCCCTTGGCTGTCGCTCTCTCTACGACGTGAGTCCGACAGGCCATGCGAGGGGCATCACGTCTGCGACCGATGCACCCAGCCATGACGACCACCACGATCGAACCCTACGCGGTCGACGCGAGCCAGGCCGCCGAGATCACCGGTCTCTCTCCGGCCACCTTGAACACGCTGCGCAGCCGCGGCGACGGTCCGCCGTTCGTCAAGATCGGCAAGTCAGTCCGGTACCGCGTCGCCGACCTCCACCACTGGCTCGACGAGCGCGTGGTCGCATCTACGGCCGACGCACTCACCAAGGCGCCGTGATGACGCTCCTCGCGAACCGACCGCGACGAACGTCATCTCGGCGACATTGGGGTGCAGGCGGACCTCGACCTGGTGACCGATCAACCTCGACGCCACCGAGTACACGCGACCGCGGACACGGATCGTGCTCCACTTGCGGACCTTCGGCGTCGTGACCGTGTACGAGGGTACGGGCCGGCTTGGTAGCGGAGCCAGTCGCTCTTGCTCGGTGTGCAGCTGCGCCTGGATGTGTCGGTTGTGGGCATGCTCGAGCGTCTCGTGGATGAATCGCTCGTCGTCCTCGAGGCTGGCGAAGTCACGACTTCCTCGCAGAACCAGCGCCTGCTTGAGCTGCTTCTTGGTGCGACTATGTCGATTCTCGACCTCGCCGTTCTCGTGAGCGTGGCCGGGATTGATCCGGCGGACTCGCTCAAGCCCCAGGTGCTCGCAGACATCGGCAAAGCGTCGGTTCAACGTGCGACCCGTCCCCTGCTTGAGCTCGTGGGTCGCCGCCGACATGTTGTCCATCACCAGCGTGCGCGGCACCCCGCCCAGGGTCCACAGCGCTCGCTGCAAGCCATCGATGAGGGCCTCGAAGGTCTCCGAGAACGCCACACAGGCCCACGTCCAAGTGCTGTGGACGAGTACCAGCTCGAGCAGCAGGTGCCGCAGCCACTGGCCCTCGATGGTCACCTTTAGGGAATTGACGCAGGTGAAGTCGAGCCCTGCCTCGTGGTCAGCTTCGTGCACCTGCTCGAAGAACACCTCCTTGTCCGGACCTCGCGTCGCTCGCCAGTCCCGGACCCGTCGCTGCATCGTCCGCAGCTGCGCGCCGTCCGTACACTCATGCCGGCCGCAGCCGCGGCCGCTTGCTGTGTCTTGCCGTCTTTCATCTTTCGCCTGAGAAGTCGTACTTGCTTGTCCGTAACCACTTGGAAGCTCTCAGTCCACAAGCGTCTCACGCGCACTCTAAACCGGTCGGCAGAAGTAATTGTCGCCGGACCCGATTGAATCGGCCGGCAGGACTAATTGTCGCCGGACCTGATTGATCCGGCCGGCAGAAGTAATTGTCGCCGGACCCGATTGAGCCATCCGGCAGGACTAATTGTCGCCGGACCTGATTGAACCATCCGGCAGGACTAATTGTCGTCGAGCCGGCAAACGTATATTGTCGCTGATCATGGATCCTACGCGTATGGCAAAGGAGCATGCTGCTCAAGTAAGATCCTCGGCCAAATGCCATCCGCAAACCCTCATCGCTAACGAGCGCATGGCGCATTCGAGTGTCCGATATGTGACGCTATATGCACACAAAGCCTAGAAGCATCTTGCTGCTATTGCCGTCGGTGCGGTTGAGCAGCGGTCTACGCGTAGTGCAGGAGAGTCCGGTGAATCCAGCGTCCACTCCCGCCGCATCCTGTTGCGGCGTTCGCACTGGGGAAGATTCCCCCACCAAGTGGTGAAAGTTCCACCACTGCGCGCTCTGCTCAGGGTTTTTTTCTGCGATCAGAAGCCTTGGAATCCGGCTTGGCTGAGCGATACTGACCGCGCCGTCGGCTCCTTCGCCATGCCCGTCCAACGCTCCGCCCCGCTCGATCACTCCCTCGAGTTCGCCGGTTACGACCTCGTCCGTTGCCTTGGGCGGGGTGGGATGGGGGAGGTATGGAGCGTTGTACGGCGGGGCCTCTACGATGGGGCCCGTCCTCTCGCGATCAAGGTACTCCTCCCCGAGCTGTCCGATGATGTGCAGTTCCGGGGGATCTTCGTTCGCGAGGGTCGTATCTCGATGCAGCTCAGCTCGGCGAACATCGTGCCGGTCATCGAGCTGGGGCTCCACGACGGTCTCCTGTTCATGGTCATGGAGCGTGTGGACGGGGTCGGCCTGGTCGCGGGCGGCATCGTGTTCGCCCAGGGGCGCCAGATCGATAACCCTGCGTCTCAGCTCCTACGACCCGAAGGGCGGAACTATCGGCCGCCAGGCGTCGCCATCATGGTCACGGGAGGCGTGCTGGCCGCAGCCGGCGTAGCGCTGTTGGTGCTCGATCGGGTGCGAGCACGTCGCAGTGCCCCGGATATTGCCCGCCTATCGTTTCAACCCAACGACACGAGCGCGGGGCTCGCCCTGCGTTTCTGAACACCACGCAACAGCCGGAGGATCACGACGATGCCTGCGCACACGAACACACGAATCGAGCTGGTGGTGGCGTTCGCCCTGGTGAGTCCCATGCAGGGCTGCCGATTCACCGAGCCCAATACGGCACACTGCAACTACAACGATGGCGACGCGTACTGTGCACGGCAATACCCCGATGGGAGCCGGCCCTTCTGCGAGCAAGGGTTCGCGCCGTGCGTGTCGGTCGAGAGTGAGTACGGTTGTGTGCAGGATCGACCCGACGACGCGTGCTACAGCCCTTGCGGCGGGGATAGCACGCTTGCTGTTGATGATTCGTGCCTGATAGGAGTCTCGTCGAGTTCCACGACCGAACCAGGAATAGAGGAATCGTCCGAGAGCGGTAGCGAAAGCACGAGCAGCACCACGGGTCCGATGCCGTGTGTAGGCAACGAGGACTGCCCGGATGCGCAGGCGCCCTTTTGCGAGCTTGCGAGCGGCGAGTGTGTGGCGTGCGACGCGGTGGACGATCCCGATGGGTCGTGCTCCGCGGAGGATTCGTCGATGCCGGTGTGTGTGGGCGGCGTGTGCGTGCAGTGCACGGCCGTCGCGCCCGAGGCATGCATCGGCACGACGCCGGTGTGCGACGACGCGACCAACACCTGCGTGGCGTGCACCGAGCATGGGCAGTGCGGTGACGCGGCGTGCAACCTCTTTAATGGGGCGTGCCTGCCCGCGGATGCGGTGGTACGCGTGGGTCCGGGGCTGGACTACGGGACGCTCGGTGAGGCGATCGGGACGTTCGGGCCAGGGGCGGAAGGCACGATCATCGTGCACCAAGACGACTACAACGAGGCTGCGGTGGTCGATGGGGGCCGAACGCTGGCATTCTTGGCGAACGAGGGCGACTTACCGCGTTGGATCCTCTCTGGGGGAGGCTCGCCGCAGCTCACGGTGAGCGATGGCACCGCGTTGATGGACGGGATCCAGGTCTCGGGCAACGCCTCGACCATGGATCCGGGGCTGCTCGTGGACGGGGGCCGGGCGTGGGTCGACCGAGGGCGTATCATCAACAACGACGGCGGTGGTATTGTGGCGCAGAACGCCGCCGAGTTAGTGGTGCGTAACTGCTTCGTGGGTGGCAGTGTTGACGATGCGGATGCGTTGGCCGTCAACGGCGCGACCGCATCGGTGGTCTACACGACTCTAGCTGCGGGCACGGTCACCGTTGCTGGCCTCTCCTGCTCCAGGCCCACCGCGGTCGATGTTCGCAACTCAGTCATCGTCGCTCGCGGCATTGACGCCACCGGAGCGTTCGACATCGTCTGTGCAGAGGCGACCGTCACCTACTCTGCGACGGAGAGCATGGTGGACGGCGATGGCAACGTATCCTTGGGAGAGCTACCGACCACGATGCCCGAGGACTGGTTCTCGAACTACGGGGCAGGCGATTTCCACCTGACGACACCACCGATTACGATCGGTACGACCGCACAGTGGCAGGACGGCGATCTCGCGACGGACATCGACGGGGAGGATCGCCCTAGTGTCGATGGATTGTCAGACTTCGCAGGGGCCGACGTGCCGTAGACCAACACACTGAGACAAGGGAGCTCGATATGGGCAAGCGAAAGAAACCAAAGGATGACGCGACTACGGCCACGACGCAACGGTCTTGGGCCCCGCGACTCACCCGGCGTCGTCCTGGCAAGGTCACGCTCAACATCATCCAGGGTCCGGGCGCGGGCACCGAGGTCGAGGTGGACGATATGCAGCGCGTCGTCGTGGGCCGGAGCCGCACCGCCAACGTGGTGCTCGACCATCCCTCGATCAGCGGTGTGCACTTCGAGCTGCGGCTGGAGGTCAACGGCGTCGAGCTACGGGACTTGCAGAGCACCAACGGCACCTGGCTTGGCCACACGCGCGTCTATCATGCGGCGGTGGGGCCGGGCACGACGATCACGGCCGGAGAGTGCCAGATCGGCCTCTCGTCCGTGGACGACATCGAGGTTCCGCTCTACGCCGACGACCGGCTCGGCGAGATGATCGGGCGCAGCGAGGTGATGCGGGAGATCTTCGCGCGGCTGGTGAAGCTCGCGGGGACCCCCCTGGATGTGCTCGTGACCGGGCAGACCGGAACCGGGAAGGATCTCGCGGCCCGTGCCCTACACGCCGCATCCGATCGAGCGCAGGGACCATGGATCGTGCTGGACTGCGGGGCCCAGGGACGATCGCTCATCGAGGCTACCCTGTTCGGCTACAAGCGAGGGTCGTTCACGGGGGCAGAGACCGATCGGGCTGGTTTCATCGAAGCAGCCCATGGAGGCACCTTGTTCATCGACGAGATCGGGGAGCTCCCCTTGGATCTCCAGGTCCGACTACTCCGTGCGCTCGACCGTCGCGAGGTGACCCGCATCGGCGAGACACGGCCGCGCAAGGCCGACATCCGAGTCGTCGCGGCCACCAACCGCGACCTGCTGCGCATGGTGTCCGAAGGTAAGTTCCGCGAGGATCTGTTCTTCCGGCTGGCGAAGGCTCACGTAGAGATGCCACCCCTGCGTACGCGCGGCGATGACGTCGTACTGCTCGCCGAGTACTTCCTCGCGCGGGTCGCCCTCGCACGAGGTGTGGAGCTTCGTCTCAGCGAGGCGGCTCGTGAGGCGTTACGTTCGCATCACTGGCGCGGCAATGTCCGCGAGCTGCACAACACCATCGAGCGCGAGGCGTACCTGACGGAGAAGACCGAGATCGATGTCCACATCATCCCCACCGAGGAGACGTCGCCGGGCATCGAGAGCTTCTTCTCGCTCTCCTACGACGATGCGCACGACGCACTCGACCGGATCTATCTACGGAACGTGATGGAGCAGACCAATGGGAAGCTCATGCCGGCGGCGAAGATGATCGGCATCGATCGGGGAACGCTGCGCAGCCGGCTACAAGAGCTGGGGATGTACTCGAGCCCGTAGGGCGCCCCTTTGCTGCGGAAAACTCCCGCAGTGCTGGTGACGGTCCCACCAGCGAACTCCGTTCGATCGACGATCATCCGGCGGGAATTACTGGACGGGTCGAGTTGGCACCCCGCTTGCTCATTAGGTGGGCGTGGACGAACCCAGGCACGTCGAACGCCCTCCTTCGCATGACACATCGGAGCGCTCCCAGCGAGCGCATGATCCACTCGCTGGCGCGGCCCATGGCTCCCATGGGCGACGCCTGTGTTCAACCACGACCACCGCGCGCCGGGAGGCCGAGACCAACGAGAGCATCGGCACCTCGGGGGGGTCTTTCGGCCTCCCGGCGCCGTGGATTGGCAGCGGACCATCGCGGGCTCGCACACAGACCGGCGCCGCGGCGGCCTGAACCGACGCGCGATGTTCCAGCTCGTCAACGACACCCCGTTTCCCTCGCAGCTCGGGCTGTTCACCGACCACGAGGGGCACTCGACGGCCAGCGTGGTGCTCAAGGCCACGCTGGCGATCGCCGCCAACGACGGGATCTGCCGTCCCGCTCCGCGGCAGCTTCCCGTGCTCCATGCGTCCACCTACGTGGGGGAGGTCGGTCGGTCGAGCATTCGCTATCCGGCCGATCTGGTGCCGATCAAGCCGCGGACCGACGTGGTGTTCGTGGGGCACGCGTACACGCCCGGTCGGCGAGCGCTCACCGAGATCGCCGCGTACCTCGAGGTTGGGGCGGTGCGCAAGACGATGACCGTGGTCGGCGATCGCCAGTGGGTGCGCACGCGGCTGGGCGCGGTGATGTCTCGGCCGGTGCCCTTCGTGCGCATGCCGATCATCTACGAGCGGGCCTACGGCGGACAGCCGCCATCGCAGTGGGACCGCGACGATCCTGGCCTCGATCCGCGCAACCCGGTGGGGACCGGCTACTGCGCGACGCGGTCGGACGTGCACCAGATGCCGCTGCCCAACCTCGAGGATCCCGGGGATCGGATCCAGTCGTGGCGCCAGCGACCGCCGGTGGTTGGCTTGGGGGCGGTCGATGCCCACTGGATGCCCCGTCGGCAGCGCGCCGGGACCTACGACCGCACATGGCGGGCGCAGCGGTGCCCGATCCTTCCTCGCGACTTCGACCCGCGGTTTCACTGCGTGGCCGGCGAGGGCTTGCAGTCGTCGGCGCCCATGCGTGGGGAGTTGGGGGTAACGCTCGTGCATTTGGCCGTACAGCCCGTGCTCCGGTTCCGGCTGCCGGGGACCCGGGTGGGCATGGACTTCCACGTCGAGGGTGACCTCGTGCAGCGACGAGCGCAGCTGTGGACCGTGGTGATCGAGCCTGACGAGCTGCGAGTGATGATGGTTTGGGGGGCGAGTTGCTGGATCGGCAAGCGGCCGGCGGGACTGCATCAAGTGGAACTCGAAGTCGAGTGGGCATGAGCCGTATGCACGGGAGCCAGATCACCGCCGCCGAAGCCGTGACCTCCGTGGGATGGACCGCGGTCACCACCGCGGCCTCGGTTCGCGCCGGGGTCAGCCGCATCTTCTTGCACGACCTCTACCCCGACGAGGAGGGTCATCCGCTATCGGTGGCTCCGCTGCCCAACGACGACGGATTCGCCGATCCCTTCGACCGGGTGGGGCCGGCTGCGATCGGGGCGCTGCGGGCCCTGATGAAGACCTTCGACGCGCGATACGACGAGGGACGTCCCTGTCACTTGCTGCTGGGTGGAGCGCATCCAGAAAGAGGCGGGGCGATCTACGAGAAGCCGGAGGACCTGCTGCCGGTCTCCCTGGCCGCGGAGCTGGCGAGCTTGTTTCCGTTGCCCACGGTCCAGGTGTTCGGGCATGGCAACCCCTGTGGGTTGTTCGCGCTCGAGGCCGCGGACGAGATCATTGCTCGCGATCCACGAGCGCTGTGTGTGGTGGGTGCGGTCGACTCCCTGTTCGACGAGGAGTTGCTCGATCGGCTCGAGGACGACGAGCGACTCAAGTGCGAGGGGGGCTCGCCTCACGGGATCTCGCCGGGCGAGGCCGTGGGGTTCGTGTTGGTCGAGTCCACTCGGCTGTCGACCTCGCGGTTGCCGCTCGCGGTCGTGGACAGCGTGGTCACTGGGCATGAGCCCCGGCGACGAGTCCGGCTCGGCCGGCGGCGTGGTGTCCGGCGTGACGCGAGGCGAGTGCGAGTTCACGCTCTACTCCTTCGACGTGAAGATCGAGGGGCGCAACGTGTGCCGAGCGGGCGACCTGATGACGCACAACGGCAAGAACGCGGTGGGATGACGCGATGACCGACACCACCTCGGGCGCCGATGTCTCTGGCCGCCGTCGTCGCCGTCGAGGGCGTGCCGGTATGTGCCGGCTGTGTGGTCGCTCGGACCACTCCCAGCTCTATCGTCGCCGCATGACGGCCCGGCGTGAGGCGCTGCTCCGGGATGCACGCGACCCATAGAGCGGGCTGAGCGATCGAGCGAGGGCATTCATCATCCGCAACGATGGGTATCGTGTGCCCTGGGGGTACGAGGTCTCGCACGAGACCCCGCTCTACACCGAGCCTCGGGCAAAGCGGTGCACGCTCGACACGGCCGAGAACATGAAGACGCAGCAGCGCTGGGTTCACCGTAGGCGGCATAAGAAGTGCGGTGATCAATTCCATGAATTTCGACGGAGTAAATACAAGCACCTGCACCCCCGCCGGCGCCGGAAACGGAGACGTTGATGTCGAGAGAAGAGCTACGTGCACACTACCAACGGATCTGGAGCGACGAAGCGTCGCACGAGGACGAGAGCGCCTTCATCGAGGCCTTGCTCGAGAGTCACGATCCTGAACACTTGGCCTTCCATTTCGAGCTCCTAGGCGATCAAGAGAACTTCTCTCTCTTTTGCCGGATCCGCGCGGCGTTCGAGAAGCATGGCCCGCCCGCCGAGGCATTCCTTATCGAGCGCTTCACCCAAGAGGAGGATCCCGAGCTACGCGGGGATGCCCTACAGATCCTCGGCCACATGAGGAGCAAGCGGGTCCGTGCCCTCGCGAAGGAGGCGATCACGGCCGATGCGGAGACGCTGCGCGACCGAGCGGTCATCGTGCTCGGCTGGGTGGGCACCGTGCGCGACATGACCACCGTGCTGCGTGATCGGCTGCTGCATGATCCTTGTGCATGTGTTCGCGGCAACGCTGCGACCGCGTTCCGGCAGGTCTGGTACAGCAAACCTCGGGCCAAAGAGCCTGCGATCGAGATCCTCGGGGAGGCGCTACCGGGCGAGGAGGACGAGGAAGTCATCTGCTCGATCGTGGTGGCGCTCCAAGACATCATGAAGCGGCGGTTCGGGATCCGAGAGCCGCGGGACGAGCCGGACTTCGTGGGCGATCCGGCGGCGGCGAAGAAGCGCGCTTTGCGAGCGTTGAGCAAGTGGGCGCGCGCATGAGCAACACCCTCCGACCCGCGACCGTACACAAGCCGACCTGTCGTGCACCGAACTGGGGTTCGCAATTTTCGTGTTGCGTCGAGATGCCAAGGCTCTTGGGAGGTTCGGAGTGCACCGGTCCGATCCGAGATCCGAGAGAGACCTCGTCATCGCGGACGAGCGATCTCTACGAGGAACAGGCTGAATGACAACCGATCGTGCGGCAGACTGGGAGGAGGCGATGGACCTCGATCTCCTGTGGGTTGCGCTGGGGCGCCTGGTCATCCAGGGCAAGGTCTCTCTTCGTGTAGCCCGCGTGGCTTGCGCCATTTTGATCGTGGTCGCTTCCTACCGCCGTAACGGCGAGAACAAGACCGAGGCGGCGGCTGAGCTGCGATCGTCTCGCCGGGTGATCCGTGAGCTGCTTGGCCGCTGGAATGATGGCAGCGACCTCGGAGCGCTACTCGAGCGGTTGCGCCTCGAGCAGGACCCGGAGCCTCATCGGTAGTCTGACGCTAGTTTGGCAAGCCCCACAAGTGCCCGAACAAGTCAACGCTGGCCCACTCGGGCCTGACTCGACTTTCTTTACTTTCGCCATTTTTGGCGGCGTGAAATACCACAAGGTGCAAGATGCGACAGCGTCAGCCACTTGCGTTTTTCGTGCTCGACCCATGATTTGCCCTCGATTTGCCCTCGCTTCGGCGGACCCAAATGAACCATCGCTTGCGCATCCGAAACTACGCTGGAATCTCGCGTCTCACTCGTTCTCGTCCATGGTCCGCCTCCCACCGTGGACTCTCCGCCCCATGTTTGGTAAACAGTTACAGCCTTTATGCCTTCCCACAAGCACCAGAGTCTGACCAAGCTCCCGACTGAGAGCCCGACGCTGGTCCCTACGCTCGTCCGCGAGTTGCTCGGGCTCGACGTACTCGACGACTTCGATCTGCTGCCCTCGCCCGAGACCGTGCGGGAGATCAACTACCCTGAGTTCTCCGCTGATGGCACCGTGCTCATCCGGGAGGCCGACGATGCCAGCTGCGAGGCTTTCATCCATCACGACCGACCCCGTTCGCGCTGGTCGACGCGATCTGCAACGACTGACCGTCGTCAGACTCAACACCCCGGTTCCCATGGCACCATCCTCGCCACTCCGCTTGTTCCCCTACGACTACGAAAGCCTCTCACGGCCGCTCGCCATTGCCGAGCGACGTATCGCGGTCATCTGTGGAAAGTTCGACGACCCCTGGGCATTCGACGAACAGGCACGCGAGGTGGCGATGATCGAGCTGGAGAAGATCTGGGACGAGATGGAGTCACTGGGCTTGGTGTTCACCGGGGAGCTCATCAACGACTCCGTGTTTCCGTATCTCGTCCAGGGCTGATGTTCACGACCAAGCTTGCGCCGGCCGCTGGCTAAGTGTTCTTGGAGACGGTCGGGAGATGCTCGCCGACCCAGGCGATCTCGATCCGTCCATTCGCTCCCACCCTGTAGTAGAGTTGGGCGCACATGTCTGCCGTCTCACCCCGACCGAGCGTCACGTGTCGCTCGAACAAGCGAACGTTCCCGGCGGAGTCGGGCCAGCGGCGCTTGTCGGAGAACGTCGCGACCGTCTCGGAGCTGTCCTTCCGCCGCCATCGTGCCTTGCCGCCCATGACCTTCTCGAGCACCTTGGGGAAGTCGCCGTCGCTGTGGCCGAAGAATGCGAGAAGCGCGAGGACCCAGCCAGAAGAGTACCAATACGGTCCAGCCGTAAGTGGGCGATTGTCAGGGCCGAGGGGGGTGGGCTGGCTGTTCGGGGCAGCGGTCCGCTCGCGGCTCGGGCTTCGTGGATCTTCGGGCCAGGCGCGCCTCCAGGGCGCGCAGCTGCGGGAGTCGGTGCACCAGCGACTCGATGCTGGCCTCGTAGGTCCGCGTGCGGTGTAAGGGGGGAAATCGCAGACGGCGCTGGACCAGGGAGTACGCCACGGTGAGCACAAGCGCGTTGAGCCACACCAGCAAGGCACCCGCCGACTGGGGGGCGCGTTCGAAGCCGGCTCGCCGCGCGGTCGCAGGGTGCAGGATGTAGGTGGTGGCTCGCAGACGAAACGACGGCCCTCCCTCGCGCACGTGCTCTTCGGCCAAGGCTATGAGCCCTCGCAAGAAGTCGCGCACCACCCGTTGCCGCCGCTCGTGGGCGGACTTTGGGCCCCGCAGCACGAACCAGTAGTCGAACAGCGTGCCCCCGTGCAGCACCATCACGCCCTTGCGCAACGGTTCGACGATGAAGAGCGGCGCGTAGTAGACCAGCGAGCCCCGGGCCCGGCCCGACGGGGTGTCGAGGAAGGGCGCGGCGACCTGCAAGAGCAGCGCGAGCAGCAGGGGCGCGAGCAGCAGGCCCCAGGGGGCGGGCAGGACGAGCGCTGCGCCGACGATGACGACCGCGAGGCCGACGCAGCCCGCGATGAAGCGGATGCGGAGCGCTCGCTGCTCACGCGGGGACCGGGCATAGAAGGGATGATCCATTGATCGACGATCGACGGGCGCCGACTTCCCTGGTTAGCACGGGCCGATTGCTGCTGCCGACCGCTCGTGCCCCCTCGCTCGACCCATGCTCAACCGACCGCCCCTCAGCTCATCCAGGTCTGGTCCTTAGCCCAGGACCGCCTAGGCCGAGGTACTGGCGGCATGCAACGTCGACGAGCATCCGGGTATGCTCCGAAAAGCGTATTTTGCGCAATTTTGCTGGTCGGGTCGAGGCCGAGAGCGCCGGCGACGGCGCCATCGACGGTTGCGGCGAAGCTGCGCTGGTCGACGACCTGCTTGATGCAGAACGGCTGATTTTGCCAGTTGATGTGCACGGTGGGCGGAACGCAGGCGCGGGCGTCTGCCAGCGTGCAGGGCTCGATGCGAGTCCCCTCGACCACGGGTGAGGCGATCGCACCGGGCTCGGGATGTCAATGATAGTCAGGTTGCTCGCGAAGCTGGCCGGGTTTCCGCGAGAGGCTCTCCCCACATTCAAGATCGCTTCCGTGCTCTGGAACCACATCGTGCAGGCGATCGTCGACGGGAAAACCAAGTCTGGTGTGGAAGGCCTGGTCGATGCCGCTGCGAAACTGTACCCATCGAACGTCGTCTTCAATCGTCTCCAGATCGCTTCTCAAGTCCATGTCGATGTCCACTTGAGCATCGATGAGCCGGAGCCACCCGTCATCAAACGAAACAGCCATCGACCTCCTGTTCGAGTCCGGCCACGTCAGCGACAAGCTTCCCCTGGGCGAATACGCCGGTACGCTAGACTAGGCCATCGAGCATAAGAAACCATCCGGAAGATGAGAATAGACTCGTCGAACATCCGGGGCACCCGGTACCAACGCCATCGTCGTCGCCATACTTCGCATACTCTCAGTGACCGACGAGATCCTGAACTACCCGGAGTGCACCGGTGACTCGACGCCCCAGTTGCTCTTCGAAGGAGAGGCGTACATCATCGACGTCGACGATGGCGATATCTGGGCCTGGGACTTCTACGACTGGGACGACGGGCGGCGGACGAAACCAGCGTAGATGCACTCGACCGGATCATGCCTGGCGGTCAGATAGTCCTGTACCTGCTGGCCATCGGCCTGGCCGAGATCCGCCTCAAGCTCGGCGATCTGGTCCGTAATGTTCCAATGCTGATGCATCTCGGCATACCCGTTCGCTGGACCCCAGTGTTCCAGATCTTGCTGGTCATGTGCGCCGCCCCACGCCGCGTCGACGTTTGACTATGGACCGACTACGCGACAGTCGCGCAAGACAACGCCGAGCTGGTGCTCCGCAGCTGTTTCGTGGGTGGTGAGATCGACACGACCGTCTTGGACAGTGAACGTCCTCTACTCGACCGTGGCGGTGCGCAACGGCCGGGTCGTCTCGCGAGCTGCTGCGCCCGACTTCAACGCTGGGTATTTCCACCTCACCGCGGCTCCATTCAGCATCGCGAGCACGGCCCAATGGCGAACCGCCATGGCCGACATCGATGGCGATCCTCGGCCGAGCAATGACCGCGAGATGGATGCCGCGGGCTCCGACGCACCGTAGCGCGGTCTTTGCCAAGTCCCACGAAGTGTTCGAAAGAGCCACGGCTGGCCCGGCTCCGTCGGATGCCCGGGGCGTCCCGAACTCGCCCGCCGGTTTGAAGGCCTAGATCGGTTGCAATCAGGGAACTTCGGGCGAGCTGAAGATTTCCTGAATAATCTGGCCGTGGGTCGCTACCCCCCCAAGCGAAGCCATTAGCATCGAGCGTTCGCGACCCTGAGCCGACACCACCGCGCGAAGACGTGCGGCGGGACCGGTCTGCCGAGCGCATCCGGGGTCGGTCAGCCCGAGCCGACTCGCTGCTCCCCACGTCGCGAACGCTTGTCTCATCGGCCCGCCATGTCTTTGTCGTCCCCGTTCCCCTCGCCATTTCAGGTATTCGTGCTGGCGCACATTGTGACGGGATTGGTCGGCCTCGTGGCGTTTTGGGTGCCCGTCATCGGGCGCAAGGGCGGGCGCCGACATGGGGCCGTCGGTCGACATTCCTGATGTGAGGTCCTGGTTGTCCGGAGTCCCGATGCACGGCCTGCCCCGACATCCGTACGAGTCGTTCGAGACCCTGACCGACCGCATCGCCGACCGCTACGTGTCGGCCCCGGCCCGGGGGGTCTTCCGAGCTACGATGCGGATCTGGCGGAAGGTCTTCGGGGTCGAGGTGGCCGAGCGGGCCGTCGCGCAGGACATGGCTGCGGGGCGGGATGGCTTTTGGCACGACGAGTGGATCCACGACGAGATGTTCTACCCGGAGATCTCGGCCACGCTGCTGGGTGAGGTCGAGTCTGGAGACCCGATCCGTCGGGCCGCGACGCTGATCCACGCGGCCGTGCGCTTCATGCAGCGGGCCCGGGCGGGACAGCTCGGGGTCGAGGTCCACGCCGGTCGGCCCCAGGACATGCGCCGATATCGACACTTCTTCTCCCGGATCTGTCGGGCTCGCGTGGTGGGCAAGGGGCTCCGGCATCGGTTCGACGATCTCGGGCCTTCCGACCACGTGGTGGTCTGCGTGGGCGGGGATCTCTTCGCCCTGCGCGTCCTCGAGGGGGGCGCACCCGTGTCGCGCAGCGACCTGCACTGTGCACTGTGTGACGCCGTGGACGCCCACCGGTCCGCGGGGCCGACCGCAGAACCGATCGCAGGACGGGGCTATCGACCTCCGGTGGGGTTGCTGACCACGGTCGTCAACCAGACCACCGTGCGCTTGTGGGATCGGCTGGCCGCCCGCAATCCCAGGGCGGTCGAGCGGCTCGATTCCGCGATCTTCTTCGTGAGCCTCGACCTCGACCTTGGGCCCGAGACCCTCGATCAGACCCTGAGCGGGCTGCACATCGGCCGGTTCGAGCATCGGGACTTCCGGCGAAGCCTCCAGATCGCGATCGCGGCCAACGGTGCGTTCGGCATCACGGTCAACCCCTATGCGGGGATCGGGGGCACGCTCTGCGCTCGTCTGGTCTCCGAGCTGGCCGAGGCGGTGGGCGCCCCGGAGCACCCATCGTCGCGCCCAGGGCGGACCGGGGCACCGGCGCGGATCGAGCCCGTGCGGTTTGTCGATCCCGGGTTCGACGGGGCAGCGCTCGAGCCGATCCGGGCGTCGATCCGGGAGCGGCTTTACCCCGCCGCTCATCCCACGACCTTCCAGATCGATGGCATCGGCCGCGAACAATTCGAGGCGCTCGGGTTGAGCTGTGATGCGGCGTTCCATGCCGCCCTCGCGCTTGCCTGGCATCGCCTGCGGGGGCGGGTGCCCACGGTCGGCAACTTCATCAACCTGCGGTCGGTCGAGCACGGCGACATCTGGCGATACGACGCCTCGACGAGCGCCATGGCCGACTTCGTCGAGCGGCCCTCCCTGGCCCGCTTCCGGGCCGCTGAGCGAGCCCACAAGGCGCTCATCCGGCGGCACAAGGCGGCCGACGACGAACTGTATCTGTGCGCGATGATCCTCAAGCGGCTGGTCTGCGACGGCTCGGTACGATTCTCGGGGTTCGTGACGTTGATGCTCGTCATGTCCGTGTTCATCCGAGACTTTCAGCGTCGACTGGTGAACCCGGACCTGTGGGTCAGCGGGATTCCGGCCTACCCGGGCCTGCGGGCCACCGGCCGTGGTGGCACGACGCTGCGCTACCTCGGCCAGACCTCGATCGGAGGCCACTACATGGTCTTTGCCGATCACATCGTGATCTGCTTGGTCCCCGGCCCGCGCGGGCGCTCGCGGGGAGCGGAGCGGGCGCTCGCCGAGGCGCTGGGCGAGAGCTTGCGCCAGCTGACACGACTGGCCACCCCCCCGCATCGAGATGGAAGGCAGGACAAAGACCCATGATCACCCCTTCGACGCCATGGTCCATCGAAGAGTCCACGACCCACGCTTGGCCCGAAACCGAGGGCTGGGTGCTCCCGCCGCGCCTGGGCTCGGCCGGGACGCAGATCACGTTGATGGGGGTGGATGGTCCCGAGGCCCTCGCGGTCGTCACCGCGGCGGTCGATAGTCCGTTCGCCGAGCACACGGGGCTACCGGAGACCGCGCTGCGCAATTGCGCATGGGTGGAATCGCTGTGGGTCTCTGCGACGCATGCGTCCACGGATCTCCTGCCGGCGATCGTCTACCTCGCGCTGCGCCGGGCCCGGATCCTGGGATTTTCGAATGTGGTGATGCTGGCTCCCACCCCCGACCGGGGTCTTCGAGCCCTGATGGATCTACGGCCGCTGACCCGGGTGGGGAAGATCCAGCCTCAGGCCCTCGCCGGTCGCCTCAAGCGCGCGATCGTCCGGGCCTACGATGCATGCGGTGAGGACCTGTGCGAGTTGCTGCGCGCACACTTCATCGACGAGATCCTCGAGACTCACCGACGGTGGATGGATCGTTTCTTCTCGGGGAGCTGGACGACGGCCGTTCGTACGGGAGCCATCACCCAGGAGCAATACACGTGCACGCTCCAGAACCTGCACCACTACGTCCGTCAGACCACGCGGCTGGCGGCTCGCGGGATCGCCTATGCACCCGACGACACGCTACGCGATCACTACATCCACCACCTCCGGGGAGAGGTCAACCACGAGATCCTGATCGAGCGGGACCTCGGTCGTCTCGGGGAAGACGTCGACTACGTCAAGCATGTGCGCGTCGCCGATCCGGCGACGGCTGAGTTCATGGTCGTGCAGCAGAGTGCGATCGGCTTCGATCGTGACCCGTTGCTGCTGCTCGCGTGCCCCATGGCGGCCGAGGGGATCTCGGCGCACATGGGGCCCGAGATCATGGACGCGCTGCACCAGACCATCGCACGCTGGGGGATCGACGAGCCGAGGCGCGTCACGACCTTCCTCTCGTCCCACATCCACACCGACGGGGGGGATGACGGGCACTGGCATGCGGTGGTCGAGACCGTTCGCAAGTCGCTGCGCGACGAAGCCCATCTTCAGCGCTTCCTCGGCGTCTTGACCGCGGCGTGCAACGGCTTCGAGCACGGGTTCAACGCCAACATCGACGAGCTGCGGCTGTGGTCCGCGTTGCCGGAGCCCCGCGCATGAGCACGAGCGCGGCGATCTGCCACAAGGTCTCGGTGCTGACCCGGGATCTGGCCTGTGTGCAGATGCCCGCCCGTGGGGAGCGAACGCCGGCCTCGCTCCTACGCGGTTGGGAGCAGGCCTATCAGCTGTGGCACGAGTGCCGGACCGAGGCGCTGCGATCCCAGGGGATGCACCATGACGCCGCGGTGCTCACGAGCGAGGGCTTCGTCGAGCAAGACGAGCTGCTGTGCCTCGTGTCCGACGACATGGTGCGGGGTCTGCTTACGGTTCGGTGGTTCGATCTGAGCCTGGCGGCCAATCGCGCCCACCGCTACTTTCGTCGCTATCCACCCGAGCTCATCGAGCAGCTGCTCGCGATAGGCGTGCACGATCTGATGACCGTCGGCCACCTGACGGTCGATCCCGCCTGGCGCAAGCCCCGGGTCGGGGTTGGGATCGCCGAGCTCCTCGTGAGTATGTCGATGCTGCGGCTCATCGAGTCCGGGGCCCAGCTGGGCCTGGCCATGACCCGCAACAACCGCAAGATCAACGAGATGACCTATCGACACGGCGCGGTCCCGCTGCGTCGCAATCACCGGGCCTATGGCGGTCATGTGGACGTCGTAGCCTGGTACCCCGACCGAGTGTGTCTCAGCCCGCAGCCGGGCATCGCGGACGGGGCCCGCGCGCTGTGGAGCCGGCGCATGGTCGGGCTCGCCCCGGGCGGCCCTGCTGAGCCACAGAGGCGATCAACCCAGACTGACGCTGGCATTGACTATCCCTGCTTTAGCTTGTGTGGCTCAAGGTGGTGAATTTTCAGGCGGTCTAGCGAACTGTGGCGGAGGAGGTACTAGCCGAACAAGCGGCAGCAATAGCTTCCCATGCATGCCGCGCAGTCAAGGTCCAGGTATACTAACTACATACATGTGCGGCCTGACACTGCCGAGCGGCGCTGCAATAGACTCGATCACTGCCTATGGATTCGAAGTGACCTATACCATCTAGTAGTGTCCGTCACTCTTCATAGGCCCTCGGCTTGTCATGAATTTTTGCACACTTGGCGAGCGACAATCGCTACATGCAAGACATGACCATGGGTCTTGCTCCAATGGAGCTTGTGAGACCTTCGGTGGGTTCGGGAACTACGGGCGAGCTTGCCGCCGGCGATCGGCGAGGATCTGTTGCGCCGCCAGGCGCCCTGGCCCTCCGGTCACGCACCCGCCGGGATGCGTGCCCGATCCACACTGATAGTAGCCGGTAATCGGCGTACGGTACTGGTTCCACCCCGGTGCCGGGCGGTTGACAAACAGCTGTGACTCGAACAACTCGCCCCCGAAGATGTTGCCTTCACTCAGCCCGACGTTGACCTCGATATCCCGCGGTGTGACCACTTCGCGATGGAGCACGAGCCTCTCGAAGCCAGGGAAGAACTCCGCGATGGTCTGCACGACCGTATCGGCGAGGGCCTCTCGCTTCTCGTCCCAGTCGCCCTCGGCGAGGGCGTAGGGCGCATACATGACGAAGCAGGACATGATGTGTGTGCCCGGGGGGCTCATGCCGGGATCGATCGTGGACTGCACGCAGCAGTCCAAGAACGGGCGCCGGCTCATGTGCCCCTCTTGCGCGTCGGCGAAGGCGCGCTCGAGGTAGCCGACGGACGGCCCAATATTGAGAAAGCCCTGGAACACGTCTGCCCGGCGCCCGAGGGTCGGGAACACCGGCAGATCGGACAGCGCGAAGTTGACCTTGGCTGCGCTGCCGGTGAACGCATAGCGGTTGATGTGCTCGACCAGATCCTCGGGCAAGTCGACGGGATCGACCAGGCGCATGAAGGTGTTGCGAGGGTCGAGGGCGCTGACGACGATGTCGGCCTGGATCGTCGAGCCATCGTCGAGCCGGACACCCCGGGCCACGCCGTCGTCGTAGAGCACGCCGGTGACGCTGGTCTGCGTGCGGATCTCCCCGCCGAACGCCGCGACCGCGCGCGCGAGCACCTGGGTGAACGCTCCGTTGCCGCCCTGATGAAAGCCCCACGAGCCGGGCGCGCCATCGTAGTCGCCGAGCTTGTGGTACAGCCACACCACGCCCGACCTCGGGTCACGCGGTCCGATCATGCTCCCGATGATCCCGCTGGATGCATACAGGGCCTTGATGAGATCGGTCTGGAACAGATCGTCGACGATCTCCCCCGCGCTCTGGCTTCGGAAGCGCTCCAGCAGATCACGCAGCTCGGGATCGAGTCGCTCGGCAAAGGCCCGCAGCTCGGCCATCGCCGCGAGATCCTCGGGCGCCGCGCTGCGCACATTGGGAGGGATCCGGTCGAGCCACGGCCCCAGCGCGCGCGCGAGCCGGGCGATCTGATGGTCGAGGTGCCGCGCCGCCTCGCCGTCCTCGGCTGAGTACCGAGCGATCTCGTGATAGTTCAGGTCCGGATCGGCCCCGAGCAGCAGGTACTCGCCGCCGTAGCCGGGTGCAAATGTCGTAGCCATCGGCAGGACCGTGAGCCCATGGGCGACCAGCCCGAGCTCTTGGATCACCTGCGGGCGCAGCAGGCTCAGGGCGTAGGAGTAGGTCGTGAAGCGAAAGCCCGGGACGACTTCCTCGGTGATCGCCGCGCCGCCGATGATCGAGCGGCGCTCGAGCACCAGGGTCCGCAGCCCGGCCCGGGCCAGGTAGGCTGCGTTGACCAGGCCGTTGTGACCCCCGCCGATGATGATCGCGTCGTAGCTCATGCCGGGCCCTCCGGGTTGACGGGTGGGGTAGCGGATGGGCTCACACGAGGGCGCGTGGATCCGGTCGTGGAAGGCCGCATGGATGCGGTCTTGCGCGCGGGGCTGAAGAAGGGCGTTTCGACCACGCGCGCGAGCACGTTGTGCGGCCGCCGGATCACCGTGACCTCGAGCTCGACCTGTGTCCCTGGTGCGGCGAGATCCAGCGGCAGCTTGGCCAGCGCGATCGGTCGGCGCAGCAGCGAGGACGACAAGAAGCTACTCGCGTAGCCCGCGTAGTCCCACGGGATCTCGCTGCGCCGGTACACGCTCATGGTGGTCTCGGCGTAGACCTCGTGGCGCGGCGGGAGGATCCCCGCCTCGGTGTACACGCGCTCGTAGTCATGCCAGTCGACGGCGAGGCCGACGGTCATCCAGCGGCTCGTTCGCTCGCGCTGCGCGGCCTCGATCGCCTCGCGTCCGATGAAGTCACGCTCGTCGCTGTCGAGCCGGCGAAACATCCACCCCCAGCCCAGCTCGAGCGGTGTGTCGCGCTCGGCGTCGACCCACGTGAGCTGGGCGTTGTTGAAGTCGACCCCCAGCAGCAGCAGCCCCGCCTCGACCCGCGACATCTTGAGCGCGGTGGTGCCGATCGGCGTGAGGTTGTGACCCTCGCCTTCGCGCGCCAGGGCGTCCCACACCGTCCCGGCGTTGGCGGCGGGGATCCACAGCTCGTAGCCCAGATCGCCGGTGTAGCCCGTGCGCGAGACGATGACCTCGGAGCCGGCAATTGTGGTGCGCGTCAGGCCAAAGTAACGCAGCGGCGTGATGTCGGGGGTCAGCGCGGCGAGCAGATCGTGGGCGTGAGGGCCCTGCAGCGCCAGGATGCCCCACGCCGTCGACACATCCTCGATCTCCACCGGCCCCACGCCCATCGAGCGCGCGAGGGTCCGAAAGTAACGAAGTGCGGGCTCGGCCGCGGTCAGCAGGTACTCGTGCTCGGCGATGTGCAGTGCGACGCCGTCTTGGAGGACGAAGCCGGCCGGGTTGCACCAGCAGGTGTACTGCGCTCGGCCCACGGCGCACTGGCCGATGTCGCGGGCCAGCATGCGCGCAAGCAGCGGGCGAGCGCCGGGGCCGGTGAAGCGGTACTTGAACAGCGGCGAGGTGTCGAGGACGGACACCGCGCTGCGGATCGCCCAGTACTCCGTCGCGAGGGAGGACTGATACGCGGGGGGCACCAGGTAGCCCGACCAGTGCTTCCAGATCCCGGTCTGGACGAGCGGGGCGATGCGATCGTGGAACGGGGTCGTGGCAGGCATCCGGCGCCGAGCGAGACTAGCACCGCGTCCGCTGGGTTGCGCGCTCACGAGCTACAGTCAGTCGACCGGCCCAGGTACCCGGGACCGAGCACACAGACGTCATGTCATCGGGTCGAGGCCACGCTGGCCTCGACCGCCTCGACCACCATATCGCTGAGCGTCTCCAGCGATCGCTCGCCCTCTTGCGCGGTCGCCCCGGCCGGGTTGCCGCAGTACGCTCGCTCCACCCCGCACTCCACGAAGTCCCGCGCCCCGTTGGCGATGTGCTCGTGCAGGGCCACCACGTGCTCGGGCAGCGCCCGGGCCACGTCCATCTTGACCAGATCCGGTCGGATCGCCAGCACCAGGCTGGTCTCGTACTGTCCGGCGTGGCACGACCCGCTGGCGAACTCGGCGGTCAGCCGCTGCGCGTTCTTGCGGCGCGTCTTGTCCGAGAACACCAGGGGGTCGCCGGTCTGCGCCTCGAACTTTCGGCTGACCGCGCGCAGGGTCGCGATATGCCCTGGCTCGAGGTGCGCGTTGGTGATCGCCACCCGAGTAAATCCCATGCTTCGGGCTTGCAGGCAGGCCTGCATCACCAGGCCGTCGATCACCTCGGCCGAGATCGTGGTCGTCCCGCGAAAGCTCGCCGCCCAGTCGGTCACCCCGTAGTGCAGGGGCCCAAAGCGCACCGCGTTCCAGCCCCGCTCGGCCAGCGTACGCGCGGCTCGGCCGGCGACCTCTTCGCTGATGAGCGTGTCGGTGCAAAGCGGCAGGTGCGGGCCGTGGGCCTCGGTGCTACCGGTCGGAAGGATCGCCACGGTACGCCGGCCCTCGTCCAGCAGGGCCTCCACCTCGGGGTACGCCAGCTCGCGCAGATCTGCGTAGCGCCCCGGGCCCTGCGGCGGCGGTCCGCTAGGCTCCGGCGCGCGGGGAACCTGCGCGCTCACGCTCCGTCTCCTTGCGAGGCGCCCGCATCCGCCGCCCACTGCCGCAGGGCCGCCCGCCGGATCTTGCCCGTGTCGGTCCGCGGCAGGGCCTCGACCACCTGCACCCGGCGCGGCGCCTTGAAGGCCGCGATCTGCTCGCGAGCGTAGGCCATGATCTGCTCCTCGAGCCCCTCGTGTCGCTCGTACCCCGCGGTCAGCTCCACGAAGGCCATAGCCTTCTCCAGCCCCGCCGCGTCGCGATAGCCGACCACCCCCGCTTCGCGCACCGCCGGGTGCCCCAGCAGGCAGTTTTCTACCTCGACGGGCGACACGTACACGCCCGAGCACTTGAGCATGTCGTCGCCCCGGCCGCAGTACCAAAAGTACCCCTGGTCATCCACGTGGAACTTGTCGCCGCCCTTGACCGCGTCGCCCCAGAAGGTCTGTCGGCTGCGGTCGCGCATGCGCCAGTAGCCCGCCCCCGCCGAGGGTCCCTCGATGACCAGGGTGCCGATCTGCCCCGGCTCGACCTCCTTGCCGTTGTCGTCGATGAGCCGATACTGGTAGCCCTCGACCAGCCGCCCGAGGCTGCCCTCCTTGACGTCGCCGGGCCGGTTGGTGATGTAGATGTGGAACATCTCGGTCGAGCCGATCCCGTCGTAGATCTCCACCCCGAAGCGCTCCTTCCAGTCCCGATGAAGACGCGGCGGCAGGGCCTCCCCCGCGCTGGTCAGCGAGTGCAGCGAGCTCAGGTCGTGCCTCGATGGGTCCTCCTTGACGAGCTTGGCGATGTTGGTGGGCACGGTGACCAGCAGGGTGGCCCGGTAGCGCTCGATGAGCTCGAAGTACTGCGCCGGCGCGAGCCGCTGCGGCGTGAGCACGCAGCGTCCGCCCACGCTGAAGGGAAACAGCATGTTGCTCGCCAGCGTATACCCGAAGAAGAGCTTGGGGGCCGCCAGCGTCACGTCCTGCGGGCCCAGCCCCAGGGTGCGCTGGGCGTAGGCCACCGTGTTCCACACGAAGTCGTGGTGCATGTGCATCACGCACTTGGGCTTGCCGGTCGACCCGCTGCTCGAAAGCCACGTGGAAAAATCGTCGCGGTACGTAGGCTCGGTCTTCGCCTCGACGGGCTGCCGGGCGATCTCGGCCCGGTAGTCGACGACCCCCTCAGGGACCTTCGCGTCGCCGCGCGCCACCACGATGACATGATCGGTGTGTGGTGCATCGGCGATCACCGGCGCCAGCTCCGGCCAGATCGTCGCGTCGACGATCACCACCCGCGGGCGCGCATACTCAAGGTAGTACGCATAGTCCTCCGAGCGCAGCCAGGTGTTGGCAGGCACGGCCACGCCCCCCGCTCGCAGCACCCCGAAGTAGGCCTCGACGAACTCCGGAGTGTCGAGCAGCAGCAGCAGCACCCGCTCTTCTATTCTCAGCCCCAGCGAGCGCAGCAGGTTGGTCACCTGGTGGCTGCGCGAAACCAGCTCGCCATAGGTGACCGACCGCGCCTGGTCGTCGGGCCCGGGGTGATAGTGCACCGCGATCTGCTCACCCCGCCCCTCGGCCACCCGTGCGTCGAGGAACCATGTGGCCATGTTGAGGCGGTCGGGAACGACGATCGGCTCAGCCTGTCCCATGCCCGCCAATCTATCGCGTTTCGTCGTCCCTTCGCCCGCCCGCCCGCCCCGGCGGCCGACAAGTCCCCGTAGCCGACGCAAAAAGGCCAGCCTTGGCGGCTGGCCTCCGGCGCGGGTTGACGATCGTCGCCTACTTCTTGCCCTTGAGCATTTCCTTCATGCCGGGGATCTCCCCGAGGTTGGGCATCAAGATGATCTCGATCCGCCGATTCTGCTCGCGACCCTCGTCGGTGGTGTTATCACCGACCGGATCGTTCTCCGCATACCCGGCGGCCCCCAGCTTGCTGGCCGGGTACCCGGCCTCGATGAGCCCCTTGACCACGCTGACCGCCCGCGCGGTCGACAGCTCCCAGTTGCTGGGATAGCGCGCGGTCTTGATGGGGATGTTGTCGGTGTGGCCGCCCACCACGAAGTCACGATTGACCGACTGCAGAGCGGGCGCGAGGCTCGCGATCGCATCCTGACCCTCGGCGCGCAGCTTGGCCTTGCCCGAGTCGAACAGGATCGCGTTGGACAGCTGCACCACCATGCGACCCTTGCGAAAGCCCACCTGGATCGTGCCGGCATCGACCAACGCCTTGAGCTGATCGAAGAGGTTCTTGTACACGGCCAGCTCCTTCTCGCGCTTGGCCTTCTCGGCCCGTAGCTCGGCGAGCTCCTTGGCGGTGGTGCCCGCCTTGGCGGCCAGATCTCCGATCTGGTCGTTGAGCATCTTGATCTCGCCCTCGAGCTCCGCGATGCGGTCCTGATAGCTCTGGTTTTCGCTACGGAGCTGCTCGTTGCTCTGCTTTTCCTTGCCCAGGTCGGCTTCGGTCTGAGCGAGCTGATCACGAACCTTGGCCAGCTCGGCTTCGAGCTCCTTGCGCTTGCACCCGGGCAGGGACAGCAACAGGGCGAACGGAATGGCGAGGAGTGCGCGTCGCATCGGCGCGCACGGTAGCACCACTGCCAAAGAATTGATCTGCTGGTGCGTCTATGTAAGATGGAGTGCGATGTGCGGGGTTTGCACCACTCCCCCTGCACGACCCCCGCACCATGCCGTCCTCTACGAAGAAGAAGCCAAGGAGCGCAAAATCCGCCGCCTCGAGCGCCGAGGGTTTGCCCCGTCCATTCAGCGAGTTCCTGGGCGTCGCGCTCCTGGCGGTGGGCGCGCTGATGCTGGGCGGGCTCGTCTCCTATCAAGGAGGTGATGGCACCCTGATGGGGCCCGTGGGTCATCTGGCCGCCGGCGCATTGTACGCAAGCTTTGGCATGGCCAGCTACCTCATCGCGCTGGGCGTGGTGGGCATGGGGGTGCAGGCGCTGCTGGGCCGGGGCATGGAGATCGGGCTGGGCGAGGGCATGGGCTTTGCCGTCGCCACCCTGGCCGGCTGCGTGCTGCTGCACGTGATGTTCCCTGGCTATCGCGTGCACGGCTACACGGCCGGGGGCCTGGCCGGAGAGCTGGTCGGCGAGGTGAGCCTGGGCCTGTTCCACCACGCGGGGACGTACTTGGTGGCGCTGGCGGTGATGTGCGTGGGGCTGTTGGCCTCGACCCCGCTGTCGTCTCAGCACCTCATCGCCCTGGGTCGGCTGGGCTGGCGCGGGATCCAGGCCACCGCCCGATACCTTTGGCGAGGCACCATGGACCTCATCGCGTCCCAGCGCGAGGCGGCCCCCAGCGAGTCCGGAGCGGAGTACGACGAGTACTCAGACGACGGAGAGTACGAGGAGTACGAGGAGTACGAGGAGTACGAGGAGTACGAAGAGGACCAAGAGGACCAAGAGGACCAAGCGGGCAACCAGATGCCGAGCAAGGAGGGCGACGACGATCGTGCTCGCGCGTCGGCCAAGCCGTCCCGCTCGCGTTCACGCAAGGCCAAGGCTCCGTCCAAGTCCAATCCGGCTTCCAAGGGCGAGCCGTCGCTAGATCGCGAGGGTGAACAACAAGACGAGCAGGAAGACGAACCAGAAGACGCGCAGGATCCGGACGGTGAAGGCTTGGATGCCGAGGCGGTCAAGGCCACCCGCGGCCGAGGCAAGCGCGCGCGGGGAAAGGCCGCCAAGGGCAACAGCGGCAAGGCCGGCAAGGCCGGCCCCGCGGGTTCCGACGCGTCGGCACAGGTCCCAGCCGACGAGCTTCCCGAGATCGTGGTCAAGCAAGACGAGCCCGCGCCAACGCCCGACGACGAGTCCGCGGCGGTCGAGGACGAGGCGGCGGCCTCCGACGCCTCGGCCCGCCCGGTCAAGAAGGTTCCCCCTCGACCCGAGCAGCTACGTCAGCAGCGAACCCGTCAGGCGGCACCATCGGCGGCCGCCGACGAGCCCCGGTCGCGCGCGGGGATCCCCGGGGTCGTTCGCCTGACCAACGCGCCCTACCAGCTGCCGCCCTTGCGGCTATTCGAGGCCGCGGTCAAGGATCGCGCCGAGATCGATCGCGACTTCGTGCTCGAGCAGGCGCAGCGCTTGGTCACCACCCTGTCCGAGTTCCGGATCCGGGGCAAGGTCACCAAGATCCACCCGGGGCCGGTGATCACCCGCTACGAGTTCAAGCCCGAGGCGGGCACCAAGCTGTCGAAGATCGAGAGCCTGGAGAACGACCTGGCGATGGCCCTGGAGGCGATCCGGATCCGGATCTTGGCCCCGATTCCGGGCAAGGCCACCGTCGGCTTCGAGGTGCCCAACAAGATCCGCGAGACGGTCTACATCAAGGAGATCCTCGAAGACGAGGGCTTTGGCCACAAGCAGCGCCTGCCGATGGCGCTGGGCAAGGACATCACCGGCAGCGTCAGCACCTGCGATCTGTCCAAGGCGCCGCACCTCTTGGTCGCCGGTGCCACCGGCTCGGGCAAGTCGGTGGGGGTCAACTCGATGATCTGCTCGTTGCTCTACACCTGCAGCCCCGAGGACGTGCGGATGGTGATGATCGACCCCAAGATGCTGGAGCTTTCGATCTACGAGGGGATCCCGCACCTTTTGCTGCCGGTGGTCACCGATCCCGAGAAGGCATCCTTGGCCCTGCGCTGGGCGGTGCAGGAGATGGAGCGACGCTACTCGCTGCTCTCGGAGGCCCAGGTGCGCGACATCGCCGGCTATAACCGCAAGCTACCCGAGCTGGTGGCAGGCTGGGAGCACGAGATCCGCATGACCCAGCTGGCCGCGGCCGAGGTAGCCCGCGATGCCTCCGAGCACGGCGAGGACGGGGCCGACGGCTCCAAGCTGGCCGGGGTGGCGTTCGACGACCAAGGCCCTCGTGAGGTCTACGGCGGCGCCGACTTGCCCGACAAGCCGACCAAGCTGCCCTACATCGTGGTGGTGATCGACGAGTTCGCCGATCTGATGATGGTGGCCAGCAAGGAGGTCGAGCAGAGCGTCGCCCGGATCGCGGCCAAGGCCCGGGCCGCGGGGATCCACCTCATCGTGGCCACCCAGCGGCCCAGCGTCGACGTGATCACCGGGACCATCAAGAACAACTTCCCCTCGCGGATCGCGTTCCAGGTGACCTCCGATGCCGACTCGCGCACGATCCTCGACGGCAAGGGGGCCAAGCAACTGCTGGGCATGGGCGACATGCTGCACATGGATCGGGGCACCCAGCCCCGGCGCGTGCACGGGTGCTTCGTGTCGGAGGACGAGATCCTCGAGGTGGTCAAGTTCGTCAAGGCCCAGGCCAAGCCGGTCTACAACATGGACATCGTCAAGAAGTCCGACGACGGCGGCGCGGACGACCGGCCCGAGAACCTCGACTCGCTGTACGATCGGGCGGTGGAGATCGTGGCCGAGGCCCAGAAGGTCAGCACCAGCATGCTCCAGCGGCGGCTCAACGTCGGGTACAACCGAGCGGCCAAGATCGTCGAGTCGATGGAAGAGCAGGGGGTGATCGGACCCTCGCGCGGCACGACGCCCCGCGAGGTCTTCGTCTCTGCGGCCTAGCCCAACTTCGGCAGTTGGACCCCGATTTCGAAAAAAATCGGGGCCGATCTCGCCGGGCTTGACATCCAACCGTTTGGAATGACTCGACCGGGCTCCACTCCGTCCGCCCGAAAGCGGATGTAGTGCCAACCTACCCC
>JBCCWC010000176.1:0-32866 GCA_039194325.1 Myxococcota bacterium
CGTCTCGTCTCGTCTCGTCTCGTCTCGTACGGTGGGATCGAGCGCCAGTCCATGCGAGCCGATGCATCAGCCCGAGCATTGTCGGCTCGATGAATCGGCCGAGCTTGCCGACAACCTGCAACGTGACCGGCCACGATCCCGGGTCGATCCATTCCCGTGCGATGTCTCCGCGAGCTCCTCTGGAGCTCCACTCCCCAGGATTGTCCTAAAAAAAGCTAAATCAAGGCTTTTTAGACATCGATTGTCCCCAAAGATGAGTTTCGGGAGCTCTTCGCGCACGAAATTATCTCAAAAATGTGTCAATAGTGCTCTCAGCATTAGTATTGTCTCATTTATTGCTTCGATGAAGCTCCTGAGACCACCTCCCGACCTTGTGGACCATGCGGGTGCTGCTCTCGATGTCCGCGGCCCTCGCATAGTGCTCGCGCGCTACGACGTGCGCGCACGCGCCACGGCCTCGAGCTCACGCAGTTGCTGCGGCGTGTTGACCCCGGCCGCCTCGATGGGATCGATCGTCACCGCCTCCACCCGCCCGCGGGCCGTCGCCAGCGCGACCAAGTCGGTGGCATAGATCTCGCCCTGGGCGTTGTCTCGACCCAGCCGCGGCAGATCGGCGCGCAGGTGCTCGAGGGCGACCGCATAGGTCCCGGCGTTGCACTCCTCGATCGCTCGCTCGGCATCGGAGGCATCGCGATGCTCGCGGATCCCCTGCACGTTCCCCTCGGTATCCCGCAGAATGCGACCATATCCGGTGGGCTCGGGCGGCACGAAGGTGGTGAGTGACAGCCCCGCCGGCGACGCGCGGCAGCCCTCGCATAGCGCGGTCAGGGTCTGCGCCCGGATCAGCGGAACATCGCCGCTGAGGATGAGCGCCACCCCCTCGGTCTGCTCCACCTGGGGCAGCCCACACATGACGGCATGCCCGGTCCCCAGTTGCTCATTTTGAGTGGCGAACCGCAGCCACCCGTCGGAACCGGGGAAGCGCGTGGTGACCTCGTCGGTGACCCGCTGCCCCTCGTATCCCACCACGACCACGATCGTCGAAGCACCGGCCTCCTGTGCGGCACGGATAGGGTAGACCACCAGCGGCTCGCCGAGCATGGGATGCAGCACCTTGGGTAGATCGGAGGCCATGCGGGTGCCTTTACCCGCGGCGAGGATGATCGCGACCAGGTTGCTCATGGCAAGCCGACGGTAGCAGGAATACCGTAACCGCGGTCACGCGAGCACCGAATCGCTCGACCCGCGAGCAAGGCGACGCACAGCGCTCACCGGCGGCGATTCGATTCAGAACCCCGCCGGCTCCGGCTCTCCTTGTTCGACGGTGCGGACCGTGACCCCCGCCTCGCGGAGCATGCCGGTGCTCATCTCGAAGTCGGCGATCCAACGCTCGGGAATGGTCAGCCCCGCGGGGTAGTGCACCATGCGAACGCCGGCCTGGATCAACGACCGGGCACAGCGGGTACAGGGCGGCCAGGTGACGTAGGCACTGCAGTCCTTGAGCGACACACCGATCCGCGCCGCGTGCATGATGGCATTCTCCTCGGCGTGACAGATGAGCGGGTACTTCTGGTTGCGATCCGACAGTCGCTCGATCGAATCGTCGATGCCCCGCGGGAACCCGTTGAAGCCGGTGCTGCGGATCTCTCGGTCCGGGCCCACGACGACGCAGCCAACCTTCGTGGAGGGATCCTTGCTCCAACCGGCGATGTGTCGGGCCAGCTCGATGAAGCGTCGATCCCACTTGTCGCTCATATCCGGTAGAATCGAACGGGCTGGGCATTGGAGGCAAGGCCGTGCCACCATCGGAGGCGCGATGGATCCTCTGCCGTCGTCGTGGCTCGATCGCTTGCGCTCGACCCTCACCCGCCCCGAGCGGACCCTGATGGTCCGAACAGCCCCATTGCCATGGCAGGGGGTGCTCCAGGCGCTGGTCGACGGCCCCGAGCCTGACCAGGCCCTGGTCCGCGCCCAGGGCCTACCTGCGGAGCTCTGGCAGGCCCCGTTCTCCCCCCGGCTCGCCCGATTGCTGCACGAAGGCAGCTATGCGGCCCGCCTGGTGGGGCTCGATCCTACCGCGCGGCACGGGCTGGACCCGGATGCACCACGGCTCGCTCCGATCCAGGCCCTACGTCAGCAGCTGACCGCCCGAACACTCGACGAAGCGTTGGGCATCGTGCGCACCCACGAGTACCTCCGGCTGGCCGCGCGCGAGGTAGAGGACGCCCCCCTGGAGGAGGTGGGCGGGGATCTTTGCACCCTGGTGTCGGCCTGCTTGCAAGTGGTGCTGGAGCAGCTTTCGCTGGCCGACCAGGTGGTGGTGTTCGGCATGGGCAAGCTCGGGGGCGACGAGCTCAATTTCCTCAGCGACATCGACCTGGTGTTCGTGCACGACGACGCGGTGGGCGACAGCGTGTCGTCGCGCGGCGCCACGGTGGATCTCCACAATCGCCTGCGCCAGTTGGTGCGACACCTCGAGGGCCAGGGACGCTGGCGCCCAGTATTCCGCGTGGATCTTCGCCTGCGCCCTTTTGGCCGCCGCGGCCCGCTGTCGACCTCGGTCAGCGCCACCGAGGCGTATTACGAGCGGCACGGCCGCCCGTGGGAGCGGCAGGTGTGGCTTCGAGCACGCCCCCTGGCCGGCCGCTTCGACCTGGGCCAGCTGTTGCTGGCCCGCCTGACCCCGTTCGTCTACCGACGCTCGGTGGGCCCCGAGATCTTCGCCGAGATCGCCGACATGATGCAGCGAGCCCGCCGTGAGGCCACCCGGATCGGCGCGGAGGCGGTGGATCTCAAGCTCGACGCGGGTGGGATCCGGGAGATCGAGTTCACCGTGCAGGCCCTACAGCTGCTGCACGGCGGCCGTAACCCCAGTGTGCGGAGCACCGGCACCCTGCCCGCCCTCGACAGCCTGCTGGCCGCGGGCCTGGTCAGCGACCGAGAGCACCGCGATCTGAGCCGCGCCTACCGCTGGCTCCGCCGAGTCGAGCATCGAGTACAGCTGACCGACGGACAACAGACCCACCGACTCCCCGCCGAGCCCTCGGCCCGCGCCCGACTGCTCGGGCGCCTGCGCTGGCCGAAGACAGACGCGACCGAGTCGCTCGACGAGCAGCTAGAACAGCACCGGGCCCGCACCCGAGCGATCGCGCAGACGATCGCCGGCGACGATCCCCCCAACGACCCCCGCACCCGGGACATGGCGGTGGTGCTCGACGAAGGCGCCCCCCGGCCGGCCCGCATCACGGCGCTGCGTAGCCTGGGCGTGTACGACCCCACCGAGACCGAAGCCCTGCTCGAGCACCTCTACACCCGACCCAATGGTGCGTTCACCGCACGGGGCGACGCGCGCCAAGGAGCAGACAACCTCCTGCGCGCCTGCCTCGACAGCGCCGACCCCGTAGCCGCGACGAGCCGCCTGGTGGAGCTGTGTGCCGCACGCCCGGCCCACTACGGCCTTTGGCGAGCGTTCGCCCGGCCCGGCCCCGCGGGACTCGATCTGCTGCGTCTGACCGGCGAGGTGCTCGGGGCCAGCGAGCCGCTGTCGCGCGGGCTCATCGGATTCCCGCCGGGCCGCCCCGCCGGCACGGGGCACCCGGCCACCCCGCCCGATCCGATCCTGGGGCTCTTGCAGCGCGCGGCCCAGCCCACCTTGCCGACCACAGCCACGCTGACCGCCGATCTACGCCAGCTCCCCCCCGATCCACGCGGTCTCGATGCAACATTGTTGCACTTCAAGCACCAGCAGCTGGTCCGGGTGGGGCTACACGACCTGGGGCGCCGACCGGATCCGATGGCGGTGGGGCGCTCGATCTCCGACATCGCGGATCTGGTCGTTCGCATGCTGCTGCGCGATCTGGCGGCCGAGCCGGGACCCGCGTTCGATCTGTCGGTGCTCGCGCTGGGCAAGCACGGCATGCGAGCGATGGACTACGGATCCGATCTCGATCTGATGTTTGTGTTCGATCCGCGACCGGACGACCATGATGCACGCGCCCAGGCTCGAGCGACCCGGCTGGCCCAGCAGCTGATGAGTCGCCTGGAGAGCCGTGTACTGGGCCTGCGCCTCTATGAAGTCGACATGCGCCTGCGCCCCTCGGGACGCCAGGGGTTACTGGTCACCTCGCTCGCCGGCTTTGGCCGTTACCACCAGCGAACGGTCGCGGTGTGGGAACGGCTGGCCCTGCTGCGCATGCGACCTGTCGCGGAGATCCGCACCGGCGAGCCCGGACAGGTCGGCCCCGTCCTGCACGGGTCACCGCGGGACATTCCGGGCCAATACATGGCGACCACCCTGCCGGGACCTCTGAGCCAGACGGTGCAGCAGACGGTCGACGGCACCCTCGGGTTCGGCCCAGCAAGCGGCCCTCATGCGGACGCCTCACAGATCCGATCCCAGACCCGTCGCCTTCGGGATCGGATCGAACGCGAGCTGGGGCGCGAAAATCGCACCGCTGGTTGGTACAACGCCAAGACCGGCCAGGGCGGCTGTCTGGAGCTCGAGCTGTTGGTGGCCGCCCTACAGTTGATCCATGGCCCCACCACACCGGCCGCCCGCGCGTTGGGCATCATCGATGCACTGGAGGGCCTGGGGGCGAGCGACCACCTATCGTTGGAGGAGGTAACCGCGCTGTCCGCGGACTATCGGTTCTCCCGACTCCTGCTCAACCGCCTGCGCATGAGCCCAGGACGCCGAGGCGACGACCCCGACCGCTTCTCGGAAAACTCTCCCCGACTGGTCACCCTTGCGCGTAGGATGGGGCTACCGGGCCGCACGGAGCTGATGGAGCGATTCTTCCACGCACGCGCCCGCATTCGCGCGGCCTTCGATCGTCACCTGCCGGGCTGATGCGCCCGAGCCCTCCCCCCAAGTGCCCATGGCCACGGCCCCGGTTTCTCAAGAGCCCCTCGGTTTCCCCCCCAAAGGATCACTGCGTCGGGTGCCATTCCCGCGGCTCATCCGCGAGGTCGCACGGCACAAGGTCGACGGCAGCCTGTACCTACTGTCGGGACAGACCAAGAAAGTCGTGTTCTTCGAGGGGGGCCAGCCGGTCTTCGTGCGCTCCAACGTGCTGTCGGAGTGCCTGGGTCAGATCCTCGCCCAGGAAGGGCTCATCACCCAGGAGCAGTGCGAACAGACCCTTGAGGCGATCCGCCGCACGGGCAAGAAGCAGGGCGAGCTGCTGGTGGAGATGGGGATCCTGTCCGAGGGCAACCTACGCTACGGCCTCGAAGCCCAGCTGCGCGCCAAGCTCTTCGACATCTTTTCGTGGGAGGAGGGCCGCTACCAGTTCAAGAGCGAGGCCCCCGATCTGCAGTTCGGGATCACCCTCAAGTCCAGCGCCGAGGGCGTGATCGTCGAAGCGATCCAAGATCAGTACTCCGAGGACCGCGCCAGCGAGGCCCTCGACGCGGTAGCGTCCAAGTACCCGGTGCTGATCGAAGAGGCGGCCGCCACCGCCGAGCTGTCGCTGCTGCCCGAGGAGCGCCACTTCCTGGCCTGTCTCGACGGCAGCCGCACAGTGCGAGACCTGATGAAGGCCACGCCCGACCCTCGGGTACCCACGCCCCAGGCACTCCTGTGCGGGCTCTTGCTGGCCGGCCTCATCAAGCTCGCCGACCAAGCCCAGCCCCAAGTCGAGTGGCCACCCGTGCCCAACCTGTCCCCGGGAGGCGGCACCGACGAAGAGCTGCGCCCCAGCTTCGAGGCCCAGGCCCTCATCACCGAGTACGAAGACACCCCGCTGCCCGGCGAGCTGCCCCAATCCCCCGATCTGCTCGGGGATCACGAAGATGGCTTCGAAGGGGTGGGCGAAGACTCGGGCGTAGTACGGATGGCCGCGGTACTGCGGGCAACCGACCTGTCCGAGGATCTGCTCGCGGCCGAGCCCGACAGCATCGAGGAGACCTTCGACGAGGATCAGATCGAGCTCGGCGACGACAGCGAGGCGAGCGGCCCGGCCCTGCCGCCCTTGCTCGACGTAGACGCCGAGCCACCGCCGCTGCTCGACCACGAGCCCGCGTTCGAAGAGCTGACCCGAGACGAACGCACGCCGCCGGACTTCGACGGGGACGTCCCCACCGCCGTAGAACCACCGGGGCCGATGATCGCAGGGCCGGCCGTGCCCACCCCGGTCGCAGCCACCGGGACCATGCCCACGCCGCCCGACGAGCTGCCGGCGGAACCGGCCTCCATGACGCCACCCCCCGTCGTCGACCCGCCTCCTTCGCTGTCCAGTGCCGATCTGCCGGGCATCCCTCCTCCCCTGCTGTCGTCACCAAGCGTCCCCACCGTCCCCTCGGGTCCGCTCCGCCTGTCGTCCCGCCCCGAGCCGGCCACCCCGACGCCACCACCAGTCACCCCGCCCTCGGCCGCATCCCCCCCGGAGGCCAACGAGGAGGATCTGCTCGATCTGGCCCCCGACGACGACCTACTCATGGTCGACGAGAACGTGGAGGCCCAGGCCATGGACTTGCTCGGCTCCAACGCCCCGATCTCGGTGGAGCCCGCGCTAAGCCCGGACGAGGCCGGCCTGGGTGAGCTCGGCGGCGGCGAGATCCTGGAGACGATCGATCCGGTCACCCTCGACCCAGACTCCCTCGAAGCCGCCGAGCCGATCGAAGACTCGGTGGTGGAGGTCTCGCCCGACGAGCTGGAACTAGACGAGCTCGACGCATCCGAAGACGAACCGAACGACGACCCCCTCGACTTTGCCGATCTCGACGAGATCGATCTCAACGCCGAATCGGACGAAGCTCCAGGCCTGGACGATCCCGATCTCGATCTGAGCGAGGACGATCTAGGGGGCGACGTGATGGGTGCCCTGCGGTTCAACGAAGGCCAGTCCGCGGTCGCCGAGCAGCGCTGGGCGGAGGCGGTCAGCGCCCTCGAGCAAGCCTATGAGGCCGGATTCGACGTGGCCGAGCTCCACGCGATGCTCGCCTACGCCCGCTTCCAGGCCTCGGGCCACGATGAACACACCGCGGTGCATGCGTTCGAGCTGTTGGACTACGCCCAGCAGATGGATCCGAGCCTCGATCTCGTCTACGCGTACCGGGCGGCGATCCACAAGGCGCAAGGAGACATTCCACAGGCTCGCGAGGCGGGCGACCGAGCGCTCGAGCTCAACCCGTACTGCGAGCTGGCCATGGAGATCATGGACTCCCTGGGCTGAGGACCCATCGATACCCCCGCCGGCTGGTAACCGAGCCATGCGGGGGCACTGTGGCGTACGAGTCGTACTCTTGCGCATCGACGGCTACATCGACCACGCCCGGTCGGGCTGTCGCCCGGTCGAAGGCCCAGGCACGGCCTCATAGCGGGACGACCACGACCGCACCCGACACTCGCAACCGGGACCCTCGATGGCCGTCTAGATCGTCGTACTCATCGTGCATGCCGTCGAGACCGAGCTCGAATGTGCGTCAGCGACATACACACGAATGAAACCCCGAGTGTCACGAGTTCTACGCCCGAGTGTCACGAGTTCTACGATCGATGCGTTGGTCGAAATGATGGACGTGTCTGTGCCCACCTCGACTTCGCCTTCGTGCGGTGAGCGTCTGCATGTGCCCTACAAGCTCCCACTCCCGGCCAATGGTACGGTGAGCGGTTTTCGCTTCGTCGTTGGCGCGCACGCGGTGACTGCAAGGGTGCAAGAGCGCGCGTGCGCGCCGGCACCCCCACGGTCGATGCCTCGGGTCCATATCGCACGGAGCTCATTGCGCACATGCTCCCTCATGAGACCTCGATTGCCGGGTTCGGTCTGAGGCGTTGCGATGTCGCGCCCCGTTGGGACCTCTCGATTTCCACCATGATCCGCAAGACCGAAGAGTTCACCGCACCTGCGACCGATCCGTCCGACCCGCATCGCACAGAGGATTCTGCGCGCGAGTCTGCGCGCGGATCTGCCCACGGGTCTGCCCAAGGATCTGCCCACGAACCTCCCCCCGCCTCCTCGCACCGCCCCCCCCGCTCGAGATCCGGCTCGAGCTCCGGCGATGTACTGGGTCGAGACGACTCCGTGGTCACCGTGGTCCACAAGCTCGAGCAGCCCACCACCGGCCGCTCCGCGAAGAACTCCTGCATCGTCGTCATCTACGGGCCCGAGCTCGGGCGCAAGTACAACATCCAAGATCGCGATCTCACCATCGGACGCTCGATGAAGAGCGACGTGTGCATCGCCCAAGACTCGATCTCGCGGATCCATGCGATGATCGTAAGAGACGACGATCGGGTCGTACTCCGCGACAACGAGTCGACCAACGGGACCTACGTCAACGATCAGCGGATCCAGACCGCCTTCCTTCGAGATGGAGACCTCATCAAGATCGGTCGCTCCATCTTCAAATTCCTCGCCGGCGACAACGTGGAGAGCGCATACCACGAGGAGATCTACCGACTGACGACGGTGGATGGGCTCACCCAGATCTTCAACAAGCGATACTTCTCCGAGACGCTCAAGCGCGAGCTTGCGCGCGCGCGCCGCTATTCCCGCCCGCTCGCTCTGCTCATGTTCGACATCGACCACTTCAAGCGCCACAACGACACGCATGGGCACCGCGCCGGCGATCACGTCTTGCATCGACTCGCTCAGCTCGTCCGCAAGCGCTCTCGCCGGGTCGACATCCCCGCTCGTTACGGCGGCGAAGAGTTCGCGATCATCCTGCCGGAGATCGGTCTATCCCAGGCCGCGAGCTTTGCCGAGACGCTGCGACGCATGGTGGAGGAAGCGAGCTTCGTATTCGAGGGGCGCGACATCTCGGTGACGATCTCGATCGGCGTCGCCGCGATCGAGCCCGAGGTCACCACCGCCGACGAGTTCGTCCAGCTGGCCGATTCCCGCCTCTACCGGGCCAAGCAAGCGGGCCGCAACCGGGTCGTGTCCTCTTGACCAGAAGCGGCGAACACCCATGAGCGTCCCTGAGCGAGAAGATCTCGATCGATCTCGGTCACGGATCGCGGCCGGGCGAAGCGCCGCCTTCACCCCATGGTTGGCGGGAGCCGAGCCGGTCGTCGGTCGAGCCTAGTGCCGACGCAGTAGCCCGCCCCGGCGACGGCCAGGCTCACTGGGCCGCCGCCGCGGACGCGGCCCCGCCCGAGGGCGCGGCGGCCGGCGTCGTCGGGGTTGCCGGCCCGTCGAGGCTGGGGGTCACGCCCATCTCGGTCAGCAGGTGATCCGCACCGTCCACCGCGTCCATGATCCAAAGCACATAGCGGATGTCGACGTGGATCGAGCGGGTGACCGCGGGCTGGAACAGCCAGTCGCTGGCGATCGACTCGTAGTTGCCGTCGAAGGCCAGCCCGATGAGCTCACCGCGAGCGTTGAGGGTGGCCGAGCCGGAGTTGCCACCGGTGATGTCCAGATCGGCCAAGAAATCGACCGGCAGCTCGCCGAGGGTGGCGTCGGCGTAGGGCCCGAATTGCTTGGCTCGGGCCGCGGCCAACAGGCTCGCGGGGGCGGCGAAGGGCTCCTCGCCGGTGGCCTTGGTCACCATCTGCGAGATGGTGGTGAAGGGCGTATACGGCTCTGCGTCGGGCGAGGGCTGGTAGCCCCGCACCGTGCCGTAGCTGACCCGCAGGGTCCCGTTGGCGTCGGGGGCCAGGGGCGTAGGGGAGAACTCGCGCAACGCGGCCACGTAGATCGGGCGCAAAGGGGCCATGGCGCCGGCCTGCGCCACCTTGCGATGCTCCACGTCGTCGACGACCAGCTCGATCGTGGCGGCCGCCTTGAGCATGGGATCACGGCTGCGCTCGATCTTCTTGAGGGGTGCCGACAATAGCTTGTCACGCGCGGCAGGATTCCCCAGCGTGGTCTTGCTGTAGAGCTTGCCCAGCGCCTTGTCGACGGCGGCGGCGTCCAGCGGCGGGGTGCCAGCTCGGCCCAGCAGCGCCTCGAGCATCACGTCGGGGCGCTGCCCTTCGGGCAGGGTCGCGGCGCGGGTCAGGGCGAGCTTGAGCACCGCCCGGTCGAGCACGGCGTCGTAGCGCTCGGCCAGGCCCGCAAGCTTGGCTTGATGCGCTGCGATCTCCTTTTCGGAGTAGCCGGGCTTGCGCTCCGATTCGGGCTTTTGTCGCTCGGTGGCGATCGCCCGAATCGCCAGCGCAACCCGCAGCAGCACGCTGCCGCGCAGGATCTCCTCGACGGCCTCATCATAGTCACGACGCTCCTGGGCCTTGGCCTGCAGGGCGGCCATGTCGGCCAGCACCGTGCCGTACTTGGCCTTGCGCGCGGGATCGGCTTCGATCCACGCCTGGAGATCCTGCTCGAGCTTGGCCTTGGCCTCGGCCAGGCCCCCGGCGGCGAGCCCGTCGAGCATGCCCTGGAAGTTGATCCGATAGTTGGCCAGCCCCCGCAGGCGGCTGGCCGCCTTGATCGCCAGCTCGGGATCCTGCGCCCCCAGCTGCTCGTAGAGCGCGATGTACTGTTCATAGCGGGCGATCTTTTGGGGATAGCGCCAGTCGACCGCCTCCTTGACCTCGGCCGCAGTCCGCAGCCGATAGGTGACCCCGGGATAGCCGGCCACCATGGCAAAGTCCCCCTCGGCCAGCGGCTCGGTGGCGATCTTCAGGTGGTAGGGAGGCTGGTAGGGGACGTTGCCATCGGCGCGAGCAGCGGGTCGGTTGTCGGGACCCACGTAGGCGCGAAGGAAGGCGTAGTCACCGGTATGTCGGGGCCAGCGCCAGTTGTCTTCCTCGCCGCCGAACACTCCGATCCCCGCGTGGGGGGCATAGACCAACCGCACGTCCTTGATGTGCAACTGCTCGATCTGAATGAACTGGGCCCCGTCGAAGTAGCTGGCCACCATGCAACGGGTGGCAGGCTTTTGCGCCTCGCAGGTGCTGGACAACGCGGTGGTGCGCGCGACCAGCTCCACGGCCCGCGCGTGATCGTCCTCGATCGTGTCCAGACCGGTCAGGATCTTGTCGGTGACGTCGGTGAAGGCGGTGGTGACAAATACGTGCTGCCCAGGACCCGCCGGCAACTCCTGGCTGCGATCGGCGGCCAAGAAGCCCTCCTTGAGGAGGTTCTGCTCGGGAGTGGAGTTGTGCTGGAGGGCCCGAGTCACGCAGTGGTGGTTGGTGATCATCAGCCCCTGGGGCGACACGAACGAGGCTGAGCACCCCCCAAGGCTGACCACCGCCCCCAACGGGAACGCGGTGGGATCGGTCAGGTCCTCGGGCGGAAAGGCGACCCCGAGCTTTTGGAGGGTGTCCGTGTGATCGGACAGCTGGCTGGGCATCCACATGCCCCCGGGGTTCTCGAAGGTGAACGGCTCCTCGGCAGGCGGCTGCGAGGGCGGAGTCTTCTTGGTGCACCCCACCGTACCGAGGCACAGCCCCGCGACACCCGCCCACACGTTCAGCATCCAACCGGCACGACGAACCATCATGGCGCCAATGGGTAGCAGATCTTCCCTCCTCGGCGCACCCACAAGTGCGGGAGGATCCCAACGCAGACGGGGTGAAACCGGTGTTCCATGGCGTGGGCGGGAGCCAACGACCGCCCCGCCCCCCCAAGGTCGGTGGTACGCTGGCTCCAACGTGGCGAACAGCCGCCGCTCCCTGCTCGTTGCCAACCCCACCGCCCGCAGCGGCAAGGCCAAGCGGTACATCCAAGAGGCGATGGAGGCCCTCGACCAGAGCCGCCTCGACCCGGAGTTCTTCGCCACCTTGCCGCAGGGGGCCACCGTAGGGGCGCTGGCGGAGCGGCTCGAGGCCGAAGACGTCGCCCGAGTGATCTACATGGGCGGTGATGGCACCTTCGCGGAAGCCGCCAAGGGGATCATCTTGGCGCGCGAGCGCACGGGGGTGGATGTACCCCTGGGTATGCTGCCCATGGGCACGGCCAACGATCAAGGACGCTCATTCGGGATCACCGCCGGGGTCAAAGCTCTGCCTCGCAACGTGGAGGTGATCGCGGCGGGAATCGAGCAGTGGCTCGACGTTGGCCGGATCGAGGCGCTGGACGAGCAGGGAGAGCCCGTGGCCACCGATCTGTGGTTCGATAGCTGCGGGGTGGGCCTGTCGGCCCGGATCTTGTTCAAGCGCAATCGAGACCGCGAGTTCGTCGAGCGCATGCCCCTGGTGCGGCGTGTGTACCGCGACAAGCTGGTCTACACCAGCGCGGCCCTGCGCAGTCTGCTGTCGGGGATGGTCACCCGCACGAGCTTCTCGGCGGAGCTGACGATCGACGGCGAGACCAGCGAGCTGACCGGGGTCACCGATCTGCTGGTCCAGGGCACGATCCTCTTCGCCGGCGACTGGATCTTCGACCACAACGCCAAGGCCGACGACGGCCGCTTCGAGGTGGTGGTGCTGCACGGGCACTCGGATTGGGCGGCCGCCGCGATCGGAGGCCACAAGCACAACCCGGTGACCGGCGACGACCTCGAGGTGCTCGGCGTGCCCCGCCGCGAGGTCCCCAAGGGCAAGCACATCGAAGTCCGCCTGTTTCGCCCGGCGGGGCTCGACGTGCTCCCTGCCCAGATCGACGGCGAGGAGTGGGTCTCAACGAGCCACTACCGCATCGAGAACCTCTTTCACCATCTGCGGATCATCGTGCCCGAGGATCCCCACTGGGTCTGACCGAGCACATGCCCACACCAAGAGCGATGGCCCGGGCCTACAAAAGGACACGGGCACGGACGTTCGGGCGACCAGGCGTACTGGCCGGACGGTGGCTGGCCGGACGGTGGCTGGCCGGGCTGCTGCTGGCCATGGGTGGCTGTGAGCGCGTCGGCTCGGCGATCGAAGACAAAGCCCAGAAGATCGCGCAAGAGCTGTCGGAGCCCACAGCGATGGGATCGGCCGTCGGCCGGACGTTGACCGAGCACGAGCAGCTCGACCGCAAGCTCGTGCTCTACCTCGAGTGTCGCGCGAGCGCCAGCACCCGGATCCGCCAGAGCTGGCAGCGCTACGACGAGCGGATCAAAGCGGACGGGACGCTGCGCAAACGGGGGATCGAGCCGTACCTTTACAAGATCGACAGCGAGCTGACCCCCTGCGAAGACGCGGGCCGCCAGGGGCCCTTGCTACGCCCGCCCCTGCCCCGCATCGAGCAGGCGATGGCCGAATACCTGACGCATGCCCGCACGTTTGCCCAACTGAGCGTCGAGCTGGACACGTACTACGAGACACGGGGCTATGCGCAAGATCAATGGGCCCGGGGCAAGCAACTCGCGCCGCCGTTCGCGGCGGCCTACGCGGCGTGGTCGGAGGCCGACGATCAGCTCGCGCAACAGGTGGTAGCCCGCAAGGATGAAGTCGACCGCAACCGGTTGGTCGAGGTCGAGCGACGCAAGGGTCAGGATCTAGAGTGGCACGCCCGCCACTTGGTGCAGCGAGCCCGGGCGCTCACCCGCTGCGTAGCCGCGCAGCGGGCCACCGCTGAGGGCTGTCAGGCCGTGCATACCGAGCTCGAGACGGCCCAGGCCGACTTCACGCGGCATGCCGACGAGCACCGAAGCGCGGCCGAAGCGGTGTTCTGGATGAGCTCGTTTCGTGGATCGTCCGAGCGCTACGCGGCTCAAGCCCAACAGATCCTACCGGCGCTGCGCAAGAGCCACGGCGTCGACGAGGCTCGGGATCGGCTCGCGCACGCGTTCGATGCCCTGAGCGCGGACGCCAAGAACCTGCGCTTCGAATGATGAGCCCCGCCGATCCCGAGCCCGAGCCCGAGCACGAGCCCGAGCCCGAACCAAACCCCGCCACCGACGAGCAATCGACGGGTGCCCCCACGGCCGCCCCTTGTGCTCGTGACACGGCGCTCGCCCACGAGGGCTGGGCGCGCTGGCTGGCCGCCATGGCCGCCGCGCTGCTGGCCGCATTGATGCTGCCTGGGCCCGACGACTTCCCGCTCGACGACGCGTGGATCCACCTGGCCTACGCCAAGAGCCTGCGCCTGGGTGACGGGCCCAGCTACAACCCCGGCGACTGGGAGCTAGGCTCGTCGAGCCCATTATGGATGCTGGTGCTCGCCGCGTGGCCGACCAGCGGCGCTCCCGTGCGGGCGGTCCAGCTGCTGGGGGTGCTGCTCCACGGGGTGACCGCGTGGACCGGCGCCCACCTGGGCCTGGAGCTAGCCCGGCGCCGCGCCAGCATGGAGCACCCGGTGCCCGTACTGTCGCTGGCCCTGCTGGCCGGGGTGCTGGTGGCGTGCACCCCCACGCTGGTGCAGGCCTCGACCAGCGGCATGGAGGTTTCGCTCACCGCCGCGCTGGTGCTGGCGGTGAGCTGGGCGGTCCTGGACGAGCATCCGGGTGCCGCGGCGGCCAGCGGGCTGTTGGTGGTGTGGGCCCGCCCCGAAGCCCTGGGCTTCGTACTCGCGCTGGCGGGGGTGCTGGTGCCGTGGCGCTGGCGCCGAGCTCAGCGAGGACCGGCCCTGCGCGCGCCACTCTATGCCGCGCTCGGGGCCGGGCTCGCCCTGGCCCTTTGGATGCTCTACTGCCGCGGCGTGGCGGGACAGTGGTGGCCCAACGCCCAGTACATCAAGGGACCCGGGGGCGGAGTGCCCGGCCTGGCGTATGTCGAAGCCCAGGTGCTGCCCTGGCAGCCCTGGCTGGTCTCGCTCACCGGCGTGGTGCTGGTGGTCCTGGCCCTGCGCACCGATCTGCGAGCGCGCCGGCCCGAGCTTTGTGCGCTGGTGCTCGCCGGCCTGGCGACCTGGGGGGCGATCGCGATAAGTCGCCCTCTCGATCCTTCGCTATCGTTCTACCAAAGCCGCTACTTCGCCCCCTTTGCCGGGGTGTTCGCGGTGTTGCTGCCCTTCGGGCTGCCGGCGCGACGCTGGTTGGCCCTGGTCTTGATGCTGCCGGTCGCGGTGGTCGCCGGCCTGCAGGTCCACGCGCTCTACGGACAAGCCAAGGCCCAGCGCGCCGATACCCACCAGCTGCACACCGCGGTCGCACACCACATGGCCGAGCACCTTCCCCGCGATGCTCGCGTGGCGGTGGAAGGCGCCGGAGCGCCGCGCTTCTTTGCGCCGCGATCGATGACGGTGATCGATCTGGTCGGGCTCAACGATCACCAAGCCGCGCGGCGACACTTCGATCGAACCGCCAAGCGATGTCACTTCGTCCGCCGAGCCCCCACGCATATGGCGATCCCCGCCGACTGGCTGCCCCTTTTCACCCCGGTGTTTCGTCTACGCCTCCTGGCTCACTTCGACGACCCCGTCTACACGCAGGTCGATCCCCCGCGCGCGCTCACGGTGGGGCTGTTCGCCGTCGAGGCGATCCACCCCGACTGGCAGGAACGCTGCGCGGCCCAAGGATCCTGAGTCGAGATCCCCGGGCGTCGCGTGGGCCCGCTCCGCCGATCTCCCGATCGCCCCCCGAGACCTGATACGAAGGGGCTCGCGTCGAACGATCCCGCGGTCTTCGATCGCACGATGAGGAACAGCCCACCATGATGGACACTCTATTCTCCGCGTCTTCCCTCTTGGTCATGCCACAGTGGCTGATGATGGTCTTCGCCCCGAAGTGGCGGGTGACGATGACGGTCATGCGCTCGCCGCTGGTCGTACTGCCCGCGGCCTTGCTCTATGCCGCGCTCGTGATCCCGATGATGGTCGAGGCCCTGCCCGTGCTCGCCCAGCCGAAGCTGCAGACGATCGCGTCGATGCTGGGCACGCCGGCGGGGGCGACGGTGGGCTGGATCCACTTCCTGGCGTTCGATCTATTCGTGGGCCGCTGGATCTATCTCGACGCCCACGAACACGGGCGGTCGCCGTGGTTGGTATCGCCCATCCTGGCGCTGACGCTGATGTTCGGGCCGCTGGGACTGGCGATCTACGTGGGTCTGCGCATGCTACGTGGCAACACACCCGCGCCCTCACGATGAACCGAATCATCGTCGTCCGATCATCGCGCAGGGTCGCGCACGGTCCCCTCTTGGGGTTGCGTGCGACCCTCGACGCTGACCCTGCCGCGCCAAACTCCCACGGCGGCGACCCGCTTTGGGACCCTTCGCAGACCGGCCGCCCCGATCGTACGTCATGGCCGAAAGGACCATCCCGCCCCCTTGCCCGAGCCGCCCCCGACTCATACACCTATGGGGGTGGAGGATCGACAGACCATTGCGTTCGGCGTCACCGAAGACATCTTCGTGACCGTCTTTCGACGTGACCATGTCAACGAACGCGAGTGGCGGTCGTGCATGCGCGAGGCCATGCGGGCGCGCCAGCTCTCACGCATGCTGCTGGTGCCGGTCGAGTTCTTGCCGGACGTCGGCCTGCGCCACGATCTGGTCGCGCTGCACGAAAAGCACGGGACCCGGCTGGCCGTCATGTCCGATCTGCCCGCGACCGATCGGGTGGTCACCGCCCTCAAGTGGGCGGGCATGAAGGCCGAGGGTTTTCGCCTGGACGATCTCGACGGCATGCTCGCCTTCCTGGGGCGCACGGGCAACCGTGCTCGGATCTCGAGCACGCTGGGCCCCTACCTGGACCGGAGCTGGCTGGTGGATCCCTCGACCTTCACCGGCGAGGGCCGGCGTCCGACCCACGCCCCCAACCGCTAGCGGTCCGCGCACTTTCGAGCGCCCCACGGCATTTCGAGCTTGCTCCGCCTCGCGTCGGAGCACTACGGTGGCCGAGTGCGAGGGCACTGGACCGCAATCGGACTCGCCGTGGGAATCCTGGCCGGGACGATGACGCAGGCCTGCGTCGATCTACAGCCCTATCAGTGCACCAGCGACGAGGACTGCATCGCCGGAGTGGCGCGGGGCTTTTGCGAAGACGCCCGATATTGCAGCTACCCCGACCCCGACTGTCCCTCGGGTCGTCGCTTCAGCGATCTGGCCGGACCCCTCGCTCGCCGATGCACGGGCGTATTGGCGGGAAGCTCGACGGGGAGCTCGGGTCTTTCGAACGATTCGAAGAGCAGCACCTCGGGCGAAGAGCCCGACCTGCCCGACTCGCCCATATGTGGCAATGCCCAGCCCGAAGCCGGCGAGGAGTGCGACGACGGCAACACCATCGACGGTGACGGCTGCAATACCAATTGCGTGCGGGGTGGCTCGGTGATCTGGGAGGCGGTCGTCGCGGGCGACGCCGACCGTAGCGATCGCTACTTTGGCCTGACCCAGCTGGCCTCGGGCGATCTGGTCGCGGTGGGCCACACGCACCAGCAGCCCGACGATCGCGACGTGCTGCTGAGCCTGTGGACGGTGGAGGGCGAAGAGACGACCCGGGTCGTCTATGACGTCGAGGACGGGCCCGACACTATCGACGACGCGCTGGCGGTGGCCCAAGGAGGCAATGGGTTCGTCTTCGTCTGCGGGGAGGCCCAGCTGGGTGGAACCGATACGCCGTGGATCTCACGATGGGATCCCACGCTCCCCCTCGAGCCCTCCCATCAACGGGCAGTCGCAGACGCCCCGGGTGCCTGCCACGACATCGCCCTGCTCGACAACGTCATGGCGGCGGTAGGGGGAGGTTCCACCGCCGCTGGCGAGTCTACGGCCTGGGCCCATCGCTTCTCCCCCATGGATCTCACGCCCTACGGGCTGGCGACCGTGGCGGGTAACTTCCACACCCGCCTGCGCGCGGTCATCCGGGACGACGATGGGGAGCTGGTGGCGGGGGGCCAGGTGGACAAGCGAGGCGTGGTCTACGACACCAACGGTCTGGGCACACCACTTTGGCAGACCGAGCAAGACCTGGAGATCCAGTCGATGCGCCTGGACGGCGATCGGATCATCGTGGGGGGCCTGACCGACGACGGCCCGGGCAACGAGGATCTGTGGGTCGCCGCGCTCGGCCTCGACGGCCGGCTCCAGTGGACCTACGCGCCCGACGACATGCTCACCGACGAGGTCGAGGACATCGCCCTCGACCCGGCCGGCAACATCTACGCGGTGGGACACGTGGTGGCGGGCAACAACAACCCCGATCGCTGGGTGGGCAAGCTCGACCCGGCCGGCGACCTGGTGTGGCAGCGCAGCGACTACGAGAGCTCGGCGGGCGGCGAGGACAAGGCGCGCTCGGTCGAGGTGGTCCGGGTCGACGAGGACGACGACGGCGAGCCCGACACGCTCGCGGTGGTGGTGGTGGCTGAGATAGGCGGCCCGGGCGACACCTCCGACGCCTGGATCGCTCGGGTGGCGCCCTGACAGCCGTCGCGCATCCCGAGCCGGCCTCGGCATAACTCATCACTAGTACTCAGCCGAGGATCGGCAGCATGCGCTCGGCGTAGAGATCGTCGAGCATGCCCTGCATGGTGCCCTCGACGTAGCGATAGAGCCTCTCGGGTCGCGCCCACTGCCGACTGTCGATGGGCTCACCGATCTGCACGGTGACCTTGGCCGGCAGCGGCAGGTAGGGCAGCGCACAGGTGGGCCCGACCAGCACGCCCCAGGGGAAGGCGAGCATCACCGGCAGCGAGTGCAGGCGCGCCCACTTGGGCAGGCGCAGGGCCTTGGCCAGCCGTCGCCCCTGGCGGAGCACGATGAGGGTCTCGTGCGAGCCGGCGCTGACCAGGGGAATGAGCGGCACCCGGTGCTCGAGCGCGAGCCGGCAAAACCCCTGGCGCCCCGCGAGCACGACCTTGCGTCGATCTTTGTAGGGCCGCAGGGTCTCCAGATCGCCACCGGGAAAGACGAGCAGCTTGTGGCCGGAGTCGAGCACCCGCTGAGCTGTTTCGCGACGGGCGGGCACGATACCGACCGAGCGCATGACGGCGGCCATCTTGGGGTGCTTGAACAAGATGTCGTGGGCAAGCACGTAGACCGGCCGCTCGTAGCCGAGCGTGCGGTAGTAGTGCACCAAGAACAGCCCATCGACGGGATTGAGCCCCCCGTTGTGGTTGCCCACGAACACGGCGGGACCGTCGGGCACCCGGGGCAGCCCCCGCACCTCCAGCCGGTGGTAGCGCGCCAGCTTGCCAAAGCCGCGCACGGCCGCCGCGAGCGTTCGAGGATCGGGAGGCTCGATCCACGACCCGGGCTCGGCGCGAAGCCCCGCCACCAAGGCCCGCACGCCGCGACGCAGCGGCTGCTCGCGCACGAGCTCGCGCACGACCTCGGCGAGACCGTGGTCGAGATTCGCGAAGAGCGCTCCTGTGGAATTGGAACGAAGGGCGCTAGTGGAGGTGTGCAGTTCGATGCGCACACCGTGTCATGGTTTGCGCGCTCTCGTCGACCTGCGCGGGACGACCGTCGGGTTTGGGCAGGATCGCCGTTCTAGCGAACTCTACGACCCGTCGAGCGACATCGGTAGGGCGCTCGAGGTACCCGCAGTGACCAAATCGGCTCCAGATCTCCACCTGCGCATGGTGCGGCAAGTGCCGCCGGAAGAACTCGAGGTGGTCGGGCGGAAGGATCATCTCGTCCCGCCCCCACAGCATCAGGGTGGGCATCGAAAGCTCCGCCAGGTCGGCGGGCTGGAGGAGATCGTCGGGGCGAAGGCTGTCGAGCAGGCGTCGCAGCTCGGGGTGCGTGAAGCGACCGCGGATCCCATGGGCCAACAGATGTCGCAGGCCAGGCGGCGAGTGGCTGAGCATGCGGTCGACGAAGCGAAGCGCGTCGCGGTGGTCGTGCACCCGAAAGGTGTCGAAGAAGCGCTGCATGGCCGGCTCGGTCATGGGCGCGCCGCCGGGGCAGACGAGCACCAGGGCGGCGATCCGATGGGGCGAGCGGGCGGCGTAGCGCAGAGCGCCAAACCCTCCCATGGAGGTCCCCAGCAAGATGACCGGCTCGTCGATGACGCGGTCGAGGACCTCGAACATGCCGCCTATCATCGAGTCGCGACAAAGGCCCCCTTGCGGCATCTCGGAGAAGCCGTGGCCCGGGCAATCGGGAGCGACCAGGCGCTGGGTGTAGGGCGCAAAGCGGCGCAAGAGCCCCAGGTAGGAGATCGAGTTGGCCGAGAAGCCATGGAGCATGACGATCGGCGGCAACGAGCCACGGCCGGGACCGTCGAGCACGTGGAGCCGACCCACGCGGGTGGGGATCCACCGGCTACGAAGCCCGCGGACATTGAGCGCTCGGCGCACCACTCGTTCGGAGATCGTCAGCATCGGCTGTCTTCATCCAAGCAACGTCCCTGGGTCCATGTCCACTTGTCGACGAAACGTATGGGGGGACCTGTGGCTCGGATCACACGATCGTGCAGCCGAGTGCGCGGCCGGGGCGTGCACCCGACTGCACAGGGACGATGACGCCCGAGGGGATCCCGCACGACCGGTGGGTGCGATCACGACAGGGACACGAGAACTCGGACACGAGAACTCGGACACGAGACTCGAGATCCGGGACCGAGACCCGGGCTCGAACTCGCGGCGGCGCGCGTCAGTGCTCGCGCGCGTGATCGCGATAGTACCCGACGATCGAGGCGGCCAAACCGTCGATCACCAGGCTGCGCTGGCCGGCGTCGAGCAGCCGCGCGCCTTCGTGGGGATGATCCAAAAAGCCGGCCTCGAAGAGCACGGCGGGCATCTGCACGCCGAGCAACACGTCGTAGGTGCCTTGCTTGACGCCACGATCGATCCGCTCGGGAAACCGCTTGGCCTGCTGTTGCTGCACGCGACGGGCAAAGCCGGCCGACCGCGCGCGGTGAGCCATCAGGGCGAGCTGGCGCATCATGGTGCTGGCTTGAGCGCGAGCGGCATCGGCCTCGGCCCCTGACTCGGCCCCCGACTCGACCTGATGAGCGATTCGGGCCGCCTCATGCTCGGCCAACGCGACGTCGAGGATATAGGTCTCGAAGCCGGTCTGCGGGCCGCCACCCGAGGCGTTGGCGTGCAGGCTGATGAACAGATCGGCCTGCGCTGCGTTGGCCCGCTGCACCCGCTCGGCCAGGGTGACCGTCTCGTCCGCCGATCGGGTGAGCACCACGCGGGCATGGGGCAGCCGGCGCTGCAGGATCGCGCGCAGTTCCTGGGCCATCACCAGGGTGAGCGCCTTTTCGTGGACGGCGCCGTCGAAGGCGGTGCACCCGGCATTGCTCCCTCCGTGACCGGGATCGAGAGCCACGACGAAGGGACGCTCCACCAGGGGAACGGGGCCCGCCGCCTCAGTGGCGAGGGGGGCCAGTACCAGGAGGCTCAGCGCCAACAACGCGCATCCAAGCTTCATATCCTACATGTAGGATACTTCTCGGGCATTCGGAAAATATCCTAGAAAAACGCCGCAAGTGGCCCGGGCGGGTGCGCGGGGCAATGCTACATCGTGAACATCGCGTGACCGGTCCTCACCCCATCGCCCCGGTCTTGGCGGCAGTTGCGCTCATCGCCGGAGTCCTCCAGGTGATGGCCACGGTGATGCTGGGCCTGGCCTCGCTCGAGCATCTACGGGCGGCCGCAACCGAAGGCGCGCAGCCATACCTGCTGGGCATGCTGGCCACGGTGCTCGGGCTCATCGTGGTGTGGTTTCTGCGTCGGCGTCCCCTGTGGGCCGCCGTGCTGCTGCTGGTGTGGCAAGGCGCGGTGTTCTGGCCGCTGCGGGCTCGCACCACCGGGCTGGGGCTGGCCTTTCACGGCGAGTATGTGCTGCACCACTTTACGGGGCTGCTGGCGGCGGCGATCTGCGTGGCGATCGGCATGCACTGGATCCGGCGGGCGGATCTGGGCCCGGCCCGGGTGGTTCCCGGCGCCCTGGCGGTGCTGGGCACGCTAGCCCTGCTCGTCGCCCACGTGCTGGAGCAGCCGAGCATGGGCGAGCATGGGGTGCCGTGGCTGGAGCAGGGCGGCGCGGCGACCTTGCTGCTGGCATGGGGCACGGCCCTGGCCGTGTTGTGGCCGCGCCTGCAGCCGAGCCGATTGCGCTGGGTGGCGGTGGCCCTGCTGCTGCCCTTCGTGGTTCGGGTGCTGATGGCCTGGCCCGAGGGCCTGGCGGGGGCGTCGGTGGCCGACTCCGGTCGTCCGGTGCTGATGGTGGCGATGGTCGTGGCGACGGTCACCGCCTGGTCTGCGTTCCAGCCCTCGGTGGCCCCGGGGGTGCGCGCGCTGGTGATGGTCTTCTCGGGGGTCGCCACCCTGATCCTGTTCTTCTTCTACTGGTTCCACTTCGGCAACCTCGAGGCGGATCTGGGCGGACTGGCCCAGTCGATGTTCGCGTTCTCTTTACCCTACCCCCGCTATGTGCCGATCTGGCAGGTGGTGCTGGTGATGCTGGGGCTGTTCGCGATGTTCAGTGCCGCCTATGCGGGCTTGGTGAGCCCGGGGCAGCGTACGCGCGGGCTGGCCCTGGCGCTGCTGCTCGTCACCGGGCTGGGGCTGTCGACCCCTCCGCTGGTGCTGATGACCGGGGCGGCGGCGCTCGTGTGGGTCGACTCCCTCACCGGGGGCTCGGACTCCGCTTTGGGACGAGGAGCCGGGCGCCCGCCCACCCGACCGATGAACGAACTGCTCGCGGACGTGGCCGAGCAGCTCGACCTACCCGACGTGGTGACGCTCGAGGACGCGGGCCGCTCGCTGCTCGCGGTGCGGGGCGAGCGGGCCGAGACTCCGGTCGACCTGCGCGCACGGGCGAGCACGGCAGACCGGTGGCAGGTGACGGTGACGGTGGGCATTCTGGGCCGGGGTCGTGCTCCGCTGGGGCTGGTGCCCGAGCCGGGCAACGAGGGCCATCGCCCGGCGCACCTGCTGGCCCGAAGCCACCGCGCCCGCGGGCAGGTGCGTCAGCTCGAGTTGCTCGACGACACCCTGTTCGACGCCCTCACGCCCTTCCCCAAGGCGCGGGTCGATCTGTGGGATGCGGGCACCCGGGTCCGCCTGGGCGACGATCTGGGCGAGCTCGACGAGCAGACCCTGACCACCCTGGTCGAACAACTCGTCGCCCGCGAGTAGTGCTGGCCTGAGGCCAGGACACAACGCGAGCAGGCGGGGCAAGCACGGGACGTGAGCACGCACGGCGAGCATGCGAGGCGAGCACGTGACGTGAGGGCGCGATGCTCAACGCGATGCTCAACGCGATGCTCAACGCGATGCAAAGTAAAGACGCATCGCCTCGAACCACCCCGGCTTGCCCGCGAGCTGCTCGAGCTCGCCATCGTCGAGATAGACCCCACCGCAGGCGAAGCACTTGTCGACCTTGACCCCGCGGAAGGTGATCTCGGTCAGGTCCAGACCGCACTTGGGACAGCACATCCAGTGCAGGGCCCGCCGCCGCTGGCGCTCTGGCTCGGACAGCTCGTCTTGATCGCGCTCGACCGCGGCCCGGCGCCGGCTGATCTCATCGCGGACCGCACGCTCCTCGTCGTCGCTCACCACTCCTTGTTCGCCCGCCGAACGCAGCGAGTCAACCGATTTGTCGAACAGACGCCACGAAAACGAGACCAGTCGGTCACGCAGGACCGCGGCCGGCGGCGATCGGTCGGCGCGCCGACCGACCGCGTCAACCCAGCGGCGGCGGCAAGGGATTTTCTTGGCATACACCGATCTCGAGGATCGTATAGAGCAGCACCAGCTCCTGGGGGGTCAGCCCGTAGTAGCTGCCCCCAGAGGTCGTGTGGTAGCTGGTGAACTGCAGCCGCCCACAGCCGAACGTGCCGGCGATCGTCAGCGGATGGTCACCAACCACGCCCCCGCCGGGCCCCTCCAGCCAGACCTTGTGACCCACGTCGACCTGCCCGCCCATGCCGTCGGGCACGAAGATCTGCGCGACCGAGGCGACAGTGGAGTAGTTGCCGACAGTCTCCACCGTGGGCAGGGTGTTGAGGGTGGGGTAGCCCAGCCCGGGGTTGACCGGGTTGATGTCCTTGTAGTCGGCGGGCAGGGCGTCGAGCCAGGCCAACAGGCCGTCGTCGAGTATGGTGGCCGTCGAGCTATACGAGCCGCCGTCGGCGTTGTCGGGCTCGCCCACCAAGGTTTGATAGTCGGGAAAGACGTGCTCGAGCCACTCGTTGGAGTAGTCCGAGGCATACCAGCGACCGCCCGCCGCCACCCAGTCACGGATGTTCTGGATCCGGGTCATGTCGAGCACCCCGGCATGCGTATTGCCCGAGCAGGGCAAGAAGACGATGTGATAGTCGTCGAGCCAGTCGGGATCGGACACGAGATCGGCGATCGTGCCCGGGGTGTTGAAGCCCCCGTTGCCCCCGCCGTTCTCGAAGATGTCGAAGGGCTCGGTGCCGGGGACGAGCTTCTCGCCCGCGCCCACTATTTGCAGCTGACCCAGGCCGAACTTGGCCAGCACGTCCTCGAGCCGGTCGGCAAATGAGGCATATCCCAGGGCGATCCGCGGGATGTAGTGCCCGACGGCGGGGTCGTAGACGCTGGGCAGCCGGGTCTGCGCTTCGCTGACCGCCTGTTCGCCGCTTTCGACGGTGATCTCGAAGGGCTCGATCCGCATGAACTGGCCTTTTTTGACCACGAGCGACAGACTGCCGCCCGATAGACCGGCGCCGGCGAGGATCTCGAAGGTCCCGTTGGGTGCGGTGACCGCGTAGGCGTCGTTGGGCCCCAGCACCTGACACTCGTCGCAGTAGACCCCGTCAGGGATCCCCGCAGGGGGCTGCCCGGTGACGTAGACCAGCGCGCCGGCTATGGGGATCTCTCCGTTGGGGGCCACGACCCGACCGGTGAGCCGCACGGTATTGCCGTCTTGTCCGCCGCCGACATCGAGCTTGATGGGGCTGCCGGTCTCGTCGGCCGTGGTGTCGTCGGCGACCGCCGTGGTGGACGCTGCGCCAGGCCCGCTGCTCCCCGGCAGCGAGGTTGCGTCGGTGTCGGGGGCGGGGGTCGGCCCGCTCGACGATACGCCGGCCGGTCCCGTCGACGTCGGCTCGTCCGTCCCCGGGTTGCTGTCGTCTCCACACGACGACAACGACACAGTGGTGAACACGAACGCAGCCCGACAGACCCAATCCACGCGAAGCCATTCCATTGCCAGATATATGACCAGCGGATTCCATTTCCTTCAACGAATGTGTGAGGATCTTCGCCTTATTGGCCGATCCGCACGGACTGCGCGGGTCATGAAAGCGCGCGGCCCGATCAGAACCGCGCACTTCATCGTCCCGTGCGATGGCAACGCTCACCGCAGCCCGGGTGTGCAGCCCACCACCGCAATGTCGTCTTCAGCCGTGGGCAGAGGATCGGCGACATCATGGAAGACCGGATTGTGGATCTCGACGGGTGCCTCGTACCCCGCCTCGAACAACCCCGGCAGATCGGTCGTCTCGGGCGCATCCCACTCGGCGCACAGCACGGCGTCCGCCTCGGTCAGCGAGTCGAATACGCTGGATTCCTCGAAATCGTACAGCGCGTCGTAGACGGCCTGACTCGCCCCGAGGGCGCTGGTCGTCCCTTCCATGAAGCTGCCCTGCTCACCGGGACGGTTGACGGCGATGACGAGCTCGCAGCCCGCGGCCCGTGCGACCATGGACGGCACGGGGTCGGGCCAGCCGCCCACCGTGCGAATGTCGGCCGACCCGGTCGGCCGCGCGTCGGACAAGCCCGGCTCGGCCGGCGAGCGAGCCAGCACGTCGAGCCAGCGGGGTGCGCCGAGGTGCTGTCGCATGGTGCTGAGCGGGTCGCTCCGCGTCGCGAGGCCCGCGTCGATCTCGGCCCAGATCTCGTCTTGCGACCAGTAGCCGGCTCGAACGTCCGAGAAGCTCGGTGCGAAGTTGGTGCTCCGCTGCGCTTGGTAGGCCCCTCGCGCCCGGTTCCACTGCTCCACCGCCTCGCCGACGATCGTCCCGGTCAGCGCGACCGACAGCCCACGGGCGCCGATGGGCTCGGATGCCCGGTTGTGGTGCGCATCGGGCTGTTCGTCCCAGGCCAGGATGAAATCGGTGAACATGGCATCGAAGCGCGCGCCACAGGTCTGCCCGGTCGAGTCGTCGACCGAGCGTGCTTGTTGCCAGCTCATGCCGCGCGTCGGCTCGGCACACGCGTTGAGCCAGTCGGCGATCCGATCGCGATCGGCGGGGGCCTGACCGGCGTAGAAGTTGCCGAGCCGGCCCATGAGTGTCGCGGTGTACTCCCACGACACGAGCCCGGGCCGGACGAAGGACAGACCCGTCGGAGCCTCGAAGCTCAACGCCCCCCCGAGGGCATCGACGATGTCCTGGGCGTGCACGACGGGATCGGGTGATGTCAGCAGTAGCTCGAGGATCTCGGGGTTGACCAGACCGGCGAGAGTCTCGCTCTTGAGCAGCCCCTTGAGGGCATCGACCCCCTCTTGTGGGTTGTTGCCCGAGAGCAGGGCCGGGATCCCGCGTCTTTGGATCTCTGCGTAGATCTTTGTGAGGGCATTGATGGAACCGCCGCCCCCCAAGCTCGTGGAGATCCGGACGGCCCCCGACATCGACTTGTAGAGCAGCGCCGCGCGGCCCCCCTGCTCACGAGGGTTGCACGCTTGCTCACCACACTCCTGCGTCAGGCCACCTCCGGTGAGCGCCTCGGTGAGGAACGTCGTCATGGAGCCCGAGGAACCACCGACGGCCCCCACCGGCTCACCATAGTGCTCGGACAGCCGAGCGAGGGCACCCCAGTGCGCGAAGATGCGGTTGCCGTTGCCCTTGATGGCCGCACACCATGGCAGTACATCTGAAACCTCGCCCTCGTCACCCTCGTCGTCGACCCCGCCCGATTCACCACCTCCCGTGTCGGAGGTCTCGGGATCGGCGCGGCCCATATCGATGGGGGGCTCGAGAGTATTCGACTCACCACCACCGCAGGCGACGATGAGAGTAAGCATGAATGATATGTTCCAGGGTTGCTTCATAGCGGCCACGTCACAATCGGAGAAGTCACAGTTTCGATGACTCTGTGTGATGTTGGTGATCTGCCCTTGCTTCGATCGGATGTAGTGCCTGCGCACCAACCCCCGACAAGAGGCAAGCGAACAAGAGGCAGACCAATGAGCGGCAGGTGCACAAGCGAACATAGTGCCATCGTGGCTGCCCTTGGTGCTTTGCGCGGCATGCTGTTTTCGCGCCAGCACGTGCCGGCCGCTCGTGTAGAGCAAGCGTATAGTCCCCTACCGTCTCGAAATCTGTTCAAGAGACGGCAAAAAAAGGCCGGATCCCTGGAGCACGGCGTTCCCGGAGCTCGACACGAAACCGCGCATCGCCACAGCGCAAGGCAACGTACGCGCGGGCAGGAGGTCGGCGCTTGGGGATGCGGCCATAGGGCACGGCCATTGCGGTTCCCTAGGGTCGCCTAGACGCGCGATCACACGAGGCACTTCGTCAGCGGTTATCGACGCATGCAGCACCACCTAAACCTCCCCCCCGGGGTGACTGCATGCGACGAGACCCGGGGCGTTGTCGGGATCCACGGCGATGCGATCAAGGAAGGCCCGCGCGAGCGGACCGGGCGTGAACGACCCGGGCTCGCGCGAGCCTCTCCCGTAGCGGTGGCTCAGCCGCAGAGGCTACAGCCGAGGCTCTCGACCTCGTTCGCGCAGATACTGTCCCACGAGGTGCTGCAGCAGAAGGGGTCGGCCGCGCACACACACGCCTGCACCCCAGCATCATCGCAGCCGGGCGACGGGAAGATCTGCGGCTCGCAGCAGGTGCTGTCGCACTGGCCGATGCCGAAGGACTCGACCTCCGACACGCAGATGCTATCCCACCGGGTGTTGCAGCAGTACGGGTCGGCCGCGCAGACCTGCGTCTCGATGGCGGGGTTGGAACAGCCCGGGCCCGAGCCGGTCTCGCAGCAGCTGTTCGGGCGCGCCTCCGGGCACATCCCGCAGCCGAGGCTCTCGACCTCGTTCGCGCAGATGCTGTCCCACGAGGTGTCGCAACAGTAGGAATCGGTCGCGCATACGCAGTCCTGCACCACCGTATCCGAGCAGCCGGGCGACGGGAAGGGCTGCCCGTCGCAGCACGTGCTGCCGCTGCTGCCCGCGCTGCACCCGGTCGCCCACGCGCCGTTGCCGGGCGTGGTGGGGACATCATACCCGCAGTTGGGCGAGCCGAAGTGCGAGAGGCCGGAGGCGGTGTGACACGGCGTGAGGTCGAGGCCGGACTCGTCCTCGAACCATTCCATGCCGATGTGCATCATCGAGTAGAAGCCCCCGGTGCCGCATGCGCCTCCGTAGGAGGTGATGCCGAACACGCGCCAGCTTCCGTCGGCTAGCTGTACGTACACCGGGCCGCCCGAGTCGCCCTGACAGGTGTCCTGGGGGGTCCCTCCGACGAACGCCTCATTGGTCGGAGTGATCTCGTTGATGATCGTGTTGGCCTCGCGCTTGGTGCCGATATTGCCAAACTCGTCGAAGCCAAAGCCCACCAGGGTGACCGCTTGGCCCTGCTGGAGGATATTGGTCTCGCTGCCCATCAGCGGCGGGATGATGGGCACATCGGTGACCGGCGTGGCCAGCCGGCAGAAGGCGAAGTCGTCGCCGTCGCCGAAGCCCGTAAATCCCGAGAAGGTCTCACAGCTGCTGGTGGCCACGCTGCGCGCGGGCGAGGTGGTCGTCTCGCCGAAGTACACCTGGGGATAGTTCGCCCCGCAGTGGGCGGCGTAGATCACCAGCTCGGGGTGCACCAAGCTACCGGTGCAGTTGATGTTGCCCGACGCACCGATCATGGCGACCGTGGCCGGCCACTCGCAAGTCGACGTGGGGTTACCGTAGACCACCTCGCTGGGGTCCTGGGGGTTCGTGAGCTCGAACTCCTCACCCTGGGGCTCGTCGGGCTGGGCCCGCTGTGGCCCGGGCTCGGGCTCGTCGAGCTCCTCTTGCTCGAGCCCCTCGACCTCGAGGTCGTCCGGCAAGTTGGCCAACTCGCGGGAGTCGTCGAGCTCCTCCACGCCGCAGGCGGTCGAGACCAGTAGGCCCAGGCCAAGCCCAAGGGCCGGCAACATGATGCGCGTGTGCTTCATACGCTGTCTTTCCTCACACTAATTGGATGAACGGCTCATCCTCATCTCCAGAGGGTGGGCCACATGACCAGTGCCAGCATTATAAGGGAAAGAAGGATGATGGCATGACAAATTGTCCGATGAATTTTCCAGCGAATGTGCAGATATGCACCGCGCAGGAGCTGCGCACTTGGGGGCATTCAGCCCCGTACGCAGCCCCCAGAGTTCCCTATATGCCGCTTGCCAAACTGGCGGTTTCGAACCGGCGAAGCCGGATCAAAGCCGTACGAGCGCGTGGACGATGCTTTGGCCCCAGACGCGAGCATTCGAACGCCCATGCCTCAACGAGCTCGATTCTCGCGCGCAGAGACCATGGGGGTCGGTTCTGGCCCGACCGTCGTGAACTCCGGGGCTCGGCCAGTGGTAGAGATCTCGTTGGCATACTCTGGATCGCTGATGAATACGACATGTTGGGTTTGCCTCTGTTCGCATTCGTGCATGGAACAGTCCCATGTGACAGTCACCCGCTATCTGTGACTGTCTCATGGGACCATCTCATGGGACCATCTCATGGGACCATCCCATGGGACCATCCCATGGGACCATCCCATGGGACCATCCCATGGGATGGTCCCCCGTTATGCGGTGACTGCCCCATGTCGCCAGGAGACTGCACCCGGGATTGCCCGAACGTGGCCGAACAACACGCAGCGGCGGGTACTCCTTGGCGAACCTATTGCGAGGTCACGAGCCCAGGGTGTCGCGGTCGCACGGCTGTATGCGCTGAGTTCCACGGGAGTGGGTCGACGGCGGTATTCGTGGTCCGACCAAGGCCGTGCTCACACTGAGCCGCAACGGCGCGCTCTTGGTCGACGACGAGTACTCGCTCGACTACAGCCGCGACAAGAAGTTTCACGGCGACGAACGGTGCGGGTCCTGCGATCTGGCGCAGGTGCGCGAGACAACCTGGACGCAGTAGCGCCCTCGCTTCGAGCACGGCCCGTTAGCCGTTCTTCTCGACATAGGCCCGAGCGGCCGAGTCCCCCGGGCGCTGGGAGAGCAGCCGCCGGTAGTACCGCAGCGCCTTGTCCTTGTCGCCGAGCTTGTCGGCGGCGCGGGCGGCCTCGCGCAGCGCGGAGGCAAAGCTGGGCGAGCGCCGCAGGGCAGCTTCGTAGGCCCTGAGCGCCCGCTGGGTGTTGCCCTGCTTGGCGTAGCCCTGGCCGGTGCAAAGCAGCAGGTCTAGATCGCCGGGACGGCGGCTCTTGGCCTTGCGCAACAGATCGAGGCCGGCGCTGATATTGCCGTTCTCCACCTCGGTACACCCCCTGTCGATGAGGGAGTCGACCGACTCGAGCTTGACGGCCGGCTTGGACGTTCCGGACGAGGATCCGCGCTCCTTGGCCGGAGCATCGCCGCCGGTGGAGGGCGCAGGCTCGGTCGAGCCTTCGGTGTCGCCCGACCCCGCGGTCTGGCCGCTCGATCCGTCTGCGGTCTCGGTCCCCGAGCCGGCCTCCGCCGTACCACCACCACCCGAGCCGCTCGCGACCGACACGGACACCCCTGCCGGATCGGGCGCGGCCGTCCCTTCGACCCGGGCTTGCAACGCGAGGGCGGTGGGTTGCTCGGGCACGCGCCCGAGCACGGCCCGCGCCAGCGCCCCCGCCTTGGCGCGATCCCCTGCGCGTAGATAGGCGACGCCGAGCACCAGGTCGGTCAGCACGCTGCGCTCGGGCAACCCCTGGAGTCCCCCGATCACGCCGTTGGGGATCGGCGCGCTCGGATCGCGCCACAGCGACGCAGCCATGACCAGCTGGCGCAGCTCACCGCTGCCATCCTTGGGCAAGAGCGGAAGGATCTCGGCGGGGGGGCGCCCCTGGGCCAGCCGCAGCCGGGCCCGGACCCTTCGCATGTCGGCGCGGTCGACCACGTCCTCGGCGACCACCCCGGCGAGGATCCGGGTGGCCCGCTCGACGTCGTCCGAGGGGCTCACCGCCGGGCTGGCCGAGGGCTGCAGCGCGGCGCTCAGGGCCTGGTCGAGGGACCGAGTGGTCAAGAGCTCCACCTGGGCGAGCTTCATCTGGGCGATCCCCCGCGGGGGCACCTTGCCCTCGTCCAGGCGCCCCTGCAGCGCGGCCTCGGCTTCGCCGAGGGCAATGGGATCGACGCTGGCCACCGCGGCCCGAGCCTGCGCCAGCTCTTCGAGCGACGACAGCTCGAAACGCTCGCCGCCGGCGAGGTTGCCGGCCAGGCCCATGACCTTGGCGCGAATGCTGGGCACTCCGAAGACCACCGCGACCCCGCCCAGCAGCCCCAACGCGGCGACCAACGGCCAGGCGCGACGCCGGGGCTTGGCGTCGATCTCACGGGCGAAGGTCCGATGCCGACGGCGAGGCTTGGCCCCGGAGCGTTCGCTGTCCTCGGACTCCCCGGCCCCTTGGGCGCGAGGCGAGCGGAGCTCGTCGTCCTCACGGACCGCGGCCCGGGCCCGACCCGAGCGTCGGACGACGTGGGGCCGCACCTCGTGGCGACGCGGGGCGTCCTGGTCCGCGTCCGCGTCCTCGTCCTCATCCTCATAGGGAACCACCGCGTGGCGTCCCGAGACCCGCTCGACCGCCGCTGCGGTGGAGCGCACCTCGGCCGACTCCCGGGTGGGCGGATCGTCCTCGTCGACCACGGTCGTCACCGCGTCGAGCATCGAGGACGCGCCATGAACCTCGTCGGTCCCGTAGCGGATGGTGGGATTGGCCGGGCGGCGACGGGCGCCCTTGGCGGGCAAGTCCTCCACCACGTCGGGGATCGCGGAGACCTCCCGGGTGGGCGTGTGGGGCCCCGTGCGCGGGGCACGAGGCCGCATGCGCATCACCGACTCATCCGGATCGGATCGCTCGAGCGGCTCGGAATCGTCGAGCGGCAGCGAGGTCAGCGGGAAGGGCATGGGCGCAGAGGCGTCGCCGAGCGGGGAGACGGGCTCGGGCACCGGGCCGCCGTCGTCGCCCGGGGCGGATCGCTCGACCGCGATGGAGCGGGCGGTGACCGGCACCTCGAAGTCGCTGATCGACTCGGGACGCACCACCAGAATGTCGGTGTCGACGCCCTGGATGACGGGCATGGTCTGGCCGAAGCCCGGGGGGGGACCGAGCTGCTCGAGGGCCGAACCGGATCCGGCCGGGCTGGGGGGCTCGAGCTCGACGAACACCGGCGGCAGGTCGGAAAAGCCGGTGAAGGCGGTGGAGAACTCGGGCATGTCGCCCAGGCGGATCCAGTGCTTGCCGGTGCGGGAGACCTCGTCATCGGGATGCAGGCGTCCCTCGGCGATCCAGGTGCGCAGGGTCGCCAGGTCTGGAGCGGTGAACAGCAGATCTTCGACGGTACGGATCTGCCAGGGGTGCTCACCGGCACCGGGCGGCGGATCCACCGGGAATACATAGCTGCACACCGAGCATCGCACCGTCGCCCCGTCGGGACCGATCTGGTGCTCGTCCAGGGAGAACTCGGTATGGCAGTTCGCGCAACGGACGATCAACGGCGGACCTGCTGGCGGACGTTAGCACGAAGGCCGCCGGGGCGCGCTCAGCCCCACAAGCGGCTGACCAGCCCGCCCCCGATGGCGAATACGACCACGGCGGCCACGACCATTCCAAACAGCTTCATGGCCACGGGAACCGCGTGCGCGCGCTCGAGACCGGCCTCGGCCCCGCAGTTGGGGCACGCGATCCCGCCCTCCGCGTCGGCCGAGAACTCATGGTGACAACGAGCGCAGACGTAGTGCACGATGCGAATGTCCCTACCGAGCGGTCGGGACCCTGTCAAGCAGAGCGAACGGGACGCGGGATTTTCGCGCCCTTTACGGTCGCTGATGACGCGCGGTGGCACACTGACACGCGTGCGACTGCTGCTCATCGAGGACGACGCCCGCTTGGCCGAGCGCACCGCCGAGTACCTGCGCGATCACGACGCGGAGGTGGACATCGTGGGCGACGGAGTGGAGGGCCTGTCCCGCGCCACCCGCGGCGAGCACGATCTGGTGCTGCTGGACATCATGCTGCCGGGCCTGGATGGCCTGGAGGTCTGCCGCCCGCAGCGGCAGACCGCCCCGGGTCCCGGGTTC
>JBCCWC010000177.1:0-32720 GCA_039194325.1 Myxococcota bacterium
AGTGAGCTTCCGTCGGGTGTCGATGTCCCGGAGGTCTTGCTCGATGCCTCGTCAGCTTGCTGAACGCGCCAGAGCCACATCGACGCTGGCGGGTACACCATTTGGCCTGCGTCGTGGGGAGGCACTCCGTCGCGGGCTTACCTGCATCACCCCGACCACACCAAGGCGTTCTGGGCCCGGCTGGGCACCGCCATGCCCGACTACGACGAGCGCCGCGAGGCCCTGCGCCGGCTGGGGCCGCGGCTGCACTGGCGATGACCCCCGAGTGCCCGCCTCACCGGTCCTGCCAGTACCCCGGCCGGCGCTTGTCGTGAGCCACCGCGATCAGCTCGACCACGTCCTCGTCGGGGCGCCAGCGATAGACCAGCTTGAACGGAAACCGTCGCAACGGGAACCGCCGTGCGCCATGCCCCTCGACCGCCCACCGCGCCGGGGAGTCCTCAATCACCGCAAGAGCGTGCACGATCTCGTCTGCGAAGCCATCCGCGGCCGCGGGGTTGCGGGCGGTGTACCATCCATGGGCCTCCTCGAGCTCGTCGGCGGCCTCGGGCCTCCAGATGATGTGCGTCACGACCGCGGCGTTCGCCCGATCCGCGCCAGCACCTCGGCGTTCGAGAGCATCTTGCCCTCGCCTCGGTCGATACGAGCGACACGACGTCCGATCTCGTCTTCCCAGGCTTGCTCGACGCCCTCGTCCTCGGGCTCGGTGCTCTCGAGCAGCTCGACCGCCAGTGCGAGCCGTTCGCTACGCGGAAGTGCCAACACCAGGGCACGGGCTTGCTCGATCGACATCGAGGATCAGCCTAGCACGAGGCGTTCACAGCCTCTCACAGCCCACATGATGCTCCCGTACCCCTCCGCGGTCGCCACGTAGGCGCCCATACTCGAAGGGGCATAGGCGCCTGCCCGCGAGGGGCGTGCAGCCCCTCGAAATCTTCATCGCGCGTTCGAGTACATCGCGGGCCAGTGCACTGCACCCGGCCCCGAACGTCCCCCCCCACCGCGTGCTGCGCGGCCCACCAAGGACGAGCCCTCCGGGGGGAGGACATGATGCGAGGGGAGGGGTGCAGACGCCGCACCGGATCCAAGACCGGATCCAAAAAAGACGGCGCTCCGTAGAACGCCGTTCTTAGTGCCGAGGGGCGGAATTGAACCGCCGACCTAGGGGTTATGAATCCCTCGCTCTAACCATCTGAGCTACCTCGACGTGAGCGCTCGTGGTCACCGGCGATGGCGCCGGCAGGGACCGGTTTATGCGTCGTCGGCTCGGTGCCGTCAAGACCGCTGCTTTCGATGAGGCCTCACCAGCTGCGGTGCCCCCGCTCAGGCGACCGGTGGCCATGCTTGGCGTGTCTTCCGACCCGCGCGAATGATCCGCGATTCAGGCGGCCCGATGCCCCACCTGGGCGACCGGTGGTCGCGTCCGGCGTGTTCTTCGAGCCGCCAAACGACCCACGACCCCGGCGGTCTGGCGCTCCGCTCCGTCGACCGACCGCCGCCCTCGCCGTGTTCGTTCGACTTGGCGCGACCGACCCGCGTGATCGCCCCACACCCCATCTCACCCCCCGCGCACCCCCTCCGCGGCCCTCTTCCCCCCGGCGCCCCGGGCACCGCGAAGTACCCGTGACACAACGCATTTGCCGCATACCCCGCCCGTGGTAGCCCTCGCATCGGGCCCGGTGTGTGCCCGGACGGACAGGCCGTCCGCGCCAAACGGCCGGGCTGGGAAGTAGAGTCCGCCCATGTCTCGCGAGGTCGTGATCGTCAGCGCCGCCCGCACGCCGATCGGCAGCTTCGGCGGTGCCCTGTCCACCGTCTCCGCCCCCCAGCTGGGCGCGGTGGCCATCAAGGCCGCCCTGCAGCGGGCCGGGGTCGACGCGGCCGATGTGGGCGAGGTGCTGATGGGCTGCGTGCTCCCGGCCGGGATCGGTCAGGCGCCCGCCCGGCAGGCCGCCAAGGCGGCCGGTGTCCCCGACGAGGTCGGCGCGGTCACCATCAACAAGGTCTGCGGCTCGGGCCTCAAGACGGTGATGCTGGCCGCCCAGATGATCAAGGCGGGCGACGCCGAGATCCTGGTGGCGGGTGGCATGGAGAACATGTCGCGGGCCCCGTACTACCTGCCCAAGGCCCGCACCGGCTATCGCATGGGCCACGGCGAGCTGGTCGACGGCATGATCCACGACGGCCTTTGGGATCCCTACAACAACTTCCACATGGGCAAGGCCGGGGAGCTGTGCGCGGCCGAGCGCAAGATCGACCGCGAGCGCCAGGACGCCTTCGCGGCGCAGTCCTACCGGCGCGCCCAAGCCTCGATTAAAGAGGGCCTGTTTGCCGAGGAGATCGTCCCGGTGGAGGTGCCGCAGCGCAAGGGCGACCCGGTTGTGGTCAGCCAAGACGAGGAGCCGGGCCGCGGCAACATCGACAAGCTGCCCAAGCTGCGCTCGGCGTTCCAAAAGGACGGCACGATCACCGCCGGCAACGCCCCCTCGGTCAACGACGGCGCGGCCGCGGTGGTGGTGATGAGTAAGGACGAGGCCCAAAAGCGCGGCTTGACCCCGCTGGCCACGATTACCGGCTACGCGGGCGCGGCCCAGGCCCCCGAGTGGTTCACCACCGCGCCGGCCAAGGCGATGAAGGTCCTGCTCGACAAGACCGGCCACAAGGTCGAAGACGTCGATCTATGGGAGGTCAACGAGGCGTTCTCGGCGGTGGCCCTGGCCAACGGCGACGAGCTGGGGATCCCCGAGGATCGCCTCAACGTGCGCGGCGGCGCGGTGGCCTTGGGCCACCCGATCGGCTGCTCGGGTACCCGCGTGCTGGTGACCCTGCTACACGCCATGAAGCAGACCGACGTCAAGCGCGGCGTGGCCTCGCTGTGCCTGGGCGGCGGTGAGGCGGTGGCCCTGATGGTGGAGCGCTAGCATGAGCATCACGTCGATCAAAACCCTCGGAGTGCTAGGCGCGGGCCAGATGGGCGGCGGGATCGCCCAGGTCGCGGCGGCCGGCGGTCGCAAGGTCCTGCTGGCCGACGTCGATCTCGCCCACGCCCAAAAGGGCAAGGCCCGGATCGAAAAAGGCCTGGGCCGCCTGGTCGAGAAGGGCAAGATCAACGCCGAAGCTCGCGACGCCACCCTGGCCAACATCGAGCCCGCCTCTGGGGTGGGGGCCTTTTCGGCGGTCGACTTCGCGATCGAGGCGGCCACCGAGAACATCGAGCTCAAAAAGACCCTCATGAAGGGCCTGGACGAGGCGTGTCGGCCCGGGGTGATCGTGGCCACCAACACCTCGTCGATCAGCATCACCCTGCTGGCCGCCGCCACCAGCCGGCCTCAGCACGTGGTGGGCATGCACTTCATGAACCCCGTGCCAGTGATGAAGCTGGTGGAGATCATCCGCGGCCTGCCCACCGACGACGCCACCTACGAGACCACGGTGGCCCTGGCCCAGGATCTGGGCAAGACGGTGATCACCAGCAAGGACTGCCCGGGGTTCATCGTCAACCGGATCCTGATCCCCCTGATTAACGAGGCCTGCTTCGCCCTCCAAGAGGGCCTGGGCACCGCCGAAGACATCGACACCGGGATCAAGCTGGGCCTCAACCACCCCATGGGGCCGCTCCAGCTGGCGGATCTCATCGGGCTGGACACCTGCCTGGCGATCGCCGAGGTGCTCCACCGCGAGCTGGGCGACGACAAGTACCGCCCGGCCAATAACCTGCGCATGCACGTGGCGGCGGGCTGGCTGGGTCGCAAGACCGGTCGCGGTTTCTACGACTACGGGAGCGGCAACAAGTAGATGGGCTGGGAGACGATCCGCGTCGAGGACCGACCGGGCTCGGGCTCGGGCTCGGGCTCGGGCTCGGGCGCTGAGGTGATCCGCATCGTCACGATCGATCGACCCAAGGTGCTCAATGCGCTCAGCGTCGAGGTGGTGACCGAGCTGAGCACGCTCCTCGAGCAAACGGCCAGCGAGCCCGACGTGCGGGGGCTGCTGCTCACCGGCGAGGGCAAGGCGTTCGTGGCCGGAGCCGACATCGCGGCGATGGCCTCGATGGATCCCGAGGCCGCCCTCGCGTTCGCGGGCAAGGGCCATGCGCTGGGCGAGATGCTCGGGACCCTGCCCGTCCCCACGCTGGCCGCGGTCAATGGCTTTGCCCTGGGAGGCGGCTGCGAGCTGGCGCTGGCGTGCGACTTCGTCTACGCCAGCGACAAGGCCAAGTTCGGCCAGCCCGAGGTCAAGCTGGCGGTGATCCCCGGCTTTGGCGGCACTCAGCGCCTGCTGCGGCGCGTGGGGCTGGCCCGCGCACTCGAGCTGTGCATGACCGGTGACCTGATCGGCGCCGACGAGGCCCTGCGGATCGGGCTGGCCAATCGCGTGCTGCCCCCCGAGCAATTGCTGCCCGAGGCGTTGGCTACCCTGGACCGGATCGCCGCCCAGGGCCCACTGGCGGTGGCCAAGGTCAAGGAGGTCCTCCATCAGGGCGCCTCGCTCCCGCTGCCCGAGGCCAACGCGCTCGAACAACAGGCCTTTGCCAGCCTGTTCGCGACCGAAGATCAGACCGAGGGCATGGCCGCGTTCTTGGCCAAGCGACCGCCCACGTTCACCGGCCGCTAGCCGGCCCCATTTGCGCTGGCCCCGCTGCGCGGAGGGGCCGCCCACCGCCCACCGCCCACCGCGCAAACCCGCCCAATCTGCCCGACCGGGGCCCGTCCGTCCGAGGATGGGGCCGAAAGACCCGACCATGGATCTGTCGTTCACCGAAGAACAGGAGCACCTGCTGCACACGGTCAAGGAGTTCGCCGAGCGCGAGGTCAAGCCCAAGGCCGCCGCGATCGACAGCGAAGCTCGCTATCCCCAAGAACTGGTCGCCCGGATGGCCGAGCTGGGCCTGATGGGGATCGAGGTGCCGGTGGACTACGGCGGCAGCGAACTGGACACCCTGGCCTACGTACTGGCCATGGAGGAGATCTCGGCCGCCTGCGCGTCGACCGGGGTGATCATGAGCGTCAACAACTCGCTGGTCTGCGATCCTCTGCTCAAGTTCGCCACCCCCGAGCAAAAGACCACGTGGCTCGAGCCGCTGGCCATGGGGCGCAAGCTGGGCTGCTTCATGCTCAGCGAGCCCGAGGCCGGCTCGGACGCGGCCGCGCAGACGACGGTTGCGGTGCGCGACGGCGACCAGTACGTCATCAACGGCACCAAGAATTGGATCACCAACGGACCTCAGGCCGACACCGGGATCCTGTTCACCATGACCAACAAGGAGGCGGGCCACCGGGGGATCACCGCGTTCGTGGTCGACATGCACGGCCCCGGAGTGCGCCGCGGCCAAAAGGACGACAAGCTCGGGATCCGCGGCAGCCACTCGTGCCAGATCTTCTTCGACGACGCGCGGGTCTCCAAGGATCAGATGCTGGGCGCCGAAGGCGATGGCTTCAAGGTGGCCATGGCCACCCTGGACTGCGGACGGATCGGAATCGCCGCCCAGGCCCTGGGGATCGCCCGCGCCGCCTTCGAGGCCGCGGCGTCCTATGCCTGTGAGCGCAAGACCTTCGGCAAGCGGGTGATCGATCACCAGGCGGTGGCATTCATGCTGGCCGACATGGAGACGGAGATCGATGCGGCCCGTATGCTCACGTGGAGGGCTGCCGCGGCGAAGACGGCCGGGCGCCGCCACACCAGGGAATCGGCGATGTGCAAGCTGATGGCCTCCGAGGTGGCCAACCGGGTGGCCAAGAACGCGATTCAAGTGCACGGGGGCAACGGCTACGTGACCGAGTATCCGGTCGAGCGGCACTTCCGCGATGCCAAGATCACCGAGATCTACGAGGGAACGTCGGAGATCCAGCGGGTGGTGATCGCCTCCCACCTGCTCCGGGGCTGACCGCTCGCGGTATAACCACCCTCTCTCTTGTCAGGAGCCGAGCCGATGATCCAACGAAGCGCCGTACCCTCCGCCCCCCGGGTTGCCCCTCAGGTCATCCGGCGGATCGCCCCCTGGGTCGCCTTGCTGGTCGCCTTGCCCGTGTTGCCGGCGTGCCGCCACCAAGCCGACGCCGACAATACCGACGTGGCCGCGGGCTACCGCGACAACAACAAGTATCAAGACGACATCGTCACGGCGCGCCGGCGCAAGGACTACGAGGATCAGGGCACGGCCATCGATCCCAAGACGCTGGCCGCTATCGATGACACGATCAAGACGGTGTACCTGCGAGATCTTGAGCGCTGCCTCGAGGACCAGATGGCCGAGGAAGGCACTCGCTTCATGCGCAGTGTGTTCACCGTGCAATTCGACATCGACACCCAGGGACAGGCCAGCGGGGCCAAGATCCTCGACATCTGGGTCAAGAAGCAAAACGCCAAGGGCGGCAACATCGGCGAGGTGGATCCGGCGTCCATGAAAGACTGCGTGCAGACCACCATCGCCGAGTGGGAGTTCGATCCAGCCCCCGAGGCGCTCTACAGCCACACCTACCGGGGGCAGGTCGGCGAGGCGTTCTAGCGCCGTGGTGCTCTGGGTGCCGGTCGCTCACGAGCGCCAGCCCCGAGCCAGACCCGAGCCAGACCCGAGCCAGCCCCGAGCCGGACCCGAGCCAGACCCGAGCCAGACCCGAGCTCGGCACCCGAGCAGGGCAAGCATGAGACGGGTAGAGAGTTCCGCATGATCGACTGGTCCCCCAACGACACCCAGCAAGAGGTCGCCCAGCACGCCCGGACCTTTGCCGCCGAGGTACTCGCGCCGCGGGCGGCGGCCCTGGATCGTGAGGGGGGCTTTCCTCGTGACACCCTGGCCCAAGCCGCGCAGGCGGGGCTTTGCGGGATCAACATCCCCCGAGCACTCGGTGGTCGGGAGGCGGGTGTGGTGGCCTACAGCCTGGCGATCACCGAGACGGCGCGGGCGTGCGCGTCGACGACGGTCGCGCTTTGCGTGACCAACATGGTCGCCGAGGTGGTGGCGCACTTTGGCACCGAGGATCAACGCACTCAATGGGTACCCCGCCTTTGCCGAGGCGAGCTTCGGGCCGGAGCCTTTGCATTGTCGGAGCCCGGGGCGGGCAGCGATGCGGGTGCGATGCGCACCACGGCCACGCGCACCGACCGAGGGTGGGTCCTCGAGGGCTCCAAGCTGTGGATCACGTCGGGGACCGACGCGGGCCTGTTCGTGGTGTGGGCGCGGACGTCCGATACTCCAGGGACCGGGGGGATCTCGGCGTTCCTGGTGCCGGGCGACACGCCAGGACTCACTCGGGGCAAGCCGGAGCACAAGATGGGGCTGAGTGGCAGCACCACCACGGCGATCGATATGTCCGGGTGTGAGGTCGGCCCAGAGGCGCTGCTCGGCCAAGAGGGGCGGGGCTTTCCGGTGGCGATGATGGCGCTGGACGGCGGTCGCGTGGGGATCGCCTCGCAAGCCCTGGGGATCGGGTTGGCAGCGACAGAGGCCGCCGCTCGATATGTTCGGGTGCACGAGGGCCCGGGGCCGGCGTGGCGCGAGCAGCAGGCGGTGCAGTGGGCGCTGGCTGACAACGCCACCGATCTCGATGCAGCCCGGCTGCTCACCCTACGCGCGGCGTGGCTCAAGGAGCAGGGGCGCACCTTCTCTCGCGAGGCGTCGATCGCCAAGGTGTTCAGCACCGAGCGGGCCTTCGCCGCCTGTGACCGGGCCCTGGAGATCATGGGGGCCGCGGGGACCGACGAGGCCGAAGGCGTGGAGCGGAGGTATCGCGATGTGCGGGTCTCGATGATCTACGAGGGCACCTCCGAGGTGCAGCGGATCGTCATCAGCCGCAACATCATGTGGCGGTTTTCGAAGGCCTAGGGGACGCAGCGGGGACGCAGCAGTGGCAAGGAGACGGTGACGAGCATGGATTTTGCGCTCGGCGAGGAGGAGCGGTTGCTCCGCGAGACGGTGCGAGGCCTGGGTCAGCAGACGGTAGGACCCCACGCCGGCGCCTGGGACGAGGCCCGAGCGCTGCCGCAGACGTTGCTGGGCGAGCTGGGGGGCTTGGGTTTGCTCGGCCTCGAGGTGGCCGAAGACGAAGGGGGCGCCGGGTTGGGCGCGGTGGCGGCCTGCGTGCTGTGCGAAGAGCTCGCGGCGGTCGACGGTGGGCTGGCGCAGCTAGTGGTGGCGCACAATCACCTCGGTCTGGCCCATGTAGGCCAGGGGTTGCAGGGGCCGGCCCGGGTGTCCGAGCTGGCCGCGTTGGTCGGGGGAGAGCGCCTGGTGGCCTGGGCGCTGCCCGAGCACGTGTGGATGCCCGATCACGAGGGCACGCTGGGCGTGACCGCCCGTCCTCACAAGGACGGGGGAAACGGTCCGGACGCAGACGCCTGGGTGCTCGACGGGGCGGTGGCCCACGTGCTGGGGGCCGGTGTGGCCGGTCGGTTGGTGATCGCGGCGGACTCGGACGACGGGCCCACGGCCTGGCTGTGCGATCCAAAGGCGCAGGGGGTGACGCGGGAGTCGGTGCGCACCCTGGGGGCCCGAGCGGCGGGTACGGCCCACGTGCGGCTGGAAGGGGTCGTGGTGCCCTCGACCCACCGGCTGGCCGAGCCCGGGAGCGCGCGGCGGGACGCGGCGGCGCTGCTGCCTCGCGCTCACCTGGGCATGGCCGCGGTCGCCTGCGGGCTGGCTCGGGGGTCGCTCACCACAGCCACGGCGTACGCCCAAGAGCGCGAGCAGTTTGGCAAGCCGATCGCGCGGCATCAGGCGATCCAGTGGAAGCTGGCCGACATGGGCACCACGCTCGATGCGGCCTGGCTGTTGACCATGCAAGCCGCGTGGCGCTGTGACACGGGGCGGCCCTATGCCACGGCGGCCGCTCGGGCACGGCTCTATGCCGCGACCGTGGCCACGCGCGCGTGCTCGGAGGCCCTGCAGATCCACGGGGGGTATGGCTATACGCGCGAGTATCCGGTGGAGCGAGCACTGCGAGATGCTCGACACGGACAGGGGCGTCACGGGATCGCCCTTCGGCACGCGCTTTGCCAGGCCATCGTGGAGCGCTACGGTGGCTGAGAGGGCGTGATGCTTCGGCGACATGCCACCTTGATACCCGGGCCTAACTGCGGTGTAACCCCGCCCATGATGACCCGATCGCCCAACGTGCTGGCCATCGTGCTGGTCGGCACCAGTGTCTTGTTTGCCGCCGGGTGTCCGGCCAAGTCCAGTGATGATGGCTCGGTGCCGCCCGCGGAGACGCCCGAGACGCCCGAGACGCCGGAAACACCGGTCACCCCCGAGACTCCCGAGCGTGAGTCGCTGACCTCCGCCGATTGTGCCGCCAAGGGGGGCGAGGTGGTCGGTGACATCGGCGATGGCGCGATCCATCGGCCCGACTACAAGTGCGCCAACGGTCAGCCGCCGCTGGGGACGATCAAGCCCGCCGACGGCGAGCCGATCGCGTCCGATGGATCGGTCTGCTGCGGCAAGTGAGGCGGTGAGGCTCGCGCCCCCCTCCATGCAAGCAGGACAGACGGGGCAGCCGGGGGCCGAGCGCCGTAACGTTCGATCCTCGTGGGCACAAGGAGCGACTTCGGGGGACCGCGTAGGGGGCGTCTACGGCGGTGGCGGGCAGGTCAGGCCACACACAGCGTTGACCTGCATGATGCACACGGGGTCCCATTCGTCATCGCAGCAAAAGTCGTCCGCTGCACAGACCGCGGCGACGCACGTGTTGGTCATGGCGCAGCCGGACATCTCCACGCCGACCTCGCACAGCGAGTGGATGCACCCGACGCCACAGATCTCGCACGGGTTGCCGTTGTTGCCGTTGGCCAGGCCGGCGCACGTGCCATCCCAGTCCGTTTCGCAGCAAAACGAGTCGATCGCACAGATCGAGGCTTGGCAGATGAAATCGGAGCAGCCCGGGCTGTTGCCCCCGCTGGGGCCGCAGCAGTCTTGCGCCACGGTGCACGACGAGGTGTCGAACATGCAGTTGTCTGCGCAGCTCAGGAACCCGCCCAACAAGCCCTGGCTTTCGCAGTCTTGTCCGCCCAGGTCGGCGCCGTCGCAGTCCTCGACGGGGCTGTTGATCACCCCATCTCCGCAGTTGTCGCATGCGGCGGGGCAAAGGGTGAACGCATCGATGCCGCAAGAGTCGTCCCAGACATTGTCGCAGCAAAACGAGTCGCCGGCGCAGACGTCCGCGGTGCACTGGGGATCGTCGCAGCCGGGGCTGCCATTGTTGCTGCAGCAATCGCCGCTATAGTTGCTGCAGCCGGCGGTGTCGAACGTGGCGCAGTTGGCCATGCAGCCCAGCGTCCCGTAGTCGAAGCCCTGGGTGGTGCAATCCTCGGCGTTCAGGTCAGCGCCGTCGCACACCTCGACGGGGCTGTTGACCATCCCATCGCCGCAATTGTCGCAGACGGCCGAGCACTCGGTGAACGCCTCTATGGCACAAGCGCCGTCCCAGTTGCCGTTGCAGCAGGACGGGTTGTTCGCACAAATAACCGCCGTGCACATCGCGTCGTCACACCCGGGCGTGCCGTTGTTCGAGCAGCAGTCCCCCCCATAGAGCCCGCACGCGCTGGTGTCGTAGGTGGCGCAATCGGCCGCGCAGGCCAGCGTGCCGAATTCGAATCCTTGGGTGATGCAGTCTTGCCCGTCTAGATCGATCCCGTCGCAGGCTTCCATGAGCTCGCGCAGGTTGTTGCCGCACGAGGAACAGCCCGAGACGTCGAAGCCCGCGCAGTCGGGCTGACAGCCGAGCGACCCGGCGTCGAAGCCCACGGTGGTGCAGTCATTTCCGCCCAGATCGGCGCCGTCGCACAGCTCCATGCCGCCTATCAGATCGTCGCCGCAGGCAAAGCAGCCCGAAGTGTCGAAGCCGGCGCAGCCGGCCATGCACGCAAGCGTGCCGCCCTCGAAGCCCAGGGCGGCGCAGTCCTGACCGTCGAGATCGGCGCCGTCGCACAGCTCCTTGCCCTGGATCTGGTCGTCGCCGCACAAGCGGGTGACGCAGCCGGTGGTGTCGAAGGTGCAATCATCGGCACAGGCCAGCTGGCCGGCTACGAACCCTTTGTCGAGCGAGGCGCAGGTCTGTTCGGTCAGGTCGCTCCCGTCGCAGTCCTCGCCCGGCTCGGCGATCGCGTTCCCACACTGGGTGCCGTCGGTGGTGTCGAGTCCCTCGGTGGCGCCCTGGCCTCCGCTGGCGCTGCCGATGCTGGTGGACGGGTCGGTGGTCGGGTCGGTGGTCGGGTCGGTGGTCGGCTCGCTGGTGCTCGCGCTCGTGCTGCTGCCCGCCGAGGCCCCGACCGTGGTGGTCAGCATGGGCACATCGTCCGCACAACCGGTGGCGAGCCATGCCACCCACGCAATCCCTAGTCGTCGCCAAGACAGGATAAGGCCGTTCATCCGCCAGCTACGCTATCGAACGACGGGTCGGGCCGACAAGGCCCGAAATCGGGGGCGTCGCCCGAAGTGGGTCGATCGGGCCGAGGTCAGCCAGACCCCGATACTCATTTGTTCTGTTCGGGACTTCGGCGCTTTGCCGGGCTCGACGGCGTGTTCGGACTCCCGGGCCTCGCGTCGGCTCGGGACTTGGGCCGGCTGATAGACTGCGGTCTGGAGGTCCTGGTGAAGCGGATCGAAGCGATCATCCATCAACTGCGCGAAGCGGTCATGAGCGGCCCTGCCATCACCGACACGGTGCGGCGGCGCTCGGTCGCGAGGCGTGCGGGCGCCCCCGCCGATGCGGCGCCGAGCGTCCACGGGCTCCCCGATGCGCTACGCGCATACCTCGACAAGGTGGCCCACGTGCCCTACCGGATCACCGACGAACAGTTCGAGGCCCTGCGGGGCTCCGATGTCAGTGACGACGAGCTGTTCGAGCTGACGGTCGCAGCGGCGCTCAGCGCCGGCCTTGCGCGCTACGAACGAGGGATGGCCGCACTCCGAGGAGGTCGATGATGCGCTTGGCCATCCTCGAGCGGGGGCAGAGCCCGCTGCAGCGCGCCCTCTTTGGCATCGTGCGCATGGTCGCGGGCCGAGTCCCGGGCCCTATTTTGGCGTTTTCGTACAAGCAGCGCTTCTTCGGCAAGCACTTTGTGCGCCTGCTCGAGCACTGTATGCGACGGACTCGCCACTGGTCGGTGGGCGACGTCGAGCTGTTTGCGGCCTTCGTCTCCAAGAAGAACAAGTGCGCATACTGAACCGAAGATCATGCTGCGGTCGCAGCGAAGTTCGGCGAAGATCGAGCACGAGTCGAGGCGATCCTCGCCGATCCTACCGCCGTGGATCTCGAGCCGCGCCTGCGGACCGCGCTGACCTTCCTCGCCAAGCTCACCCTCGACCCCTGGTCTGTCGAGCCGGCCGACATCGAGCCGATGCGCGAGGCCGGGCTTTCCGACGAGGCGATCGAGGAGGTGATCGGCGTGTGCCTGTGCTTTTGCGTGATCGACAGGATCGCCGATGCCTTCGACTTCGAGGTGTCTGGCCCGCGGCAGCTCGCGGCCGTCGTGTCCATGTTGTCGCGGGTGGGGTATCGGCTGGCGAGCATTCCGGGATGAGCGCCGTCGAGCCCGGCGAAGCGTTTGCCTTCGGAGCGCTCGCTCGAGCCCGCCGCCTACGACGCGAGTTTCATCGACGAGGTGCGTCTGGTTGCGGTCGCGGGCTTGCGATCGAGGCCTCGAGATCCGGTGTCCGGCACCTCGATCGCGCGAGCGGCGTCTGCCTCGATCCTCGAGCTGACCGGGTGCACTGACATGCGCAGGGTCGGGTCGGGGGCCGGGTCGACCAACGGGAAATCTTCGAGTCGCAGTGACACCGAGCCCTTGGTGTCGATGAGCTCCACTAGCGCGGTCGCGTCGAGGATCTCCTTGGGCTCGGGCTCGGGCTCGGGCTCGATCTCGATAAGGTCCGCGACGTCGAGCTCCAGCGTGTTCTCTTGGGCGATGGGATACGGGGCGGTGTGCTGGCGGGGAGTGGCAAGGGGACGGACCGACAAGTCCTTGGCCGCCGCCTCGAACGATGGATCGTCGGGTCGCCACCCCGAAGCGCGCTCGATGATGGCCGTCGCCTGCGGTCGCCGGCCCGTGGAGTCGAGCTCGCCGACCAGGCGTTCGAGGATCGACCGCGAGGTCTGCGTGTGGCCGAGCACCGCGTAGGCGTGGGCAAGGAGCTCGAAGCCCACGAGATCTCCCGGATTGACCCGCATCAGGTCGTAGATCTTGACCACCGCTTGCTCGGGCTCGTCGACCCGCAGCAGGACTCGGGGCAGCTCCTGCAAGGTGGCCAGGTGACGTGGACAGTGGCCCAACAATTCCTCGGCGACGTCGATGTAGTCGGCATTGTTGCCTGCGGTCAGCAGCAGGCGACCGGCGCATTCGAAGTGCTTTTGGGCGTCATCGAGCATGCACAGGCTGGCGAGCAGCCGAGCCAACTGCCGGTGTACCCCGGGATCGTGGGGATCCAACTCGGCGCCCAGGCTCAAGAGCCCCAATGCGTCGGCCGTTCGACCGCGATCGATGTGTAGCTCTGCGGCCCGAGTGCACAGCGGACGAGCGTGTCGGCCGAGCTGGCGCAACATGTCGGCGACCGTCCCATAGACGAACAGTCGGGGATCGAGGTGGAGCACATAGTGCCCGATCGCCGTCGCTTCTCGCGGACGTTGCTCATGGGCATAGTCGGACGCCACCTCGAGGTAGAGCTGGGCCGCTCGGGTCGGCTGATTGCAGCGGACCCGACAATCGGCCAGTCGCATCCTCGTCTCGGTGTCGTCCGGCCGGAGGTCGAGCGCTGCGGCGTAGAAGTGCGCAGCATAGCGGGGATAGCTCGAAGTGGCCCACGGTACGGTGATTACGCCGCTTCCCGCATCCGGAGACGGCAGCTCGGAGCCCGGGCCGCCTTCGTGTGTCTCGCAGGGCGACGGCTGGTCCGAGCGGGTCACTTGATGTTCACAGGTCTTCATGTCAAACCCCTTGCGGCCGTCACGAGCAGGACGCGGTTCGATGAGCTCGCGTTGGATCCCTCGCATTCGACCCGACGACCGGTGATCCAAAAGACCGGCGTCTTCATAGGGGGTAGTCACGACGACCCGGCAATTACTTTCACCGAACTCGATTCGAATGTTGGCCAGACCCGAGCGGAGCCCCTTGGATGTGCGGGGTGGTGTGGCCTGCCCTCGGGGCTCGAGACCATGGACTCGAGTCCAGGGGACGTGGTGCGCGGGTGGGTGAAGGAGCCGGTCGACAGGAGCAGTGCCGTGATGGTGGACAGTCCCGCTCCGCCCTTCATCGTCCGACGACCCTGCGGTCGTTCATGCGTTGTGAAGGGGCGGACTCGTGGTACGGGGCACGAGTGCGTCATGCCGGAACGAGCTCCGGCACGAGCTTCCGGCCCGAGGCACTAGCCTTCTTCGATCACGCAAAACGTGCTCAGGTACAGGGCCGAGGCGGCGATGATCCGCTCGCTTGCGAAGACGTGGCGATCGGCCAGCTCGCGCCAGTCGTCGGTGTGCTCGACGACCAGGGTGATGTCGTCGGGGCTCACGTCCATGCCCGCCGCGTCGTAGTCGTAGATCACGTGCACCGGCGCATTGAACACGGTACCCGCGGGCAGCACCGCGTAGGCGGGGCCGAGCGCGCTGTCGGGCAGTCGCTCGGCCTCCTCGATGAGGATCTCCACCGGTTCGTCCAGCGCACCGGCCGGGATGTCGAGGGTGAGGCGACCGTCGCGAGAGACGACCACTCCGCCTTCGGGGCCCACGACGTCGTCGCCCGTCGGATCACATCCGGCGAGGGTGGCGCAGGCGAGGCAGGCAGCAGCGAGCGGGCGGAGCGACATCAGCACGGTCTCCAGAATCAGCAATCGTCGTGCCAAAGGTAGGACACCGTCATCCACACAATTTCCGGCTCGTCGCCCTTGCGAAGATGGTACGCGTGGCAACAGTCTTGGCCGCTTGGGTGGCGACGACACTAGCCAGTGATGCGGGAGAGCCGCGGATGAAGTTGAACGATCTCGTTACTTTATGGCGTTCGAGGGTGAGCGGGACCACCGTTCGAGAGCCCCGTGATCGTGCGAACCGACGCCCCTGGAAATCCAGCCGTGGGATGGGCGGTCAGCCCAGGCCCAACGCGGCGACGCGGTCCTCGTCGAGCCCGAAGAAGTGCCCGATCTCGTGCAGCAGCGTCACCTCGACCTGCGTGCGCAGCTCGGCCTCGTCGGCGAACGCCTCGAGCAGGTTGGCGAAGAACACCACGATCCGCGAGGGCCGGTCGGTGACGGCGTGGCTGCGCTGGCCGAAGTCCTCGGGCCCCTCGAACAGCCCGAAGGCGCGGGGATCGAAGCCGTCCTGCACCAGACCGACCGACGGGCGGGGCTCGAGCACCACGGGGACGGCGGCCAGCCGCGAGGCGAAGGGCTCGGGGAGGGTCTGCAGCACGTGCTCGGCGATCTGCTCGATGAGGGCGACCTGCGCGCGGTTCCCCACGCCACCGCGGCGGTGGGCTGCGGTGTCGAGGGCCAGCACCTTCAGGTCGTGGCGGACCTGGGTGGCATGGTCACCGGCGTCCTCGGCGAGGCGGGCGAGCGCGTAGTGGGCGTCGGTTTGCGAGGGATCGCGGTCGACGGCGCGGCGGAACAGATCACGGGCTTCGTGGGGCTCGCCGCGGGCCCAGGCCAACTGTCCGCGGGCGGCCAGCACTGCCGGATCGTGAGGGGCCAGCGCGGTGGCCTCGGCCACGTTGGCCGCGGCGGCGTCGAGCCGATCGGCGTCGAGCAGGTCGAGGGCCTCGTGCACCAGGTGGTCCAGTACGGCCCGGTTGGCGGCGTCGATCGGATCGGAGGGCATCGCAGCGCGGTTCAGCATTGCTGCTGGCCCGTGAATGCGCAAACAACGGCGGTCGTTCGCGCGGCGGTCGGGGTCCGTTTTTCGGTATGGTCGCGGCCCTGGTGTCGGTGCGCGTTCGAATTCGAGGCCTGGCTCATGGGGGCGAGGGCGTTGGTGAGCAAGACGACGGCCTCACGTGGTTTGTGCCGGGCACGTTGCCCGGAGAGATCGTCGACGTCGAGCCCGAGCGCCGCAAGGCTCGCTGGGCCCGCGGGCGGCTGCTCGAGGTGCGGCAGGCGGGTCCCGATCGCACCGCGCCCGTGTGCCCGCTGGCGGATCGCTGTGGAGGCTGCGACTGGCAGCATGTGGCCCTGGACCGGCAAGGTGAGCACAAGCGGGCGATTGTGGCCGACCAGCTGCGGGGGCTGGGGATCGGGTTGGGGATCGGGCTGGGGATAGATCCGGGGCAGGTTCAGCTGGCCTCCACGCCGACCGCGGGGCTGGCCTACCGCCGGCGGGTGCGGTTGCACTACGCCCGCGACGAGCATGGCGGGCTGCGACTGGGGTTCTTCGCTCCGCGTAGCCGAGCGGTGGTCGACGTGCCGCGGTGTCCGGTGCTGCGGCCCGAGCTCGATCATGCCGTGCAGCGGGTGCGAGCGCTGGCCGAGCACCTGCCCGATCATGGCGAGCTGCTCGGGTTGAGCGATGGGGTATGCGTCGTGTTGGCCTTGCCAGGCGTGCGTCCGGAGCCCGACGTGCGACAGGCCGCGCAGGCTCTGCTCGACGAGCGCCTGGTGGGGATCGTGCTGCGCGGCGGTCGGCAACGGGTGACGGTGGGCCGACACGAGCTTGGCCTCGACGCGGGGGACGGGCTGCCGGCCATGCGCGCGAATCCCTTCGTCTTTTGCCAGGCCAACGCCGCGGTCAATCGGGCGATGACCCGGCACGTGGCCCAGGCGGCCCGGTGCGACGGTCGGCGCGTGCTCGAGCTGCACGCGGGAGCCGGCAACCTCACCCGGGCGCTCGCTCGTACCGCGCGGCGGGTGTGGACGGTGGACGACGATCGCGAGGCCCGGGATCTGCTGCGGGCGATGGCCCGGGAGCAGGGATTGCCGATCAACGCCAAGCACGGGTCGGCCGACACTCTGCTGCAGCGCTTGGCGCAGCGGGGGGAGCACTACGACGTGGTGGTGGTGGATCCGCCCCGCCGGGGCCTTGGCGAGCGCAGCGCGGCCGCCCTGGCCGCGGTAGCGCAGTCGCGGGTGGTGTACGTCTCGTGTGATCCGGCCACGCTGGCCCGTGATCTGCGGGTGTTGGTGGACGGCGGCCTGCGGCTTTGCGATGTGCGAGTGTTCGACATGATGCCCATGACCGCCCAGGTGGAGGTGGTGGCCACGCTGGCCCGGCCCGACGCACCGGAGGGCGTCGTGATATGACCCCGCCGCGCAAGACGACCAGCCGGCGCAAGACCGGCAGCAAGACCGGCAGCAAGACCGGCAGCAAGACCGGCAGCAAGACCGGCAGCAAGACCGGCTCCAAGGGCACGATCGGGCCGGTGATCCTGCTGTTCGGCAGTGAGCCGACCCCCATGGCGGCCCGCGTGGCCGAGATCCGCGCGGCGGTGCTCGTGCCTGGGATGGAAGCATTCAACCACGAGCGCTTCGCGGGGCGCGAGCTCGAGTCGCTGTCGCCCGTGCTGGAGGCTTGTGGTCAGCTCCCGATGATGGCCGAGCGTCGCCTGGTCGAGCTGTCCGATCCCGAGACGGTGGGCAAGGGTCGGGGGGGCGGAGGCAAGGCGGTGATCGACGCGCTGGTCGAGTACATCAAGGCGCCCAACCCCACCACCGTGCTGGTGCTGACCTCCAGCGGGATCGACGGGCGCTCGCGTCTGGTGACCACGACCAAGAAGGCCGGCGTGGTCGAGCGCTTCGAGCCGATCAAGCGGGACGGGGACGCGGTCGCCTATGTGCTCGAGCAGGCCCGGCGGACCGGGGTCTCGATCGACCGGCCCACCGCCAGTGAGCTGGTGCAGCTGGTGGGCACCGGGACCTCCGATCTCGTGCACGCGCTGGAGCGGGCGTCGCTGCACGCAGGGCTGGACGCGCCGGTGACCGGTCGGGATCTCGAGGCGGTGGTCGGGCACACCCGGGAGGCGGTGGTCTTCGAGCTGACCGACGCGGTGGGGATGGGCGACGGCCCGCGGGCGCTGGTGGTGCTCGCGCGTCTGTTCCACGAGAGCAGCCAGGCCGAGATCGGCCAGTCGCTGGCGGTGCTCTCCATGCTGATCCGGCAGATCCGCCTGGTGTTCGTCGCGCGGATGGCCGGGGGTGGCTCGATCGAGGCGGTCGCCGGGGTGCCGCCCTTCGTGGCCCGCAAGCTCGCCGGGCAGGCCCGCCGCTTCGACCAGGCGCGCTTGCGTCGGGCCTATGCGGTGCTGGCTCGGCTCGATCGCGACATCAAGGGAGGCGCACACTCGGTGACCCGGGCGCCCTATATGGCGCTGCAGCGCTTCATCCTCGATGTATGCGGGGCCTTGCCGGGGGTCAGCTCGCGGGTGTGAGATCAAAAGGGCGAGGGTCCACACCGTGCGCACGAAGTGCCGGTACATGCCGGCACAGACCCAAAGCGGAACAAAATGGTCAGCATGGTCAGCATGGGCCGCCCACCAACATCAGTGCCAGCCGATGCTAGAGCACCGCGCCGGATGGCCATGGCACCGGACATATCGTTTCACCCCCGAGCCCTTCGAGATCCCCGAGGGATGGACCGAGAGCAACGACAACAACAAGTACTGGCACAAGTATATCGGTCTGCCGGACCTCGAGAGCGGCGACGTCAACGATCACCGCTTGGGGCACGACCCCGACGGCGACCGCCGTCGGAATCAAGCGCGCATCTTTCGGTGGTACTACGATCAGCTCGCCTACATGATCGACCGGCTCAAGTCCATTCCGGAGTCCGATGGGTCGACCCTGTTCGACAACACCTTGATCGTCACGTGCTCCGAGTTCGGCAGCTACAACCACCGCGAGAACGACATCCCGTACATCTTGATCGGCAACCCCAACAATGCGTTCAACAAGGGCGTATACCTGGACGCGCGGTCCAATGGGAATTTCCGCAGCCACGCCGATCTGCTGCTCGCCATCGCGCAGGGCCTTGGCGCGCCGCTGAGCAGCTTCGGCACTTCGTCGTCGCCCTACACCGGCGTCCTCGCCTAGCCGCGCGTGGTGAAACCAACCACGCAACAGGGCCGTCCGTTCGCGCGAGGCGAAGCGGGCGGCCTTGCGGTGGGCTCGGGCCGGCGACGGGCCTGAGGCTAGGCGGCCGAAGCCTTGTGGACGGCCTGGGTGATCCGGGAGATGTAGCGGGCGGCCGTGTTGCGGTGCACCACGCCCTTGGACGCGGCGCGTCCGATTGCGGTGACCGCCTGGGGTAGGGCTTGCTTGGCCTCTTCGACCTGGCCCCCGGCCAGTGCCCGACGGACGCGCTTGATGTAGGTGCGCATGGTGGACAGGTGCCGCAGGTTGCGAGCCCTTCGCTTGATGCGCTGACGGTTCCGCTTCTCGGCCTGCTTGTGATTCGCCACGATGTCGTCTCTCTTCGCCGGGCCCGCGGGTCGTTCGCGGGGTAGTAGCGCGACGTTTTGGCCCACCTGCCAGGGGTTGTCAAGCGGCCTGCGCCCAGCCACGGTTGGCCTCGTGCGCGTGACTCATCTCCAGACTCGCCTCCGGACTCGTCTCCGGACTCGTCTCCATTGGGGGGGGATTGACCTCCGTGGGGGGCGCCGCGGACTCGAAGCCCGGGCGGCCAAAGCCCGAGCGGCCAAAGTCTGGGCGCTCGGCCCTGTGGCGGTCGGCGTGGCGATGGCCTGCACCTTCACGCCGCCGCCGCCCTTGCCCGAGGAGCTCGCCCAGCAGCAGGCCGAGCAGGCCGCGCGGCGCGAGGCGGTCCGGGGCGGGGCGCCGGTGGCCGATCCGCAGGCGCCGGACGGAGCGGCCACCGAAGGCGCGTCGACCCCGGCGCAGGAGGCGGGCGAAGCCGGGGAGGGGGCGGGCGACCCATCGGGCTACCGGCCCGGCGAGCTCGCCGACGTCGGCATGACCCCCGAGCAGATGCAGGCCTACGCCCAGGCTCAGGGCGACCCCCGAGGGGGCGTGTTCACCCTCGCCGAGGCGCTCGATGGCTTGCCGACGCAGGGCACGCTGTGGGTCGAGATGAACACCACCCAAGGCCGGATCACCTGTCGGCTCTTCGAGGCCCAGACTCCGATCACGGTGGCGAACTTCGTGGGCTTGGCCCGGGGCCTGCGGCCCGCCCTCGATACCGATCAACAGACCTGGACCACCCGCAAATTCTTCGATGGCTCCGCCTTTCACCGGGTGATTCCGGGCTTTGTGATCCAGGGAGGGGATCCCACCGGTACTGGCCGCGGTCGCACCGGCTATGTGATCCCCGACGAGTTCGTCGCGGGCCTGCTCCACGAGCAGGCCGGGGTGCTGAGCATGGCCAACCGGGGCCCCGGCACCGGCTCGGCCCAGTTCTTCGTGACCCTTGCGCCCTTGCCCCACCTCGACGGCAAGCACACCGTCTTTGGCCAGTGCGACGAAGCCGGGATCCAGGTGGCCGAGAAGATCGCGGCCATGCGCGGGCCGGGTGACCGACCTCGCACGCCGCAGCTCATCGAGTCGATGGAGATCGTGCGGCGCTGAGACGCTCCCCTCGGCCGCCCCTCGGTTCGCCCGCGCTCGAGCCTTCGGTGGTCACTGGGCGGCGATCGGCCCGGAGCGTTTGGGCTTGGGTCGTCGCGTGACGCGGGTTGCTCGTCGGGTGCGTCGCTGGGCCCTTCGCCACTGTCTTCGCGCGCGTCGAGAGGTGGATCCGTCTGCCGATGCATCGGTGGCCGGATCGGAAGCCGGATCGGTGGCCGGATCGGAAGCCGGATCGGTCCGTACTGCCGCCCCGCGCGGGATCCGGGCCCCAAACACGGAGATATAGCGCTGTCCGGCTTCGACGCCGCCGCCAAACAGCCCAAACAGCGCGCGCCAGTGTCGGTCGCCCTCGGTGGCGCCGCGTCCCTTGACCCACCAACCCAGGCCGGGACCTATCACCTTGATGTCACGCTCGGGGGTCGCCCAGCGGGTGAACGCCACCGGCACCAGTTGCAGCATCTTTTGGCGCTTCGTTCGAATGTCCCACCACACGAACGCGCCGAAGGTGCCCTGAGCCGGGCCGCGTTCGATGTGCCACACCAGCGGGAACTGGACGAAATCGAGATTCTCCCCCTTGCGGCGCTGGACGTAGAGGGCGGGTCCGATGGCCGTCCAGGCCTCGTCCTTGGCCCAGTGATCGTCGCGCAAGAACAGCGGGGCCAGCCAGGTCACGCGGCGCTCGGCGAAGGCGTGGCTGTGGAAGAACAGCGGGGGGACGACCGCGGTGGCGACCTTGTGGGGCTGGCGGAACTGCCACACCAAAAGGCCCGCCTCGAAGAAGCGCCGATCCTTGTTGTGGCGGGCGATGTAGAGCGGTGGTACGGCCAGCGTCAGGCCGCGCTTCTCCAGCCGATGCGTGCGGCGAAACCACAGCGGAAAGACGAAGGAGCGTCGCCAGGTGTTGGTGGTGCGCACGCCCACGATGCCGGCGTACCAGCCCAGGGTCTTGCCGGGCTCGTTGGTGATCCCGAACAAGGGGGTGTAGAGGCGGTAGCCCTCGGGGCGGCGATCCCAGTAGTAGACCAGCGAGCCGTGGGTGCGGCGGCCGCGGCCGTCGCGACCGTAGAGGAACAGCGGGGCCGAGCCCCACAGGGTATAGCGACAGTCGTCTTGGTCCTCGAGGCGGAAGCCGCACTTTTGGTAGCGGAACAGCAGGGGGATATAGCCGGTGAAGCGAGTGTTGCGGCGCAGGCGGAAGAAGTCCACGTAGCCCGGAGGCGCCAGCGAGAACCGGCTGAAGCGACCCAGGCGTCGACCCCCGAACACGAAGGGAAACGCGCCCCAGGTGCGGCGGCCGTTGGCCTGCTTGCGGTCGAACCAAAGCGGGACCGAGATCGTGGTGTGGCTGCGGCGGCTCTTGTCGACCACGTGCACGGTGACCGGTAGGGCCAACAGGCGCCGCTTGGTCTCGGAGTCCATCCACCAGTACAGCGGCACCACCCCGGCGTTGAGGCGCTTGCGGCTGAGCCGGTGGAAGGCGGGGCCGGCCACGACTGTGTGGGTGCGTCGGGTGGCGTCGCGGGACCAAAAGAAGCCCAGGCCGGCATCTACGTCGACCCCGCCTGGCTGGCGCTGGCGGAAGTAGAACGGCACCGCCGCCAGGCCGCGCCGCGGCTTGTCTCCCCGCACGGTCGATCGCCACACGAGCGGGCTCCACATGTCCAAGTCGTCGCTGGGGGTGCGCCGTCGCAGGAACAGCGGTGCGGCGACCACGTGGCGCGCGGTGCCGCCGTCGACCTCGTGGGCGTCGACGAACACCAGGGGCAGCATCCCGCGGGTGTCGTGCCGGGGGCGGCGACGGCGGAAATAGAGGCCCCACACGCTGGTGATGTCGTCGCCCACCGCTCGGCGGCCGCCCAGCGGGGTGAGGGTCAGCGCCCGGTTACCTCGGCGACGCCGGTAGTAAAGGGGAAACAGCACGCTGTGCCGTTCGTCGGAGCCGCGTACGACGTCCCAGCCGAGCAGGCCCACCCCCAGGGTGCGGTGATCGGGGCCCTTGCTGCGGACGAACAGCGGGCTGAGCGTCAGCCGACGGGACTGCTGGGCCGACGGTTGGACCTCGGTCACGTCGGCCAGCAATAGCCACGGGACCACCCCGTAGCGGAAGCGATCACCGCGGCCATAGAACAGCAGCGGGGCCACGCCTCCGTCGAACTGCCGGCCGCCGGCCACCTGCCGCGAGTGGTGATAGAACGGGCCGGCGACCACCGTGCGGGCCTGGCGGGCGGGATCGGTGTTGCGCACGTGCCAGACCAGCGGGGTGATCACCTGGTAGCGTCGGGTGCCGCCCCACTGTACGAAGCTCAGCGCCGGGATCACTCCCAGGCGACCGCCCTCGGCGTCGCGGCCTACATAGGCCAACGGGCCGAGCACCCAGTCGTCGCGGCCCCGTCGGCCCGCCTCGCGTGGTGGCTGGCGTACATGCCAAAAAAGGCCCGCAATGCCCTGATAGCGCACTCCCCGGTCGGTTCGGCCGGCTACGGTGAGCAAGGGGGGCACGGCCATGCGCCAGCCATCGGGGGTGCGGCCGCCTCCGCCCAGCAGGGTGTAGACCCGCAGCTCCCCCGGTCCGCGGCGGGCCAGGGCCAGGGGGGCGAGCACCGAGGTGGTCTTTTGGGTGCCCACGTCGTGGAAGCGCCACCAAAGGGGGGCCACCACGGTGTTGCGCTGCTGGGGATCGCGATAGCGGCCGAAGATCCCGGCCAGCCATAGCTCGCTGCCCCGTAGCTCGTTGCGTGCGCGCCAGACCAGCGGGGTGGCCGACAAAAGGTCGCGGTCGCGCGTGCGATGGCGGAACGTCAGCGCCAGCGGCACCGCCCAGCTTTGGCGACCGCGGGCCTCATCGGATCGTTGGATCCACGGCAGGGTCCAAAGCTCCTTGCGGTTGCCAAACTCGCGGCTCTGCCAGTGGAACAGGGGCAGCACCGACATGTGGCGCAGCCCTTTGAGCTTGTTGACCCCGCCCACGTACACGGGGCTGATGTCGAAGCGCCGCAGCCCCCGCTGAAAGCGCCAGAACGCGGGAGCCACGATGAGATAGCGCCGGTCGTTGGTCAGATCGGCGTCGTGGAGATCCTTGTTGCCGTACCAGGCGATGAGCCCCGACACGGCGCGGAAGCTCTCGGGGGCGCGTTGCTGGTAGTGGAAGGGGACGATGAGGAGGTTCTTGACGAACTTGGTGCCCCACCACCACGCCAGCGGGAACTGGCCGAAGTTGAACTTCTCGCCGGTGCGCACATAGCCCATCAAAAGAGGCACCGCGCCCCACACCGTCTTGCGCTCGCTGAAGTAGCCGTAAAAGAGCCCCGCCGGGTTGATCCAGTTGCGTCGGCTAGTGCGCTCGGAGTACCAGCCGAAGGTCAGGGCGAGGTTGGCGTGGAGGAAGCGCTCGGGATGGCCGGGCTTGGGCGTGCGGTGGATATAGAGCGGGGGCAGCCCGAAGGCGCTGGTGCGGTGGGTGTCGTAGTCGCGCTGGAACCAAAATGGCGGCACCCCGCGCTTGCTTTGGAGCACCGGGGCACCCGGGCGCGTGCGGGTGTCCTGGGGCTCGCCGGTGGTCTCGGTGGCCACCGGAGCGGTCGGATCGGGGCCCGCGGTGGGGGCCAGGGCGTAGTGGAGGGCGCCGAAGCTGAGCACCGGGGGGCCCAGGGGAGGTTGCGGAGAAAGCGAAGGCGTGGCCGGAACTCGGGGCGCCGGAGCGCCGAATACGGCGGACCACGAGGGCAGGGAGGATCCTGGTGGCCCGAGTGACCCAAGTGGCCCGGGCGAACGCGATCCGAGCGGAGCGGAGCGGAGCGCAGCGCCGGCCGAAGGCACCGCGATGCCGGCCGAGGGGAGACCTCCGGTGGACCACGAGCGATCGGTCGGGGGCGGCTGGGGTGCGGTGGAGATCTCGTCTTCGGGAGGGAGCGTCTGGGTCGATGTCGGAGGGGGTGGCGCTGGGTTGTCCGAGTCGTCCGACCAAAATGCGGTGCTCCAGCGGCCCTGGTTGCCCGTGCGGCCGAGGGTCACCATGTCGGGGGCGGGCGCCGGGGCGGGCGCCGGGGTCAGCTGTGGGCGTTGGGGCATCGCCGCCCGCCGGGGCAGCCAGGCGGCCTGCGCGGTGGTCGAGACCAGGGTCACCGCGAGCCACGCGAGCACCACGGACATCAGCCGCGTGCGGCGGCCGTGGGCCGGACCGGGGCTTTTCCATCGCCACGGTCGCCCCGGGTGGTCGCGCCCGGCGACCCGGCTCGTCTCGTGGCTTCGCACGCTCCGGGGGGGCATACGAAAGACGCGCCGCGCGGTCAACACACGCGGGATGGCCCCGCGCGCCGGATCACCCTGGTCGCCATCGGGGCGGGGCCCTTTGAATACGGACCCAAAGCGGGCTAAGGGTGGTCGGACGATGACCAGCCCGATCCCCCGCCTCGAAGCGCTTCGCGTCGACCTCGCCGCTTTGCGCCGTCGAGGTGTCGATCACCATGCGATCGAGGCCGTCCTGCCCGTGGCGTGGTTGCAGCAGGCCCTGCGCGACACGGACGCCGAGGTCGAGCGTCCGGGCTCCGTGGCGCTCCAGCTATGGCTCCAGCCCGAGGGCGTGGTGGTGGCGCAGGGGCCTCTGCGGGCGGGTTTTTCGGTGCCGTGCGGTCGTTGCTTGTCGCCCGCCGCGGTCGATGCGGACACGGAGATCTTCGCCACCTACATGCCTTCGGCCGCTGTCCCCGAGGATGACGATCTCGACGAGGACGACCGCACGCCCGACCAGACGCCCGACGTGTGGGGCTACGACGGGCCGATCCTCGATTTGGATCCCATGGTGGCCGAGCAGGTGGCGCTGGCCTACCCCATGCGGGCGCTGTGTAAGCGGGGGGAGGGGTGCCGGGGGCTGTGTAGCAACTGCGGGTACGAGCTCAACGAGCTGGCGGCCGAAGTTCGACGATGCCCGCAGTGTCATCATGAGGTTCCGCTGACGCCGGTGGCGGATCTCCCCTCGGACGGCGGGGGGGCGCGTGATGAGCGCATCGGCGACGGTCCGCTGGCAGCGGCGCTGCGCGGGCTCGAGCTGGAGTAGGGCTTGAGCTCGAGTCGCGGGCTCGACCGGGCGTGGGGCTCGACTGGGGCCACCCGGCCATCGCGCGGAGTTACCGCGCTGCTTGGCTCGACCGACCGGCTCGACGGGTCCGCTCGATCTGTCTGTGGGAGAGCGGTGGCCTGCCTTGGTCGCTCGCTCATCGACTCGCGACCCGCGATCAACAATCAGGCCGGGTCGAAGAGCTCGTCGGCCGAGGTGATCGCGAAGGCGCGCGAGAACCATTGCTTGAGCACCTGCTCATCCCGAATGGTCAGGACGCACTTTCGCTGATCCTTAGAGATGGGCACAGCCCGATGGCGAAGCACATCGAGCAGCGCTTGGCCGAGGCTTTGTACTCGGTGATCAGCGCTCGCAATGGTGAGTCCGGCTTGAATACTTTGGCAACATAAGTCATTAGCGCACGAGTGTCCTTGATGCCAAGTTGGTAGTCTTGGTCCAGCACTTGGTCGAACAGTGGTGCCAAGGTCTCCAGGCGAGTTGGCGTCAGCGACGATGGGTTTTCGTAGGCGTACAGCAAAGCCCGGGTAAGCTCGACCAGGGCGAGTGGTCCAGGGCACGCCAGTGGGTCGTCGAGCACCGAGCCGGAGAGATCGTCGACGAGCAACTCAAGCTCGATGTTGAGTCCCAACTGTTGCCGCAGCGCTGGCGGTAACGAGAAGCGGCTGGTGAGGAGGTGAGCGCTTCGGTGTGGAGGGCCGCGTAGTAGAGGGTCCCTTCCATCGAGCGAGCTGCACAAAACCCGGGGAGCGCGCACGGGTGCCTCGGTGTGCGCCGCGGTCGGGGGAGCCATGACTGCTTGGTGGCGTAGCCGCCCTGTTCCGTCCTCGACCCGGTGACCTGCGCAAAACGCACAAGGGCAGTGACTCGCTCGACCCTATAGTCCTATGCGCGTGAGCGCCCCCGCGCCCCCGTCGCTTGCACGCCCTGCCACCCGTCCCTATGCTCCCGCCCCCCGAGGGACCCATGGCCGTACCCAAGAAGCGCACCTCCAGCTCGCGTCGCGACATGCGGCGCTCCCAGCACGACAAGACCAGGGCCCCGGGACTCTCGCCGTGCCCCAATTGTGACGAGCTGATGGTCAGCCATCGGGTCTGTCCCGCCTGTGGGTACTACAAGGGCCGCGAGGTGATCGCGGTCGACCAGGACTAGCGCGCGCGCCCGTCCCGTCCGACTTCGGAGCAGCGAATGTCGGCGAACGGAGCGAGCGGCAAAGGCCCGCAGGTAGGCCCGCAGGTGGGCCCGCGAGTGGGCCCGCGAGTGGGCCCACAGGCGACCCCGACGGTCCGGCCCCGAGTCGCGCTGGATGCCTTCGGCAGCGACCACTGCCCTAGCCCCGAGGTGGCCGGAGCGATCCAGGCCGCGCGCGAGGGCACCCCGGTGCTGCTGGTGGGCGACCACGACACGCTGATCCTCGAGCTGTCGCGGGTGACCGACTGGACGTCGCTGCCGATTTCGATCCACCACGCCTCCGAGGTGATCACCATGGAGGACAGCCCGGCCAAGGCGGTACGCGGCCGACCCGACGCCTCGATGCCGGTGTGCTTCGATCTGGTCGCCCAGGGCGAGGCCGACGTGGCGATGTCGGCCGGTAACTCGGGGGCGATGGTCGCCTGTGGGCTGTTCAAGTATCGCCGGATCAAGGGGATCGAGCGCCCCGCGTTGGTGGCCACCATGCCCACCAAGGACGGCTGGGTCGATCTGCTCGACGTGGGGGCCAACGTCGACTGTCGACCGGTCAACCTGGTGCAGTTCGCGGTGATGGGGGCCGTCTACTCCGCCTTCAAGCACGGCAAGACCCGCCCGCGGGTGGGCGTGTTGTCCAATGGTGCCGAGGACGGCAAGGGCACCGAGCTGACCCGCGCCGTGCACCGGCTGCTGACGGCGGCCACCCTGCACGATCTGGAGTACATCGGCTACGTCGAGGGTCACGGGATCACCAGCGGCGAGGCGGACGTGGTGGTCACCGACGGCTTCACCGGCAACGTCGCCCTCAAGGTCGCCGAGGCCACCGGTCGCCTGGTCACCCACTGGGTGCGCCAGTCGGTCCGCGGGGGTGCACGACGTACCGTGGGCGCGGCGCTGCTGCGCCCGGCCTTCGAGCAGCTGCGCGAGCGCCTCAATCCCGACAACTACGGGGCGGCGCCGCTGTTGGGCGTGGACGGGCCGGCGTTCCTGTGCCACGGCGGATCCTCGGCGTTCGCGATCGAGCGCGCGATCGACCTGGCCGCCCGCTCGGTCACCGAGGCGCTCACCCCCACGCTCGCCGAGGCCCTGGCGCGCCACGCCCCGCTGATGACGGCGGCCAAGGAGGTCGATGCCCTGTAGGATCCCCGCGGCACGCACGGCCAAGGAGCCTTCACGATGACCAGCACCGCATTCCTCTTCCCCGGGCAGGGCAGCCAAAAGGTCGGCATGGGCAAGGATCTCTACGATCAGGAGCCGGCCGCCCGGGCGATCTACGCGCAAGCCGACGAGGCGCTGGGCCAGTCGCTGTCGACCCTGTGCTTCGAGGGACCCGACGAGCAGCTGGCCCTGACCGCCAACACCCAGCCGGCGATCCTGACCACGTCGGTCGCCGCGCTGGCCGTGCTGCGCGAGCGCACCGGAATCGTGCCCACGGTGGCCCTGGGGCACAGCCTGGGCGAGTTCTCGGCGCTCGTGGCCGTGGGGGCGCTGTCGTTCGCCCAAGCGGTCCGGCTGGTGCGGCTGCGCGGGGAGGCGATGCAGCAGGCGGTGCCGACGGGACAGGGATCGATGGCCGCGATTGTCGGCCTGAGCGCCGAAGAGGTGGACGAAGTCTGCGCCGAGGCAGCGCAGGGGCAGGTATGCGCGGCTGCGAACGAAAACGGCGGGGGGCAGATCGTGGCCGCCGGTCACGCCGAGGCGATCGAGCGCCTCTGCGCGTTGGTCAAGTCACGCAAGAAGCGGGCGGTTCCCTTGAAGGTCAGCGCCCCCTTCCACTGCGCACTGATGGAGCCCGCGGCGCAGCGCCTGAAGGAGGCGCTGGACGAGATCGAGATCGGGCCGATGACCGCGCCGGTCATCAGCAACGTGGAGGCGGAGCCCAATGACGATCCGACCCGGGTCAAGGCGCTGCTGGTCCGCCAGGTGACCGAGCGCGTACGCTGGGAAGCCTCGGTGCGCAAGGCGGTGCACATGGGGGCGCAGCGGGGGGTCGAAGTCGGCCACGGGAAGGTGCTCAAGGGCCTGGTGCGGAGGATCGCGAAGGATCTCCCGGTTCTGACCGCGGGTTCCCCCTCCGACATCGCTGTGCTAGAGGCATAGCTCGATGGTCGACGCACCCACGCCGCCGCCGCTGCCCGAGGCGCTCGCCCTGACCGGCCGGCGGGCTCTGGTCACCGGGGCCTCGCGGGGGATCGGCCGGGCGATCGCACAAACCCTCGCCGCGCGAGGAGCGGCAGTCGCCATCAACTACGTGTCGGCCTCGAGCGAGGCCCCGGCCCAGGCCCTACGCGAGCAGATCGAGGCCGCCGGCGGCACCGCCACCGTGGTGCCGTTCGACGTTGGCGATCCGGCGGCGGTCCAGGCCGGCTTTGCCCAGCTGGTCGAGGCGCTCGGCGGGCTGGAGATCCTGGTCAACAACGCCGGGATCTCCATCGACGCCCTCCTGTTGCGTGCCCGTGACGAAGATCTGCAGCGGATCGTGGCGACCAACCTCCAGGGCACCTTCCACTGCTGCAAGGCCGCCGCGCGGCACCTCTTGCGGGCCCGCGATCGCGGTCGGATCATCAACCTTGCCTCGGTGGTCGGCGAGCAGGGCAACCCCGGCCAATCGATGTACGCCGCGTCCAAGGCGGGCATCATCGGTCTGACCAAGTCGCTGGCCCAGGAGCTGGCCGCCCGCGGGACCACCGTCAACGCGGTCTCCCCCGGCTTCATCGAGACCGACATGACCGCGGCCAGCCTGACCGAAGACAAGCGAGACGCGCTGGTCGGTCGGATCCCGCTGCGTCGCGTCGGATCCCCCGATGAGATCGCCGAGGCGGTCGCCTTCCTCGCCTCTCCCGCCGCCGGCTACATCACCGGCCACGTCCTCCGGGTCAACGGGGGGCTGGGCCTCTGACCGGGCCTCGCAGAGAACGGAAACTAAGGAAAACCGCCATGTCCGACACCGAGAACACCGTCAAGGGCATCGAGAACACCGTCAAGGACATCGTCATCGATCAGCTCGACGCCAAGCCCAACGAGGTGACCCGGGAGACCTCGTTCGTCGATGATCTCCAGGCCGACTCGCTCGCCATCGTCGAGCTGGTGCTGGCGCTCGAGGAGAGGTTCAACGTCAAGATCCCCGACGACGAAGTCGACCGCATCAAGACGGTCGGCGACGCCGTCGACTACATCCACAAGCACGAGGGCACGTAGGGGATCGCGGCGGCTCGGTCGCCAACCGAATCGTCGGGTCCCCCGAGTCCTCCGACTCAGGCCCGTCGGGCCCCCCGGAAGAGCTCATGGCACGTCGAAGAATCGCCCTGACCGGCATCGGGCTGGTCACCCCCCTCGGAATCGGCACCGAGTCGACCTGGGAGGGCCTACGCGAGGGGCGGTCGGGGATAGGTGCGATCACGCGCTTCGATGCCAGTGATCTGTCCTCGCGGATCGCCGGCGAGGTCGACGACTTCGACGGTCAAGCGTGGGGGCTGGCCCGGCGGGAGCTGCGGCAGATGGACGCGTTCATCCAGTACGGCCTGGCCGCGACCACGATGGCCTGGCGGCAGGCGGGGCTCGACGCTGAGCCCCCCGATCCCGAGCGGGTCGGAGTCTACGTGGGCGCGGGCATGGGGGGACTGTGTACCATAGAGCGCACCTTGCAGACCCTCGGCGACAAGGGTCCGCGCCTGGGGATCAGCCCCTACTTCATCCCGTCGGTCGTCATCAACCTGGCGCCGGGGCAGATCTCGATCCGCTTTAACTGCCGGGGCCCCAACATGAGCATGGTGTCGGCCTGCTCCACCGGCGCCCACTCGATAGGCGAAGCCGCCCGCACGATCGAGCGGGGCGACGCCGATCTGATGATCGCCGGCGGCACCGAGGCGACGATCAGCCGGCTGGGAGTCGGTGGCTTTTGTGCGGCCCGAGCGCTCAGCCAGCGCAACGACGAGCCCACCCGGGCCTCGCGACCCTTCAGCGCCAGCCGCGATGGCTTCGTGCTCGGCGAGGGGGCCGGGATCGTGGTGCTCGAGGAGCTCGAGAGAGCCCGGGCCCGCGGGGCAACGATCCTCGCCGAGCTGGTGGGCTATGCGGCCAACGCCGACGCGCATCACATCACCATGCCCGCGCCCGACGGCGAGGGGGCCCAGCGGTGCATGCGGCGGGCGCTGGCCGACGCCGGTCTCGAGCCCCAGCAGGTCGGCTACGTCAACGCCCACGCCACCTCCACCGCGGCCGATGTGATCGAGAGCCGCGCGATCCGGGCGGTCTTCGGCGCGCACGCCGACGGGGGGCTGGCGGTCAGCTCGACCAAGTCGATGCACGGACACCTGTTGGGGGCGGCCGGTAGCCTCGAGGCGGCGATCTGCGCGCTGGCGCTGCGCGACGGGGTGCTGCCGCCCACCCTCAACCTCGACGATCCAGATCCCGAGTGCGATCTGGACTATGTGCCCCATCGAGCCCGGACGGCCTCGGTACAGTACGCCATGTCCAACAGCTTCGGGTTCGGGGGCACCAACGCGACCCTGGTGCTCAAGAAGGCCGAAGGATAGGGGAGCGAGGCGGTGACCATGCGCTGGTACGTCGGTAGCGATCATGGAGGGATGGCCCTGCGCCAGCGGTTGGTGGCCCACATGCGCGAGGCGGGCCACCAGGTCATGGCCGAGCATGGGCCCAGCGAGCCCGGGCAATCGTGCGACTACCCGGACATCGCCCACGTGGTCGCCCACGCGGTGCGAGGCGACGCGGGCAGCTTTGGACTGCTGGTGTGTGGCACGGGGCAGGGGATGACCATGACCGCCAACCGGGTCCGCGGGATCCGGGCCGCGCTGGTGGCTGACGTCTTCAGCGCCCACATGGCCCGCGAGCACAACGACGCCAACGTGATCTGCCTGGGGCAGCGCGTGGTCGGGCCCGGCTTGGCGCTCGACCTGTGGGATGCCTTCGCGGCCGCCTCCTTCGAGGGCGGGCGACATGCTCGGCGGGTCGGCAAGATCGAGGCCATGCCGGTCGAGCCCGCGGCCGAGGGGGGGACCGGTGACGAGGCCGGCAATGGGGCCGGCAGCGGGACCATTGACGGGACCATTGGCGGGACCATTGGCGGGACCATTGGCGGGACCATTGGCGGGACTGGGAGCTAGCGGGTTTGCTCTGTCCGGTCTGTCGCAACCCGAGCACCAAGGTGCTCGACTCCCGCGACGGTCGAGATGGCAGCTCGGTCCGGCGGCGCCGCTCGTGTAATGCGTGCGGGCATCGCTTCACCACCCGCGAGCGGATCGAGGAAACCCTCCCCATGGTCGTCAAGCGCGACGGCACCAAGCAGGCCTTCGATCGCGACAAGCTGCTGCGAGGGCTCCAGCTGGCCTGCCGCAAGCGGCCGGTACGGCGCGAGCAGCTCGACGCGGTGGTCCAGCAGGTCGAGCAGTGGTCCTCGACGCGCGGCGACCGGGAGATCCACGCGGCCGAGGTCGGCGAGCGGGTCATGCACCACCTGTACGAGCTGGACGAGGTCTCCTACGTGCGCTTCGTGTCGGTGTACCGCAACTTCGAGTCGGTGGCCGAGTTCACCAACCTGCTGCGTGAGATGGAGAAGGCCGAGAAGGTCGATCCCGAGGGCCAACGCACCCTGTTCGAGGCCGTCGCCCGGAGGCGCAATGGCTGAGCGTGCGGTGGTGCATGCCCGCTGGATGAAGCATGCGCTCCGGCTGGCGCGCTCCGGCCTAGGCGCGACCTACCCCAATCCCTGCGTCGGCGCCGTGGTGGCCCGAGGCCGCCAGGTGCTGGGAGCCGCGCGTAGCCGGCCCACCGGGGGTCCCCATGCCGAGGTCCAGGCGCTTGCCCGGGCCGGGTCGGCTGCTCGTGGGGCGACCATGGTGGTGACCCTCGAGCCCTGTTGTCACACCGGACGCACCCCACCGTGCACCCGGGCGATCGTCGAGGCCGGGATCCGCACCGTGGTGATCGGGGTGCGGGATCCGGCACCCCACGTCGACG
>JBCCWC010000178.1:0-32592 GCA_039194325.1 Myxococcota bacterium
CCCACCGAGCCCGTCCCGTCCGAGCCCGAGCCCGCCCGGGTCAACCCGATCCCCACCGAGCCCGTCCCGTCCGAGCCCGAGCCCGCCCGGGTCAACCCGATCCCCACCGAGCCCGTCCCGCCCGAGCCCGAGCCCGCCCGGGTCAACCCGATCCCCACCGAGCCCGTCCCGACCGAGTAGGTCCGCCTTACTGGCCGGCGCTCGCCGCCTGCGGTGAGCGAGCGGCCCAGGCCGCGTCGGGGTCCAGGCCCAGCTCGCGCAGGCGAGGGAAGATCTCGGTCTCCATGCAGGAGTAGAAGATCATCGCGTACTGCCGCGTGCTCAGCACGCCCAGGTTGGGAGCCCCCCGCTCGATGACGATCGAGCTGGCCGCCACCTCGGCGATGGTGATCTCTGCGCACACCGAGCGCTCGAAGCTGGCAAAGTCCACGGCCAACTGGCGCTGCAGCGCCGCCCGGGCCGCTTCGTCGAGCCTCGGCAGCAGCGCCGCGAGGGCCTCGAAGCCGAAGGTCGCGTGCAGGTGCTCGTCGCGGAGGATCTGCCGGCACACCGCCTCTACGCAGGGCTCGGTGGTCACGACGACCAAGGCGTCGAGCACCGGGCGCGAGAGGGTCTCCCCGAGGCAGCAGGCGGTGAGGATCGCGCTGGCGGCCCATGCCACGCGAGGCTCCGACTCCCCGCGCAGCTGCGGGCTGGGTGGATCGCGCCAGGGGGGCCTCGGCTGCGGCCAGCGCAAGACCTCGGGCTCGACCGCCGCGCCCTCGGGCCACAGGGCCAGCGCCACTCGAGCACAAAGCTCGGCGTGGCGGACCTCGTCGGTGATCATGCGCGCGAGACAACCGAGCAGCTCGAGCTCCACGCGGGCGCAGGTCAGCACCTGGACGAGCTGACCAAACTGCTGGATCGATCCGTACTCGTTGCGCGCCCGCCCGGCCCACTGAATCGCGGCGACTCGACGCTGCGCCAGCGGCCAAGGCTCTGGGTCGAAGCCCGGGAAGTCCGGCCAAGGCTCGCGGTGGATCTGCTTGCGGTGGGCCCGACCGACCCGCTGGGTGACTGCACCGAGCATGCGATCGGTCCCCGTCGCTCCGTGCTCTTGCTCCTGGGCCGCACCGGGCCGTGCGCCGTGGAGTTCGGATGAACTCCGCGTCATCGCGTGCGCTCGCCTTCCCCGGTTCGCCGTGCCGAGAGGATCCATGCCGCGATCATGACTCGGATCGCCTGCCCGCGGCAAGGACTAGATCGCGCGGCGCGCATCCACGTTGCGCGCGTCGATCGATGACGACCGATCGACGCTCGATCCCTTCGACGTGAGATCCTTGTCCCGAGGATCACCGACGGGGGCCACGCTCGTCAAGCTGCTCGACTCGCAGAGCGACCTCGCGCAGACGTTCGCGAGCTTCGTCCAAGAGATGGGGCTCGAGATGGAGTTTTGGGGCACCTCGTCGAGCAAGCTCCAGAACGTTAGATGCGAGAGACACCAAGGCGAATAGAATCGGATGGAATGCTCATTGGGCAAACCTTCACAAGGAGGAGGCTGAAGCACCCGCTAGAAATACCGACTATCGCGATTTTCCCACGATTGCATATATCGACACAGCCGAGCCATCCGTTCATGAGACGGCTGCTGGGTCGTCTCGATCGGCGTCTTTCACGAGTTGCTGGGTCGTCTCGCTCGCGCCCGGGCCGACCTCGAAGGTGACATCCTGCAGGCCCAGTGTGCGGTCATTGGCTGCCTCAACGCGCATGGGCTTGATCGGCTGTCGGTCTTGCCGGTCGATGAGGATGATGGGTTCATGCCCCTTGCCAAAGACCCACTCGTCCCCCCACTGCCCCAGTGCGACGATGACCGGAAACAGAGCCAGGCCTTTCTCAGTGAGGCTATACTCGAAGCGTGACGAGCCGAGACCAATCGGACGCTTTTGGATGATGTCGTGCTGCTGTAAGTGGTCGAGACGCTGGGATAGTATGTTCTTGGCAATACCGATGCGCTTGGTGAAGGCCGAGAACGTCTTGACGCCAAAGAAAGCATCACGAATGATCATGATGGACCACTTGTCCCCGATCGCTTCGGCAGCTTGGGCCCAGCTGCAATTGAAATCCTTGAGAGACTTTCGGGGCACATATCATACTACAATATTCTGCTCAGGAATGCAATGGCCGATCGTTCGAATTCTCGGGAGACACTGGCGTTGGGCTCGAATAACTCAAACGCATGAGGAGCACCATCGACGACATGGACCTCGCACTCCACGCCGGCGTCCTTCAAGCGACGTGCGTAGTCTCGATCTTCATCGGCAAAGAGGTCGATGCCGCACAGACCGATCCAAGCCGGCGGTAGTGCAGATAGATCGCCGCGTCGCGCCGCGGCAGCATACTCGGGGATCGATGCGCTTCCGGGCGCATGCGGGAACAGATAGGTGCTCCAGGCCACATGGTTGGCTTTGTTATTCCATACGAAATGGTTGATCTCATCGAGTGAGCGATCGGCCGCGACCCGGTCATCCAACATCGGATAGAACAAGCACTGCGCCCTTGGCTGAGGGCCGCCGTGGTCCAGGATCTTCTGCGCAAGGGCGGCCGCGAGGCCGCCCCCCGCGCTGTGTCCCGCAACCGCGAGCCGCTCGGCGCTGAGGCCCCGCGCCCCGGCGTTTGCGGCAAGCCAGGTCCAAGCTCGAAAGCAATCATCGAGGTCCGCCGGGAACGGATGTCGTGGAGCGAGCCGGTACCTCGGCACGAAGACGCTGACCCCGAGCTCCTTCGCCGCCAGGCTGGCGATGTGGTTGAGATGCTCTGGTCTCCCAGCCACGTGACCGCCCCCAAAGATCCACAAGATCGCGGCATCCGACCGGGATGCTTGCGGGCTGTAGATACGCATCTCGATACCATCATTGACTTCCGTGGATACGTCGACGCCTTCGAGGATTTTCGTGCGCGCGGCAAAGTCGTAGAGTAGTCGCGCCAGGGGCAGCATCGGACGACATGCAAATGGAACTCTGGGCACGCGGGCGATGGCCCGGCGAATTTCTGGTCTTAGAGCTTCAGCGCGCACAGCGGCCTCCTGAAAGCCTGTCGAGCACGGATGTTGAATTGCTGGGATCGAATCGGGCTCCTGGCCTGGATCTTTACGGACCACATTCGGGAAACGCAAACTCCAGTCTGTGGATGTCCTGGCCAGGGAGATTCAGGTCATCTTCGAACGTGGGCCCTCGAGAGAGCCTTCACAAATACTTCCCAAACCACTCATGAGCGAGCTGATTGCCGCGTTCATATCCATCGAGATAAATACCATAGTGATCAATGCCAGGAATGACCTCGTAGTAGGTGTCGACGCCATTGTTCTTCAGTCGCTCGTGGGCGGCGGCGCCGCTGATGGTGATATCGAAGAACTCTTCATTTCCTGCGTCGATGATAAGGGTCGGGATCTTGACACGCGCGACGAGATCGCCAGGCCGGTGTTGACCCATCCGGGCGTAGTGTGGCGTCCCTACCATGCCCGGGAAGGAATCCGTGTCTTGCGGGATGGGATCGATCTGGCCGCGCGCAATCTGAATGGCCCGTTCCTTGATGACCGGCATGAATGACTCCGGCGGATTGAACAGCATCGGCACCTGAACCGACAGGGCTTTGATCCGATCGTCGTGCGTGGCCGCGGAGACAACGATGCCTCCGCCATAGCTGGTTCCCCAGCCGCCGATCCTGTTCGTGTCGACGTGTGGTTCGCCCTCGATGTAGTCCACCGCGGCTCGGTAGTTTTGCACCCAGTCGAGCGGATCGACCAGATCTTGCACCATCCGCACCTTGACAGTTGCTTCATTGTTCTCATCGAGCTCTGGCATGTCTCCGACGGGAATGAGAGCCCCACCAGACTCGCCCCAGGTGCTCTGGGTGAAACACAGGGTGATCATCCCCGAGGCAGCAAGGCTCGCCGCATATCGCTCGGCGGTGTGTTTGTCGCCGCCCCAGCCGTGGCAATGGACGACGGCGGGAAGGTCCTCGGCGGCGCCGATGGTCTTGGGGCGATAGATGTCGCCGTCCAGCGGAACGCCCTGGCTCCAGATCGTGATCTTCTCACGCTCCACATTGGCCGGCATGACCAGCGGCGGGTAGGTGACGGGTTCTCTAGCGGACATCGGGGACTCTCGTTCGAGATGGGGTCGAACTGGGGGATGGAGCGGGGTGAAACTGGTGGAGGTGAGTCTAGATGGCCCATGCGGTGTCGATGGAATCATTGTCCTTCGATGCATCGGTCCTACGGGTCTGCACGCCGACGACTTTCCATACGTCGTTGGTGCGCATCACCTCGAAGTGGGCGACGAAACGCTGGATCTCAGCGTCGTCGGAAGCGCGGCGTGACCAGATCACGTCGATGGATCCACCGTTCGAGTTGTATACGAACACTCTCTTGTCGGGTACCGCAGTATGCGAATAGCCGGCTTCTCTCAGGAGAGTGTGCTGCAAGACGAGGAACTCGACCACTTGTTCTCCCGTCAGCATCCACATGGCCATCTCTGGCTCGTCAACCGTGGCGTACATGGGTACACCCCAGTACTGGAGGACGAATTCGGGCCCTTCGTCCCGTTCGCCGTTTCCCACGGCCACCCAGTGGTTGAAGTAGGTGTCGAAGAACCATTGCTCGATCTCGGCCTTCGTGTTTGCAAGCTTCGATGTCATCATGTGCCTCCAAAAGAGTCGACAGCGCCGACAGCTAGAAGATCTAACGTCCTCGGAAGGGGTAGGCAGGGCGAGGTCGTCCGGCCTTCAAGGCCTCGATGGCCCCCTTGAAGCTACCTCGCGCGTCTTCGCTGTGCATGATCGCGGCGGCCATGTCGGGCATGAGCTCGTCCGCGTCCTGGATTCCGCCCGTCGACCAGGCCCGAAGCAGTTTCTTGTGGGCCGCATGAGAGAGAGTCGCGCCGCCGGCCAGCGTGTCGACCCAGGCTCGAGCGGAAGATTCGAGCTCACCGAGGGGGACGACCTCGTTGATGAGGCCGATCTCGTGAGCTCGCTGGGCGTCGACCAACTCAGCGGTGAGCGCCCATTGCATGGCCCGGGTCCGGCCGACGCGTTCGGCCACGCGCTGTACGCCCCCCAAAAAGGTGAAGACACCAATGGTCGCCTCTGAGTGGCCGAAGCTAGCGTTATCTGCGGCGATGATGATATCGGACCGCAAGGCCAGCTCGAAGCCACCGCCCGTACAATGCCCTTGCACGGCCACGATGATGGGCACGGGCAGATCGGCAAAGGCATTGGAGAGGCGCAAACCGTTGGCCATCAGTCCATGAGTTTGTTCCTTGGTGAGCGTGGGCCATGGGGTGATGTCGGCGCCGTGGGAGAAATCCGGTCCTTCGGATTTCACATAGATGGCGCGAGTATCGTCCCGAGCGGCGATGTCGGCGATCGCATCCTTGAACTTGAGCTGCATCTCATTGTTCAGTCGGTTTTGCGGTGGGTTGTGGAGGGTGATTGTGGCAATGCCGTTGGCATGGACGTAGTTGAGAGCTGACATGGCAGAGTGGCACTCGTGAAGTTCTGGTTTCTTTATGAACCTATTGGTTTTGTTAAGCAACCTAATTCTGCACCACGTTTCACGGCCCGGTCGAGACCGCGCTCGCCAGTTTTCAAAAAATCAATACTATTATATACTTAGCCGAACGCCGAGCGGCGTTCGGACGATGGCGGCGGCGACCAAGCCCCCTACGGCCTCGGTGTCGCCCCGCGTCGCACGACCCAAAAGCCCTGGGGCACGATGAGCCAGAAGCCCGACGCTGGGATGCATAGCCCACCGCCAATGCCCACGGTAGCGAGTGAGTACCCGACCCAGCGCGGGAGGGGGCTACCCCGAGATTCCATGGCGTGCATAAGCGCCCCAAACAGGATCATCATCACACCACCGAACTCGAACCAGAACATGGCCTTCCGCGGTGCATCGGCGAACGCTCCAATGACCCCATCCGCAACGGCCGCGGTGAGCGGCTCCCACCCGATGACCAGACCGAAGATACAGTGGATTGCACCGGTCGCGACCAGTACAAAGCCGCTGGTGACGTTGTGCATGATCGGCTCCGCAAGATCCCTTCGTGCGAGGGGCTCCAGGTCGCGGCAAGGCTGCTCTAGCCCACCATGTGCCCCATGGCGATGCTCGCTCCAGCCAGGGACCAACCGCCGTCTACCGGCAGGACCACGCCGTTGACGTAGCGTGCGGCATCGGACGCCAAGAAGAGCGCAACGTCGGCACAATCCTCGACTCGACCCAGCCGCCGGAGCGGGACGGTCCTTGCTACGGAGTCCTTCATGGCCTCGTCCGCCACGAGCCTCTTCATGCCCTCGGTGCCGTCGATGGGGCCCGGCACGAGCGAGTTGACGCGCACGCCGTGCGGCCCCCACTCAAGCGCCAGCGTCTTCGTGAGCATGTCAACGCCCGCTTTGGCTGCGCATACATGGGCTTGGGCCACCATGGGTACCCATGCTTGGGGCGCCGAGATGTTGATGACGGACGCCCCCGGCTTGTTGAGGTGTTCGAAGGCAAAACGAAGCACGTGAAAGGTGCCGAGCAGGTCGATGCCCACCACCGAGCCAAAAGCGTTCGGTGACATTTGCAGTGCGGTCGCCGGGAAGTTTCCCGCCGCGCCGCTCACGAGCACATCGATCGGTCCGTGAGTCTTTGCCGCATCTGCAATCACGGCGTTCACCTCTTCGGGCTTGCGCACGTCCGCAGTCCACCCGCGAGCGCTCGCTCCGAGCGCCTCCAAAGCGTCGGTAGCCGCGGCCACCTTGTCCTTGCTGCGACTGAACACCGAGAGCCTGGCCCCTGCTTTGGCAAACCCCGCGGCGATGCCGAAGTTGATACCGCTGGTACCACCAGCGGCTAGTACGTGCTTGTCCTTGAACATATGCGCTACCCCTGAGCTCGTCCGAGCCGACCTACTACGTGCTCGATGACTTGTTCGGTGTGAGTGACAGGGCCCATGTGCCCCGCCGAAATCATGTCGATCGTGTGATGAGCGGCCGCGTTGGCCAAGAGCGCACACGCGTGGCGGATCGCGGGAGGGGACATGTGCCCCGAAATGACATGCACCGGCTCGCGGAGGGCAGCATAGGCCTTCGCTGGTGTCGTATCGCGGCACAGGGATCGAACCTCCTCGAACGTCTTGCGCCCGGAGCACATCATCTGCGCCTGCCCTCGTTCGCCAAGAGCATCCCACGCGCCCGCACCATTCCAGAAAGTAACGAATTGCTCCATCCATTCCCGACTCCCACCCGTCGCATCGTCGAAGAAGCCGGATGCCTCGAGTCGACCGAGCTCAGCGCGTTCTTCGTCGGTTCCGTCGGAGGCGAGGATCCCCCAGACCACCGGTTCATACACGACGGCACGGGCCGGTGGGCACGTCGGGCGAATCAACGCCTGAAGACCCACGAGTCCCCCGTAGGAGTGCCCCACCACCGCAAGCTCACCACTCAAGCCACGCAGCAAGTCAAGGACCGCGTCGACATCATGGCGAAAGTGGAAGGCTCCTTGGCCAGTCCACGCAGGGCTGTCACCGTAGCCGAACAAGTCGACCGTCATGGTCTGCCAACCGGCACCATGAAGCGCAGGCAGATACGGACGCCACTGACGGCTGCTGAAGCCCGAGCTATGCAGCAGCAATGCGATGCGGCCCTGCTCTGGGCCGGCGATATGCGTGTGAAGCGGGTGTTCGTTCATCGTATCTTCGATCATCGCCCGTCGGTATCATTTTAGAACCATTGGTTTTGAAAAGCAACTCTTTTTTCTCCCCCAGAACTTTCCGAGCGAATTGGCGTAAACCCGCCGCGCAGGCGACCATCCGGGCCCGTTCGTCCGTGATCTCCGCGATAATCTTCATTGGTCCTCAAAAGACGGAGCACTCCAGATGGATGCGGATGGATGCGGATGGATGCGGATGGATGCGGATGGACTAGCAGCCTGTTACGCGCGAGTGACCGTCCGCCGCCGCGTCGGCACGAGGCAGTAGGGTCATCGGCAGGCCATTGGTCGCGGCGATCAGCGACGGCGCCGCGATCTTCGGATCGTGGCCCGGGACCAGACGAGGCCGATAGGCGCTGTAGATCTTCGCCAGTAGCACCAACATTTCCATCATGGCGAAGCTATTGCCCACACATACCCGCTCTCCGGCGCTGAAGGGTGCCCACTGCTGCGGGTGCATGGCCTTCTCCCGCTCGGGACCAAAGCGGTCCGGGTCGAAGACCCCCGGCGCGTCCCAAAACTCGGGGTGGCGATGGGTCAGGTACGGCGCCAGCATGATCTTCTGCCCGGCACGGACCGGGTAGCCGCCGAGCACGTCGTCCTCGACCACATCCCGTGGATAGAAGGCGGTTGCCCCATAGAGGCGCAGGCTCTCCTTTATCACCTGCGTAGCGTAGGTCAATGCGCGCAGGTGGTCGGCAGTGACCGGCCCGCCCCCCGTCACTCGATCGATCTCGGCCGTGAGCCGGGCCTCGACCTCGGGATGCTGCGAGATGCTGTAGAGCAGCAGCCCCATCGTACGGGCAGTCGTCTCGTATCCGGCCACGAAGAACGTCATCGCCTGGTCGAACAGATAGCCCTCGTCAAACGCCTGGGGCTCATCATCGGTGGTCTCAATGAGCTGGCTGAGTAGGTCAGGAGGCCAGGTGTCCGCAGGCGTGGCCCGGCGACGGGCGATCAGCTCCCGCACGTAGGCGCGCACCCGATCCCGCGCGGCCACGTATCGACGAGTGGCGCGACCCGGCCACCAAAGCGGAGTGCGGACGAGCACACGCTGGCGCGCGCTGGAGAAATCGAGCATGGTCTCGACATCGCCCTGCACCTGGGACGTGACGGTGTCGTTGGACTCGCTGAAGATCGCCTCGAGCATGATGTCGCCCGCGACGCGTACGGTCTCGTCGGTGGCATCGATCGTCGACCCCTCGGCGGCGATGGCTGCCCAGGGCTCGAGCGCCTCGCTTACTACGCTCAGCATCATCTCGGCGAACTCACCCACCGCCCGCGGCGTGAAGAACGGAGCGACGGTCCTTCGCTGTCGCTTCCAGTTGTCTCCCACGCTGGTGACCAGCCCATTGCCCAGCAAGTACCGGCGAACCACCTCGTACGAGGAGAGCTTGCTGTAGCGCTCGCGGTGAGTCACGGTAATCTGTCGGACCATGTCGGGATGAATGACCACGACGGCATTGAACAATCCCAGCTCGAGCGCAAAGAGATCCCCATGAATCGCCCACTGCTGCTCCAGGTACCCCAACAGCCCTCCCGCTCGCCGAATACGCAGGATCGTCGAGAACAGATTGCCTCCCCCCGGCATGGTCATCGACGTGGTCGCTTCCCTTGGCTCGATCGATGGCATCACGTGGTACGACCCCCCGGTTTGGATTGAGCTGGATCGGGTCGGTTCGAGTATTGCAGGGAACGTCGATGAAGTCCCGAGGCACGCTCGCTCCGCCGGCTTCGTCGTCGATGTGGCCGTTGGCTCGCCGTGTTTGCTAATTTAGCCTTGACTTATATTAGCTGATTCTAATATTTAACTCGAGTCGGCCACATCCAAGCCCCGTGCAAGAGCAATGGCCGGCGCATCGAACACGAACAACCGACTACGAGCAGAGGAAGAGTCGTCATGACCATCGATGTGTCGCGCCTCATCGGCGCGGTCACCCGAGAGCTCTCGACACGCGAGGTCGATGGAAGACCCGCGCGCGTGTTGGTCGCCAGCCGCACCTACGACACGTCTGTCGAGGACCTGTGGGACGCGCTCACCAAGCCACAGCGGCTCTCGCGGTGGATGGGACCCATTCGCGGGGACTTTCGCCTCGGAGGCCGGTTTGCGATCGAAGGCAATGCAAGCGGCACCATCACCACCTGCAAGCCGCCGCATCACCTGGCGGTGACGTGGGAGTTTCAGGGCAACACCAGCTGGGTGAGCGTTGCCCTCGAGGCGCGCTCGGCCGACGTTTCCCACCTGCGCCTCGAGCATGTCGCGCACGTGCCCAAGGAGTTCTGGGACGAGTTTGGCCCTGGCGCGACCGGGGTGGGCTGGGAGCTCGCATTGGCGGCGCTCGAGAGCGTGGTCTCCAAGGTCGAAGGCGGGGTCGAAGGCGGGATCCCGCTGGGCGACCAAGAAGCGTTCGCAGCCTCCGACGAGGGCAGGCGCTTCTTATGCCAATGCAGTGATGCGTGGGCCGATGCGTCGATCGCCGCGGGGACCGACGAAGCGGCCGCCCGAGCGGCGGCGCAGCAGACCACGGCGTTCTATTCGGGATAGGGAGGCGCACAGATCCACGCGTTCGACGTTTTGGGTGACCCCGTCCGGCGGCGCATTCTCGAGGCCCTGGTGGACCAAGAGCGCAGCGCCGGCCAGATCGTCGCGCTCGTCGAACAGCAATTTGGCATCTCGCAGTCCGCGGTATCCCAGCACCTACGCGTGCTTCGTGACCATGGGTTCGCCCGAGTTCGCCACGAAGGGACGCGGCGGATCTACGCGATCGACCCGACCGCGCTGCGCGAAGTAGATGCTTGGCTCGAGCAGTTTCGCGGCTTTTGGGACAACCGCCTCGACGCGCTGGCCACCGAAATCGCTCGCGGCAAACGCGACCGGCCACGCAAGGCGAGGAAACGCTCCCAGAGCGAGAGCACCTGAAGCTTGCGCCCGACGTTCGCGAGGGTCAACGCGATACTCGCGAGACCATCGATCGTCCCGTACTCCTCCCATATCCCGCCGGAACCCCCTTGCTACGCTGTCGTGCGTGCATCGGCTCATCCCCTCGTCCCTGGGTATCTCCCTGCTGTGCGCCTGTCCTGCGCGGGTCGAGCCCACTCCACCGGTCGCGAACGATCCGGCGATCCTCGATGCTTCGGATCTCCCGCCGCTACAGCCGACCCCGCTGGCCGACGATCCGCTGGGGGTCACCGTGCACCGGCTGTCCAACGGGATGACCGTCTACATCAGCCCCAACCCCGAGCAACCCCGGGTGACGGCGTGGGTGGTCGTGCGAGCGGGCAGCCGCCACGATCCCGCCGACTCGACCGGGCTGGCCCACTACCTCGAGCACATGCTCTTCAAGGGCACCGACGAGCTGGGCACCCTGGACATCGAGCGCGAGCAGCCCCACCTGGACCGCATCGCGCAGCTGTACGACGCCCTGCGCGAGCCCGGGGCCGACACCGCGAACCTCTTCGCACAGATCGACCAACAGACCCAAAAGAGCGCCGAGTACTCGATCCCCAACGAGCAATCACGCCTGTACGGCGCGATAGGAATCACCGGAACGAACGCCTTCACCTCCTACGATTGCACGGCCTACATCGCCGACGTGCCCGCCAACCGCCTCGAGATCTGGGCCGAGGTCGAGGCAGAGCGCTTTGCCGACGCTCGCTTTCGCCTGTTCCTGCCCGAGCTCGAGTCGGTCTACGAGGAGAAGAACATCGACCTAGACGATCCCGACGAGCGCGAGCGAGAGGTCTTGGCGCAGGCCCTGTACCCGCACCACCCCTACGGGCAACAGCTCATCCTCGGCGACATCGAGCACCTCAAGCTGCCCGCCTACGGGGACATGGTCGCGTTCTTCGAGCAGTGGTACGCGCCCAACAACATGGCGATCCTCCTGGCCGGCGACGTGACGCCACAGGTGGTGCCCCTGCTCGAGGCCAGCTTCGGTCGCCTCGAGCCCCGAGCGCTGCCCGAGCGCCCGCAGGGCGATCTGACCGGGCCACAGCGTCGAGTCGAAGTGCCATTCCTCGCCGACGGCACGCGGGGGGTGCAGCTGGCCTGGCGGACGATCCCCGCCACTGATGCCGACGTCCCCGCGCTGATCGTGCTCGACCGGCTGCTCGACAGCGCCCGCAGTGGCTTGCTCAACGTAGACCTGGAGCTGCCGGGCAAGCTCCCCGCTGCTGGCTCCTACGTCACCCACCGGGCGGAGGCAGGGCACCTGGCCGTCTGGGCCCTCGCCCGCGATGATCAGCCTCTGGACGAGGTCGAGACCCTGCTGCGGGGAGTCGTCGCGCGGGTCAAAGCTGGCGACTTCGCCCCCGAGGGGCTCGAGGCGATCAAGCTCGGCGACGAGATCTCTCGCAAGTATGCCCTCGAATCCAACCCGGCTCGAGTCAACCAGATGTTGAACGCCTTCGTCCAAGGTCGCCCCTGGATCGACGCGGTGCAAGATGAGCGACGGCTGGCCGAGGTCACCTCCGAACAGATCGTAGAGGTGGCCCGGCGCTACCTCGGCGACGACATGGTGGTCCTCCGCCGAGAGAAAGGAGAGCTGCCGATCCCCGAGCTGACCAAGCCCTCCATCACCCCGGTGAAGATCGATCACCGCCGACAGAGTCCCTACGCGCGGACCCAGCAAGAGCGACCAGTGCCGCCGCTACAGCCCCGGGCGCTAAAGCACGGCGAGCACTTCGAGCGCCGGGTCACCGCATCCGGCCCGCTCTTGTCGACACGCAACCCCTACCACGACCTGTTCGCGGTGCGCTACGAGGTCGACCGGGGCTTGCGGCGCGAGCCGCTGCTGTGTCACGCGATCTCGCTTTGGGAGCTGGCCGGCACCGAAGACACCGCCGCCGCCGAGCTTCGGGAGCAGCTGCATCGCCTGGGCACTTGGGTACGTACCGAGTGCGGCGCCGACCAAAGCGCGCTGGTGATCACCGGCATCGATCGCAACCTGGAGGCCAGCCTCACCCTCGTCCGAAGGTGGCTTGAGGCACCACGGGTCGACGCCGCCGCCGCGAAACAACACCGGGACAACACCCTCAGCCTCCGTCGCGACCACCTCGAAGACCCCCAGCTCCTCGACTGGGCCCTGTGGAACTACGCAGCCTACGGCGAGCGGAGCGAAGCACTCAACGAGCCCAGCAACGCCGCCGTGGCGGCGGCCGACCCAACCGCCCTGCTAGCGCTGGTGTCGACCTGGCTCGACCATACCCACCGCACGCTCTACTTCGGGCCTCGGCCCAGCGCCGAGCTGGAGGACTTACTCGTGCTCGGCAAGGATCACGTCGCCACCGCGCCCGTCGAGCCACGAAGGTTCCGCACCGCCGAGGGCACCCAGCTGATCCTGGTGCATCGCGAAATGGCCAAGGCCTCGGTCTCCGTGGTCGTGCCGATCCCCGCCCGACCGCCCCAAGAGCGACCGCTGGCCGTAGGGCTCGACGAGTACTTCTCGGGGGAATCCACCGCGCTTTTCTATCAAGAGATCCGCGAGGCGCGAGGGCTGGCCTACAACGCCAACGGCGGCTACCTGCTGGGCAAACGACCCGGAGACGACGAGGGGCTCTACGCCTTGCTTGAAACCCAGGCCGACAAGGTGCCCGAGGCGCTACGGATGGCCCTGACCCTGCTGCGAGCACCGCTGCGGGACGAGCTGGTCCAGGCCGCATCCACGAGCCTGGATCAGCGCGTTCGTGCGGAGCGGATCAGCCCCCGCGACGTGCCCCGGCAGATCGCCGCATGGGACGCCCGGGGGCTGCGCGAAGACCCTCGGCTGCGCGACTGGGAGGTCTATAAGCGACTGACCCCCGCAATGCTCGAGGAGCTGCTCGAGTCCACCCGCCAGGCACCGCGGGTGATCGCCATTCTCGGGGACCGCGAGCGGATCGACCGCAAGGCCCTCGAGGCGGCGTACGGCCCGATCGTCGAGGTCGAGCCCCAGGCGCTGTTCAGCTACGAACCTGCGCGCTAGCAGCCCGTGACAAGCGCTCGTCGCCGCGTTGGAGGCACGCCTACGGCGAGACGCGATTCGGGTCGCGCGGCAGCAGCGTAGCGAGCCGAATGTTGCGAAGGCCCAGCAGCTGAGTCACGAACCGCTCGAGCCCGATCGCAAAGCCACCATGGGGAGGCATGCCGTAGCGGAACGCCTCGACGTAGCCCGACAGCGGCTCGGGGTCGATACCCGCCCGCTGCATGGCCCCCAGCAGCGCGTCGACGCGATGCAGCCGCTGCCCGCCCGTCACCAGCTCGGTGCCGCGAAACAGCAGGTCGAACGAGTTCGAGGCTCCGGGTCGCTCGGGGTCGGGATGGGTATAGAAGGGTCGAGCCTGCATCGGGTAGCCGGTGACCACTAGCCATGCGCTGCCGTGCTCGCGCTCGGCCCAACGACCGAGCCATCGCTCCTCGGCCGGGGCCAGATCGTCAGCCTCGGCCTCTCCCTGCCCGTGTACGGCCAGCATGTGCCGCGCCTGCGCAAAGTCGACGCACGGCAGCGAGGTCGGGACGACGGGCCGCTCGACCCCCAGCAGCTCGACGGCGTGGCGATGCCGGGTCCACAGCTGCTCGATGATCCCGGCCAGCACCTCACGGAGCATGGCGACCACGTCGAGGTGGTTGCCGACAAAGCCCATCTCGACGTCGAGGCTGACGTATTCCGACAGGTGCCGAACCGTGGCATGCGGCTCGGCCCGAAACACGGGACCGACCTCGTAGACCCGCTCGAACACCCCGACCATCAGCTGCTTGTACAGCTGCGGGCTCTGGGCCAGGTAGGCGGGGCGACCGAAGTAGTCCAGCGAGAACACATTGGCCCCGCTCTCGGTGGCCGCGCCCACGATCTTGGGGGTCTGGATCTCGGTGAAGCCGTGGTGGTCGAGCGTGCGACGAAATCCGGCCATCACTCCGGCCGAGAGCTCGAGCACCGCCCGCCGCGAGGGCGAACGCAGTACGGTGGCCGCGTGATCGAGCAGGGTCGGCAGCGAGGCGACCTCGAGCGGTCGCGCGAGCGCCACGGGCAGCGGCTCGCTCACCGCCACCAGCACCTCGAAGGTCGGCTCGACCAGCTCTACACCGCCGGGTGCCTTTACACTCTGCACCACGCGTCCGTGCACGCGGATCACCGACTCAGGGCCCGCTCGGGCCTCTCGCAGAGGGGCCAGCGCCTCCTTGCTCGCCACCACCTGCACCGTGCCCCAGCCATCGCGTACCACCACGAAGGCGAAGCGTCCCATCCGGCGACGGGCCCCGACAAAGCCCTGCACCGTGATCCACGAACCAACCCACTCTCGCACCCGCGGGGTGCGAACTCTTTTGCTCTCCATGATTTCTCTCCCTTCGTCCGACCCACCGTGCAGGCATGGGAGGGCACGCGCCCGGGGTCGAGACGGGGATTGAGAGATCTAGGCGCGCCCCCTCCTGTCGTCGCTATCGTCGTCGTGATCCATGGATCTCCTTTAGGGCTCGCTAGTCTTCACCGTACCGCGGATCGAGCCCAGGGCAAGGCTCACAGCAGGGTCGTCAGCTCACGCCCACGCCGATCCATGCGGCACACCGCGAGGAGGGGCTGCGCGGCGCCTTGCCGGGTCGCCGCCCCGACGAGCGTCGCCCACGAGCTGGATACTCGAGCCTCGACCCAAGCGATCTAGTCGCCCCGACAGCGCCTGCAGCCACTGCAGCGAGCCATCGCGCGTCATCAGAGCAATCCACCACTTGCGCTCCCAATGCTCGCCCGGAACGACAAAGCGCACGATGGCCCGATCGTCGTCGATCGCCACCAGTTCGGTGATCCGACCGTCGGCGGTGGGCGCCCCGGGAGGCAGCACCCCTCCGGCCTCGTCAAAAGGTGCGGGCGCGGGGAGCACATCGGGCAAGACCAGTGGCGACGCCATGGGCACCACCTGGGCTGGCGCGGGAGCGACCGTATCACCCGTATCACTCGTATCACTCGTAGTGTGGGGCACAGCGGGAGGCGCGACCGAAGGCTCGGAACGACAAGCGAGCCCGAGCACGAGGGATGACAACAGGAACGTGTGAAGCTTCATCACCGCGAATGCCCACCTCATACGCGCGGCGTCCTGCCCTTAGTCCCGCCGCGGGGCAAGCGAGGCGTCTCGTGGCTACGATCGGATCGTCAATGTGACCCACGCGGCCGATCAGAGCGCCCGCTCCTCGAAGCCCGGGCCCGCGAACCTCACCACACCTTCGCGCCCGTGGCCGGGTCGTACGCGTGCAGCTCGGTCCAGTACTGCACCACCACGTAGCGGCCGTTGAAGTCCATCGAGTTCGCGCTGTGGGTCACCAGCCCTTCGAGCGGGGTCGCGAACACCTCCTCGCCGGTCGACGCATCGAGCCCGACGAGGATCCCCTTGCCCTTGGCCGAGAGCGCGGCGCCCAGGACCACCGCACGACCCGACCCAACGGCCAATCCGCTGCCGAAGGTGGGCACCACGTAGGGCAGCTCGCGGTCGACCAGGGTCTTGGACTCCTCGGTCACGCGAAAGCGGAGCATGGGCGTGCCGCGCTCGCGCTTGGACAGGAGGTAGTGCTTGCCGTCCACGACGCGCTCGGTCTGAGAGCCGGTCAGCTCGATGATCCCGTCGCGCTGATGAGACCTCCGCATGCGCTGCGCGGAGCAATCGACCGTCTTTGTCGTCTTGCCTGGCTTGACTGGCTCCCCCGGGGCCCCTTCGGGCAGTCGAGCCGCGATGACGCTGCCATCGGTGGTCTCGAGCGACACACAGCCATCGCCCATGCCTACCGACCGAAGCTGGTCACGCCCCTGGAGCTGGATGCTCGACTCGGGCTGCGTCACATCGATGATCTGGATGCCGAAATCCTCCTTGCCGATCACCACCCACCGCTCGGACGCACAGAACAGCCGGGAGCTACTGCCCTTGTTGGCCCCCGCCCACAGCGCCTCGCCCGTCCGTCCATCGACGATGGTGGGCACGTCGGCGTCATTCGGACCATCCGCGAGGCCCACCGCATCGAGCACCTCATCGCCGTTGGCGTCGACCAGGCAGGCCCCGGTGGCGCTCCACGTCGGCGGGGAGACGGAAGACCCGAGCTCCCCGGGCGCCCCGAGGCCCCCGAGGCTTTCGAGATGCCCCCGCGAAGCCAGCAGCGGCACCGCCACCGAGACCCCCACGCCCAGCAAGATCATCAACGTCACGATAAGCGGCGCGACCTTGGCCGCACCGGAGACCACGGGCGGCGGAACGACCACGGGTGGCGCGTGCTGGTTGTACACGGGCGGGTTGCCGTGCACGTGCACGTGCACGTTGACGTTCGGGGCCGGCGCGGCCACCCGCGTGGTGGCGTTGCAATACTGGCACACCACCGTCATCGCCCCATCGGAGACCTGGAGCGGAGCGCCGCAACCGCTGCATCGGATGACCGCCATGGCAAGAGGATACCGGACGCTCACCGCCTTCCGTCGTCGATCTACTAGGAGCCTCGGGGGACTGAGCCGTCCGGTTGGCCTGGGACCCAAGGCTCGTCCCCGTTCTTGCGAAACAGGCGCATTTGTGAACATGGGGTCTGACGGAGCGCGGAATGAAGCGGGTGGGCTCCGCGTCTTCGACCCGGGCCCCCCAAGGCGGTACGCTGACGCCCCCGAAGTCGCATGCATTGGCGAGGATGGAACTGGCTGCTCGGATGGGTCGCGCTCGGCGGACTGGGCCTGAGCATGCCCGCCAACTCGGCCTCGCGGCTGCGCGCGGGCACGGCGGGCCGCAGCCCGGCGATGCCCGGCCCCGCACACGGGCGGCGCGATCCCTCGCGCATGCAGATGCAGTCGCAATGCGTCGAGTGTCACCCGATGCAGGCACAGCAGTGGGTGGAGTCTGGGCACGCCAAGGCCTTCACGGCCCCGACGGTGCAGCGAGCCTTCGAGCAGGAGCCGCGGGCGTTCTGTCGCGGCTGTCACGCGCCCGAAGCCGATCCCCGGCGGACCACGCCCGCCGAGGCGGCGGCGGTGGGGGTGGCGTGCGTCAGCTGCCACGTGGTCGACGGCGAGATCCTCGCGGGCACCGAGCCCAGCTCGGACGCCCCGGCCTCGCCCCATGCGGTGCGTCGAGATCCGGCGTTCACCACCGCGCGGGCCTGCGCCCGCTGCCACGAGTTCGGCTTCACCGATGTGCACGCCCGTCGCCGACCCGAGCTGATGCAGTCGACGGTATCCGAGCACCGCCGCTCCCCCTACGCGGACGTATCGTGCGCCCAGTGCCACATGCCCCGGGTCGACGGACACCGCGACCACTCGTTCACCGCCTCTCGCGATCCTGAGCTCTTGCGCCGTGCTGTCCGGGTGGAGGCCCAAAGGCCCTCGGCCTGCACGCTCGAGCTGTCGCTGACCCCGGTGGGCGTGGGCCATGCGTTCCCCACCGGCGATCTGATGCGCCGCATCGAGGTGCGGGCGACCACCTCGGACCAGACGTGGTCGAGCACCCGCTACCTGGCCCGGCACTGGGGCGGAGCGCGCCCGCTGGGCACGCTGGTGCGGGTGATGGTCGCCGACGATCGGGTCGGGCCGGGCCCCGAGCCGCGGATCGTTCGCTTCGAGCTTCCAGCGAACCGCTGTGACGAACCGGTGAAGTGGTCGGCCCGCTATCAACGCGTTCAAGAGATCCCCGGCGAGAACGAAGCGGCCGCGGTCGTGGTCGGAGAGATCACGCTCGCGGCCGGCACGCTGGCCAGGCTCCCCAAGGTGATCCGATGAAACATCTGCCCCCGATGCAACATCCCCTGTGGTTACTATCCCTGCTGGCCGTGGCTGGCTGCCGTACGACGACGCCCGTCGCGCCCGAGCCCCTTCCCGAGCCCGTGATCCAGCCCGAGCCGGACCCCGAGCCCCGCGTTCCGATCACCTTGGTCGAGCAGCAGGTGCTCACCTACGTGCCCGCGGGCCTGGATCCCTCGGGGACGATCGTGCTGGGATCCGAGTGCGAAGCGTGGGACGACGACGGGATCTTTCTGGGCACGATCCCCGAGCCACAGTGCAGCTTGTGGTCCGATCCCGAGGTCCGCGTGTCCCCCGACGGGCGGTTCGTAGCCCGCCTCTCCGACGCTGCGGTGACCCTGGAGGCCGAGGGAGCCCCAGTGACCCTGGCGTGCGACGGGTGCAAGCCGCTGGCCGGACTGGCCTGGAGCCCGCAGGGAGATCGGCTCGCGTTGGTTCGAGAGGGCAAGGTCGATGCGGTAGAGATCTGGTCGATCGAAGACCAGCGTAAAGTGAAGGATCTCCCCCTGCCCCTGGATTCGCCCGTCGACGACGCCCAGGTGGGATGGTCAACGTCCCTCTATGTGCTGCTCACCTTGGCCGATCTACGACCTTCGTGCGACGAGCTCTCGGAGGACGAGTACGCCGTGGACGAAGAGGGCAACGAGTACGAGCCAGGCGTCGACTGCACCGACTACTACGGGACAGCGACGAACGACGACGACGAGTCGATCACCTTCTCGCTGGCTCGGTACCCGAGCCTCGACGCCAAGCCCGAGATCGAGCCGGTGGACACAGGCGCCGACGAAGGCTCGATCCTCGGGTCGATGTACAACCTGGTCACCCAGGCCTGGCTCGACCCGAGCGGGAACTGTCTTTACTACGAAGAGACCGACTCGGAGCCGCGCGAGAGCATCGGATCGCGCATCGCCACCCGCTCGCTGGCGGGTGCGTGTGCCGATGTTTACGGGGAGGACGACGACGACGACACGTACTGGAGCCTCGACTCGGTCGAGTGGACCTCGGGCCCGCGCCCGCAGCTGGTCGCCGTCACCAGCCGGACCGACGATGACGACTACGACTACGAGAGCGGTCTCCAACACAGCAGCTACCAGATCGAGGTCGTCGAGCTGAGCGAAGATCGTCGCCAGTTTTGGGAGGAGGAGGTCGACGCCATCGATCTGCCCGACCCCGAGGAGAGCCGGTGGACCGAGATGGTCGATCGCGAGCTCTTGTGGGCGGGGGCCCACGAAGAGGTCCAGCTCGCGTGGACGCACTGCTTCACCAAGTACGAACAGATCGAAGGGCCCGACGACATCGACGTCAAGGAGACCCACTGGTGCGAGCACACGATGAAGCTGCCCAAGAAGTGCGAGCTGCTGGAGCGCGATCCATCGCACACCCTAACGCTGGCCCGCTGCGGCGCCAATGACGAGCTGACGCTGCTCGGTGGGCAGCGGCTCGGGCAGCGGATCGGGCTGGGCGTGACCGACGACGCGCGGTGGTCGTGGGGCGCGGGCTGGCTGGTCACCGTCGACTCCAAGACGGGCGTGGTGCTCCGGAGCCTGGCCACGCCCAACAAGGCCCAGGTGCTGGGGCCCGCCGAGGCGTGGGTCGAGACGACGCTGGGCTCGGAGCAGGACCGGCTAGTGCTCCATGACGAGGTGGGGCTACAGCTGTGGGATGCCAAGGCCGGACGGCGACTGCAAACGGTGCCCACCCGCCTCCCCAAGGCGACCTGGGCGGCGCTGTCCCCCTCGGGCGAGCGCCTGGCGGTGACCGACGGCACGCAGATCGAAGCCACCGTGCTCGGGGCCACGCAGCCCGCAAAGACCTGGGCGGCGCTCGACGCTGGCGTGCTGGCCTGGCGTCAGGACGAGCGCGTGGTGTTCTCGGGGCCCAACATCGACCGGCCGACCGTCGCCTGGGACGTCGAGACCACCGATGCACTCAACGATGGCGTGCCCGAGCTAGGCGACGCGGTCGTCGACCCCGGCTGGCGCTGGGCGATGTCCACCCCGCACCGGGCGATCCGCCTGATCGACGGCCTGGCGATCTGGTTCGACGATTCGGGCGTGATGCTCGACGATGGCCGCTTCGAAGGAGAGCCGGCGGTGCTCGGCGACATCATGATCCGCCTGGGCGATGATCCGTTGAGCTCGCCGATCTTCGCGCCCGAAGAGCTCCACTCGCTGATGGGGCGCGAGGGGCTCGCCCGCGACTTCTTCGCCGGGCGCCCCATCGAGGATGGCCCCACTACGATCACGGTGGCGCAGCGCGATGCGCTGGCCCGTGAGGCCGGCTCCGGGCGCTCGGCCCAGGCACGGTGAGGCCACCTACGCGACCGACGTCGACGGGCTCGACGACATCTTCGCGACCCGCACGCTGGATGTGCAGCAGCGCGGCGCATTGATGCTCTTCCGCTCCAACCCGTAGGCGTCGGAACGCGCGGGCGCTCGATGGTCCTCGACCCTTCGAGTTTACCTGGCGTCCCGCTCAGGCGGGCACAGGGGGCAACCTCATGATCCCGCCAGAATCATCGAACGCATTGCAGTCTTCGAGAACAGCGAGCAGTTGATCGAGATCATCGTACTGAAGACGGGACGCGAGCTCCTGCGCCCTATCGAGCATTCGCACGTAAACTCTCGGGTCACTGCGGCGACTGAGCCGCCGTAGCGCGGCCAGGTAGTCGGTTCGATACGACGTCACGATTAGAATACGGTGCTCCTCTGCTGAATCCAACTCTGCGTTCATCATGACTCGGGCGAGTCGGCCGTTTCCGTCGACGAAGGGGTGAATCTCCGAGAGCATGAACATCATGAACGCCGCCCGCTGGAAGGGAGTTTTCAGGGTCTTGAAGGTGCGGAGCCCACAAGCCATGGTTCCGCGAACGAGCTCTGGTGCGACGAACAGTGTATTGCCCGCCCGATTGGAATGCTGCTTGAACTCACCGGGGTGGACTTCCGGTCGGGCGCGCATGATTGTTTCATGACGATGTTTCAGGGTGCGCTCGAAGGAGTCGACATCGTCGAACTCCGCCGCGGAGATGCTCATCTCCCCCCGATCACTGAGGAGTTCGAACGTACCGCCAATATCGTGGGCATCCTTGGGGCGATCCTCGGGGATCTTGTTGTCGAATGCGATGTCCTTCGCTTCGCTGACCGGAAAGGTAGTACCTTCGATATAGTTGGAGAAATAGGCGTCTATGAATGCGAGGTGCTGGAATTCGTGGCTGAGCATCGCTCCGCGGGGACGAGCAACCTCGCCATGTCTTTCGAGCAATAGTGAGGCGAGGGCCTCGAAGAGGCTCACCCGGTGGCGGTCGAAGGGGAGGCCTGCCTGTCGGGCGATGGCGGTCGGAGCCGTCATCCTCGTGGTCCGAGTATTGAGCAATCCCCCGATGATCTCATCGAGCGCGACGAGCCCCTCGTGCATGTCGAGTTGTGGGGCGAGGGTCTTGGCCTGATCTCGGAGTTCATTCAGCCTGTCTTCTCCGTAGCGTTGAAGGTACTCCTCAAGTCGGGCTTCGATCTCTTCACGCGAGAGGATCCACGAGACACCCGATGTACGTCGGGTGTAGTCGAGGTTCTCGAGGTAAGCTCGAGCAGGAGAGGACTGAAAGAACCCCATGACGGGCATGTCGTTGGGCAGAGGCCCTGCTCCTTTTTTGACCTTGATTGTCAGGCACGTCAGCGACAGCGTCTGAGCTCGGGCTCCCGTGACAAAGAGGTGACCCTCGGCGGGCTTGAACTCCAGCGCCGTTCGGTGGGAGAGGACATGCCCCGGGAGCTTGAGCGCAGCGATGGCAATGGCATTTTGTCGAACCAGATCCTCCAAGGCCGTCGAGGTATCCCTGGAGTAGAGGGAGGGACCAATCCGGCGCAGAAGTCCGCGCCGTACCGCCTCGGAGACGTCTTTGGTGATGGATGTGCTCGAGACCAAGAGGTTGGGAAGGGAGGCGACCCAAAGCTCGAGCTTTTGTCGTGGGATCCGTGGTTTGGGGCTGGCGCTGGATGCCATGGGCGATTTCGCGATTTCCTGATTTTTCGCAAAAAATATCGATTCCGTCTCGTATTTTTAGGGGAAAATCCAAATTTTCCTGATTTTTCGCAAAAAGTACCGATTCCATCTCGGATTTTTAGGGAAAAATCCGGAACTGTCCGTCCGGCGAAGGAGGTTTACCTCCAGGTCCTTTCCTTGTACCCGTGCGCCTCGCGAAGTACGATCGCGTCATGAAAGTTAGTTATGTAGGTCTTATCTTACCAAGCATCCTAGTCGCGCTCGCCTGTGGCGGCAATGGCTCCGGGTCGTCTTCGCAGGACCCGAACGCCGAGCTTCCCGTGCCCCCGGCCGATCCGTTCCTCGAGCGATACGCCGAGGTTCAGGCCGAGGCGGCTCAGATGTCGGTCGACGATTTCCTCACCCAGTACCCCGCGCCCCCGATGGTCGCGAGTTTGTCGTACGACCCGCTCGACTCGGTCTTCCTCGACGAGATCACCGCGCAGGTCGGCCTCGACCCGGCCCAGCAAGCGGCCCTGGCCGACCAGGGATTCGTAGCGCTGTCGCATGCCTCGGTGGACACGTTCGAGTCGGGCTACCACGAGGTGTACTACGCCGATCTTCCGGTGCTGATCACCAGCGACAGCATCCTCTACGCACTGCACCGATCGTTCGACGCGATCTTGATGGATCTGGAGGTCGTGGCGCTCGAGCCCGAGCTGCGCAAGCTGCTGTCGGAGACCCACCAACGGCTCGGCGCTTGGATGGGCGGCGGAAACATCCCCGCGCCGCTGCTCGCGACGGCCGACGACGTCGACGTGTACCTCACGGTCGCGCGCCAGCTGCTGTCGGAGGATATGGTCTCCGCCGTGGGCGGGGCGCAAAACCTCGCGCGCGCGCAGGCGATCCTCGATGCGGTGGCCGCCGAGGGCGTGAGCCGGCTCAGTCTATTCGGAACGAGCTACGACTACGACTACAGCCAGATGAAGCCGCGCGGCCACTACACGGACGACCCCGTGCTGTCGCGCTACTTCCAGGCGATGATGTGGCTGGGTCGCACCGATCTGCCCATGGTGCTGTATCCACCGAACGAGCCGGCGCAGTTCAACCGCGCCGCGGTCGAGGGCGCGGTGCTGCTGCACATGCTGATGGACGACAGCGGCGCCATGGACCGCTGGGCTCGCATCGACGACGTGCTCGGCCGGATCATCGGCGAGCGCGACAGCATGAGCCCGGCCGACGTGCCGAGCTTCATGGCCGACGCGGGCATCGGGACCCTCGAGCAGCTCGCCCAGGCGGAGGATAAGGCCCTGCTCGACACGTTGGTGGTGGGCAAGTACGGCCTGCAGCGCATCATGTCGCAGATCATGTTCACCAACCCGATGGATCCGCCGCTGCGGCTGCCGCGGGTCTACCAGTTGTTGGGCCAGCGCTTCACCATCGACTCCTACGTGTTCCACAACGTCACGTACGATCGAGTGCTCGATCTTCGCACCAACGCCAAGCTGACCCGGGTGCTGCCCGACGAGCTCGATGTGCAGTTCGTGCTGGGCTCGAACATGGCCGCCCAGCACCTGGCCCCGCAGCTACAGGACTACCCGTACCAGGGCGTGCTGCACGAGCTACGCTTCTTGGTCGACAGCCACCCCCCGCAGTTTTGGGAGGCCAACTTCTATAATGCGTGGCTTTCGGGGATCCGGGCTCTGTCCGACGCCGAAGAGCGCCCGCGCTACCCAGAGACCATGCGGACCGCGGCCTGGCAGGACAAGGCGCTCAACACCCGCGCCGCCTCGCGCGGCGAGCTGCGTCACGACACGCTGCTCTACGTCAAGCAGTCGTACTCGGCGGGGATCGGCTGCGAGTATCCCGATGCGTATGTCGAGCCCGTCCCGGCATTCTACGCCCGCATGGAGCGGGTTGGCGCGCTGGGCCGCACCCTGATGCAGGACCTCGAGGCGGTCGGGTATGCGTCACCGGTCGCGGCCGAGTACTTCGACAACTGGGAGGCGACCATGCAGACGCTGCACGGCATCGCCCTCAAGGAGCTCGACGAGCAGATGCTGACCGGGGAGGAGATCGAGTTCCTCGGCGAGACGATCGAGCACGAGATCGTGGGCTGTGGCGAGGAAGTCTACGACGGCTGGTACCCGGCGCTGTTCTACGACCCGGACACCGTGGCCGAGTTCAAGCCGACCATCGCCGACGTCCACACCGCCCCCACCGACGAGGTGGGCAACGAGCGCGGGTGGGTCAAGCACATGGCCACCGGGCACCCCGTGTTGATGGTGATGACGGTGCCGCAGTGCGACGGCCCGCGCGCCTACGTGGGACCGATCTCGAGCTACTACGACGTGGTCACCGAGAACTACGACCGCTGGTCGAACGACGACTGGCGCTCCGAGCTCGAAGGTGGGGGCGCGCCGCCACGACCGTCCTGGACCGCGTCGTTCATGCCGTAGCGGGCGGGGTTCCTCGTCGCCGACTGACGACCGTGTAGCACTCCTAACGCTCGCGTCACCGTTGGCGCCCTCGCAAAGAAAAATGAAAGAAACGTGCGCCGATCGTGATGGATCGGCGCCCCTCCGTTCACCAACCGCGGTGTGGGCAGGGGCGAAGCATTCGGCAAGATCGGTGAACACACAACGAGCATCGCGCAGCCGTGGGGGGCGCTTGCGCTCTTCGGGATGCTCGCGAGCGGCTGCTACGTAGGCGCGGACGAGGGCGAGTCCGCGGCTTCGGACGGCGGCACCGAGGGGGCCGACGGTGCCGACGGTGCCGACGGTGTCGACGATGCCGACGGGAGCGACGGGGGCGGCGACGATGGAGTCCCCACGGGATGCGAAGTGGTCGACCCGGGCCCGGCTCCGGTGCGTCGGCTGACCCGCGAGCAGCTGGTGTACACGATCGAGGATGTGCTCGGCGTGGACATGGCCGAGCAGGCGGCCGACATCCTGCCCGAGGATCTCCGCGAGGAGGGCTTCACCAACACGGCGGCGGCTCTGGTCGCGACCTTCTCGCACGTGCAGGGCTACCGAACCCTCGCGGCCGCCACTGGCAACGCGCTGCCCGACTCGGGCGCGTTCGTCGGGCAGTACACCCATTGCACCGATTTCACCGACGAGTGCGAGATCGCCTATATCAAAGGGCTGGGTCGGCGATTGTTTCGCCGCCCGTTGACCGCCCAGCAGGTGGCCGACTTTCGCGGACCGTTTCGCGCGGCCGAGGACGAAGACGACGGCTTCGAGGTGGGTGCTCGTCTCGCGCTCGTCTCGATGCTACAGGCGCCGCAGTTCTTGTACCGCCTCGAGGGCCAAGCGCCCGACGACGGAGGCACAGTCCGCGCGCTGGACGACTATGAGGTCGCCTCGCGGCTGTCCTACCTGCTATGGAGCTCGGCCCCCGACGAGACCTTGCTCGAGCTCGCCGACGACGCCCGGCTGACGGATCCGGCCACGCTGCGCGAGCAGGCCGAGCGCCTGCTCGACGACGAAAAGGCGCGGCGGGTCTCGCAGCGCTACGCTCGGGATTGGCTGGCGCTGGACCGCTTGGACACCTCATCGCGCGACGGCGACCTCTACCCCGAGTTCGACGCGAGCCTCGCCTCGGCGATGAAGCAGGAGACGCTGGCCGTGTTCGACGCTGTCGCGTGGGAGGAGCAGGCGCCGCTTTGGTCCTTGCTGACCCGGCAGACCACCCTGGCCACGCCCAAGGTCGCGGCCGTGTACGGGCTGCCGTCGGCGGGGGACGGGCTGGTCGAATACGATCTGTCGTCCGAGCCCGATCGCATCGGCATCCTGACCCACCCCGGGGTGTTGACTGCAATGAGCGACCGTGACGAGCCGTCGCTGGTCGAGCGCGCGTTGTTCATCTACGATGATGTGTTGTGCGCGACGGTGCCCCCACCCCCGCCGGGCGTCGACCAGAGCGACAATGACGCCGAGGAGGGCCTGTCGCAGCGCGACGTCTCCGAAAGCCGCATCGCTAAGACCGCGTGCTCCGGCTGCCACGGCCTGTTCGACCCGATGGCGTATGCCCTGATGCAGTTCGACGCGATCGGGGCCCACCGCACGACCGACGAGCACGGCAACACGCTGCGCAGCGACGGTGTGTTCGACGACCCGTCCGACGCCGGCGACCCGATCGCCTTCGACGACATCGACGCGTTCGTGAACACGCTGGCCGACAGCCCGGGGGTGGCCCAGTGCATGGTCGAAAAACACGTGCAGTTCACGCTGGGTCGACCGCTACAGTCCGAAGATGCCTGCACGGTAGATCGGGTGGGCGCCGCGTTCATGCAAGGCGGCGGCACCTGGCGGGAGATGGCACTGGCACTCGTCACCGATCCGACCTTCTTGGTCGTGCAGGCGGGCTGAACGAGGGCCACGAGCAACGAACCACGAGCAACGACGCCAGGGAAGAACGGAGCAGACGATGCGCTACTCGAAGGTGATGAGTCGGAGGACGGTACTGCGGGGAGCAGGCTCGGTGGCGATCGGGCTGCCGCTTATCGACGCCATGTACACCCGCAGCGCCTGGGGCGGCGCCGATATCCCCGACCGCGTGATCACGGTGTTCTTTCCCCAGCGCCTGTCCCCGCAGATGGCGAGCAACGGCTTTACCGGGGCGATGGAGCCGCTGGCCGCCGTAGGGTCCAAGCTGGGCATGGTCAATGGTCTCGACGGCACCGGGGGCGGCCACGAAAACGGGGCCAAGCAGTGCTTTTGCGGGTCGACCGATAGTCCCTCGATCGATTGGGTCGCACGAACGCAGCTGCACCCAGGCGGTCCACCCACCCCGATCGGAACCCTGGCCGCGGGCACGTGGCTCAAGCGCAACCGCCTCGACCGGTACGTGCGCTGCTGGACCGACGACCGCACCCCCGCCGACCTGCCGCAGGAGAGCCCCGAGGCGCTCTTCGACCGCCTGTTCGGGTCGCGCCCCGACGTACCCGCCGACGACCCGGCGACCCTCAAGGCAACGCGCTACGAAAAGAGCGTGCTCGACTCCACCATCGAGCAGTACAAGCACTTCACCAGCGACGCGTCGAACCTCTCGGTGGCCAACCGGGCGCGCATCAAGGACCACCTGGACAAGCTGCGCGAGATCGAGATGGGCCTGGACGGCGGCGGCGTGATCGAGGGGTGCATGGTCCCCGACGCGCCCAACGACGGACCGCTGCTGGGCGGCCAGGGCACCGACGACGGCCCGGTCATCGTGCCGGGCGAGTGGCAGGCCCGCTTTCGCCAGCTCGCGGACATCTACGCGGTGGGGCTGGAGTGCGACGTGTTTCGCTTCGGCAACCTGCTGTTCCAGGGGTCGGGCGACCGGGCCGAGCTCAATGGTGAGTTCTCGTGGGGCGATCGGCAGGTAAGCTTCAACGACACCGAGGACCACCACGAGTACTGGCACAGCAACGACGACGCCAACATCGAAGACCACACGCTGTTCATCATGGCGCAGATCGGGTACTTCCTGGACCTGCTCGACGCCATGGTCGAGCCCAACGGCGGCACCGTGCTCGAGAACTCGCTGGTGATGCTCGGCACCGAGCTGGGCAACGCCAGCTCGCACAATATGCAGTCGGTCTTTCACGCGCACACCAGCGCGCGTGGCCGGCTGCGGGTCGGGCAGGTCTTTGATCTCGACGCGACGACGACCGACTACTACCGGACCGCGCTGGCCGCCCTGGACATCGACGCACCGATCGGCAATACGTCGCAGTTCAACGGGGTGCTGGATCCACTGCTGCAATGACCGACGCGCGCTATCCTGTGCGGAGTGGGGATCTGGACCGGCTCCGCCCTGGCCGTGGCGCTCGCCACTGCGGCGCCATCCGAGTCGGCCGAGGTCCTGAGTTTGCAGTGGACGGCGCCACCCGAGTGCCCGCAACGCGACGACGTGGCCTCGCGGGTCGAGACACTGCTGGGCCGGCCGCTGAGCGACGGCACCACGGCCGCCGATCCCGAGCCCGAGCCCAAGCCCGAGCCCGAGCCCGAGCCCAAGCCCACATCGGCGGTACGCACGGCCCGGGCCACGGTGATTCGACACGACGACGGGCGATGGGTGCTGCACATCCTGGTGGTTTCGGCCCCCGATACGACCCCGGCCAAGCGGGAGCTGGTGCACACCGGGCGGTGCACGACCATGGCCGATGCGGCGGCCACGATGGTCGCGATTGCTCTGGACCCGCGGGTGCTCGGCAACGAAGATCCGGCGGGAGTGGGAGCCACCGGGCTCGGCACGGCGTCGCTGGTCGGCGAAGGAGCGGGAGGCAACTCGCAGGGGCGCTCGGGGACGAGCCGCGGACCCGGCTCGGGTGCCGCAACGGGGTCGCTCGGCACCCCGGCCGGCAACGATACGACCGGCGCGACGAACGGCGAGCCCCAGGAGCCGAGCATCGACGACGCGAACGATCGCCAGCGAAGACCGCGACGACGCGAGCGGATGCGAGCACGCCGTCCGCGGCGAGGCACGCAGGCCAACGCGGCCGACCGCGACACGCCACGCTCGAAACCACGAGCGCGACCACGCGGGACGGTGTCGGTGCTCGGGGGATTGGGGTGGGGAGCGGTCCCGCGGGCTACGGGGGTCCTCGGCGGTCGGCTCGGCCTACTGATGCGGCGCGCCCGAGTCGAAGCCAGCGGCGTATACTGGTGGCCGACGACGCTGCGATTGGTCGATGCAAGCGACGCGGGGGCGAACTTTCGACTGTGGCACATCGGGATCTCAGCGGGGCCGCGCTTCGTGCTCGGGTCACAAGTCGACGTGGCCCTTTTGGTGGGGGTCGAGGTGGGGCAGCTACGCGGCGAGCCGGTCGGGCTGGTCACGCCGCAGACCCAGACCGATCCCTGGGTTGCGATTCCCATCGGGGGCGACGTTGGCTACGCGCCGCTGCCATGGCTCGCGGTGCGGGCCGCCCTCGAAGGATCGGTCCCGCTGCGGCGGCCTCGTTTCGTCGCCGAGGGGTACGGCCTGCTGCACCGACCATCGGCGTTGGCGTTGCGCGGCCTCTTGGGGGTCGAGTTTCGCTTCCCCTAAGTCGCTATCCGGGGGAGGGAGCGGGGTGAACGCGCTCGCGAGCCGTTCCGGGGCGCACCCGCTGCCGGTCCCGTCTGCGCCGCCGGCCGACGCCTCGCCGCGAAGTGCCGGCGACCCGTTGCCGGCACTGGCCGAGATCTATCACCAGCACCACACATTCGTGTGGCGGGTGCTGCGGCGGCAGGGCGTGCCCGCGGCGCTGGTCGATGATGCGGTGCACGACGTGTTCTTGGTGGTGGCGCGGCGGCTGCACGAGTTCGAGGGGCGCGCCGCGATCCAGACGTGGCTGTATGCGATCGCCCGACGAGTCGGCTCTGAGCTGCACCGCCGTGTCCGCCGCGACGGCGACCGCAAGCAGGCGCTGCGCCGCGTCAGCGAAGGCCCTGGATCCGAGCCTGGATCCGAGCCCCACCGACGGACCGAAGCGGTCCAGACCCTGCGCTCGCTGCTGGAGCAGCTCGAGGAGGGTCGGCGCTGGGTGTTCATTCTGAGCGAGCTCGAGGGCATGACTGCCCCCGAGATCGCCACCGCGCTGGGTCTCAAGGTGCCCACCGTCTATTCGCGCCTGCGGCTGGCCCGACGCGACCTGGAGCGACTGATTGCCCAAGGAGAACCCCATGACATCGCCCGGTGATCGCCTGCGCGAGCTCGTTCAAGCCGATCGCTCGCAGTTTCGGCCGTCGTCCGATGCCGCCGCGCAGGGTTGGAGCGCCCTGGCGCACTCGGTGCGCGCCGGGATGCCGGCCCCCGTCGACGTGCCCCCTCCCGTGGCGTCTGCGTCGGCCACTGGCGCCTCGCTCGGCGCGGGCAAACTCGTGCTGCTCTCCACGCTGGTCGTGGGCGCCGGAGCGATCGCCACCGCTTCGGTGCTGACCTCGGCCGATGACGAAGTCGACCGTGATACTTCGGTGACGGTGATCCCCCATGCTCCTGCCGCGCTCGAAACCGAAGCCGAAGCGGGTGCCACCCCGTCGACGCCGGTCGTCGTACCCGATCCTGCCCCGTCGCCGGAGCCGAGCCTTCCGCCCGCTCCTGCGACCCGCCCCGACCCGAACCCCACCCCGAGCGCTCGCCGAACGCGACGCCCCGCCAACGTCGACCTTTCGGGCGCGCTGACCCGCATCAAGCAAGCCCAAGCGGCGCTGGCCGAAGGCAAACCCGCGGCCGCGCTCGAGCTGGTCCGGCGCTGCCGTGGCGCGCTGACCGAGGACTGCTTGGCGCTACGCGCTATCGCGATGTGCTCGCTGGGCAAGGCGCGCGCGCCGAGCAACGCCGAGTCGTTCTTGCGCAAGTACCCCAGCTCGATCTACGCCGACCGGGTGAGGTCCAACTGTCGATGACCCGAGCCGCGCTCGCAGCGGCGCTGGCGTTGGGGGGCTCGCTCGCGGGCTGCACCGAGACGCTCGTGCTCGGGGCGTTCCCCGGCGGCGGTGAAGGCGGAGGCAGCGGAGGCACCAACGAAGTCTTCGCTCCGCAGACCGTGACGCGCTGGGCACCGTTCCTCGAGTGGTCGATCACCAGCACAACCTGGACCGGCGATCCCTATACCCTGCCCGCATCGGTGACCTTCGTGCACGACAGCGGGGCCGAGCACACCACCCCGATGTTCTACGCCGGCGACGACGTCTGGCGCGTTCGCTTCTGTGGCACCGAGCTGGGAGGGTGGACGTGGCGGTCGAGCAGCGAAGATCCCGACCTCGACGATCGAACTGGCACCATCGAGGTGATCCCCAACCCCGATCCGGATACCACCGGCTTCGTGACGAGCGTCGCCAGTGAGCTGGGCACCCACTGGGCGCGCCCCCGGGGCAACGCCGACGACGTCGAGCTGCTCGCGCCACAGCTGGTCATGATGCCGCCCCCTGCGGGCTACCGCGACGATCCCACCGGCTACCTCGCGCGCGTCGACGCGTTCTTGGAGCAGGGCTTTGCGGGGATCTACGTCCACACCGTGGGCAACGACTGGCTCGCCGACACTGGCGAGCCCAACCCCGCCACGTTCGAGGCCCTCGAGGCGATCATCGTGCACGTGCACGGCGCGGGAGGCTGGGTGCACGTGTGGGGCTGGGACACGAGCCAGCGTCCCGAGGGCGGCGTGGGCGAGGCATCCCACGCTCGCCTGCTACGCACACTCGCGGCCCGACTGGGTCCGCTGCCAGGCTGGACCTTGGGGTATGGGCAGGCGCAGAACTGGCTGTCGCAGTCGGAGTTGCTCGGCGCGGTGGCGCTGACCAACGAAGCGCTCGGCTGGCCGCACCTGCAGGGCGGCCGCGCCGAAGGGCCGCAGTCTGGCCCCGACCACTCGGCGGTCTCGGGCTGGAACAACGGCCTGGGCTACGCCGCCTACGCCCACTTCGCGCCCGACTACGACGTCTACGTCGCGGCGATGGCCGACAGCCCGCAGCAACCCGTGTTGTCGGCCGACCGCTTTCGCGTGCGCGACCCGGTCGTCGACGGCGATCCCACCTTCGACGAGATCCCGCTGCGGTTGTGGCAATCGGCGATCGCGGGTGGCGTCGCCAACATCTGGGCGAACTTTCTGGGCGGCGGCTCGGCCGAGGCTGGCTCGGATCCCTTTCCCCCCGAGGTCGCCGACGCAGTGACCACTTATGCCCGCTTCTGGCGCGACCGCCTACGCCCGGGCCTTCGGCGCACCACGGTCGATGGCGCGCCCGCGCTACGCTCGCTGGCGGCCGACCGCTGGGTGGTGCTCGCCGTCGACCGCGACGCGCTAGTCCTGGATCTGTCCCCCGCTCCGGGGGCAGTCACCGCGTTTGCGATCGACATCGCTTTGCCGTACGCCGAGGTGCCGCTGGGCACGCTAGACCCCGGACAACACGACCTGTCCCTGCCCTATGCGGCCGATTGGGCGATCGCGCTCGAGCCCTGACATCGCCGGCGAAGCGCTCGGTCGACGACGCGTACCCGTCGCCAGGGGACGACAAGTCCGCCATCGCACCGTGGATCTAGGTCTACACGTAAACGAGCGAAGGGCCGCACAGAGATTGCCTCTGTGCGGCCCTTGGAGTGCGGGCAGACCGAGCGTCTGCGTGCGGCCCTCAGGTGTCTCGGGATCCGCGGCTCAGCGCAGGCGAATCGAGCCGGACCACCAGGGGTACC
>JBCCWC010000179.1:0-32111 GCA_039194325.1 Myxococcota bacterium
GATTTCTATGCCGAGGCCGGCTCGGGATGCGCGACTGCGTCGCGCCCGGCCTCGGTCTTGCGCATGCGGCATGCGGGAGGAACCGAACAAGGCGCCTCGCTCATCGCCGGGGAGGCGAGAACGAGTCTGGGGCCGACGAGGGCTTGACGTCCGAGGGCGATGACGCGGGCGCCGGAGCAGCTGGATCCAACGCCGGACCAGGAGCCGACGACGATTTCGTATCCGCATCCGATGCCGGGGCCGGCCGGGCCTCGGTCTTGGAATCCGCGTCGGACCACGGCCAGCGCAGCTCGATCCCCTGCTGACGCAGCACCACCGAGGCGACGGCCGCCGCCGACATCAATACCAGCAAGATCACGGTAGCGACGGTGCCCCACTCGCGGCGCGGGAGCTCATCGAGCGCCTCGTCGTCATCCGGGCTGCCGGGCTTCGTAGACCCCTCACCGAAGTCGAAGGGCTCCCCCAGCTCCCACACATCGGAGACCGGCGTCTGATCGGCACTGGCCGAACCGGCGGCCGAGCCTCCGTCGGTCGGTGACGACGCTCCGCGATCCCGCGGCTGCGGCGAGTCGACCTGGCCGGGAGCCCGCCCCGAGGACGACACCGAGGAGCTCGCCGCCATCGACACCCCGGCCGACACCCCGGCCGACACCCCGGCCGACACCCCGGCCGACACCCCACCGTGGGACGACTCGGCAGGCGTCATGTGGGGCGTGCGCTGCCGGATCCGCGCCGCCGGCACGGACCGCGGCCGGCTCGACTCTCGCGACCGCACCACCAAGTGGCCGCCACTGCTGTCGGCGCGCGACACCAACACGGGGCCGGCCGAGCCGGTGGCGTCGGGAGGAATGGCGAGCAGCGCTTGCTCGACGTCGGCCATGCACACGAAGCGGTGCTCAGGCTTCTTGGCCAGCAGGGTCAGCAGCACCACCTCGGCCGCCTCGGGCAGCTCGGGCACGAGCACTCGCGGCCGCACGGGAGGCTCGTTGAGGTGCCGGGCCAGCACCTGAAACTCGTTGCGCCCCGTAAAGGGTACGTCCCCGGTGACGAGCTGATAGGCCATGATGCCCAGCGAATACATGTCCGAGTGCACGCTGGCCGGTCGCCCCTCGCCGAACTCCGGGGCCATGTAGGCCAGCGTGCCGACCAGCTCACCGGTCTGGGTCAGCGGCTTGCCGCGCGAGCCGGTGGCGCTGGCCCCCGGATCCGACTCGAGCTTGGCGATCCCAAAATCGAGCAGCTTCATGCGCTCGGGCATGCCGGGCTGGGGCGGATCGCAGACGAAGCAGTTGGCCGGCTTGATGTCGCGATGGATCACCTCCTGGCGATGGGCTTCCCGCAGGGCAGCCACCGCTTGCAGCAGGAAGTGCCGCGCCCGCGACCACGGCAGCGTGCCCTCCTGCTCGAGCATCGTCCGCAGATCCCGACCGTGCAGCAGCTCCATCACCAGGTAGACCGAGTCGCTCGGCGTGGTGCCGAAGTCGAACATCTCCACCACGTTGGGGTGCTTGATGCGAGTGGCCGCCCGAGCCTCGCGCAAGAACCGCTGACGGTGCTTGTCTTCCGAGGCCAGCCAGGGGTGCAGCACCTTGACCGCGACCCGACGATCGAGCGTTTCGTCGTAGCCGATATAGACCTGGCCCATGGCACCCTCTCCCAACCGACGCTCGAGCCGATAGCGGTCGTCGAGCGTGAGACCCGAAAGGTCGTTACCTTCGACGACCGAGCTCATGGGAAAAGAGGCGGACGGGGGCCATAGCGAGCCCCGTCGGGCCCAGATCCTAGCATGGAGATCCCGCCGGCCGGCCTACCGACCTCGCGGTGGCGGGATAGCCCGGGAACGACCCCGCCAAAGGGATCCTCTCCAGCCGGTTCCGACGGGCCTGGAAGTTGTTCATGGCGTGGCGATGCGCTTGAGCCGCTGCGCCGCCTCGGCGGTCCGAGCACCTACGACCCGAGCCCCCGCACCGGTGGGTACGGGGGCTCGGCGGGTGCTCGCCTCGGCGAGCGATGGGCGACCGCTCGGCGCCTACTTGGGCTTTGGGCTACTTGGGCTTTGGGCTACTTGCCTTTGGGCGTGTTCTTGGCCTGCTCCAGCGCGATCTCCTTGATCGCGGCGAACGAGGAGGCATTGGAAGCGCCGTCGATGGCCTTGACGGCCAGCTCAGTGGTCTGCTTGCGAGCGCCGTCGAGCTGACCGGAGAGCTCGTCGATCTGGGCCTCCTGCTTGGCGATCGTCTCCTCGAGCGAGGCGATCTTGAGCTCGAAGACCCGCCGGATGCCCTCGTTGTCCTTCTTGCGAAGATCGCCCGCCGACTTGGTCTGGCGCCGGGCGATCCCCATGCCCTCCTGCTCGGCCTTCTTGACCGCGGCCTCGCGCTCGCCGTCGAAGGCCTCCGACTTGGCCTGGAGCTCGGCGTACTCCTTCTCGCGCTCGGCCAGCTGTTGCTCGCGGGCCTTCCACTCCTCGGCCTTGGTCTCGCGCAGCTCCAACAGCTCCTGCTCGAACTGCTTGCGCGCCTGGTCGCGCTCGTCCTTGTGTTGCGCCTTTTGGCGGGCCAGCGCGTACTCGTACTCCTGCACGTCGCGCTGGCGGGCCTTCTTGAGCTCTCGCGCGACCTCCTTGGCCTTACGCGCGTGCTCGTCTTGCTCCCGCTTCCAGTCGGCTCGCGCGGTGCTCATCTGCTTTTCGAAGGCCTCGCGCTGCTCCGAGAGCTCGCGATCGGCCTGCTCGCGGTTGTCACCGTAGCGGGTGACCAGCTCCCCCAAGGTCTCGTCGGTCACCTCGATGCCGTGGAGCGTGCCAAGCTCGGTGATGACCGCGTCGGCCTTGGTGCGCAGCTCGGCGAGGGTGGTCGCCTCGGCGGTCAGCTCGCCCTGCAGGGTGCTGGCCGACTCGCCGATGTTGGTGGTGAGCCCTTGCAGGCGGGTGATGATGTCGGCGACCGACATCTCGCCGTTGGCGGCCGGGCCGGCCGGACCGGCCGGACCGGCCGGAGCGGCCGGAGCCTTGGGCGCCGCCTTGCGCTGAGCCTTGAGCGCCTTGAGCTCCCGTACGGCGGCGTTGTACGCCGCGATGATCTCCGACTTGGTGTTGCGGGTGGTGACCTTCTGCATGATGTCGTCCTCCGATTGGGTGATGGGGAGAAGCGTTGGGGATCAGGCGCTGGGGCGCTGGAAGGCCTGCTCGGCCAGGTTTTGGGATTTGGCGATGGTGGAGTCGAGCTTGCCGCTCAGCTCGGTGATGAGGGCGGCCTGACGGGTGATCCGCTCCTCGAGGGTCTGGACCTTGAGCTCGAAGACCTTCACGTCGCTCTCGTGCTGCTTGTCGAGCATCTCTAGCTCGAACTTGGCCTCGCGGTTGATCGACACGATCGCCTTCTCGCGCGCGCCCTTGGCTGCCTCGTCGAGCGCATCGGCAAGGCCCTCGACCTTGGTCCGTAGCTCGGCGATCCGCTCGGCATCGTCGTCGAGCACCTTTTGTCGGGCAGCCCAGTCCTTGGCCTTGACCGCCTCTTGGTCGGCCAGCTGGCGCTCGACCTCGAGGCGCTCGAGGGCACGCTCGTCCGCGTCGACCTTGGCGATCCGGGCCTGCTCGTACTCGTGGTCCTCGGCGGCCTGCGTGCGCTCCTTGGCCTGCTGCTCGGTGTGCTCGGTGTTGGCCAGGGCCAGCTCTTGCTCCTCGCGCGCCCAGCCCTCGCGGACCTCGGCCGTCTCGTCGGCCAGCGACCGGCGAGCCTCGGCGATCTCCTCCTCCAGCGCAGACTGCTTCTGGCGACGATCCTGCTCGAGGATCGCCAGGGCCTCGGCCGCCACCACGGTGCCCTCCAGCCGCTCCAGGCGAGCTCGCTCGACCTCGATGGCCCGACGCAGCTGCTCGAGCTTGCTCGACTCCGAGTCGAGCTGGGTCGCGATCTCGTCGACCGCTCGCCCAAAGCCCAGCTGCAGCTTGGCGAGGCCGTTGACGATGCTCTCGACGGTGTATTCCGCCGCCTGCTCGACCAGCTCGCGATGCTTGGCCTGCTCGGCCTCCTCGGCCTTGGTCGAGATCTGCGACGCGGCCGCCTCGTGCTTGCGCTGCAGCTGGTTGAACTCTTTTTGGATCTCTTCTCGGGTCTGAGGTTCGTGCACCGTGGACATGGGATTCCCCTATCGAAATGAACAGCGAGTGAAATGAACAGCACGGCCCGCCCCGATGGCGTGCGGACCGGTTGCCGCGAAAGGCTGGTGGAGGCCAAACAAAGGCCCCCAATGAAGAATGGGTGAAGAACAGAAAAGAACGGGTAGAGAACAGACGGAGCCCGGCGAGCCTACGAGCCGCAGGACATCGCGCCACAGACGGCGTCGCGTGGTCCCGGCGATGGAGACGACGTCGACTGCGGCCCTACGAAGGACGGGCGGGTGAATCGGGGTGAAACGACCAGGCGAGTGGTCGGCGAGCGGTCGGCGAGCGGTCGGCGACCAGCCCCGTCGGTCGTGATTGCAGTCTGACCGACCCAGGCGGGGGTCGCCAGGCGAGGCTCCGGGGCTGGCGACGTATACTGTCAGGAGGGTCGAAGTCGATCATTGGCCCTCCTGGGGGCTCTCGCGCGACCTCACGGGCTTCTTTCGGCTAGATACAAGCCCGATCCGGCGACCGTCCTTGTCAGGAGCACATATGCGCAATGAACGCGTTCCTCGTGCTTCTTCTTGCTATGATGTCGTGGCTAGCCGAGCTCGTTGCCGTGACTTCTTCTCGATCCCGCCCGCTCCCTGGCCTCGACATCGTAGGGCGTGGCCTGCTGCTCCGCCCCCACTGTCCCTACGAGCTCAAGGGGGTGCTCTTTGGGCACGCCGACCCGTGGAGCTATTGGTCCCGCGAGACGAAGCAGGAGTACGAGGTCCCGGCGGGCTACGGGGTCGACGACAGCCCGCCGACGCCCCGAGGCGCGGCCCTCAACCAGATCCAGATCGAGGAGTCGTGGGAGCGCTTCTCCAAGCAGCGCCGCCTCGACACGAGCGCCGCCTCGGGGCTCGGTACGTTCACCGTCAGCGCCAGCGCGCATCTGGGGCAGGAGCTTCGCTCCGAAGAAGACGCGTTCTATGGGGTGCGAAGCTCGTTCGTCGCGCTGTGGTGCGTCTACCTTGAGGATCCTTCCCGCGCCTTCGAACCCATCGACACCAGCGGGCTGCCCACCCCCTTCGACCCCAAGCACCGCGAGGCCTACGACACGTTCTTCCGCCGTTATGGCACCCACTTCGTCAAGCGAGCCTGGGTCGGAGGCAAGGCCGACATCATGTTCAGCGTGGCCAAGTCGTCGTCGATGACCAAGGCGCAGATCCAAGCGGGCCTGCAGGCGTCGTTCGGGGCGATCGCGAGCGCGGAGGTCCAGGCCGAGCAGCAGCGGAGCCGAGAGCAGCTCCGGTCGCAATCACAGTGCACAGTGGCGGGGCGGGGCGGCGACGAGTTCAAGCTGGCGGCCCTCAGCTCGCTCGACGAGGCGCGCTACAACGAGTGGATCCGGACGATCCGCGACAATCCCCAGACGATCGAGATCGAGGCCACGGGGATCTGGACCCTCGTGGAGGATCCAGCCGCGGCCAAGGGGCTCATCGAGGCCTACCGCACCACATCGATCTTCCGGCCGATCTCCTCGGTGTTCTGCTTCGACGACGTGATCCACTTTACCCGCGGCCGGAGCTACTTCACCTACGACATCGAGACCGGCGTCAGCGGCATGCCCCGCCCGGTCGCGAAGCTGTGGCCCGAGCTCGACTCGCTGGGCTTCGAGCGGATCGACGCCGCGTTTCAGTTCGACGGCCTGGTGTCGGCCACCGGCGAGCGACTCGATCGCAAGCTGTTCCTGTTTCGTCGCGCTCAGTACCTGCGGATCGACATCGACAAGGGGACCGTCGACGAAGGATTCCCCCGGCAGATCCACGATGACTGGCCCGGTATAACCTTCGAGAAGATCGACGCGATCATGGCCACCGCCGCCGACTCGATCTACTTCTTCGCCGGCGACGAGTACATTCGCTTCGACGGGCAGCGCTGGCAAGCGGCGCCCGAGTACCCGGATCTCATCACCCGGCGGTGGCTGGGCGTGACCTTCGATCGGATCGACGCGGCTATATACTGGGGCGGGGGCAAGGTGTACTTCTTCCGCGACGACGAGCACATTCGCTACGACATCGTCACGCGGCGGGCCGATCCCGGCTACCCCAAGGCCGTCATCGGCAACTACGTCGAGGACTGGAAGTTCTTCGACTAGGCCCGACCCACGGAGGACGACATGGAACCCACGCGCCAGCAGGCCGACACGCTCATCAGAAACCATGTGATCGGCTCGTCGGTCATCGGGCTGTTCCCCTTTCCTCTTATAGACATCGCCCTGCTCTCGGGCGCGCAGCTTTATATGCTGCGACGCCTGAGCGAGCTCTACGAGGTGGATTTCTCGTCCGAGCTCGGGCGCTCGTTCGTAGCGACCCTCATCGCCAGCGTGACCCCGATGACCACCGCCAGCAGCATCGTCAAGTGGGTCCCCTTGGTCGGGTGGCTTACCGCGGGCTTGTTCTCGGGCGCCTCTACCTACGCGGTCGGCAAGGTGTTCGTCCAGCACTTCGAGTCGGGAGGGACCTTCCTGACCTTCGATCCCGAGAAGGTTCGGGAGTACTATCGGCAACAGTTTTCCCAGGGCACCGAGGTGGTCAGGGATCTACGGCGAGTCAAGCCGTGAACGCTCGAGGTCTTGGTCAGCCCCGAGGCACCTCGCCCCGCTCGTCGACCCACCCCGCGCGGGCCTCGGCGAACGCGTCGGCATAGGGCACGTAGGGCTTGATGTCGAGGATCGGCGTGCCGTCGAGCAGGTCGCTGCGCTCCACGTGGATCGACAGGCCCTCCACCTCGAGCAGGCGCACGGCCGATAGCGCGATCGGGTTGGGCCGATGTGGCGCCCGAGTGGACAACAGGCCCCGCGTTCGCTTGCCCTCCCCCGGCACCGCGACCTTGTTGCGATAGCCCCGGTTGAGGTGCAACCACGCGATCACCCACAGGTACTCGAAGTCCTCGAGATCCTCGACCGCATGGGGCGTGAGCACATGGGGAAACAGCTCGAGCACCGTGCGCTCGTGCGAGCGCAGGGCCGCGTCGGCGGCCAGCACGGCCTGCCGGGGGGTGCCGTGACGCTCCTTGTGAGGCGAGCGCACCACCCCGATGGGCCGCATGCTCACCTCGGTCGGGAAATCAGCGTCATTGGTGTAGAACTTGGGCGGGATGGGCCGAGCCATCGCCCTCGGTCTATCACGGAGTGAGCAAAGGTCGGGCCATGCAGTAGGATCGAGGCGGTGACGGAGTTGCAGACGGTCCGCCTGACCGTGGCCGAGGAGCACGCCCGGCTGCGGGTGGACGCCTATTTGGCCATGAGCATGCCTTGGCGCTCGCGGCGGTCGCTGGCCGATCTGCTGGCCGCAGGCGCGGTGGAGGTCAACGGCCAACGGATCAAGAAGTCCCACCGCCTGGCCCCGGGCGACGTGATCGCGCTGCGAGTTCCCGTGCATCCCGAGGCAACGCTCGATCTGACGCAGATCGAGCTGTCGATCCTCTATGAGGACGATGATCTGGTGGTGGTGAACAAGCCCGGCGACCTGGCGGTACACCCGGCGTCGACCTGTCCGCACCGCAACTTGCTGCGCCGCCTGGAGCACTACTACGCCCACCAGCAGCCCGACCCGCAGGCACGACCTTCGGTGATCCACCGTCTCGATCGCACCACATCGGGGGTGGTCGCCCTGGTCAAGCGGCGCGAGCTGGTCGCTCCGTACACCCGGCAGTTCGCCGAGCGCACGCCCACCAAGCGCTACGTGGCGATCGTGCACGGGCGGCTTCGCGGGGAGGGTCGCCTGGAGCAACCGATCCACATGCCCGCCGATCGCCCCGTGGTCGTAGGCCCCGGGGGCAAGCCCTCGCGCACCGACTACCGCGTGCTGGAGCACGCGCCGCGGGCCTCACGAGTGGCCATCACGCTGCACACCGGGCGTAAGCACCAGATCCGCGCGCACCTGGCCGCCCACGGACATCCCCTGATCTACGACGAGATCTACGGGTCCGCCCGCGACGACAACTGGCCCGACGACGCGCGACCGCTGCTCCATGCGGCAACGCTACAGCTGGATCATCGGGACGGGCGGCGCCTGTCGTTCGAGGCGCCCGTGCCCGTCGACATGGAGCACGCGTGGGCTCGCTTGCTGGCGCAGGCCCGAGATCGAACGACCTGAGCTCTTGGCGCGAAACGCCGACGCCGACGACGACGGCCGCGGCTCACAGCCCTAGCAGGTGGCCGACATATTCCAGTACATCGGTCGCACCGAGGGCAACCAGCGTCTGCGGGCTGACGGCCGTAGGCTGCGAGTTGGTCAGCGGGTGGCCGGCGTCGAGGAACGACGCCGCGATGAGCTCCGAGCAGAAGTACCGATCCCCGTTCTGGAGCCACAGGTTGTTCCGGGCGGCCCGCTCGTCGCCAAAGAAGACGCGATCGAGTTGATAGCCGGCCTGCGCCACAATGCCTCGGACGTCGTACTTCTTGCCCCCCTCGACCTGCTTGCGAGCGAAGTCCACGACCTTGTGGGCCACGCCCGCTTCGAGGTTGGTCGGACGAAACGCCATGGCCAGCGTCGCGGACTCGAGCGCCTCGGTGATGAGGACCTCGCGTACCCCGCTGCCCACCGACTCGATCACCTTCCCTCCGCCCGCGTAGAGCATGGCATGGCTCACGAGGGAGCCAGTCGCCATACGGATCGCCTTGGAGATCTTGGCGTCGCCCGTCGTGCAGATGATGTCGGCAATCTGCAGCTCGTCGACCTCTATCTTCTTTCCACTATCGATCTTCTCGGACATTGAGCATCCTCGTGAGCCATCACGAACGACTGGGGTCGAGATTCAGTCTCTTTTTGCCATTTCGGCCCCCGCGAAGCCCGGAATTGTGAGCTCCGCGACTCATCTGCGGCGCAGTAAGGCGATTTGTGGTCAATCGCGCCGTCCGCATTTCGTGACCGCGTGGATCATCGCAGGAACAAGCCGACACTCCCGCGCGTACTCGTGGCGGCTCGGCTCGCCGCTGTCACATTAGCGCCACGGGGGTGTTCGACGGCTCGCCCGGCTCGACTACTCCGGCTCGCGGAGGTGACCCACGTAGGTCAGCGCCCCATTGCTGCCCATTTCGTGCAGCGCACCGGGGCTGACCGCCGCGGGCGGGGAATCGCTGAGCGGCCGGCCCGCGTTCAGGTACGAGGCCGCAACGAGCTCGGAACAAAAATACCGATCGCTGTTCTGGATCCAGAGGTTGGCTCGCCGTGCCTGCTCTTCGCTGAAGAAGATCCGGTCGAGCTGGTAGCCCGCCTGCGCGATGAGGCCTCGATAGTCGTACCGTCGGCCGCCAGAGACCTGGTCGCGGGCGAAATCCACCACCTTGTGCGCCACGGCGTCCTCGAGGTTGTTGACCCGAAACACGACGGCCAGCACGACCCCCTCCATGGCGGTATCAAGGGCCACCTCGCGCACGCCCTCTCCGACCGACTCGATCACCTTGCCCCCGCCCGAATAGAGCATGGCGTGGCTCACCGGGGAATTCGTGGCCCAGCGGATGGTGCTACCGACCACGTTCTTCTCGCCGGCGGTCACGATGATATCCGCTAATCGCAGGTCGTCACGCTCGATCCTCGTTGTCATTGAATACCTCCCGGTGGGGTCACGAAGAGCGGGAGTCGAGATTCAATAAATCTCGGCTTGAGATGAGTTCATGGAGCTGTGAAATTCGTGATGGCTCCGACACACCGGCCTGATGGCCGCCGAGCCTTCACTACGTCGGAAACACGTGGTTGACCCAAGTCCGCTCGATGATCCTCGCAAAGCGCACGGACCACCGTGGAGGCTGTAGGCGTGCCGCACTGCCTCAGGCGTACCGCGGCAGTCGAACCTCGAACGTGAGGATCCAAGAGGCGGCCGGGCAACGGGAGCTGGGGGCGGATCACCCCGTCACGAACACGCACGAGCGCTGCGAGGGCACGGTACCGCCCTCGCAGTGGCCCAGCGCGTCGACATAGCCCGCCGGCGGGCTCCAGGTGCGATCGGCATCGCGGTTGATCGCCACGTAGACCACGTCGCCCTCGTACTCCACGCGATAGACCCAAAAGTAGCTCTCGAGCACCTCGGTCTGCCGGGTACCCAGCCGCAGCGCGGGGTGCTCCTCACGGAGCAGCCCCACGATCCGGGCGTTGTCGAGCGAGTCTTGCTCGTCCCCCGACAGCCCGTCGAAGCGATGCATCGCCCGGTTGTCGGGATCGGGGCCCCCGAAGGTCCCGATGTCGTCGCCCTGATAGAGCATGGGGATGTTGCTCGGCGAGGTGAACAGGAAGGTCTGCGCCAGCTGGAGCCGCGCATGGTCCCCGCCGGCCTCGGTCAGCGCTCGCACCTGGTCGTGGTTGCCGAAGAAGTTGCCCATCACCGCCCCGGGGTATCCGCCGGTCCCCCCGTTGTTGGGCTGCGGCGTCAGGTAGGCGGTGTCGTTGGGGATCGCGAACATGGCCAGGTTGAATATGCTCTGGCTGAAGGTCAGCAGTGCGTCGCGGGTGACCTGGTAATAGGCCTCGTCGACCTGGCCCTGCACCATGTCGGCCCGCACGTGGTAGCGCGCCCAGCCGCCGAGCGACTCGCCGACCATATAGAAGATCGTGGCCTCCTCGGACAGATCGTGGTTATCGACGGTGGTCTCGATCTCTTCGACGACCGCGGTCTTGAGCGCACGGACGAACACGTCGTCCATGTGCTTGAGCGCGTCGGCCCGAAAGCCGTCGAAGTTGTACTCCTGCACGAGCCACAGGGCGTGGTCGACCACCACCTGCACCGCCTGCGGGTTGCCGCCGTAGTCGAAGTCGGGCATGGCGGAGGTGAACCAGCAATCGATCCGGTGGGCGTCCCAGTTGCCGTCGCAGGGGTTGTAGGCGAAGAACCACTCGGGGTGATCGGCGTAGATGTTGGCCTCGGCCTGTACGTGGTTGGCCACGAAGTCGGGGATCACCCGGATCCCCCGCCGGTGGGCCTCGTCGACCAACTCATGGAGCTCGTCGGGGGTGCCGAAGGCGGTCTCGATGGGGTTTGGATAGCCGAAGTCGTCGAGGTGCGTGTAGCCGGTGACGATCGGGTGGTAGGAGTGATAGCTGGAGAAGCGCCGGTTGTCGTCGAGCGCGACCGCGGGCTGCGAGCCGTGAGAGTTGAGCAGCGGAGAGCTGATCCACAGGGCGTTGATGCCCATGTCCTCGAAGTAGCCCTCTTGGATCTTGTCGATTATCCCGCGGAAGTCACCGCCCTGCCACTGGCTACGCACGTCGTCGACCTCGGCTAGCGTGCCCTGAGTGTTGTCGAGGTTGTTGGAGGGATCGCCGTCGAAGAAGCGATCGGTCATGATCTGATACATGATGCCGTCCTTCCACGAGAAGTCGGCGTAGCGGATCCCCTCGCCCAGCCACATGGGGACGAACAGCGGGCGTAGATCCTGGCCGGCGTCGTTGCGCATGCGCAGCAAGAAGCTGTACTTGCTGGCGCTCAGGCCCGAGGCGGACAGAGCGATCGACCCCGTGTCCTCGTCGGTTTGCACCTCGCTGGCCGGGATCTCGTCGGCGTTGAGGCGCATGGTGCTGGCGGGGAGATCGAGCTGCCCCTCGCCCTGGTAGCGCACCACGATGCCCACCGCGCTCGAGGTGGCCTGATCGCAAAAGAGGAAGTCACCCACGGTGGTGTCGGGCTCGCAGGCGGGGAGGCACGAGCCCACGTCGCATAGCTCCCCAAAGCCGCACTCCACCCCGAAGCAGGGATCGCTGACGCAGGTCTGCTGCTCAACGTCGTAGATATAGCCGTCTTCGCAATCGCAGCGCATCTGCTCCTCGTTGCAGGTGCCGCCCTCGCCGCAATCGATCTCCATGCAAAAGGGTGTGTCGGGGCCGGGACCCTCGGGGCGCTCGGGGTAGATCGTGCCGTCGCGCACCCAGAACTCGGCGAGATCGGTGCGGTAGTTCTGCTCGCCGTTGTTGTCCCAGACATCGCTGCCGTCGGTGAACGCGAACTCGACCGAGGTGCCCTGGCCGTGCTGGAGGATGAACCAGCCCTCGCCCTCGGCGACCATCGGGCGGCCTGGCGCGGCGGTCCAGCCCGAGCCGTCGTCGAAGTGCATGGCAGGCTGCGGCCACGCGCTGAAGTAGTGGGCGACGAAGCCCTCGCGGGCTTCGCCGGGCGGGATCTCGGGGGCGCCGTCGTCCGCGTCGTGTGGGGTGGAGCCGATGAGGTTGTCGCTCCCGCAGCCGAGCAGGGGGACGAGCGTGAGCACGAGCGGGCGGAGCAGAGCGTGGTTCATCGGTGAGGGTCCTGGGCGGGGGTCCAGGTTCACTGTAACGGAGCGGGTCCGGCGCGATCCAAGGCGTCGACATCGCGTGGGTTTTTGAGAGGAGGGCGTGAGCTTGGCGGGTTGGGGTAACACCGAGTGCTCGGTGGTGCTCGGGAGTCGCTGAGCGCGCCGCCAATGGTGGGCTCGAAGGACCTGCGCCGAGCTAGCCTGTGCGTGCGAGATCAAGCTCGCGGTGGAGTTCTGCGAGGCTGTACGCGCCGCCCGTGCGGGATGGGCCGACCAGGCCACTCGGCGAGCATACTGGCATACTTACAGTCGCATTTTCGCGTACGTGCCCTTCTCGACGAGGACGGGTTCCTCCTGGCCCAGCGTTGCTCGCAGGTCGCATGCGCCCACTGCTACCAGGGCAACGCCCCATCTTGCCCCTCTGACCCCTAATGCCCTCGATCCTTACCCCCAAACCACCGCTGGCTGTACGGAGCGGCATGAATCCACCTTAGTAAGTTATCGACCGCAACACTATGCATGCGTACTAGCCTCTAATCCGCCGACCTTACCACAGCGGATTCAGATGGTGCCATGAAACAAAGATGTGTCATGCACCAACTATCGATCGATACGTTGGAGGAGTGTTGATCATCGATCATCAACTGTGATCTTATTCCGGTGGGTTCACGAGGATTCGTGACCATGCTCGTACGATCTGACTACTTCCTGCTTGAACCAACGAATGTGAATCTCTCGAAGCGATTGCTGAAAAAAACCAAGATCTCCTGCGCATAGAGCGCTTGAGATCCAGAGACAAAGCGCTCGCGCAAATAACGCACGACAGGCGCAGAGACCTTTGCGTAAATGGCGCAGAGACCTAGTAGCTATCGTGCTTTCACGTATCTCTACGCTTATTATCTTGCGTTTTCTGTCTAATTTCAGCCGGTTGCGATACTAGCGCAGCTCTCGCGGCCTCACGCTTCCAATCCGGCCAAGCATCTACCCGAGCCTGGGCTTTCTCTGCCTGGCTCCAAAAGGACGGCCGTTCTTGTTGGCTCATTGCCCCGAGAGTATTTGATTTTTAAACAAGAAATCAAGCCCATCATGACGGACGGCATCTTGGTGCAGAGTGATCTCTGAAGCCAGTTTTTCCTGCAGATGAAGAGCTAGAGGAGAACGCGTCTATGAGGCCGTCGTTATGGTACGCCCGGAATAGTTTCCGGAACTAACACTTCCTTTAGAGCAATGCACGCATCTGATTCCTGGTCAAGATAGTTTATCAGAAGGTTGGGGAGCAATGGAAGGGCATCTTGGCTCTTCCAGTCCACGATGGCACCTTCCTCTTTGCGGCTCATCTGCTCTCCGGATGGCCCACGGAGCGTAAATAACTCCACATATCGTCGTGGGCCAATACCGACAAACGGATGAAATTTGACCTTTCCTTCCTCATTGACCATCGAAATCGAGTCGCCGTGAAGATCCTCTGCTTTACTCTTCGGGTACGGTTCGATGAAGTGAACATCTGCGATACCTGCAGCTACAATATGCTTTGCGCAGTTGTGACAGGGAAAAGTAGTGCAATAGAGGCGTGCTCCGGCTGTGCCAACGCCACGTCGCGCACAAGAGAGCAGGGCGGCCATTTCGGCATGTACCGCTCGCCCATATTCGGTGATGTTCAGGAAACCAGCGTTCTTGAGAGATGGTTGGATCTCCGACTCGGCCGCACTGCCGATCTTGGCCTTGATTGAGGCTAGTTTTCTTGCTTCATCCTCACGTTCCTTCACGTCACCTGAAGGCTCTAACTCTTCGAAGGCTACGTCGAGGGCTCGCGCGACGCTTTCCTTTACCTTCGTAATCATGAGAGACTTCATTCTCTCATTCGAATCATCTCCAAGCACGATATCTCTCTGATCTCCTGGCCCTGGCCAGTATTGCCCACCATGGGCACAAGGCGCATCATTTGTTCCGTCTGCGACAATCGAACCGTCTGAGGTTGTAATAACTGCCCCTACCTGACGGGACAAATCCCCGGAGCGCAGAGACGCAGCAAACGCCAGAAACATGGCATGTTCGTGCTTGCTAGGCGTGATCAGTCGTGAGCCAAAGATCAAGTCGAAGAAGCGCTTCAGATCTTCCCGTATCGCCTGTTCCCCATTGGTGCCGTCCACGAACAGGTCAGCCATCTCGAAGACCTTACCGGTTGCCTGTCCATGCTTCCCGCCGCTCTCATCTCTCATCAAGAGGGCGATGGCCTTGTCCTCTTCAATGCCGCGTCGTTTTTGGAGGTTCTTGATCCGGAGCCTCCTCGGAGTATATACACTGATTAGAATCAGTCGACTTCCGTACACCGTTCGAAGGTAGACAGCTTCTTCAGGCCTCTTTATCGAGTGTATCAGATAGGCAGTTCTTCTCAAGGGTTTTGATGTCTCCGATACCTCCGATGTTCCCGATGGAGCGGATCTGTCATTAGCAGGTAGTGAACGAGCGTTCTCGCTTTCTCGTTTCTCTTGAATGTAGGTACATGCTACTAACGCCATCGCCTCATCGAGACCAGTGCTCCTGCGAAGTCTATCCCCAGCGTCCATCGAGGTGCTAATTCGGTCGAACTCGCTTGAACCTGAGACCGAAAAGTCTAAATACTTCTTGGTGTGATCTTCCTCGAAGAACCAGGAGAGCTTGAAACGATGGGTTCCATATCTATATCGATCAAGTGTCCCTTCGATCGCTTTCCACGTTTTCTCCGTCTCTGTTCCGACGGGAGCGACCAATGCAACTACAAGCTCATCCGAACGTATGAGGCGATCTGGGGAAGAGGAAGAGCCGTGTTCGCGATCCGTATTCATTGGCGACGGCTAAAGCCTAACATATCGATGATAGGACCATCCAGTCGCTCCGGCTAACCGCCCCGGTCACGCCCGATAAGACGGATCTGGCGTCTTGTCACTGGCGAAATTCGTGTTCATTTTCATGGGCGTACCTTACTGCGACTTCACGTTCGACCCACCGACCGCGGAACAGGATCTTTTGAACGATCGCCACGGATCAGCCACGCTGAGCCCACGCCCTCGACCAGTTCCGTCCTGAACACCACCACGCCTTGGGCGCCATCCTCGACCACGTGTGGCTCTTCGCCGGTCCGAGTTGGCTTGAACGGGCTCCAACAGATCATCGGCATACACCAGGGATCGATCAAACGATCAACCAACGCCGCTTTTGACCGCGTCGCGCAGCGCTCATCCCGACGGGTGCACATCGAGCCAGCGCCCCACAGCCGCGGCCCGTCCATCGAACTCCGCCCCCGCTGCGATGAACGATCGTCGCGCGTCCTCGGCGAGCTCGCGGGCTCGCGCCGGAGCTCGCGCCAGAGCTCGCGCCGGAGCTCGCGCCGACCCACCCACCGCCGCCAACACCCGCGCCAGCACGAAGGCCGCCTCGCCCCTCGACGCGGGCGAAGCCTGGTCGCGTTGCCCGTGGGTCCACGCTCGCTCGGCCAACGGCAGGGCCTCGTCCTCCCGCTCGAGCTCGAGCAACACCGCGACGAGCTCCAGGCGGGTGCTCTGGGTGTCCGGATGGTCGGCACCACGCGCTTGCTCGCCAACCTCGAGCGCCACGCGAAACTCTGCCTCGGCCCGCGCAAACTCACCGCGTGCCCGCAGCACATCAGCAAGAGCATGACGTGAGGTCGCCACCGCAGGATGCTCGGGCCCGAGTGCCTCCACTCGGATCTCGAGCGCCGCACGAGCCTCTACCTCGGCCTGGTCGAGTCGGCCTTGCGCGAGCAAGACACCGGAGAGGTTGCCCCGGCCTCGGGCCACGTCGGGATGCCCGGCGCCCAGCCGCTCGCTCCACCGCGTGATCGCGGTACGAAGCTCGACCTCCGCCTCGTCGAGGCGTCCCTGATCCTTGAGCACCGCGCCGAGCTGAAACCGAGTCATCGCAACGTCGGGATGCAGCGGACCGTGGAGCTGCTCGATCGGCCCGATCGCGGCTCGGATCTCAGCTTCGGCCTGTTCGTACTTGCCTTGCCCCGCCAAGATCCCCCCGAGGTTGTTGCGGGTATGCGCGACCGAGATGTGGTCGAGGCCGAGCACCTGCTGACGCATCAGGAGAACCGCACGTATCTCGCTCTCCGCGCCGGGAAGGTCGCCCTGCTCCGCCAAGACATTGGCGACGTTGCCATGCGACAAGAGCGTATGCGGATGCGCGGGGCCAAGAGTCTGCTTGCGCAGCTCGAAGGCGGCCCGGAACTCGGCCTCCGCTTCGGCAAGCTCGCCTTGCTGCGCCAGCGCGATCGCGAGGTTGTTGCGAGCAGCCGCGACGCGAGGATGCTCGGAACCGTGGATCTCGGTGTACAGCGCCAACACGCGGCGATGCTCCGCCTCGGCGCGCTCGTGCTCGCCCCGCGTCCCCAGCACGAGCGCACGATTGTTTCGCGCCAGCGCCTCCAGCTGCGGTCGACCGTGCGACAGCCCCTCGGCGATCGACCAGTATCGCAACCCCTCGGCTTGCCGCCGCTGATAGCCAACGACGTAGAGCAGACCACTGGCGGCCGTGGCCATGGCTTCGTGCTGTCGCCAACGAGCCGCGAGGGCGAGCGCAGCGTCGAGGGCCGCCTCGGAGGCCTCGTACTCACCCAGATGCTCGAGCACCAGCCCCTCGCGCAGCCGCACCTCCGTTCGAATGGGCGCATAGTCCAGGCCCTCGAGCGCCGCCGCCGCTTCCTCGACGGCCGCACGCGCGGCGTCGTAGCGACCCACCCGCTCGAGGCTCTCGGAGCGCGAAAGCTCGAGCCGGATCGCCTCCACCGCTTCGGCTTCGTGAGGCAGCGGAGGCTCGACCTCGGCCTCCAGCGCGGCCGTATCGGCGCATCGCGACAGCGGTCGCAGTCCTGCGACCAGCTCGTGAGCGCGCTGCACCACCGCCTCGTCCACAGCAGCGAGCGTGTCGACCGTGGTTTGCAGATCGACCGACGCACGATCCAGGCAGCGCATGCGAAGGTCGAGCATCCGAGGCGACCGCTCACCCCGCACCGTGGTGGCTTCGCACGCTTGCTGGTGCATGCTCGCCCACTGTTCAGCGTAGGTATCGAGCTCTCGCGCCGTTCGCTCCCACACCGCGGGCGCATACGCTTGGTCGACCGCGAGCACGGCGGCAAGCACCTCGGTCTGCCGAGCCTCGTCCCACACACCGGCAAGCTGCTCTCGCGCGCCCGTGCACGGTGGCGGAGCCGACTCCCGACTGCCCAGATACAGGGTCGTGCCGCCCAGCCCCAGCACCGTCGCGCCCATCAACCCTTGCAGCCAAACCGTGCGACGGCGCCTCGGATCCCACGCCAGCGCGTCGAGCAGCCGCTCCATCGACGGCCAGCGGTCACCGGGGTCAGGCGCCAGGCCCCGTCGCAGAGCATCGACGATGCGCCGAGGAACCGCAGGGCCCGCGGTCGGCCACGGCGGGGGCCCCTCGAGCTTGGAGCTCACCAGCGCCGTGTACTCGCGCGCGTCGAAAGGGCGCGCTCCGGTGAGCCCCTCCCACAACGCAACGCAGTAGCCATATTGATCGGCACGCGCGTCGGCGAGCCCTCCACCATGCTGCTCGGGCGACATATACGCCGGCGTACCCATCACCGTACCCGGTAGGGTGAGCGAGCCGGGGCCCGAGAGATCGGCCCGATCGACCTCCGCGGTGGGCGTCACGTAAGCCAGCCCGAAGTCCAGCACCTTGATCGCACCATCGTCCCCGCGCACGATGTTGCTGGGCTTGATGTCTCGGTGGACGAGCTCGGCCTGATGCGCCGCCGCGAGCCCTCGCCCTGCCTGCACGAATGCCTCCAATACATGCAGCCACGGCGGCGAAGTCTTCAGCCACTGGGCGAGGCTCTGCCCGCGGACGAACTCCATGGCGATGAACAGCTCGTCGTCGCTATGTCCCACCTCGTGCACGGCCACGACGTTGGGATGGGAGAGCCGCGCCAGCGCCTGCGCCTCACGGAGGAAGCGGTAGCGGTCGTCCTCGCCAGGAAACTCTTCGTCGCGCAGCACCTTCACCGCGATCTTGCGGTCGAGCAAGTCGTCGTAGGCGGCGTAGACATTGCCCATGCCACCGCGACCGATCGGCTCGAGCACGAGGTACCGCCCGATCCGCTGCGGCTCCCACCCCCCAGAAAACAGGCGCTCACGCACCCGCGCGGCGATGCGCTGCTGCGTCTCGGTGTCCTGGGAGCCCGAACCCTTGGCCTCGGCCGGCGTCGGCACACGGCGCGTCGACGCGTCGTCGAAACTATGGCCCAGGTCGGGCTCAGCTCCCGGTTCTGCGACCATCATCGCTCATGGTCCCAAGCAGACCCTCGCGATTGCAACCTCCGACCGACCGGTCGATACGCGCCCCCTAGATCCCCGCCAGCAGCACCCGCCGCCGATGCTCGAGGTCCTCGACCTTGTCACGCAGCCCCGCGCTCATCGCCATCCCCAGCCGCTGGGCATTGTCGATGAGATCCTCGATGAGGTTCTGCGGCAGCCCCAGGTGCACCCCCAAGTCACGCGACTCCATCTCCTCATCCTCGGAAAGGCCATCGAAAGCCGCCACCGCGGTCGCCCCCGAGAGCACATAGGCCGCCTTGCCGCTGCCGCTGGGAAACAGCTCGGCCACGTGCTCGGGCGCCACGTCGGTCACATCGAAGTCGAGCACGTCTTGCTGAATGGCGTGCGGGATCCCGGCCATGATCATCAGGTACTCCAGCGCGCTGCGTTCCTCGCGGCTAAAGCCGTCTACGGCGGCGATCTGCTTGATCGCCTTGGCGAGGTTGAGCTCCTCGGTCAGCGACAGCTCGAGCCCCACCTCCCGCAGCGAGTTGGCACTGACCGCCTCCTCGGCCGCCTCGCGAACCGTGGCCGTCAATCCGGCGAGAAAGGCCTCGGTGCTCTCGGCAATCGGGTTCCCCATGGCGGCCCACTTTGCCAAGCGGGACCACGGCCGTCCACCCGAACCCACCGCTGCTCCCGCGAGCTCCACCCGCTCATCCCCGAGCTCCACCCGCTCCTCCCGGCGCCCCGGCCAGCTCCCTCGCCGATCCCGACCCAGCTACAGCCGCTCGGCGACGCCGGCCAGCACCGATCCGGGCGCCTCGGTGATCACCTGGCCGTGTCCCGGCACGATCCGCACCAGCCCCTCGATGGCCGCCTGCCGCAGCAGGAACGCCCGCAGCGCCTCTTTGTCCTTCAGCGCGATCGAGCGGAACAGGCGGGTGACCCGCGGGCCCCCGGTCGAGCCGAGCATGCGGAACAGCAGCCCGAACAGCCCAGGCTGGTGGTCGAGGTTGAACAGCAGATCGGTGAATACCAGCGTGGTGCCCGCCTCGTCTCGCACCCGCATCACCCCCTCGTACGACGCGAGCCCATCGGCGTGCTCGAGCGAGACCACCGCGTCGCCCGAGAACTCGTCGTAGGTCAGCTGCACGGGCACGACCTCCTCGACCCTCGTCCGCGCTCCCGCTGGCGCCACCACCTGGGCCTCGGGATAGCGATCGACGAAGGGGCGTGCGTCGAGGCGGTGGAAGCGATTGGGCACCACGATGTATGCGAGCTCGCCCCAACGGTCGAGGCGAGCCACGAGATCCTCGGGCAGCGCCACCGGGCTGTGCACTAGCAAGCGGTCGTCCGCCATGCGCACCACGACCATGATGCGCCCCAGCGGCATGCGGGGCAGGTGGCCGCGCACGAGCCAAAGTCGCTCGCTGAGCTGCTCGAGCGTGGGCTCGCCCACGACCGTCCAGCTCGAAAATCCCCGGCGAGGCGGCTTGATGCGGGCACCGGACATGGGCCGACGGCACCACACCCCACGCGTGCCGTAAAGGCGACATGTCGTTCGCCGGGGTACGCTATAGTCGAAGGACGCCCGGCCATGACGAGCCCTCGCTCCGTACGCGACGACGAGCTGGACACGCCCCGCCCGATCTATGCAGTGTGGGAGATCACCCTGCGCTGTGATCACGCGTGCGCGCACTGTGGCTCGCGAGCCGGGCCGGCCACCCGCGACGACGAGCTCGACACCGCCGAGCTGCTCGAGGTGGCCGATGCCCTGATACGCCTGGGCACCCGCGAGGTCACCCTGATCGGAGGCGAGGCCTACCTGCGCAGCGACGTCTATCGGCTGATCGAGCACCTGGCCCAGGGCGGGATCCGGGTCACCATGCAGACGGGCGGGCGCGGACTCACCGAGACCCGGACTCGCCGGCTGCGCGACGCGGGGCTGGCCGCGGTGGGCGTCTCGATCGACGGCACCGCGCAGATCCACGACACCCTACGGGCCAGCCCGGGAAGCCACGACGCGGCGATCCGCGCGATCCGAAATGCGCGGGCGGCCGGCATGGTGGTCACCAGCAACTCGCAGATCAACCGGCTCAACATGCACGAGCTGCCCGCGATCGCAGCCGAGCTCGAAGAGGCCGGGGTGCTGGTGTGGCGAGGGCAGCTCACCGCTCCCATGGGGCGGGCTGCGGATCGACCGGAGTGGATCATCCAGCCCTACATGATCCTGGAGATCATCGACACCCTCGCGGAGATCCAGGCCAAAGCCCGCGCACGCGCACAGGCCCGGGGGGTGTCCGAGATGGAGTCGTTCCGGGTGACCCTGGGCAACAACCTCGGCTACTACGGTCCCCACGAGCATCAGCTGCGCTCGCGCCCCGATCGCAGCGATCGCTTCTTCGGCGGCTGTCAGGCAGGGCGCTACGTGATGGGGATCGAGTCCGACGGCGTGGTCAAGGGTTGCCCTTCGCTGCCCACCGCGCCCTATGTGGGGGGCAACGTCCGTGACCTCAGCCTCGAGGAGATCTGGCGCTCTGGCGAAGCGATCAAGTTCACCCGGGAGCGCACCACCGACGAGCTGTGGGGGCACTGCGCCACCTGCTACTACGCGGAGATCTGCCGCGCGGGCTGCTCCTTCACCAGCCACAGCACGCTAGGACGCCGGGGCAACAACCCGTTTTGCTACTACCGGGCCGACAAGCTCAAAAAGCAGGGGATCCGCGAGGTGTTGGTGCAGGCCCAGCGAGCGCCGGGCGACCCGTACGACTTCGGGTGCTTCGAGCTGCGCGAGCAGGCGTGGTCGGACGAGCTGCCGCCCGTAGTCGAGCGGCGCGCACTGCCGGTGCTCTCGTAGCTTGGCCAATGGAGATTTCCATGTAACGCCACGGGGAGTCCGGGAACGATGGGCCATGAGCGCCGCGGTTCCTCGATCTCCAACGTCGACGTCTCCACCGTCGTTCCAACGTCTTGGATGGGCCAGCGTGCTGGCCCTCGCGCTCGCCACGCCCGGCTGCCGTGACGACGCGGGCGACCCGGGGGCTTCAGGCGACCCCACCGACGGCGACCCCACCGACGGCGACCCCACCGACGGTGGCAGCGGTGGCGACGACGGGCCGGTGGGCGAGCCCGCCGCCGCCCCAGCCGTGCTCCACCGCCTGACCGAGCAGCAGATCAACAACAGCCTGCGCGCCCTGTTCTTTGCGCCCTCGCTGTCCGGGATCACGCTGCCCCCCGAGTTCGAGGTGCACGGTTTTGGCAACAACGCTCGGGTGCGGTCTCCCAGCCCCTACTTGGTGGAGTCGTTGCAGCGTGACTTTCGGGCGGTCACGGCCGAGCTGATGAGCGCGCCGGGCCCCTGGCTGCCGTGTGGAGCCGACGGCGGATCCGATCCTACCGTTTGTGGTCATGCCACCCTCGACGAGCTCGGGTCCCGGATCTTTCGGCGCCCGCTCGACGACGCCGAGCGCCAGTGGATCCAGGGAGCGTTCGACGGCTGGCTCGCCGAGGCCGGGTTCTCGGCGGCGATCGAGCTGAGCCTGCAAGCGCTGCTGCAGAGCCCCGAGTTCATCTATCGGATCGAGCGCGGTGATCCGACCCAAGCAACGGGACCGGTGATCCCGCTGACCGACTGGGAGATCGCCGCTCGGCTCTCGCTGCTGCTGTGGAACAGCGTGCCCGACGACGAGCTACGTCAGCTCGCGAGCGAGGGGCGCCTACACGAGCGCGCGGTGGTCCGCGACCAGGCTCGGCGCATGCTCGTCGACCCGCGCTCGCGTGGACCTCTGCTCGAGTTCCACCGCCAGTGGCTCGACGCGGACGAGATCGACAACCTCATCATCGACGACGGGACCTACTTCCAGGGCCAAGAAGACGAAGAGGGCGACAGCAGGCTGTATCGAGTGTCGCTCGAGTACGAGTTCGAGCGCTTCGTGCTCGGGACCCTGTTCGGCCCGGGCACCTACGAGGCCCTGATGACCAGCCGGGAGGGCTGGGTCTCCGATCAGTCCGCGCCGTTCTACGGCGTCACGCCGCAAGGGGCGGGCGAGGTCGTGTCCGGGATCATCCCGGGCATCGACAGAGATCCCTACACCATGAACCTCTACCCGGTGACCTTCCCCGCCGATCAGCGCGCGGGCTTCTTGACCAGCAACACCTTCTTGGCCACCCACGCGCACCCGGTGTACCCATCGCCGGTGCTGCGGGGGGTGTTCGTCCTTGAGCGCCTCTTGTGCCTGCCCACGCCCGTGCCGCCCGACGACGTGCCGAGCATCGAGGATGGGGAGACGGCCGAGCCCCGGACCAATCGCGATCGCTACGAGGTCCACTCGACCAACCCCGCGTGCATCGGCTGCCACCAGGCCATTGACGGGATCGGCTTTCCGTTCGAGCACTACGACTCACTGGGCCGCTACCGCACCGAGGACAACGGCTACCCCGTGGACGCGTCGGGTGAGCTGATCGGCACCGATGTGGACGGGCCAGTCGCCAGCGGCGTCGATCTGGCCGAGCGGCTCGCGATCAGTCGCACCGCGCACGACTGCATGGTCACCCAGTGGTACCGCTACGCGATGCACCGTGACGAGCAACCCGAAGACGATCAAACGCTACAGCAGCTGCGCGACGAGTTCTGGGAGGACGGCGGCGTCATCCCCAACCTGTTGGTCGATCTAGTCAGCAGCCCTGCTTTCCTCACCCTCGTGGAGCCCAACCAATGAACCGTCGAAGCTTCCTCTGCTCGGGCCTGTCGGCGCTCGGCCTCGGTGCCGGCTCGACGCTGCTGCCCTCTTTGAGCCGTACCGCACGGGCCGGCGGCGACCCCCCGCTGCGCTTCGTGTTGTTCTACACCGCTCAGGGGACCGTCCCCCCGCGCTGGAGTATCGACCCCCTGGGCAACGGGCTCGGCTCGGACTGGGTCGCCGACACGACCGGCTGGGCCGAGCAAGATTTCGCGCCGATGCTCGCCCCGCTGCACATGTGGCGCGACAAGGTGACCGTGTTCGATGGTCTCGCCCTGGTCTCCGCCGAGGCCGACGGCGGCGGCGTCCGTCACGAGCGGGCCCAGGCCCACTCGCTCACCGGAGCCAACGCGGTCTGGGAGGGCGGGTATCCGTACGCGGGCGGGCCCACCATCGATCAGCAGATCGCCGAGGTCATCGCCCGCACCGATCGCTACCGCTCGATCGAGCTGTCAGTCAGCCGGGGCCTGGCCTACGATGGCTACGGTTCGGTGGTCTATCGCGACGCGGGACAGGCGATCCCGGTCATCGATGATCCCCGCGTCTTGTGGGACCGATTGTTCGGGCTGGGCGACCCTAACGACCCGGTGACCGCGCGCCAGAGCAGCGTGCTCGACCAGGTCGCCAGTCGCTACGACGCCGTCTCGGGCGTGATCTCGGCCGAGGATCGACAAAAGCTCGACGTCCACCGCGATCTGGTCCGCGCCCTCGAGCAGCAGATCGTGGGCCTGGCCAGCGCGAGCTGTCCCGGGGAGCCGGCCAAGGCGAACTCCTACGGGGACTACGATACCGACTTCACCAACCACGTCGGCCTGATGACCGCGGCGCTGGCGTGCGACCTGACCCGGGTGGTGTCGATCCAGATGGGTCAGCTGACCACCGAACAGCTGAGTGCCCCCCCCGGTGATGTCCACGCCGAGTATGCCCACGGGATCTACGACTCGCCGCTCGCGGCCGACGTGATGACCGAGTACGGCCGCGTGCACGCCCAGCACTTCGCGCAGATCCTCGCCATGCTCGACTCGATCCCCGAAGCAGGCGGGACGATGCTCGACAACACGGTCGTGCTGTGGATGAGCGAGATGGCTGACAGCTGGCACGGCTTCGACACCTATCCCGCCGTGATCGCGGGAGGAGGCGGACGCTTCCGCTTGGGGCGGCACATCCACTACGCGAAAAGGACCCCCTTCATGGGTCTGAGCTACGACGGAGAGTCCATGATGGGCGTCCCCCATCAGAAGCTGCTCAACTCGGTCGCGCAGGGCATGGGGCTGACCCTCCAGATGCCTGTGACCTCCATCCCCGGGAGCGATGGCTCGACCATCGACTGCACGGGCGTGCTGCCGGAGCTGATGCCATGAGCGTCGTCGATCATCGACACCGAACATTCACTCCGCTCCAGGGAGCGCTTGCGGTCCTGCTCGCCCTCGTGGGCTGCGGTGACTCCGGCGGGAGCCCGGGCGCCGACTCGGGCGCCACCACCACGAGCACTGGGACCGACGGCACTGGCGGGACCGCACAGACCGACGGCAACGGCGGCCCCACCGGATCGAGCCAAGGTGACAGCACCGGCAACTGGTGGGGCTCGACCGCCGGCGCCAGCTTCTCGGGAGGCTCGGGGGGCGCAGCCGAGGGAGAAGAAGAAGGCGAAGAGGAAGGCGACGAAGAAGGCGACAACGAGAGCTTCGCCGAGTGGTTCGGCGAGGGCACCATCGCCCCGGGCGTGTCGTACGACGGGTTCCTCGAGGCCACCGTTGTCGACAATGGCCAAGAGCAGTGCCTGCTGATCTTCTCCACAGCCAACGTGACTTGGCTCGACACCTGTGCCGAGTGCGAGTTCGCGTTCTCCTACACCCTGACCGACATGGTGGAGGAGTTCTCCGAGGGCTGCGTCGCCGCTGGCCTCGATCCCCAGGCCCTCGAAGGCTCTACCCAGGCGATCGGGCGGGCCGGCAAAGAGCTCTACCGGGAGATCGATGGGGTGTGGCAGCCGAGCGGCGAGGTCGAGTACGACCAGGCGGGATCGCTACTCAGCTACGCGTTTGCCATACCTTGATGCGAACCCGTTCGCCGAGCCCGGACCACCGCGGGCCCGGGACCAGGTGTGCGACCACGTAGAGCCCCGCTCCCTCTTAGCCGGAAGTCGTCTCGGGCACGCCATAGTCCGGCTCGCCCGCCGAGGTGCTGGCCCCGGTGGTCGTCTCGGGCACCCCGTACTCCGGCTCGATCGACGTGCTGCCCGTCTCGGCCACCCCGTACTCCGCCTCGCCGGCGGTGGTCGACCCGGTGTCCGAGCTCGAGCCATCGCTGGTGCTCGTACCATCCATCGTCATCGTCCCGGTGTCGGGCACCCCGTAGTCCGGCTCGCTCGAGGTCCCCTCGTCGTCACCCGGGCAGCCGGCCAGCGCCAGGCCAAGGAGCACCGCAGACGCCCGCGCGGCGGTGACCGTCCGCAGCGTCGCGCCGCAGTGCGGGCACGTGCGATCGCTGGCCATGACGTGGGAGTGACACGAAGGACAAGGGGTCAAGCGAGGCATGGGCGAACGCTCCGGGCAGCGCCAAAGTATCCCACAGCCCGAAGCGCGGGAACGCTCAGCCGGAGGACGTCTCGGCCACGCCGTACTCCGGCTCGATCGACGTGCTGCCCGTCTCGGCGACCCCGTACTCCGGCTCGCCCAGCGTACCGCTGCCCCCCGTACCACTGCCGTCGGTGGTCGCGGTGCCGCTATCGGCCATGCCCGTGCTCGAGCTACCGCCAGAGCCTGCGGTGGTGGTCGAGCCGCCCGAGCCCGAGTCGCTCTGGGAACCCGAGGCGGTCTCGGTCCCCATGCCGGTGGTGGTGGGCTCGCCGGTATCGGCCACGCCATACTCCGGCTCGCCGACGACGGGGCAGGCGGTCAACGCCAAGCCCATCAACACGGCGGGGGCCCGCAGGGCGGTGGTCGTGCGCAGCGACGCGCCACAGTGCGGGCACTCGCGGTCATCCACCATCACGTGGGAATGACAAGAACTGCAGGGGATCAAGCGAGACATGATCAAGCTCCAATAAGAAGACCAATCCATTATCCCTGAGCCGAGCCGCCATCGCACCCCAGGTTGCGGACCCCGAGCCCACGACGAACAAACCGCGATACGACGTCGGTTCGCGCAACAATCGCGCGTCGCGACTTCGAGCCCCGGCGACGGCGCGCGGCGTACGCAGCCCGAGATCGGCGACCGGGCTGGCGATGCTCCCGCTCATGGCGCTCCGTGTCGGCGACCCGCTGCCCCGAGTTGGCCGTGGCCCCGGTGCTCGATGCGACCGGTCGAACCTCACCCCTGGGCGAGCGGCCATGCGGGTGGCCGCAACCGGCCACCCGATCGCGTAGAGTCGGTCACTGCACGGTCAGCTCGAACTCCACGTCCACATCGACCTCACCGGGCAACGCTTCACCCGAGGCCATCACCGACGCGAGGTCGGGCTCCTTGCGCGGCTCGCCGTTGAGCTCGGGCAGGTGGCGTAGCATCACCGCAAAGGTTCCCGTGCCCGGTGCACGGGTGGCGATGGTGTTGGCCAGACCAACCGGCAGATCCTCGCCCACGGCGTTGGCCCCGTAGCTGAGCTCGGTATCGGCATAGGCGTGCACGACCAGAGCGTCGGGGTTGGTCATGGTGGCGGGGCCCTCGACCGCGGTGCCACGGATGAACACCTGATGCTCTTCCGCTTCCTCTTGAATTTCGAGGGTCACGTCCTCGATCGGCTCTTCGAGCTCATTGAGGAACTCCAGCCGCAGGTCGTAGGTTTCGTCGACCGCGAGCACCAGCGCATCGGCCGAGCCCGACATGCCCCCGTCGCCGTCTGGATCGATGAACATGGCGATCACCGCGGCTCCGCCCGATTGGGGGGTGAAGTTGAGCCGTACGGTGGTGAACACTTCCGTCTCGTGGTTGTGCCCGTGATCATCATGATCATCAGAGTCTTCGTCACAGCCCCCGAGCGAGGCCAGCGCGGCGACCAGACCGAGCGAGGCCAGTGAACGGGTCGGCAGGAACGAACGGTGCGTCGACATGCTCGCTATTGAGCCATCGACGCTTCCTTAATGCAAACGCATTGCAATTGCACTTATATTTCGTTGAGCACGCTTGAACTCAAAATGCGTTATTCGCGCAATTGCTGCCGTTATGCTGTGCGTGATCGTATGCGCGCTCACCGCGCAGCGCATTTCGCGGCGACCCACCGAATGTACGAAACCGCTGACGGTGCCACAACTAGCCGAGCGCGGACATCGACGACGAACTGTAAGAATGGAAGGGCAGCATCCGTCAGCGCGGACGAAAAGAGCCTGTCGAGCTCGAAATCATAAGGAGATCATCGTGTCCGACCTCACCGACTGCCCCTGCAAAAGCTGCTCTAGCTCTTGTTCCTGCCAAAAACAAACCCCAACCCGCAGCTCGTGCTGCTGCGGAGCTCAATGCACCTGCGGCACAGACTGTCCGTGCGACGCGTCCTGCGGCTGCTCGAAAGCGCGGGTCAAATAGACTAAGCGCGATGGCGAGCCAACGCCAGCACGCTCACACGGCGGTCGTCGCCGAGGCCCTCCGGGTCCATGGCGGCGAGCTGCGGGCATTCGTGCATGCTCGCGTCCCGTCGGCCGAGGTCGACGACATCCTTCAGCTCGCCGCCATGCGGGCCGTCGAGCGAGCGCAGCAGCTCGATCATCCCGACCGCGTGCTGCCGTGGCTCTATCGATTGCATCGAAACATCATCACGGACACAGCGCGAACGCGCGCAAGCCGGGCGCGTCTGGTCGATCCGACCGCCGAGCCCCCCGAGGTCGCGACCGCAAAGGTCGACTCGAGCTGCGCGTGCAGCGTTCGCCAGGCACAGAGCCTGCACCCCCCGTATGCATCGATCCTCGCCCTGGTCGATCTCGGCGACGCGACGCTCGCCGAGGCAGCGACTGCACTCGGCATCTCGGTCAACAATGCAACGGTCCGCCTGCACCGCGCTCGACGATCCCTCAGGGACCGCATGCGCGAGCACTGCGGAGTGGCCAGCCTCATGGAGTGTGCCAACTGTCGGTGCACCTATGATGGCTGCTGCGACTAGCACGATCCGCGAATTCGAGACGGACTCGCAGATCGACGAACCTGCTAGTGCCTCGTGCCGGAAGTTCGTGTCGGGTTGGGTGCGGAGCTGCGCCGCGAGGGCAAGGCGCGAGGAGGGCGCATATTGGGCATATGCAACTGACGAGCAACGCAGCCATCGTGGTGCAGTGCCGTGCCCAACCCGGTACGAACTTCCGGCACGAGGCACTAGGGCGCCGCCTCGGCTTTGGCGTCCTCCGCCTTCGAGTCGGCTCCCGCGGCGGCCTTGGACTTGTCGGCGCCCTTTTTCTCGGCCTCGAGCTTGCGCTGCTCTTCGATCGCCTCGCCGATCGTGCGCGTGGGGATCGCCTCTCCCTTACCGGCCGCGAAGGCGTGGCGCAGCATCCAGTTCTGGACCAGCGTGCGATCGGGCGAGGGTAGAGCCTCCACGGTGTTTCGAAACTCGGTGTTGCTCCTCCAGGCGCTCGGATCCGAAGGGATCGGTCGATCGCGAGGCTCGGTCGAGCAAGCGGCGGCGAGCAGGAGCGGAAGCAAGAACACCGGGACGCGGCGCAGCATGAGCCGAAAATAGTCAGACTCGGGCAACCAGCGCAATGGGCCGCTCGATCCCGATCGAGCCTGATGAAACGGCGCTTGGCCCCATCGTCCAGTGTAGGTCAACCGGCGAGCGCGGCGCGAACGAGCCCGGGCAGCGCATCGGGCGTGCGCGCGATCGCATCGGGCGAGAGCTCGCCCGGATCGTCTTTATAGCCCCAGGCACACCAGATCACTCTCGCTCCGGCGGCCCGACCACAGCGAACGTCGCCGGCCGAGTCGCCGATCATGAACACCCGCGGAGGCCGCTCCCCCTCGACCGGCGGCGCGATCCCCAGCCGAGCGGCTGCGGTGCGCAGCGGCACCGCGCTGGGCTTGGGCTCGGCGCAGCTGTCTCCGCCGATCACCACCGCAAAGCGCTCACGAACCTCCAACGCGCGCAGCAGCCGGTCCGAGAGACCCTCGGGCTTGTTGGTGACGATCGCCAGCGAGCCGAGCTCGCTCAGCTCCGCCAGCGCGTCCGCTATGCCCGGGTACAGCCGGGTCGAGTCGGCGATGTGGGCCGAGTAGTCGGCGACGTAGGCCTGCTGCGCCCGAGCGTGGGCCGGGGGATCGCCGAGCAGCTCCTCGAAGCACACCCGATAAAGGTGCGGCATGCCGCGGTTGACGTGCTCTACGAAGTCTCCGCCAGGTCGAGCGGGCAGCTCGAATGCCGCCCGTACCCGCACGACCGCCGCGACCATGTCGTCCCGACTGTCCTCGAGCGTGCCGTCGAGATCGAGCGCGATGAGGGTCGATGGCGACGCCGCGTTCGCGCTCACGAAGCACTGCCTCCTGTGCCCTGGCGCTGGGCCAGATCCTCGACGCTCCCTCGCCCGTCGCCGTGCTCGGTGACCGAACGGACCCCGCTGCGCGAGCCCTTGTATGCCGAGAAAGGCCGCGGGTTGTGAGTGATCACCTCGTGGGCCACCCCGGCCGGGATCACAAGGATGTCCCCCGCCTCGATCGTCACCGGACCGTCGTCGAAGTGGAAGGTGATCACCCCGTCGACCGCCCCACGGATCTCTTCTTCATCGTGCGAGTGCCGACTCCGCTCGAACCACGGGGGGACCGTCTGGAGATCGTAGCTCTTGAACCCGAAGCGTTTCATCTCGTCGGCGACGTTGTCTGCGTTGGGCTCGAGCTTGTGAGGCCACTTGTGCACTGTGACCCCGTTGGGGAGCTTTTGTGTCGTTGCAGGCATGGTGGACCCTGGCGTACCGGACCCATAGCGTACCGGACCCATAGCGTACCGGGGGGCAGCTCGGTCGACTGTCACGCTACGGGACGCTGCGGTAACGTCGCGGCGTGGCGAGCAAGCGTCTGGCCAAGGGCCTCTTGCGGGGAAGCGACCAGATCGTACGGTGCTGGTGGCCTGGCGATCGCGAGGACTATTGCGCCTACCACGACCACGAGTGGGGCGTGCCGGTGGACGACGATCACCGACTGTTCGAAAAGATCTGCCTCGAAGGGTTCCAGTCGGGGTTGAGCTGGCTGACGATCCTTCGCAAGCGCGAGAACTTTCGCAAGGCGTTCGCCGGCTTCGATTTTGCCAAGGTTGCGCGGTTCAACAGGCGCAGCGTGGAGCGCCTGCTCCAAGACGCGGGGATCGTGCGCCACCGCGGCAAGATCGAGTCCACGATCAACAACGCCAAGCGAGCGTGTGCGCTGGTGGACCAGGAGGGCTCGCTCGCGGCGTACGTTTGGCGCTTCGAGCCTTCACCGAAGGCCCGCCCCCGGCGCATGACCCACGCCGTGCTGATGAAGCTGACCAAGACGGCGGAGTCGACCGCGCTCAGCAAGGATCTGCGCGCCCGCGGCTGGACCTTCGTGGGGCCCACGACGATCTATGCCTTCATGCAGGCGATGGGCATGGTCAACGATCACGTCGAAGGCTGTGCGTTCCGCGAGACGATCGAGGCGCGGCGCAAGAGCTTCACGCGTCCCGGATGACCGTCACGCGCGCGCGGTCTCGACCGCCCTCGCCTCCGCCCCGGTCCCGCCCCGGAGCTTGCACGCCAGATCGGTCCCGATGATGTTCTGCCGCGCCGCGCGCAGATCGTGCCGATCGCTGAGCAGGCGCTCGAGCGGGGTGCGGGCCCAGTGCACGTAGCGCCCACCTCGCTGCACGGTGACCCGGGCGCACGCCGGCTCTCCGCTGATAGTCCATCGCAGGGGCGATGGTACCAGCAGGCGAGCAGACCAGACCGACCGCTCACCTTCGCTCTGCGCCCGCCCTATCCTGCGTTCGTCCTGCCGTGCGTTCGTCCTGCGCTCAGCTCGTTTGGGGTACACCGGCACCCGACTCGACCGGAGCTCGAGGAAGGTGGACGAGCTTCTCGGCCATGTCCCGAGCCTTTGCGATGGCCTCGAAGCGCTCCTTCTTCTTGTCGCCGTCGAGCCAGCCCGCTCGCCACGAGCTGTTCTCACGCTCCATGGCTGCCTCACAGGCGGTCACGAAGGCAACGATCGCTTCGTGCCGAGAGTCCCCGGCGTCGACCCACTGGGCAAGGCGCAAGTCGAGCTCGAGCGCAGTATCCTGGTAGAGGGCCACCTGTTCCGCGTAGCGACGCGACTGGATCAGCGCGGCCAGGGCGGCCGAGATCGACGCGAACATCGGAACCAGAGCAGCCGCTTTTCCGACCATTACCCCGACCAACCCCATCAACCCCCCCAGCAAACCCACGACGACGAGCACCCGCCGAGCCCGAGTCAGCGCGCGCGCGTGCTGGGCCGCGGTGAGGGTGTAGTAGCGGATCTGATCCTCGACACGCCGCTCGACATAGTGCTCGATCCCGTCGATCTGGGGCACCGGCTCGTCGTCGGGCTGCTCGAGGGGAACCCCAACGAGTCGGATGCTCGTGGTGAACTCGGTGAGCCTCGCAGCGGCATCAGGGCCATCGTAGGGGGGCACCCCCTGATCACCAGTGCCACCCCTACCCCCTGATACCCTTTGATCACCATCATCACCCCTACCCCCTGATCAGCCTCCCCAACCCTACCCTCTGACCACCCTCCCAACCCCTACCCCTTGATCACCTTCCCCACCCCTA
>JBCCWC010000180.1:0-32020 GCA_039194325.1 Myxococcota bacterium
CCGGTCGAGCAGCACGTCGAGCTCGATGGGCTTGTTGAGGAAGCCGAACACCCCGAGGCGCTCGGCCTCGCGTCGGGCGTCGACGACCAAGCGAGAGGTGATCACCAAGATCGGGACGTCGGGGTAGCGCTGTCGGGTGTGCGAGATCAGCTTCTCGCCGTTGACGTCGGGCATCTCGAGATCGGTGAGCAGCAGGGAGGGCACCCGCTGCTGGAGCTTCTCGATCGCGTAGTGCCCATTTTCGGCGAGCATCACCTCGTGACCCTCGTCGGTCAAGATGTCCTCCATGGCTTGGCGTGCGCCGCTATCGTCTTCGACCACCAGCAGGAGGCTCATGGGGGCAGTATGCCGGGCTCGTTTGCCGGATGCGATAGGGACTTGGCGGCAAATCTTGCTCGGGGCAAGGCTGACGTTGGGTCAGTGGGCCCCAAAACCCCCCAGGACGGCGTAATCGGGGCAGGGGGCAGAGGCTGGCTGGTGCGCCGACCCGCGCCACTGCTAGCGTCGCGACGCCCATGACGATGCGCCTGTCCCAACGTTCACGCCCGCGCCGCAACCGCAAGTCGGCCGCCGTCCGTAGCGCTATCCGGGAGACCACGGTCGGTCCCGAGCATTTCATCTACCCCCTGTTCATCCACGAGGGGGACGAGCAGATCCCGATCGGAGCGATGCCGGGGTGTTTTCGCCACGGTCGGGCCGGGCTGCTGGAGGAGGTGGAGCGCGCCTACGCGGTGGGGGTGCGCATGGTGGCGCTGTTCCCCGCGGTCGACGACTCGCTCAAGGACTCGACGGGCACCGAGTCCTACAACGATGACGGTCTCGTTCCGCGGACCGTGCGGGTGCTCAAGGACCGCTGGCCCGACCTGATGCTGGTGACCGACGTAGCGCTCGACCCCTACTCCTCCGACGGGCACGACGGCATCGTGGCCCCCGATGGGCGGATCCTCAACGACGAGACGGTGGAGGTGCTGTGCAAGCAGGCGCTGTCTCAAGCTCGGGCGGGTGCCGACATCATCGCACCTAGCGATATGATGGATGGCCGGGTGGGGGCGATCCGTGACGCGCTCGATGCCGAGGGCTTTGGTGAGGTCTCGATCCTCGCATATACGGCCAAGTACGCCTCGGCGTTCTACGGTCCGTTTCGCGAGGCGCTCGACTCGGCGCCCAAGAGCGGCGACAAGAAGACCTACCAGATGGATCCGGCCAATGCTCGCGAGGCGCTACGCGAGGCGGAGCTCGACGAAGACGAGGGGGCCGACATGCTCATGGTCAAGCCGGCCGGCCCCTATCTCGACGTGATCGGTCGTCTGCGCGAGGAAACACCGCTGCCGCTGGCGGCGTACCAGGTCAGCGGCGAGTACGCGATGCTCAAGGCGGCCGCCGAGCGGGGCTGGCTCGACGAGCGCAAGGTGGTGATGGAGAGCCTGCTGGCGATCCGCCGGGCCGGGGCCGACCTGGTGCTCACCTACTTTGCGCGCCAGGTGGGGGCCTGGTTGGCGGGCGAGGGCTGACCATGGCGAGGGGGGGGGCCTCGCTGCTGGATATCTGGCGCGCGCGTGGGCAGTGGCTCGACGTGCTCGGGCTGAAGATCTTCGTGGTCGAGGCGGGTCCCGACCAAGGGGCTGCCGGTGGTACGGGCGGTGGTACGGGCGAGCGCCGGACCACGCCCTTGGTGGTGCTGCACGGCTTTCCCACCTCGTCCCACGATTTCGAGCCGGCCCTGGCTGTCTTGGCGGCGGAGCGCCGCGTGGTGCTGCTGGACTTCCCCGGGTTCGGACTGTCAGCCAAGCCTCGCGACTACTCCTACTCGCTGCTCGAGCAGGCGGAGGTGGCGGTGGCCGTGTGGCGACGGCTGGGCCTCACGCGGGCGCACGTGCTGGCTCACGACTATGGCACTTCGGTGGCCACCGAGCTGCTGGCTCGTCGCGAGCGTGATCTCTTGCCCTTCGAGATCGAGACGCTCACCCTGTGCAACGGCAGCGTGCACATCGAGCTGGCCCAGCTGGCGCTGACCCAGCAGGTGCTGCGTCGCCCGGTGGTCGGCCCCGCGCTGGCGCGGCTGTTTCGCGAGCAATTCTTCGTGGGGCGGATGCGGCGGATCCTCGGCTCGCCCCGGGCGATCGACCGGGCCCGCCTGGCGGCGATGTGGCAGGGCGTGCGGGAGTCCAACGGCCACGAGAGGATCCCGGCGATCTCCCGCTACCTCGACGAACGCACCCGGTTCTGGTCGCGGTGGATCGGTGCCTTGAGGCGCTTCGATCGGCCGACCCACGTGCTATGGGGGCGCCGTGATCCGATCGCGGTGCCGGCGATCGCCGAGGCGCTGCACGATGATGTGGAGGGATCGGCGCTCACCTGGCTCGATAACCTCGGGCACTACCCCATGCTCGAAGATCCCCGTGCGTGGTCCGAGGCGGTCACCGGCTTCTTGGCCCGATACGACGTTGTGCGGTGATCCTTTATGTGGTGCTTCCGGTCGATCCCGAGCCCGTACTTGCCTCGGTAGTCGTTTCCCCGGTAGTCGTTTCCCCGGTAGTCGTTTCCCCGGTAGTCGTTTCCCCGGTAGTCGTTTCCCCGGTGCTGGTTGGTCCCGGCTCGCCGCCGCTGGAGTCGAGGTTTCCCGTCTCTTCGGGGGGTAGGCAGTAGCCACGGGGAGAGCAGTGTGCGTCATTGCAACAGGACGAGTCGTCGGCGCACCACTGGGAGTCGTCCATTAGGGGGACGCACTGGTCTTGGCACAAAAAGGACTGGACCTCTCCGTCGAACTGGGCCACGCATATTGCGTTTGCTGCGCAGTCTTGCGTGCCCAGGCAGGGTCCACCCACGGGCGATCCGTCGCTGCCCGGGGTGGGGCAGCCGGTCCCTTCCGGGCAATCACCTGGAGGGGGCTGGTCGTCCATGTAGTCGTCATCGATTCCTGTACCGGAAGCGGCGGTGTCGGAGTAACACGCGGCCGAGATCCATGTTCCAAGGAACAGCACCAACGGACCGAGTCGGCGAGGCATGGGGCCAAGAGTACGCGTCATGAGCAGTGGGTGTCGCTCACTGGAGTCACGAGCATTGCCGCGAAAACTGCGCCAACCGGCCCATATTCGAAGGAGCTCTCGGCTTGCTCGCTCGAGCCATTTCTCGATACACCGTCGGAGGGGAGCATCGACGTGGTGATGTGCAGGTCCGCGCTCGAGACACTCTTGGCTGCCGAGAGTACGACCGTTCGGGAAACCGCTGACGAACAAAGTGTTCGCAAGCGTCAGCACGAGGAGACGGAGCCGCGGGAGCACGTGTTCCTGCTTCAGACCGTACCTCCGGTCGATCCTACGGTGGCGGCGATCGAGCGCCGTCGCAGCGGCGGCAACGACGACGAGTGGGTCTAGTGCTCCTCTTGGCTCGATGAGCCGGCAGGATCGGCCCGCCGGCCGTGGTCGCGCATGTCCTCTCGGGGGGCGGTATCGTCTGCTTCGCGCCGAGCCGTGACTGACCGATCCCGCGAGCCCCGAGCAGCCCGATCTCCCCGCCCTCCGATCGCCGAGCGTCGCGATCACGTGCACCGTGAGCACGGCCGGGAGCGGCCCGATCCCTACGCCTGGCTGCGCGACCGGGAGGATCCGGCGACGCGCGCCTACCTTGAGGCGGAGAACGCCCATACCCGGGCCGTGCTCGCGCCGACCGAAGGCCAGCAACAGCGGCTCTATGACGAGATGCTGGCCCGCATCAAGCAGACCGACCATAGCGTGCCCTTCGCCTGGGGTCCCTTCCTTTATTACTCGCGGACCGAGGAGGGCAAGTCGTATCGGGTGCTGTGCCGGCGTCCGCGGGAGGCCGGGGAGCCGGGTCCACGGCCCGACGAGGCCGAACAGATCCTCGTGGATCAGAACGCCCGGGCCGAGGGTCTGGCGTACTACTCGTTGGGGGACTACGAGCCCGATCCCGCGCACGCTCGCCTGGCGACGCTCACCGACATGGTGGGGGACGAGCGCTACGTGCTCGAGGTGACCTGTCTGCGCACCGGTGAGCTGCTGCCCCTTCGGATCGAAGGGGTCGATAACGACGTCGCCTGGTCGGCCGACGGTCGGTTCTTGTTCTACGTGCGCCTGGACCCGAGCATGCGTCCCTACCAGGTCATGCGGCATGCGCTGGGCACTTCGCCTGAGCACGACGTGCTCGTGTACCAAGAGACCGACGAGGCGTTCTACGTGGAGCTCGGCGTCAGCCGGAGTCGTCGCTTCGTGGTGATGGGTTTGCACAGCGAGGTGACCAGCGAGGTGCGGCTTCTGCCCGCCGATCGCCCCGAGGACGACTTTTGGGTGGTGGCGCCGCGACGCCCGGGGATCGAGTACTCCGTGGCTCACCACGGCGAGCGCCTGCTGGTGGTGACCAACGAGGACGCGAAGAATTTTCGGGTGATGGAGGTCTCGCTCGCTCGCCCGCAGCGCGAGCACTGGGTCGAGCGGATCCCCCACCGGCCCGAGGTGAAGATCGACGCGGTGCATGCCTTTGCTGGGCACCTGGTGGTGGCTCGGCGGGAAGGGGGGCTGCCCGTGATCGCGGTCGAGGAGCTCGACTCCGGTCAGCGCCACGACATCGCGCTACCCGAGCCGGTCTACGACGTGTGGCTGGGGACGAACCTCGAGTGGGAGGCCCGCATGTTGCGGCTGGGGTACACCTCGCAGGTCACCCCGCACTCTGTCTACGACTATGACATCGACGCCCGGGTGCTCACGCTGCGCAAGCAGACCGAGGTGCGGGGCTACGATGCCTCGCGCTTTTGTTGCGATCGCGTGGAGGCCGAGGCGCCCGACGGCACGAAGATCCCGGTGTCGCTGGTCCATCGTGCCGATCTGGATCGTCGCCGGGCCCAGCCCACCCTGCTCGTGGGCTACGGGGCCTACGGGTACCCGAATGATCCGGGGTTCTCGTCGAGCCGAGTGTCGTTGCTCGAGCGCGGGATGATCTACGCGGTGGCCCACGTGCGGGGGGGCGGGGAGCTGGGGCGGTCGTGGTACGAGGCGGGGAAGCTCCAGCACAAGCCGAACACCTTCACCGACTTCATCGCGTGCGCGCAGATGCTGGTGGGCGAGGGCTACACCGAGCCCGCGAGGCTGGCGATCCGGGGGGCGAGCGCGGGGGGGCTGCTCATTGGAGCGGTGCTCAACGAGCGGCCGGATCTGTTCGGGGCGGCGGTGGCCGACGTGCCCTTCGTGGATCTGCTGAGCACCATGCTCGACGCTGGGTTGCCGCTGACGGTGACCGAGTACGACGAGTGGGGAGATCCGAACGATCCGTCGAGCTATGAGGTGATGGCGAGCTACTCGCCCTATGACAACGTGCGCGCCCAGCCCTACCCGCCGCTGCTGGTCTTGGCGGGCCTGAGCGATCCGCGGGTGGGCTACTGGGAGCCTGCCAAGTGGGTGGCGCGGCTGCGGGCGACGGCCACGGGCGAGGCGCCGCTCTTGTTGCACACCAACATGGAGGCGGGGCATAGCGGGGCATCGGGGCGTTACGACGCGCTACGGGAGACGGCGCGGTGGTATGCGTTCGTGCTCGAGCAGCTGCGGGTGACCGAGGAGATGGCCCACGAGTGAGGTTCGGAGCGAGGCAGATCGGGTCGATCGCGTCAGTGTGCCACTCGAGCGGTGGGGAGATCTGGGCGTGAGACATCGGAGCCGATCAGCCGATCTGACGGGCGACAAACAGATCTGACGTGGGCTGCGAGGAGCCGGCCACGCTGGTGCGAAACCCTTGAGGTGCCGGGTTGGCACGAGGGTTGCTCCTCTCGTGGGCGGGGCTGGAGTGCGGCTCTACTCCGGGCCAAGGATGGCCAGGAAAAAGCGGTGTTCTCGGTGAGCGCTTCGGCGCTCACGGTCCGGTGGTGAGGGTCAGGATGACCCTTCAGCCGGGCGGCGTGGGGAGGCTACTAGGATGGTGGCCTCCCCGCGCAACTCGAGTGGGCGGCGAGGAGCGACCGGCGGCGGAGCCCCGCATTGGTGTGGGCGGCGGGGCTCGACCTGTTGCTTGCGCTTCTACTCGCCTACGTTTCTATTCGCCTACGTTTCTATTCGCCGCCGTCCATGCCGGACAGATCGCACTCGAGGTTATCGATCACCAGCTCGATCCCGAACGAGAGGTCGTTGGTGAGGTAGGTGAAGTCGTTGTTGATGAGGAACGTCGTCGGGTACGCCTGGATGTCGAGCCAAGTCTCGAAATCACCCGTGGGGTCGGCGATGACCGGGATGTTGGGGTTGTGATACTGGAGATCCCAGATCTCGGCATCGTTCTGGCTGGGCGGTCCCCCTTGGGCGTTTTGCGTCAACACCGTGACCCAGTTGATGCAGCCCGCGTTGACGTAGTCCCGGAACGGGAAGACGAAGTCCTGGATGAATACGGGGTCGAGGAAGATCCCGTTGACGGCCTCGTCGTTGCCCGCCATGAAGGCCGACAGGGCCTGGCAAGGGCCACACCATGCGGCGCTCGTGTCGATGACCATGGGAGCGCCGTAGTGCTCGCACGCCCTCCAGATCTCGCCGGTGTGGTCCGTGAGCTCTAGGTGGGGCAGTCGCAGCCCCGGCTCGTAGGATTGCCAGCCGGGATCGTCGTACGGGCAGGTGACTTCCGGCTCGCCAGTGCTGCTGCTGCCTTCGCTGCTGCTCTCGTCCGCGTCGGTCGTGGTCGTCGACGGGTCGTCTGTGGTGGTGTCGTCGGGCGTTCCGTCGTCGGTGCTTGGATCCTCGGCGGTGGTGGGAGTCTCGGTGGTGCCCGTGGAGGCATCCGAGTTGAGCTCTCCGTCTTCTGTGCCACATCCGGGCAAGGAGAGCGCAGCGGCGACGGTGACGATGGTAAGTACGGGCGAACGCATGGGACTGAGTCTAGACATACCAATAATGCGGCCCACTGCGATGGTTTTTGACGGGGATCGGGGCAGATTTCGACGCCGAGATCCAAAAGCCGTCCTCGCGATGTGGAGGTACCATCCGAATCTGCGGTTTTCGCGTACCCACGGAGCGATGACGTGCTGGCAGTGGCCTGGGCGGCTCGATTCGCCGCCCGATCCGGTCGACGAGATCGAGCCTCGACCGAGCCGCTCCGACCGAGCCGCTCCGACCGAGCCGCTCCGACCGAGCCGCATAGTAACCTTCGCGCCCGATGCAGACGTCAACATCGACCTCCGCGTCGGCGAGCGGTTGGGGGTCGGGCTCGCCGTGTTGCCGGGCCCTACCCCCGCTAGTCGCCGCTCTGCTGTCGACCGCGTGCCCGGGTGACGACAGCACGCCCGCCGACGGGGGCAGCACCGGCTCGAGCGGCACCACCACGGGTGAGCCTCCCGATACGACCACGGGTTCCTCGGGTTCCTCGGGTTCCGCGGGTTCCTCGTCGGGATCCACCAGCACGGGCTCCGTGGATTCGAGCTCGTCGAGCGGTGAGGGGTCCTCGAGCGGTGAGGGATCCTCTACCGGTGACCCCCCGGGGTCGATGTACGGCGATTGCCGCGACGACGCGATGGCATGCGCCCCCGGGGAGATCTGCATGGAGATCGGTGCGCTGGGAGCGGTGTGCGCCGAGCAAGCCTGCCGGACGCCGGAGGACTGTGACATACCGCGCACCGGAGATGCGGTGCCCGGCTGCGGTGACGTCGACGGCAACTTCAGTACCGACTGCTACCTCGATTGCAGCAAGGGGCAGGTGTGCCCCGACGAGATGTCCTGCGTTGCCAACGTCTTGTGCGTGTGGCCCGCCGTGGCCCCTGGTGGCGGCGAGTGCCCCGACGTCGATCTTGGCAACACCGTCCCCCAGATGGTCATGGGCGACAATACCGGGCTGTTCGACGACGTGATCCAGAATTGCACCGTCAATGGCGGCGGCGGCCAGGACGCCCTCTACCTGTTCACCGCGCCGGCCGATGGCACGTACCGGTTCGACACCGCCGGTTCCGCGTTCGACACGGCGTTGTCCCTGCTCGATGGTTGTGACGGAGCCGAGCTGGCGTGCAACGACGACGAGGCGCCCGATATGATGATCTTTACCTCCGTGATCGAGTTCGAGCTGACGATGGATCAGTCGGTGATCATCGTCGTCGACAGCTTCAACGGGCAAGTCGGGGCCTTCAACCTCAATATCACCGAGGTCATGCCCTGAAGGCTCGGCCCTTGGGCCCACGACCCTTGGGCCCGCCGCTACGGCAGCGGCACCTCGACGATCGCCGGGATCCGCCGCAGCGCCTGGATCAGGGCCCCATCGGGCCCGATCCGCAGGTAGAGCTCGCGATCGCCCACCTGGACCTCGACGGTGGTCTCGTCGACCGAGGGCCCCTTCTTGGTCTCGGCTTCGAGGATCTTCCCGCCGGGGGCCACCTTGTCGATCGTTGCCTTGACCGCCGCGCTCAGGGTTGTGGGATCGATCTGACACTCGGTGTAGACCTTGGAACCATCTTCGGTGGCTGCGACCTCGCACGCCTTGCCGCCATCATCGAGCTCGATCTCGTAGACGCGGCCGAGGTCGGCGTAGAGCTCGGTCTCGTAGTGGATGATCGTGCCCTTGGGGAATTCCTTGCTGGCCAGGGCGTGGACCGGCTCGGGGATCGCGTCGGCCTTGTCGTGGTAGAGGGCTTGCTTGACCAGCGTGCCGTCGGCCGTGGTCCGTAGCTTTATCTTCTCGACCTTGTTCGCGGTGGCGGCCAGCTCGACCAGCGTGCCATCGATCGACGCGGCGCTCGCGGTACCCGAGGTGCTCGTGCTGGCGTCGGTGGCCATGGCAGCCGCGCCGGCGGGCGGGGTGGATTGCTCGCTCGCGGCACCCGAGGTGGTGCAGGCGCCGAGCAGGAGCAGCGGGAGCAGGCGTCGAACGTGAGGCATAGTCCATCCTCGCCAGCGACGCGGGCCGGCGCAAGCCCGTGGCCGGGAATGGACCGTGGTCTGTGTGATGCACGCGGTTCCCTCACCTCCGGTTGGGCGGTGCGGCTTGGTCTGGACTCAGCGTCGGGCGAAGCGGTCGGTGGCCGAGATCAGCGCCGAGGTGATCCCCGGTTCGTTGGCCGAGTGCCCCGCGTCTTCCACCATGCGCAGCAACGAGCCGGGCCAGGCCTGGTGCAGGCGCCAGGCGTTGCGCGGGGGGCAGATCACGTCGTAGCGGCCGTGCACGATGATCGCGGGCACCCCGACGAGCTTGTCCATGTTGTCGAGCAGCTGGGTGTCGGGGGAGAAGAAGCCGTTGTTGACGAAGTAGTGGCACTCGATCCGGGCGAACGCCAGGGTGAAGCCCGCGTCGTCGCAGTGGGCCACCAGGCCGTCGTCGGGCAGCAGGGTGGCCACCCGGCACTCCCAGATGCTCCAGGCCCGGGCGGCGGCCCGGCGAGCCGAGGCGTCGTCTCCTGTCAGGCGGCGGTAGTAGGCCCCGATCAGATCGTCGCGTTCCGGCTCGGGGATCGCCGACACGAAGGCCTGGTACGCGTCGGGGAACATCACGCGCGTGCCATGCAGGTAAAACCAGTCCTTCTCTTCGTCGGTGAAGGTGAAGATCCCGCGCAGGATCATCTCGGTGACCCGCTCGCGGTGGGCTTGCGCGTAGGCCAGGGCGAGGGTGCTGCCCCACGAGCCCCCGAACAGCTGCCACGTGTCGATGCCCAGGTGCTCGCGCAGCGTCTCGATGTCCTGCAAAAGGTGCGGCGTGGTGTTGTCGACCAGCGACGCGTAGGGGGTGGAGCGTCCGCAGCCCCGTTGATCGAACAGCACGATCCGGTACGCGCTCGGGTCGAAGAACCGGCGGTGGCGGGGTTCGATGCCGCCGCCGGGCCCCCCGTGCAAGAAGAGCACGGGCTTGCCCCGCGGGTTGCCGCACTGCTCGTAATAAAGCTCGTGAAGATCGTCGACCCGGAGCTTGCCGGCGTCGTAGGGCTCGATCTCGGGGTAGAGGCTCCGGGAGCTCACAGGGGCAGCTTGTCAGCCCGTGCAGATCGCGACAAGAGCCGACGGGCACGGGTGAGGCGCCGGCGGCCGATCAGGGCCGAAACCCGTCGGTCGCTTCGATCAGCACGTCTACGATGCCTGGCTCGTACGCGGAGTGGCCGGCGTCGGACACGATCTCCAGCCGGGCCTCGGGCCAGGCCCGGTGCAGATCCCAGGCGGACATCATCGGGCAGACCACGTCGTAGCGACCCTGGGCGATCACGGCGGGGATCTGCCGGATCTTGTCCACGTCGCGCAGCAGCTGGTCCTCCACCTCGAAGAAGCCGCCGTTGACGAAGTAATGGCACTCGATCCGCGCAAAGGCCAGGGCGAACTCGTCCTCGCCCGCGTGGTTCATGTAGTCGCGGCTCTGCAGCAGGAAGCTGGTGCTCGCTTCCCACACGCTCCACGCCTGGGCCGCCGCCAGTCGTACCGCGGGGTCCTCATGGGTCAGGCGGGTGTAGTAGGCCTTGATGAGATCGTCGCGCTCCGCCTCGGGGATCGCCTGCAGGTAGCCCTCCCAGGTGTCGGGGAAGATCGCCGACGCGCCTTGTTGGTAGAACCAGCGCAGCTCCTTTTGGCGGAGCATGAAGATCCCCCGCAGCACCAGCTCGCTGACCCGCTCGGGATGCTTTTGAGCGTAGGCCAGGGCCAGGGTGCTGCCCCACGAGCCCCCGAACACTTGCCATCGGTCGATCCCCAGCGTCTGCCGGATCGCCTCCATGTCGGCCACCAGGTGCCAGGTGGTGTTGTCGCGGAGCTCGGCGTGCGGCGTGGAGCGCCCGCAGCCCCGCTGGTCGAATAAGATGATGCGGTACGCTTCGGGGTCGAAGAAGCGGCGCTGCTTGGCATCCGTTCCGCCGCCGGGCCCACCATGGACGAACACCACCGGCTTGCCGTCGGGCTTGCCCGACTGCTCGTAATAGATCGTGTGGAGGTCCGAGACCTTCAGCCAGCCCGTGTCGTAGGGCTCGATGTCGGGGTAGAAGCTGCGGCGTCCACGCATACGCCGCGAGTCTACCCCTTGGCCGCTTGCACCACCGCCGGCGGGGCCTGGACCAGCTCGATCAGCACGCCCTGACCGCCGACGGGTGCGGCCTCGGAGCCCTTGGGGTGGATGAAGCACACGTCGTGTCCCGCGGCGCCCTTGCGGATGCCTCCAGGGGTAAAGCGCACTTGGCGCTCTTGCAGCCAGGCCACGGCCGCGGCCAGATCATCGACCCACAGGCCGATATGGTTGAGCGCGGGCTCATGCACCCGGGGGCGAGCCTGGGGGTCGATCGGCTGCATCAGATCCAGCTCGACCTCCCTTCCTGGGCCCTCGCCCAGCACCAGGATGTCCTCGTCCACGTTCTCCGCTTCGCTGCGGTAGGTGTCACGTTTGGGCACGCCCAGAAGATCATTCCACAGCGCACCCAGGGCGGCCTTGTCGAGGCCACCGATGGCGACCTGCTGAAGGCCCAGGATGCGGAAGGGTCGGTCGGTCATGGCGGGAGGTCTTAGCAGACAAATGCTCGACCCGCAGACCGGCCGCGTGGGGCCGCGACCGGCCGCGACCGGCCGCGACCAGTCGCGACCAGTCGTGTCATGGCGCGGCAGCCCAGCGCGGCAGCCCAGCGCGGCAAACCAGCGCGGCAAACCAGCGAGTCATCGCGGGCGTTCGACCCGGGTCAAGCTCGGCTGTCGAGGCAAAACAAGATCCGGGTCTGGCCCGAGCCTGCGATCGGCGGTGAGCGATGCACCAACCCTCGGCGAGCATTACCGGGATAGGCACTGCCCTTGAGGATCCCCACCCAAAAGGGCTCGAATCGCGATGGCTCCCCGAACCGGATGATGCGCTCGTTCGGCGCGCCATTGCCCTGGGCGTCGCGATCGACCTGCTCGTTCGTCAGCCACTCGGTACCAGGTCCGCGATAGGTGCACAAAAGGCGCAGATGGGTGCGATCGATATGGAAGCGCTGACACCCGTCTTCGTCCATCGCGTCGAGACGCAAGACGACATCCCGTTTGCCGCTGACGCTGAAGAACAGATTCGCCAGACACCGCAGGTCGTCACGCCAGTGCTTGAACAGGGCGGGATCAAGGCCCTGTTGGGTCAGCAGCATGCTGACATCGTCATCGAACGATGCAGGTGACGTTTCGCAACGGACATCCGGCAGGTGAGACGCGCGAAGGCTACAGAGCTCTTTGGTGATCGCCGGCTGGACGGGACGTCGCCACAGGCAGAGGTTTACGTCGGGATTCAGGATCTGGCGTAGTTCGGCGGGTCGGTCGCCGGTTACATGGGGGCGCGCATGCTGCGCCGAGACCTTCGGTTCAGGATTGGTTACGGTGTCTAGCATGGCTAGTCCTGAAGTAAGCGTATCCCAGGGATGCTGCGTGTGAAGTGGTCGCCGTGCTCGCGCGGTCCGACGTGGGGCTCATAGGTGTTCGCGTAGAGCGTAGGCCACAGATACTTCAGCGTGTCGGGCGAGTGGTTCCCAGAGCGGATGCGCTCGCTGCCGCGAAGCCGGTGGGTCTTGTCGTCGACGTCATGCTGCCAGTACGCGTGCCCCGGCGCGCACTCTTCGCGGAATGGCGTACGTGCCTCGATCTTGGTGAGGCGCAGGGCCATCCGCCTCCCGAGTTTACATGCAATCGTATTGCAATTGCAATACGATCGCATATAGGCTCTAGCCGGCTTGCAGGAGCATCCTGCTAGTAACTCAGAGCAAAGGACGGGATGAGGGGCTTCTTCTGGGTCGCAGGGGATCACCGGGGTGCCTACGAGTGGGCTCAGGCCGGCGGCGTCAGCAACGTGATCTCCGCCGGATTTTGGTGGACGGCCGGGGGCAAGGCGGGGCCCCGTCGGATCCGGATCCGAAGCCGATGAGGCCGTTTGGCACCATCAGCTCCGTCGAGCGGTCGGGGGCCCCGCGTCCTCAGCAGGTCAAGCGACACGAGCTTGGACAGGCAACTTTCGGAAAGGCCACTCGGGCCGCGGAACGCCTGCTTGCGACACAGGGGCAGTTGCAAGAGGCATCCAACGTGCCCCTTGCAGAACAAGTTCGAGATTATATCTACCACCGCCGAAACAGAGAGCGGTATGTCGCAGCCGCAACAGACTACCTCAAGAAGAAGCGACCACGACTTAGCAACGATTACGACGTCATCGTAGTGGGGGCAGGAATTCACGCGGCGATGTTCGTCTATACGGCCGCAAAAAAGACGAAGCCCAACTTGAAGATCCTGATCGTCGAGAAGAGCGCAGCTATATGCTCTACGTTTTCTCGACTGGGCGACTCGCTCGTGCTGAACTCTCCAACGTTTACCAAGGTGGGCCTGAACTCGAACGTCGCACAAGGCCACTTCGTTCAGCTGAGCGACTTCGATGAGCTCGCTGAGAGGCCATTTCCGACGGCCAAACATCTACACGAGCTGGCCACGATGGTGTTCTTTCACGCGGATGCCGACATCCTGTTCGACTTTCGAGTAGACCGCGTACGCAAAGCTGGTTGCAGATACTCCATTTCATCCGATGGCCGGACCGTCGAGTCAAAAAGCGTGGTCGTGGCCAACGGAATGGGAGAGCAAAAGAACGACTCGTTCGTACGAGACAAGCGGTCTGAGAGCGTTATTGACGGCGACAGCTTCACCTGTGCCTGTTACGAGGATGAGGCGTTTGTCGAGCGCATTAGAGGTAAGCGCATTGCGGTGGTTGGGTCCGGGGATACCGCGAACTGTGTCATGGAGGCGCTTCTGCCCTTAACCTATCCGAACGAACACTATAGCGCTTCCACGAAGGGACCCTTCGTGCCATCGTTTGTTTATTGGATAGGACAAAGCGCTACGAGCGTCCAGGAGTTTTACTTCGCGAACAAGCAGAGGTATTGCCACTCTGGGGGGCTCATCGAGTTCTTTTGGGATGGAGAGGCTCCGTTTGATCTGCCCACCGAAGCCTGGAGCAGAACGAAAGCGCTGATCCGGTGCGTTCCCGATCGACTGGTTGCTCTTTCTCATAAAGCGAGCTCGATTGAGCTGATGGCAGGCAGTGAGCGTCTGGGCGTGGACATCGTTGTCGACTGCACCGGTCGCTTCAACGCGCTAAGTTCGGTCCTGCTGCGGGATGACTATGAGTTCATTGAAGGTGATGTCGTCTTTTGCGGTGGTCAGTGGGACGAGGGGCTGGAACGCTTCGTCGTCTCGCCTCTACTTGTCGAGGGGCGGAGAATCGCCTGCAAAGTAAAGAATGAACGTATCTTTCTTCTCGGGTGCGCCTGCCCGTTGGATGAGCTGATCGACGACGAGGAGGCGCTCGATGGCTCGTTGCGGTACCAGGAGGACAGGAAGAGCCTCACAAATAGCAAATTCTCGCTAGAGCACACGTTGCCTCGTTCAGTAGCGTTCGCAGCCCAGTACGCAGATCTTATTCGAGAGTAGCACGAGGCATTAGGTCCCGCAGAACGTTCGGTAGTTGGAGAACGAGTCAGGGGGGGGCGCCTGAAAGGGAGCGAGCTCCGGCCGTTCCTCGTAGGGTGCTTTCAAGGCCGCCAAGAGCCGGTGAAGCGGCCCCAAGTCTTCTGTGCTCACCGCTGCTTCCAGCGCCTCTTCTACCAGGTGATTGCGGGGAATGACGGCGGGGTTGGCGTTTCTCATGCGGTCGCGTGTGTCGGATGTTGGCTCGTCCCCGCGGGCGCGGTCGCATCGCGCATCCCAACGGGTGCGCCATTCATCCCACCCACGTGCGTGTTCGAGCGCGGGGGGCAGCGTCGTGGCGCCGGACAGCGCACGGAACGTGTCGGTGTAGTCGGATGACGTGCTTTCCATGAGCTCGAGCAAGCCGGTCGCGAGCGAGACATCATCGTCTTGTTGCCCGGGAAGACCCAGCTTCTCTCGCATCATGTCGGTCCAAGCCTGGGTCATCCAAGTTCGAAATTGCTCCAGCCGTTCTTCGGCCATCGCCACGGCTTTGCTCTGGTCGGTGTCGATCAATGGCAGCAACGCCTCCGCGAATCGAGCCAAGTTCCACCGGATGATCCACGGTTGGTTGCCGAACGCATAGCGCCCTCCTTCGTCGATGGAGCTGAACACGGTTGCCCCGGCGTAGCGGTCCACAAACGCGCATGGCCCGTAGTCGATGGTCTCGCCCGAGAGGGTAATGTTGTCCGTGTTCATGACCCCGTGCACAAAGCCAATCCGCATCCAGGACGCGACGAGCGTCGCTTGGCGCTGGGCAACCTCATCCCACAGCGCGAGTGCCGGGCACGGCGTGACGGCCAGTGCGGGGTAGTGGCGGTTGATGGTGTATTCCAAAAGTGCTTGCAGATGGTCTGGTTTGTCGAGTGCGGCGGCGAACTCAAAGGTGCCGATTCGAAGATGACTCGCGGCCACTCGGGTCAAGATCGCTCCGGGTAAAGGCTCCTCGCGCAGTACCGGCGCACCGGTGCTTACCACCGCCAGGCTTCGGGTGGTGGGGATCTTCAGCGATGCCATCGCTTCGCTGATGATGTACTCGCGAAGCATGGGCCCCAGTGTCGCTTTTCCGTCTCCACCTCTCGAGTAGGGAGTGCTTCCCGAACCCTTCAATAGGATATCCACCCTCTGTCCGGCCGGCGTGACGTGTTCGCCCAAGACATGAGCCCGGCCGTCTCCCAGGATGGAGAAGCCGCCGAACTGGTGTCCGGCATAGGCTTGGGAAAAGGGAACCGAGCCTTCCGCCAGCGTGAGGCCCGAGAAGAGCGCGGCCTGCGTCTGTGGGGAAAGGTCTTCCAGTCGCAAGCCCAGTTCTTGCGAGAGGGGTGAATTCACCACCGTGACCCGTGGCTTTGGCACACGACTGGGTTCACCAAAGCTATAGAACACCGAAGGCAGCTGCGTGTACTGCGTGTCGAATCGAAATCCACTGCCGGTGATGAGCGTTCGCTTGCCGGAGGAATGCCGTTTGGCAGCCATCGGTCGCAGCATGGCACCGAAGTGTGAGCTTGGCAACACGATGGTCCGACGCAGTCGTCGGCTAGACTCCGTGACCATGTCCGAACCGCCCCGCCCGTTGGTTGACCTCACGCCCGAGGAGCTGTCAGCCCTGGCTCGTTCGACTGTGTCGCACTACCAGCAGCGCGCCGCAGACTTCCGCGAGGGGACCAAAGACCACGACGTCTCGCAAAACGTGGATGCATTGCTCCGTCATCTACCCGGACCTCCCGTGCAGCGCATACTCGATCTCGGCTGTGGACCGGGCCGCGACCTCGCCACGTTCGTCGCACACGGCCACGCGCCGGTGGGGCTCGACGGTGCCGCCGCGTTCGTGGAGATGGCCCGGGCCGCAACCGGCTGCGAAGTCTGGCACCAGGACTTCTTGGCCCTCGAGTTACCCGCCGAGCGGTTCGAGGGCGTCTTCGCGAATGCGGCTCTGTTTCACGTGCCTACACAGGAACTCGGCCGAGTGCTCGACGAGCTCCGCCGAACGTTGGTCACGGGAGGCGTGCTTTTTTGCAGCAACCCACGCGGTCCCGACATCGAGCAACTGCACGGACTGCGCTACGGCTCCTACCTTACCTTGGAGACCTGGAGCCGCTTCGTCACCGCGGCAGGCTTCGAGCTCATCGAATACTACTTCCGGCCGCCCGGTCGACCGCGATCCGAGCAGCCGTGGCTCGCCACCGTGTGGCGCGCACTCTAAGACCGAACTGCCCGAGCAAGGGGCGAGGCCACGTGCTCGCTCGTGACCTGGCCCGGGGCATCAGTGCCCCGGACCGTGAGCGCGCCCCGAGGTCAAGGGGCTCACTGAGCGGCGGCCTCGGACGCTCGCTTCCGTCGCCGCTCCCACTTATCGCGCTTGTTCTTGTGCCACGGCCGATACTCGCCCTCTGGCAGCAGCGGTAGGCCGTCGCGCTCGCGGATGAAGTTGGGCATCTGGCCCTGCACGTCGTTCTTGCAGCGGGCGGTGTACGAGACCTTCTCGTGACCCGAGCGGGCGAGCAGATCCTCGGCCACGTAGTAGCCATTCTTGCGGGTCTGGTCGGGCGAGGGGATCGAGTACCAGACCTTCACCAGCTCGACCTTCTGTGGCGCCTGCCCTCCGTGCTCCCGCGCCCATTGGCGGCACTGATAGCGGGCGTACCACTTGCGGTACCAGGAGTTGGGGCCCGACTCGCCGCCGATGATCCGGCGGTTCATCTTGCGCAGGCGCGTGTTCCAGATCCACGGGATCGGCTTTTGCTCCTCGGCGTAGACGTCGGTCTTGAGATCCCAGACATGACCTCCCGCGTCGGTCACCAGCACCTTCATGAACACGTTGGAGCGGGGAGGGTTGGGCGCGAACATGCCCCAGCCCTGGTCGGTGGTGGTGCGCTGCAGCCAGGTGGCCACCGCCTTGCGGGCGGTGGGGCGGAACGAAGACAGGCAGTCCTTGTTGGGCATCAGCCACACCGCTACGGCGCTCAGCTGCCAGGCCAACAAGGAGCCGATCACCAGGCGCCCAAAGGGGCCGTAGCCCCACGGGGCGAGTCGTCGTCGAGCTGCGGGGTCGTCGGGCGCGCCAGCGTCGTCGGGTGTGCTGGCGTCGTCGGGAGCGCCCGCCCGATCAATGCGATGAATCCGGGCGCGGCGGGCCGTGACCAATGCGACGAGCCCGAGCACGCCGGCGGTGGCGACCCAGACGAGGCGGTAGTCCCACGACGGCGCGATGCGGACCTGCACGAGGATCCCGATCACGATCCCGCCCAACGCCAGCAGCAGGGCCCACTGCGGCAGCCGGGCCCGATCGCGGTGGTGCGAGGGGAGCGTGGGATCGGCGGCGGGGAGGATCGGCTGGCGCTCCACCACGCGGCGGGGGATCAGCCGGCCCAGCGTGCGGGGGAACACCCGGGCCAGGCGATGGCCCACGTCACGCAGGATCGTGGCGATCTCGTGGCCCTGCAAGAACGCGAAGGTGCACGCCAGCATCCCCGTCTGGAACTGCCCCACGTTCATCAGGGTGAAGATGTGGGCGTGGAAGGCCAGGTGCCAGACCAGCAGGACGCGGCGGCCTAGCACCCACCGGCACACCCAGCGGCGATCGATGACCACGGGGCGGTGCAGCGTTCGGCCCAAGATCCTGCGGATTATGAAGGGGCGGACGGTCAGCTTGCGCCACAACAGCCACAGGCCGGCCCATAGCCCGACCCACAGCCCGGTGAAGAGCTCAGGGGAGACGGGCGGCGTGAAGTGGACCGGGTACGCGACGTAGATGAGCGACGCGGTCAGGCCGATGAGCCCCGCGAACGCGAGGCGGCTGGCCCACCGCCGCGCGGCCGGCAGCGGAGCGAAGCGCTGGTCGATGACGAAGCGGGCCACCAGCCCGAAGATGATGAGCGAGAACCCCGTCTGGCCCACCTTCACCGCCCAGGTCATGGCGCGGAACACCTGGGTGCCGGCCAGCGACGACAGGTACTGCGGCGGTAGTCGGTAGAAGTGATCGAGGTTGAGCGCGTAGTAGAGCGAGTCTCCGTTCAGCCACACGCTGCCCGTCTTGAGCGTGCCCGTGGTGATGTAGATCGTGGCCACCTGCAGCATGATGAGCTTGCGCGGCCAGCTGGGGATCAATCGATAGATCGGCTCCAGGCCCCGGGGGTGCTCCTCGCTCGGACCGGTGCCTGCGCCGCCGCCGGGGCCGTCGGGCTCGGACAGCAGGCCCAGCCGGCGGAGCTTGCGGCAGCGCAGCCAGTTGTCCACGCTGTAGGCGTGGCCGCTGCGGGCCATGACCAGGTAGACCAGCATCACCCGGTAGACCAGCTCGGTGCCCTCCCACGCCAGGTGGTTGCGCGCCAGGATCCCGTTCATGAGAAACCAGGTGAGCACCCCGAACAGGCGGGTACGAAAGCCGATCATGAACAGGACGGCGCAGATCTCAAAGGCCCACAGGTGGGCCCAGAAGAACGTCGGCGAGTCCCAAAAGAAGAGCAGCGAGTACTTGGGCCCCTGCAGGAACAGCACGAAGGCGTCCCAGTCGTAAAAGCCCCAAGGGTCGTCGGGGGTCAGGCCGTCGCCGAAGCCCGCGAACTGCTGGCTGGCGAAGACCTGGCGGGCGACATCGGTGGTGAAGATCCCCTCGTCCGTATAGAGGTACTCGAAGAACTCCCACATCCCGTTGATGTTGCAGATCACGAAGAAGGTGAAGACGATCCGGAACACCGCGATCCCGCGCGGGTCCTCGGCCGTCAGCCACCAGCGTCGCCACTTCTCGGCGTGCAGGATGAAGATGAGGGCCACGCAGACGGCCGCGGCCAGCATCAGCCACCCCATGGTGGGGGCGATGGCCACGGCGTCTGCGTTGGGGGTCTTGTCGGCGAAGGCCAGTAGGCTGGTCACGGTAAGCTCGCCGTCGGGCTAGGGGTGCGAGGCCATGGCGCGGTAGGACGCCGCGGCCAGCTGGGGGACGGGCACGGCGGAGGCGAGCTCGGGCGTGGGCGCCAGCGTGGGTGTGGGCTCGGGAGTCTTGGGCACCACGTCGGCCCCGCTCGGCGGGGTGCTGGCCTCGAAGCGGAGGATCCACCGGTAGAGCACCACGATGAACACTGCTCCGCCGATCCACAGCGCCCCGAGGGAGCCGAAGATCGCCAGATCGATGAGCCGAACCGCAAGTAAGGTCATGATGATCGTCCTACCCTTGGTGATACCCGTCCTGCCCTCGGAGCAGGGCGGCGGATTTTTCGGCGATGGGCGGGGCGCCGGGGGGGTGTCGCGCAGAAATTTCGCTTTCCCGATCGCGAAACCATGACCGAGGAACCGGGCAGCCAGGCTGGAGCCCGTCGAGCGTGCGATAACGCGTGGGTGGTGGTCTGGCCCTAGATCTTGCTCGCGCTGGCGCTGATCGGCGTGAATCTATCGTCTCGGCTTGGCCCACCCCTGCGACGCGCGGGAGGTGGTCTCAGTCGTCGAACCCGCGTCCAGCCAGGTGTCGCCGGAACACGGGGTTGTCGGGGTGTCGGCGAGCGGCCGCGTGCAAGATGGCGTCCGTTCCCCCTACGATCGCACCGTTGGCGGCGCTGTGGACCACTCGTGCCCAAAAAACACGAGGATCATCGAATACCGGAAGCCGCTGGGTGGGAAATCCTGCCTCTTTGGCTACCAGCCTCGCCACGTATGGTTCCCACGCGACTTTGGCGAGTTCGTCGATCCATTCCCCCTCGCTCGTGAAGTCATCAGTCCGCCTGAGTCTCGTGCTGCCAAACTCTGCCCGGGTCAGCATGACCTCGTGGAGATCCCACGCAAAATGCCGAAAGCTCGGGTAGCTTGCCTCCAACAGCCACAGCACTACGCGGACGTCGAGCATGGTCGGTAGCTTGTCGCGGTTGTGGTTGAGGTTCGCAATTGCGGTCGTGGCGAGCATTCTACCCGCGCGATCTCGCAATAGCTCGTCGAGCCCGATGACGAACAAGCAGTTTGCCCCCTCGCTCGTGACTTGCATGTGTGCGGTCAGATCCGCGTTGCGATGGGTCGCGTTCAAGGTCAGGGTATGGACGGTCGAGCCCTCGCCGGTGACCCGTTGCTCGACTGTATTTCGAGTTTGCTCGAAGCTATGCGGGTCTTGGACGAGCGCTAGCGCGAGTCCGAAGCGGGGCCCCGGCCGGGTCAGGAAACGATGCAGACGCTGGAACTCTTGCGTCTGGTCGCCATCGGGAGCCTCAGCCATCGCCCTGGTCGGCTGGGGTCTTGCGGCAAGCTTCGATGAACAGCTCGTCGGCCTGCACCGCCGGGTGGACGTCCCACCACTCGGTACCGTTGTAAGCGAGCACGCAGGAGTTCTTGAGCATGCGTCGGTCTTGGTCGGCGGTCCAGCAGCAGCTCGACCTCCTCAAGTGCTTCGGGCGGGACCACCTTCTCGAGATCGACGAACCAGGGGTCGTGTGGGTGAACGAGCGCGTATGGGTTGAGCGTCCAGAACGCTTCGGTGGTGGTGCGCGCCTGGATGTGCTCCGTCACTGGACGTAGTCTACAGGCGGCTCGCCTGGGCCATCGTGGGGCCGCGCGGTGGGGCTGGCGAGTCGAGGACATCTCTGCGTCGGATTGGCCCACTGGTGGTGCGCGCCTGGCTCGGATGCCCTTGAAATCACGGAGGAAGGAGGCCCCACCGCGGGGAGCGGTGAGGCGCTTTGTCTCACCCGGTCGCGCAGGGACGAGGCTCATGAGGAGCACGCAGTATGAAGGGGTAGGCTGGGGAGCAAGGCTCACCCGAGGAGTCTACGAGGAGATCGAGACGATGACTCGCAGGACAGACCGCACAAACTGGTGGACAGTGACGCTCGTGGCGGGGCTTACGACGACGCTGGTGGCGGTCGGCATCATGTCCTTGTTCCCAACGTCCAGCGCCGGCGATACCAGCGGTTATGGCAGCCCCGTGATCGCGTTCGAGTTTGCCCGGACGCCAGCAGATCTGCTCGTGGTGTTTGGCCCCGAGTCGGATCCGCAGCGAGCTGAACGGATCCGCTCGATGGATCTCGGCAACCGCTGGGACTACTTGTTCCTGGTGACCTACGGCGCGTTCATGGCGTTGTTCTGCTGGTCGGCGTTCAAGGACACTGACCGATCCTCCTGGCTCATCCCGGCCGCTGCCGGGGTTTTGTCCGCGGTGATGGACGCCGTCGAGAACACGATGCTGCTGGAGATCACCAAGGATCTCCATTCGACCCCGTGGCTGGACCTACTTCCGATCCCGGTTCACGCTAAATTCTCGAGCATTGCATTGAGCTCCATTGCCGGAGCTCTGTATATCGCGAGCAACCACGGCGTGGTGTGGAGACTGCTCGCTGTCGTGGCCATCGCCGCCGGGATCGGCGTACTGGTCGCGCTAACCGACCCGCCGGGGCTGGGCTGGTTGCTCACCTCCGCAGTGGCCGCAGCCTGGTCGATCCAGCTGCTCTACGCCGGATTTCGAGTGCTTCGGCGGCCGAGCACGGAGCACTCGGGCCGGGCGCCAAAGCGAGCTCCATCGTAGAAGATCGGGCAGTCGGTCTGGCTCGGCGCAGGTGTCGCTCGATCTCGGACATGGGACACGCCTTGGTCGTCCGTAGCCGGGGTGGCGAGCTCTTGGCCCCCATCCGAGGTCGGCTCGCGGCCGTACTCGGTCGATATTGCTCACCATACCCACGAAGATCTTGGTCCACGAGGTGAATAATGAGCCTCGATCATTGTGACTTACGAAATGAATGCCGAAATGGCGGCCAGGATGCGCCCGGTCGTGGCTGGCGCCATCCGAACCGACCAAGGACCAATGCTAGTGCTTCGTGCCGGAAGTTCGTGCTGGGTTGGGTATGGCACTGCAGCACGCCACGCTAGGATGGCTGCGTTGCGCGTCGATTACTTGTGCCCGTTAGGCGTCCTCCTCGCGCCTAGCGCTTGCGGCGAAACTCCGCACCCAACTTGGCACGAACTTCCGGTACGAAGCACGATGAGGCGAGGCGGCTTCCTTACGGGCAGGCGTTCCCGCCCTGGTTCCCGCAGATCATCGTCTCTCCCCACACATCGACGAAGGACACGAACTCCTCGACCTCATTGGTGTCCATCGTTGGATGGTTGCTCACCTCGAGGCTCCCTTGTACCTCGTTGACCTGCATGGTGGTCAGGCTGGTCAGCGCCGCATTGTTGCGGAACCGGAGATCCGCCCATGCATACCAGAGGTTGCTCATCGCGGTGATGTCGGTGAGCACGTCGTTGTCGGCGATGAGGATGTTGCCGTAGAAGGTCCCGCCGCCGGGCTCGTCGGCGCCGTCTTCGGCGGGGGCGCCCCCCTCGGCGTTGCCGCCGGGCCCTGCTCCGCTCGGCTCTCGGCCGGGCTCGTCCTTTCCGTCGGCCGACGGCTCGTTCCCGGGGACGATCGAGCACCAGCCGCACTGGCCGATGAACTCGGCCCCCGCTAGGGAGACGAGCGCGTCGTTGTTTTGGATCGTGACGTCTCCGAACACGCTCATGTAGGCCTGGAAGGCGAGCGTGGTGAGGTTGGCGTTGTCGGCGATGGTCACGTAGCCGCCCACCTCGGCGAGGCGCTCGAGGCCGGTCAGGCTAGTCGCGTCGGCGGCGGTGATGTCGAGGTTGCCCCCCACCCGCGACAGCTGACCCAGCGTGGTGAGATCGGCGGCGGTGCCCGAGATCGTCAGCGAGCCCTCGACCACCGAGAGGCACACCTGCTCGTCGACCGCCTCCTGAGAGGGCAAGTCGAGGTCGCCGGCGACGGTCACCCGGTTGTCGGTGAGGATGTCGAGCGAGCCTTGTTCGCACCGAAAGCGCAGGCAGCCGTCGGGGGTCTCGAACTCTACGCCGTTGTCGTAGAGCTCTTCTTCATAGAAGCAATCGGTCGGCGGGGGATCGGTGGTGCTGCCCGAGTCGAAGCCCGAGTTGGAGTTGGACTCGGACTCCGAGCCGCTCGTGCCGGAGTTGGAGTCGGAGTTACCGGGGAGCTCGGGGCCACAGGCGGGCAGGGTGCACAGTGCGGCGGCGGTGCCGAGGGCAGCAAGCAGGTCGAGGCATTTCATGGCAAGTCTCTAACTAGGAGTCGGGCAATCGGGCTCGGTGACGGCAACCAGTGACGATGGCGCGCTCGTTCGCTCGATCCCCATCTATGGCAATATCTTCAAATGTATCGCGAGGCCCACGGTCGGCAAGGCTGACGAGAATGTCGCGCTCACGGGCGAGCCGAACGTCGCTCGCGGCTGGATGCGCTTTGAGGTACGCCGGGCGGGTCGAGTGCACGACACCAATGTCATAGCCCGCCAGGGGCGGGGGCATTGTGCAGGCGAGGATCCGCGGGCAGGTCGGCCACCACCTTGGCTTCGTGGGTGGCGATTTCGTCCAGCCGTGCGCGCACCTGCGGCGCGGAGGCCAGGTCGAGCGAGCGGGCCAGCTCGACGTAGCTTGCGTGGTGCCGGGCTTCGCTGGCGAGCAAGCCGGCGTAGAGCTCGGTGAGGGCGGGATCGGCCGCGGGGTGCCCAGCTTCGTCCCGGGAGGCGAGCGCGGCGTGGACCCGTTGCATGCGCTCGCAGCTGCGGGCCTCGATCATCGAGCAGCACAGCAGGGTGTCGATCACCCGGCCCGGCTCCGGCTTGCGGCAGATCTCCATGAGCCGAGCCGCGTAGGGGCTGGGGTGCAGGCGCACGAAGGGCACACCACGTCGTCGGAGGTGAGCGAGCACTTGTTCGAAGTGCTCGAGCTCCTCGCGGGCGAGCCGGGACAGCGGCTCCACCAGCACGGTGTGGTGGGTGTAGCGAAAGATCAGGTTGATGGCGGTCGAGGCCGCCTTCTTCTCGCAGTGCGCATGATCGAGCAGGATCTGGTCGAGGTGGGCGAGGGCCCACGCGTCCCAGTCGGCGCCCGTCTGCGATCGCAGGTGCAGCACGATGGGCCGAGCGTATCGCAAGACGCCCCGTCGTCGCCCCCGTGCGCCGGGTTACCAGGCGATCCCAGGCCAAGGGCGGGCTCTTGGCCTCGTGAGTCCGCCGGTCGACGGCGTGCGTGCGGTCCGAAGCCAAACCCACCAAAAGAGCACTCGTGATCGATCCGGCTTCCATGAGAGCGTGGGGCCGAGGGTCGAGAACGATGATGAAGAGACTGGGCATGATGCTGGGGGCGCTGGCGCTGCTGAGCTGCGGAGACGACGGCAGCGGGACGGGAACCGAGGGGGCGACGATGGGGACGGGTCCGTCCACGTCGGGCTCGCCGAGCACGACGATGCAGCCCATGCCCACGCTCACCGGGTCGGGCTCCGGGGGGCAGAGCGGCGGCAGCGAGTCCTCGGGCGACGAAAGTAGCAGCGACGGCGGCATGGTGGACACGACGACCACCGGGCCGATGGGGCCGCCGCCCGAGTGCGTGGAGACGGTGGACGCGGCCAACGCTTTGCTCGCCGCGCTCGACGGGGATCAGACCGCCGACGCAGCCTACCCGTGGGACGACCAGGAGCGGACCCGCTTCGAGTTCTTGCCGCCCAACAGCGCGGGTCGTAACGGCCTGACCCTGCGCGATGTAGACGACGCCCAGACGGCCCTGCTGGCGACCTTCCTGCAGGCGGCGATGAGCAGCGCCGGGTACACGAAGGTGGAGGAGATCCGGGCGCTCGAGTCGGTGCTGGCCATGCAGGAGTCGGGGCAGCCCGTCACCGACAACCGGGATCCGGATAACTACTTCATCACGATCTTCGGCACGCCCAACGTGGACGGAGGGATGCCCTGGGGCTGGCGCTTCGAGGGGCACCACCTGTCGATCCACAGCAGCATGCTCGATTGCGAGAGCTTCGTGGCGACGCCGGCGTTCTGGGGGGCGAGCCCGATGCTCGATCCGATCCAGGACGAGGTGTCACTGTCCACGATGCTTTGGGAATCGCTCGACGGAGCCCAGCAGGGGCAGGCCGACGTCAACGTGGGCGCCAACGCGGTCGACGAGCGCGATGGCCTGCTGTCGATGCTGGCCGCCGAGGGCCTGCCCGCCGGCGAGATGGACGCGGCCCAGGTGGGCCTGCTGCGGGACTTGGTGGCCGAGTTCGCCGAGAACATGAACGCCCCGACCGCCGACCAGCGGATCGAGGCGATCGAGGCGGCCGGCTTCGACGAGGTGCGCTTTGCCTACGACGGCAACGACGGCAATTGGCGGGTGCTGGGGCCGACCTTCGTCATCGAGTTCATCTACGCGGGCAACACCCACGTGCACGCGGTGTGGCGCGACTACGACGGCGACTACGGCGAGGATCTGATCGCCAAGCATGTGGCCGAGCACCACCACGAGCACGCCCACTAAGGTGATGCATGCCGAGGCCGGCAGGGGATGCACGACAGCGTCGCGCCCGGCCTCGGTGTTGGTATTCTTGCCGAGGCCGGCTCGGCGGGATTTCGTGGATGGAGGGCAATGCTCTGGGCTCGACCGAGCGCATCATCGCCGGCTGCGAAGCGCCTGAGCGAGGGGGCGCAGATGTCGATCGACTGTGCCGATGCCGGTCGCTTGCTCGATCCGGAAGGGGTGGACAGCACCTGCTGGTCGGCGCTCTCCGACGTCACTTTCAATTAGCGAGCAACTGGCGAGCGCTCAGCGGAGCTTGCGGAGCCGCCGGCGGATCGCCTTGCCCTGGGCCTCGTCGGTCGTCAGCTCGGCCGCCTTCTCCAGCGCCGCTTGGGCTGTCTTGCGGTCGCGCATGTCGAGCGCGCACTCGGCCTGGGCGAGGTGGGCATCGACGAGCGAGTCGTCGAGCGCGATCGCCTTGGTCGCGCTGGCGCAGGCTTCCTCGGGGTGGTCGGACTCTTGTTGGACCTGCGAGCGAAGGGCCCAGGCCTCGGCCCGGTAGGGCACCTGGCGGGTGAGGCCGCGACCGATGCTGCGGGTTCCGCTGGTGTTGTCGACCGCGTTCCATCGCTCGATGCCCAAGCGAGCCATCTCCAGCAGCTCGTTGGCGGGACGGGGCTCCTTGAGCGCGAGGCGCCAGCCCTTGTAGGCCAAGCTGGCCGCGCCCCGTCGCTTGCCAGAGTCTCGCTCGATCTCGGCGAGCGCGAGCAGCAGTCGCCCCTCGCGCTTGCGGCGGGTCTTGCGAAGGCCGGTGTGGGCCGAGGCACGGGCACCCTTGAGGTCACCTTCGCGGCGGAGGACCTCGACGTGGATCAGCCGAGCCTCGAGATCGCCGCGGTTGGCTTGCAGCTGGGGCTCGACCCAGGCGCGGGCCTGGGCCAGCCCCTCGGGCGTGCCGGCCATGAGCGCGATCCGGGCGTTGGTGTGGACGAGCGCGGCGGGGGGTGCCCCGTACTGGCCGGCCAATGCCAGCCAGGTGGCCACTTCGGCGGGGGGCACCACGTTGCGGGCGGCAGCGTGCTCGGCGGTCAGCTCGGCCAGCAAGAGCAAGGAGGTGGGATCGGCGGGGCGGGTGTCGGCGATGCTCTCGAGCAGCTCGCGGGCCTCGTTGCGATCGCCGACGTCGGCGAGGAATCGGCCGAGGGTCTCGCGATACGCCGGTGCCCAGTCACGCACCTTGATGGCGCGATGCAGCAGGGCGTCGGCCTCGGGGATCTGGGTGGGATCGGCGGCGGCCATGGCCTGTCGGCGGCGGCCCAGCAGGTAGGCGGCCTGGGCCGGCGCGGCCTCGTGCTCGAGCGCGTGCTGCAGCGCCGGCTCGGCCCGCTCGGGGACTTCACCGTCTTCGGAGAGGCGGGTCAGCGCCTCGGCCAGGCCGGTCCACACTCGGGGGGTCCGTGGGTGGGCCTTGGAGATCTTCTCCAGCCGCTCCGCCGCGGGGCCGGGATTGTCGAGCTGAGCGTCGACCCGGGCCATGGCGACCTGGAGCGCGGGCCGGCCGGGGAAGGCCTCCTGCGCTCGGCCCAGCCAGGTGCGTGCCTCGGAAAAGCGGCCTTGCTCGACCAAGGCCAGCCCCTGCACCAGGGCGACCCGCGGGTGGACCTGGGGCAGCTCGGCCAGGCGCTTGAGGCTGGGGGCCACGCGGTCCTCGGAGAAGTCGACCCAGGCGTCATGGAGCTCGGTGCTGATGGGCGGCAAGGTGTCGGCGTCGACCCAGCGCTCGGCCAGGGCGGATGCGCCCGACAACAGGGCCACCTCGAGGGCGATCGCTCGGGCGCGGTGGTCACCGGTGTGGAGCCCCTCGTAGGCCTCATCGAGCGCGGACCGGGCTGCCTCGTCGCCATCGCGGTACTGACGGACGATCGCTCGTGCGAGGCGAGCCCGTGAGGCGTCGCGCTCGTCGAGCGTCGGGGTGCTGTCGAGGAGCTGGGTGACGATCTGCTCGGCCGAGTCCAGGTCGCGCTGGAGGACGGCGTGGTAGAGCGCCTCGTCGACCAGCAACCCAGTGTCCGTGGGGCGTAGCTCGCGACCCTGGGCGATCTTGTCCAGCGCCTGGTCGACCCGTCCCGCTCGGAAGTAGAGCGCCGCGGCGGCGCGATGGTTGCGATCCCAGCCCGGCGCCTCTTGCAAGGCCGCCTCGACCGCGGCGATGGCCGGGGCTAGGGCGGTGGGATCGTCGAGATCATGGAGGGCGATCTGAGCCTGCACCCAGGCCTGAGCCCGGCGGAGCGCCGGTGCGTTGGGCCCGGACGGGTCGAGATCGGCGATCGCCTCGGCGGCGTCGTCGAAGTCACCCTGCAGGGCGGCCACGATGCCGCGCGACACCGCGGCCTCGGTGCAGTCGCCGGCCTCGGCGATGGCGACCTGGGCGGAGTCCACGGGGGTGGAGCCGTCGATCGCCTGTTGCGATCGCACCAGCGCGAGGGTGGCGCGACCCTCGGGGTGATCGGGCTCGATCTCCAGCCCGCGCTCGATCGAGTTCAGCGCCAGGACCAGGTCCTCGGGGGTTCCCTCGGCGACCCGGGCGTGGGCCGTGGAGAGCACTCGGTGCACCCGATACTCGTCGAGGGCCAGCTTGCCGATCCCCGTCAGGGCGAGGGCCGCCACCACGATCGTGACGCTCACCAGCGCAGTGCGCCGTCGCATGCTGCGGCTGCGAGCCTGAGCCTGAGCCAGGGCCGCCCGGGATCGTTGCTGCATCTCGGAGACGAGATCGGTCCGCCCCGGCCCCGGGCGCACTGCCATGAATGCCCCACTCACTGCCATACTTGAAAAGATGCCGGCTGCGTGACCAGGAGCAAGGGAGGGCGCGGGACGATTTCGGGCCTTGCGATGGGGATTGACGAGCTCGTATGACCGGTCACCGACGTCTCAACGGCGGTGGTCGATCGTGGCTCGATCGAGCGTTATGGGCTTCGCCCGGAACACACCGATTTCGATCGATGCGACGTCGAGCGACAGCGTTCGCGAGACTCGAATACAGAGGATTACGCGATGATGCTCATGCGCAACTCCCTCGCCGCGTCGTTGACATCGTCGCGAGTCGTAGGTGGTGGGCGCGATACGGAGATTCCACCGGCTGTACCCGTACGTATTGCCCGTAAGTGTCGCCCGTAAGTACCAAGGGTTGACGGCGAGAAGGGTTGACGGCGAGCGAACCCGTTAGTGGTGGCTCGGGTGATCGATCCGTGCCGCCGTCGACGGTCGGCCTGGCCGTGACGATACGGAGACGAGGTATGCATCGCGCTTGTCATGTCGCACAGTGATTCCCCCTACGATCGAACGCGTACCGCCGGTGAATCGGAGGTCTCACTGGGCGTCGATCCCTCCGGGGCGGTGCTCGTGTCGCCCAACGAGAGCAGGGCCCGCCCTTGGAGGACTGGCCCTGCTCGGTCGACATCAGCGCGGACCGGGCCGCGTTGGCCCGTCGACTAGATCGGGTCGATGACCAGCACGGAACTGTCGGGGAGCTGGGCCACCAGGGCTACGCTCCCGCCGGCATCGTTGTTGGCGTAGAGGTTGATAGGAGCGCCCGCGAGGGGAGATGCGTCCACATGAAAGATGATATCGGGAATCGCATCGTCATTGGCGTCGAGCCCCAGCGTCAGCGGTGCGGCCGGAACGTCGAGCGTGCCCGAGGTCCCAAAGTCGACGTTCTCCAGCAGCAGTGCGCCGGTCGAGAGCTCCCAGATGTCGACCTGACCCACCGCCGGCGCGGCGTGAGCCACATTGACGCGTACGCTGTCCGCGGCGATGTTGGTCGCGTCATCCACCAGTACGATCGCTTGCACCGGTTGAGCGCCGAAGAGGTCACCGATCGCGACCGCGGTGTAGTCGAAGCCGGCGTCGAGGGTGAGTATGGGGGCCAGCACCGCATCTTCGACCGGCGCGCCCGCGAGTGAGACCTCGAAGGTGTTGTCTCCGGCCGGCACCGTGGCGTACGGGGTGCTGTGGCGGAACTGCAGGTGGGAGAACACGGGGCCGATCCCGTTGGCAAAGATGTCCACCGCGGGCACCTGCACCCCCAGGTGCATCACCCGGATGTGGGCGTTGTCGGCGGTCGGCGGCGGCGGTGGCGGCGGCGGATCATTGGGCTCGATGATCAGCACCGAGCTATCGGGGAGCTGAGCGACCAGGACCACGTTCCCTGCCGCGTCGTTGTTGGCCAGCAGGTTGATCTGGTTGCCGCCGAGCGGAGAGGTGTCCGCATCGAAGGTCAGATCGGGCACCGCGTCGTCGTCGACATCCAGGCCCAGCGTCAGCGCTGTCGCCGGAACCTCGAGGGTGGCCGACGCGGCAAAGTCGACGTTCTCCAGCAGGAGCACCGGCTCGTCTCCGGAGATCTCCCAGATGTCGACCTGACCCACCGCCGGCGCCGCGTGGGCCACGTTGACGCGCACCTCGCCGGGATCGATGCCGTCGGCGTCGTCGACGAGCGCAATGGTCTGCACCGGCGGGGCCCCGTTGGTCTCGAGCAGATCGCCGATCGCGACCGCGGTGTAGGCCGTGTCCGGCTCGAGGGTGAGCATCGGCGCGAGCACGGCGTCCTCGGCCGGTGTGCCCGCGAGCGAGACCTCGAAGGTGTAGTCGCCAGGGGGCACGGATGCGAACTCGGTGCTGTTGCGGAACTCCAGGCCAGAGAACACGGGGCCCTCGCCGTTGGCAAAGATATCCACCGCTGGCACTTGGACGCCCAGGTGCAGCACGCGGACCTGCGATGCCGTGTCGGGTGGCTCCGCTGGGGGGTCGCCCGGGTCCATGCTGGTGGCGCCGGGATCGTCGGGATCGTCGGCGGTATCCGGCTCGTCGCCCGTGGATCCACCCGGAGCAGAATCGCCATCGGACTCTTCGGGTAAGTCGTTATCGCCTCCAATGAGGATACAGCCGCTCGCCAGCATCGTGGGCACGACGATCGTAAGTAGATGTGCTCTGTGAAGATTCATGTCGTTGTCCTCTTGTTCAGGGCAAGTCCAAAGTCTTGCCTGAGCTCTGCCCAGTGTTTGAAGCTGATTGGCTCAGATGCAATCAAGTTTTTCGCGTTTTGTTCGAGATTGAGTCGGGCGATGATCGAATTTACGGCATGACTACGGATAGAACAGTGTCGGCTCCGATCGCAGCAAGCTCCGGTCGATCACTCGTTCAATAGGTATCTTCGTCTCGTGGTCGAACGGGGTGATTTCGATGGTTCTCGGCCCATCAGAATTGAGGAGAGCCGGGCACCTCTTTGGGTCAAAGAGATGTCCGGCTCTGATGGTGTTGGCGCGTGCGTTGAGCGTACTTCGATCGGGTCTGGATCAAGACGATCGTGGATAGGATCGCTCAACTATATGTAGATGATGGTCATGACTGTTGATTGATGAGTGATGGACACCAGAACACCGCCCCCGCGGCCCATGCCTTCGTGACTCATCGGTTGTCTTGCGCCCGGCAAATACCCTCTTCGCGCCTTGGCGCGGGCCACGCTGACGGCGTTCCGACCACACGAGGGTTCACCACGGCCTGCTAGGGCGCACAGCGCGGGCGGGAGACGGGACTCATCTTCGAGATCCTCCAATAACGCGGCGAGCGGTCGGTGTGCCGGCAAGGTTCGTCTGACCTTCGACAAAGGTTTAAAAGACTTTGTCCAAGTTTCAATCGAAAATCTCCAAAAACCCAAAATTCGAGCGCAAATACGGAACATACAGAGCGCGTGATAAGCGCCGAACACAGACTTGGGAGGAGGGGAGAGGGAAGAACCCCGATGTGTTGAAATGTGTGCCGGCATTCCTCTGCACCCGTCGGTGGTGCGAGCGTCGTCCCGCGGTCGCGCTTCGGTGCGGCAGATAAAGACACTATTCGAGGGGTTACTGAACAAGCTCTACGGCCGTGGTGGCCATCAAGGAGCAGTTCGACGAGCATGGCATCTCGATTCCCTTCCCGATCCACACCCTCGATTTCGGCGACGTATCGTCTCTGGAGCGGCTGCGTCCTGTGGACTACACGGGCGCTCGATCGATCAACGGTGCCGAGATCTTCGACTGCTCGTGCTCGTCGCCGTGCCCAGGACCCCTCGTGAGAGCTACGTTCGGCTCGCGAGGGGCTTCGTGGGAAACGTAGAGGGAATACGAGCGGACGAATTGAGGAAACGAGGACTCTCGGGGAGCGGGATGATCGATGAGATATCCCACTCCCCGAGCCGACCTCGACCGACCCATTCCCTTCCATTTCTTTGGAAGAATTTGGTTGTGTAGTACAGCAATATAGCACAGCCGCATAGTCACAAACAGGCGGCTATAGCTTGAATACACAACCAAATTCTTCCAAAG
>JBCCWC010000181.1:0-31748 GCA_039194325.1 Myxococcota bacterium
GCCTTTCATGCTCTTCGACTGGGTATACGGCCTGTTCTCCAACGACCTGGCCATCGATCTCGGCACCGCCACGACGCTGACCTATGTCAAGGGCAAGGGCATCGTGGCCCACGAGCCCTCGGTGGTCGCGGTGCAAAAGCACGCCAACACCAAGCGCGTGCTCGCGGTCGGCAAGGAGGCCAAGGAGATGCTCGGGCGCACCCCGGGCAACATCGTCGCGATCCGGCCGATGAAGGAGGGCGTGATCGCCGACTTCGAGGTGACCGAGGCGATGATGCGCTACTTCATCACGCGCGCCCACAATCGCCAGACCCTGGTCAAGCCGCGGATCATCATCTGCGTGCCCTCGGGGATCACCGAGGTCGAAAAGCGCGCCGTGCGGGACTCGGCCCTCGCCGCCGGGGCGCGGGAGGTGTTCCTCATCGAGGAGCCGATGGCCGCGGCCATCGGGGCCGGGCTGCCGATCACCGAGCCCGGCGGCAACATGGTCGTCGACATCGGCGGCGGCACGGCCGAGGTGGCCGTGATCTCGCTGGCCGGGATCGTCGCCTGCAAGAGCGCCCGGGTCGGCGGCGACAAGATGGACGAGGCGATCGTCCAGCACATCAAGCGCAAGTACAACCTGCTCATTGGCGAGCGCACCGCGGAGAAGGTGAAGATCGAGATCGGCACCGCCGCGCCCACCGACGTGGTGATGACCATGGAGGTCAAGGGGCGCGACTTGGTGGCGGGGATCCCCAAGACCGTGGTGATCGATTCCGACGAGATCCGCGAGGCGCTGTCCGAGCCGGTGTCGGCGATCGTCGATGCCGTGCGGCAGGTGCTCGAGCGGGCGCCGCCCGAGCTTTGTGCCGACATCGTCGACAAGGGGATCGTGCTCACCGGTGGGGGGTCGCAGCTGGCCAATCTCGATGTGCTGCTCTCCGAAGAGACCGGGCTGCCCGTGTTCTTGTCGGACGAGCCGGAGTTTGCCGTGGTGCTGGGCTCGGGGGCGGCGCTGGACGAGCTGGATCTGCTGCGTGAAGTGGCGCTGAGCTAGGCTGAGCTGGGCGGGTAGCGCGAAAAGCCGGCGCGTGAGCGATAGGGTATTCTGCATGCAAGCTTTATGCGCCCGTCGTTCAACATCGCCGGTCCGTGCGTCCCCGAGGAGCACTACATGCTCCCGCCGCAGCGGCGTCTCGACGAAGTGCTGACCCTAATCGAGGAGCGGCGATATTTCACGCTGCACGCCGGTCGTCAGACGGGCAAGACCACGAGCCTCATGTGGCTCGAAAAGCACCTCAACGCGGCCGGGCACATGCGTGCGCTGTGGGTCGACCTCCAGACCGCCCGGGAATTGCCTGATGTGGGCAAGGCGATGCGTGCGGTGCTCTTGCGCATCGATCGAGCGCTAACCTACCGGCACCCCGACGTCCCCCGGCCAGCGCGCGCCGAGATCGACGCCATGCTAGCCAACCCCAGCGATGCCTTGCTGGACTATCTCAATGCGTTGGCTGGCCTCGACCCGCGCCCGCTGGTTCTCCTGCTTGACGAGGCCGACGGCCTGGTGGGTGAGGCGATGGTTTCGTTTCTCACCCAACTACGCCACGGCTACATCGAACGTAGTCGGGCCCCTTTCCCCGCGAGCGTGGTGCTGGTGGGGCAACGGCAGGTCCGCGACTACGTGCTCCGCGCAGAGGATCGTCGCGCGGTCGCGTGGCTGGGGACCACGTCGCCGTTCAACATCACCGCCGAGGCCACCACGCTGGGGTTGTTTTCCGAGGCGGAGGTGGGCGAGCTGCTCGAGCAACATACCGCCGCCACCGGCCAGCGCTTCTCGCCCGAGGCGACGGCGCGGATCCATGCGCTGGGCCAAGGGCACCCATGGCTGACCAATGCACTGGCCGATCAGATCGTGCGCCGCGATGTGCACGATCGTGGGATCGAGGTCACTGCCGCACATGTAGACGCGGCCAAGGAAACGATCATCCAAAGGCGGCGCTCGCACATCGACTCGCTGGTGGCGCGACTGCGCGAAGATCGAGTGCGGCGGATCATGGCGCCGATGCTTACGGGTGGCACCACCGAAGGGGACGTGCTCGATGACGATTTCGCCTATGTGGTGGGTCTGGGGCTCGTCCGTGATCACGCGGGTCGCTATGAGATCGCCAACCCGATCTACCGAGAGGTCGTGCCACGAGCCCTGACCTTCGTGCGGCAGCGCCAGATCCCCAACGAGCCGGCCGCCTACGTGCGAGCCGACGGTACGCTCGACATGCCCACGCTGATGGCCGACTGGCAGATCTTCTGGCGCGAAGACGGGCACCTATCCGCCCAAGGGTTTGCCTACCGCGAGGCGGGGCCCCACCTGATGCTCATGGCGTTCTTGCAGCGGATCATCAACGGCGGCGGCACAATCGTGCGAGAGTACGGGCTCGGTCGCGGGGCGCTCGACTTGATGGTGGAGTGGAACGGTCAGCGCCATGCGATCGAGGTCAAGCTGCGTCGAGACACGACCACCGAGTCTCGCGCGCTCGATCAGGTCACTCGGTACCTCGACCGTTTGGGGCTCGACGAAGGCTGGTTGGTGATGTTCGACCTGCGCCAGGGGCCCAGCTGGGACGAGCGCCTGACCATGCGGGAGGTCGAGCACCGAGGCAAGCGAGTGGTCGTGGTGGGCTGCTGATCGGGCTTGAACGGGCCGGCTCGATCGCTCGGGTTTGGCAGGGCAGGTAGGGCAGGTAGGGCGCGGGCAGGGCGGGTCGGGCGGGCTGGCATTCAGGTCGCGTCGAAGAGCTCATCCACCGAGGTAATCGTGAAGGCGCGTGCGAACCGTTGTTGGAGCACATGCTCATCTCGGATCGCCAGGACGCGCTTGCGCTGATCCTTGGAGATGGGTATGGCCCGAAAGCGAAGCACATCGAGCAGAGCTTGGCCGAGACTCTGTATGACGCCCCGGGTACGGCCCAGCTCGATGCCTTCGAGCATTCCTTTGGTACGACCCAATTCGATGCCTTCGGTACGGCCCTCGGTTCGGCCCAATTCGATGCCTGCGTCGAGACCTTCGGCGCGACCGAGATCGATGCCTTCGTTGAGGGCCTCGCCTCGCAGTTCGTCGGCGATGGTGCGGTACATTTCTCTGCTTTCCTTGCTTACGGACTCGGCGATTGGCTCTCGCAACGGCGAGTCCGGTTTGAACACCTTGATAACGTACGTCCATAGCGCACGAATGTCCTTCATGCCAAGTGGGTAGCTTTGGTCCAGCACCTGGTCGAATAGTGGCGCCAAAGTTTCCAGGCGATTTGGCGTCAACGACGACGGGTTTTCGTAGGCGTACAACAAGGCCCGGGTGATCTCGACCAAAGCGAGCGGTCCAGGGCGTGCCAATGGGTCATGGAGAACCGACCCGGATAGATCGTCGACGAGCAGCTCGAGCTCCACGTTGAGACCCAACTGCTGACGTAGCGTTGGCGTCAACGAAATGACTTCGGTGAGTTTTCGTGGGGTTTTGCGGGCTGGATGCTGGAGAAGGACAATGGGGAGGATCGCGGGTACCGTGGTCTGCTTGGGCTTCGTCGCGAGAAGCTGGCTCCACATGTTGCTCATGTATTCCAGCACGCGGCACACCAGCAGCAACTCGGGCGTCGACTGATGCTCGAAGGCCAGGTACAGACACACGCGGACGTCGCGATCGACGAGATCCACTGAAAAGCGCAGGTCGGCGGCCCGGGTGCCGAGCCTCTCGTTGACATCCGCCGTGGGTAGCGGCGTCAGAGAGTCGAAGTCGATCAAGTGGTGGACCGCCGGATCGAGGACATGACGCAACTCGATCGTCATGGCCTCCGGGCGGCTGTAGACGTAGCGCACTAGGGCATCGTGCGCTTGGGGTCGACTCGAACTGTCCGGCATCTCGACCGGGTACTAGTGCGAAAACAGTACCGAGGTGGCGGTCAATGATCTCGAAGGGTTGGCAATGGCAAAGTGCTTGGTGGCCCACCGGTTGGCCGGAGGGTGGCCCATGGGTGGGCCAGGGCAGGGTCGAACAGCTCGGCGGCGCTGTCGGGCGACGCCAGCACCTTGGCCGTCGGAGCTCTGCTCGAGAACTATGGGGAGGCTGGCGTTGGCGCCGAGCCCATGGCCGTCGCCTTCGATGCAGCGTCTCCTTCCACGTCGTCTCGTCCCTGCTGGCTCTGCGAAGGCTCGGCTTCGAGACCGCAGTCATCTTGGAGACGCGAGAGCGCGCGCCTTGGCGATGCGTGGCGGCGAACCATGGATCGATCTGCGGAGCGCGCGTTTTGGGCCAATGGGTTGAAACCGGCGGGCTTTGGTCTGGAGATAAGTGTGCGCGAGTGTGCGCTGATGGTTCTTCAGCAGAAATCTAAACACTCAAGATTTCAACCGATTTCAATCGATCGATGATAGACCGATGGCAGATCTCTCGGTATTTTGAACATCGAAGGACACGCGTGATGCAAGCGAGCTCTCCTATGCTGGTCCACTCGTCCAAGCCGACCTGTAGGTCTGGTCTCAACCACCCAGAGCACAGGCCCAGGAGCGCTCGGGCCCTCGGCGGCCTGCTCGTCGCGGTCCTCACCATCGCCGGGCCGACGGCGACCGTGCGGGCGGCTCCTGCCCCCGCCGACGAGGTGTCGACCGAGTCCGAGCTGCCCGACGCCGAGTGCGACGCCACGCCATCGCTCGACGAGGCCAAGCTGATGACCGCCCGAGACCTGTACGCTCGCGGTGAGGAGTCGTTCAAGAGGGGCGACTATCTGGGCACCGTCGAGGCGTGGGAGCAGGTCCTGGTGCTCATGCCGGACAACGAGGCCACGCTGCGGGTGCAGCTGGCGCATGCCCATCGCGGGGCCTACCGCGACGATGACGACATCGACCACCTTCGCTCGGCTCGCGCGTTGTTCAACGACCAGCTGTCGAGCTTGAGCGCCGACGATGCGGCCCGTGAGGATCTCGAGGCGGAGATCGCCGAGATCGACGCCACGTTCGCCGCTCTCGAGGCGGCCCGGGCCAAAGCCCAAGCCGAGCGCGACGAAGCGATCCGCCAGGAGCAGATCCTCCGCAATCAGCAGGCGCTCGCGGCGGCCGAGGCCGAGCACCAGCGCAACATTCAGAAGATCTACTACGGGGTGGGCGGCTCGCTCACCGGCCTGGGTCTGGGCTCGCTGGCCGCGATGACGGCCCTGCTGGTGCGCGGGGCCCAGACCGATCGCCAGGGCCAGGAGACGGCGAGCATGACCGATCTCGCCGAGGGTCGCTATCGGGATCTGCTCGCCGAGGGCGAGCGCTACAATCGGGCGGCCGTGGCCACGGGCATTGTCGGCGGGGTGCTCACCCTCTCGGGGGCCTCGTTGCTCGTCGTGGCCGCGATCCGGCACAAGCGCGTGGTTGGGCTCACGGAGGACAAAGTGGCCGTAGTACCCGCGGTGGGCGGCGTGCGAGTGCGCTTTTGAGCCATATGCGCGGGTACGACCGGTCGATGCCTGTCGATGCCTGTCGATGCCTGTCGATGCCTAGGAAGAGTAGGGCCTCGAGTACACCCAGCAAGGAGACATGAGGATGTGGCGAGACGCGTTGGATAGGAATTCGACCCTGTGGTTGTGTCTCGCGCTGCTGCTCGGGGCGTGCTTTGGCGGCAACTTCGCCCGAGGGCTGCCGTGTCAGAGCGATGAGGAGTGTGGGCCGCAGCTCGCTTGTGTCGAGGGGCTCTGTGGCGGGCCGGGGATCTGTCTCTTTGCGGGAACGGGCTGCTCGACGAAGGAGAAGAGTGCGACGATGCCAACACGCAAGAGGGCGACGAGTGCACGCCCGCGTGCCGCGTGCCGGTGTGCGGGGATGGATTCGTCGCGCCGGGTGAGCAGTGCGACGACGGCAATACGAACGACGCCGACGAGTGCAAGGCAGATTGCAGCTTACCCGCGGTGTGCGGGAATGGGGCCGTCGAGCTCGGCGAGGAGTGCGACGATGGCAACACGGCACAAAACGATGCTTGTACACCGGCGTGCCTGTTGCCGGTGTGCGGGGATGGCTACCTCGTAGTGGGCGAGGAGTGTGACGACGGCAACGACATCGGGACCGATGCGTGTACGCCATCGTGTGCCCTGCCGGCCTGTGGGGACGGTTTCCTCAATGCCGAGGGGGAGGAGTGCGACGATGGCAATGACGACGAGTTCGACGAGTGCACGACAGCCTGTACCGAGCCGCCCGAGACCCCGGTTCTCGTGCTGAGCTTCTCGCCGGTCAGGCAGTTCGAGTTCAGCTGGGCGCCGGTGCTCGGGGCGGAGTACTACGAGCTGCTCGAGAGCGCCGGTGTCGGGGAGGCGTTCGTGCTGGTGGGCGAGGACATCGTGGGCGAGTCGTTCGCGCTGACGGTGCCGCTGCGCTTTCGGCTGAACGCGAGCTACATGTTGCGAGCGTGCAACGCCAATCGTTGTGCGGAGTCGGAGGTGGTGGACGTCGTGGGCACCCTGGCGGAGGCCGTCGGGTATTTCAAGGCATCCAACACCGACGCAGGTGACGAGTTTGGGGGCAGTGTGGCCCTTTCCGATGATGGCAATACCTTTGCGGTTGGTGCTGTTTGGGAGGACAGCAGCGCGAGGGAGGTCGATGGCGACCAAGCCGACAATTCCGCAGAGAATGCTGGAGCTGTCTACGTCTTCGCCCGCAGCGGCATGAACCAATGGTCGCAGCAGGCTTATCTCAAGGCATCCAACGCTGAGGAGTACGACTTCTTCGGGCATAGCGTGGCCCTGTCGGGTGATGGCAATACCTTGGTCGTTGGTGCTATTGGGGAAGACAGCCGCGCGAGGGGCGTCGGTGGCGACCAGGACGACAACTCCGACACGGATGCCGGTGCGGTCTATGTCTTCGTCCGCAACGGCATGGACCAATGGTCGCCGCAGGCTTATCTCAAGGCATCCAACACCGGCTCGCATGACGAGTTCGGGACGAGCGTGGCCCTTTCGGACGACGGCAATACCTTGGCCGTTGGTGCGCCCGAAGAAGACAGCGACGTGATGGGCATCGATGGCGACCACAATGATGATAATGATGATGCCTTCGACGCTGGTGCGGTCTACATCTTCGTCCGCGATCGTATGGGGCAATGGTCGCCGCATGCCTATGTCAAGGCGTCCAACACCGAGGCGTACGACCAGTTCGGGTATAGCGTGGCTCTTTCGGGCGACGGTAGTACCTTGGCTGTTGGTGCGCCCGAAGAAGACAGCAGCGCGAGGGGTGTCGATGGCGAGCAAGACAATAGTGATGATGCCACTGATGCCGGTGCGGTGTACGTCTTCGTCCGCAACGGCATGGAGCAATGGTCGCAGCAGTCTTATCTCAAGGCGTCCAACACCGAGGAGGACGACCGGTTCGGGTATAGTGTGGCCCTTTCGGACGACGGCAATACCTTGGCGGTTAGTGCGGTTTGGGAAGATAGCAACGCGATGGGCACCGATGGTGGCCAAGCCGACAATACCGTCAGTGCTGCCGGTGCGGTGTATGTCTTCGTCCGTAGCGGCATGGGCCAATGGGCTCAGCAAGCTTATCTCAAGTCTTCCAGCATCGATGAGCTCGACCAGTTCGGGTATAGCGTGGCCCTTGCGGACGACGGCAACACTTTGGCCGTTGGTGCGATTTGGGAATCAAGCAGCGCAAGGGGTATCAACGGCGACCAAGCCGACAACTCTGCCTTAGATGCTGGTGCGGTCTATGTCTTCGTCCATAACGGTCTCGACCAATGGTCGCAGCAAGCCTATCTCAAGCCCTCCAATACCTGGGCAGATTATAATTTCACCGCGGCAGCGTTGTCGTCGGATGGTCATACGTTGGTCGTGGGGGCGCCAGGGGAAAGCAGCAGCGCGACCGGAATCGGGGGAGAGCCGATCGATGACTCCATTGAATCCTCTGGTGCTGTTTATCTCTACTGAGCTGAATCGTCCCTCGCAACGCACGGCGATTGACCGCTGAGAGTCAATCCTTCGTGGCAATCGACAGGTGTCGCATGCTCGTCATCTCGAAGGAGAAGGAAATGATACGAAGCAAGTCCGGTTGGAGGCAGGCCCTGTGGTCGTGTTTCGCGCTGGTGCTCGGGGCGTGCTTTGGCGGCGACTTCGTCCGAGGGCTGCCGTGTCAGAGCGATGAGGAGTGTGGGCCGCAGCTCTCTTGTGTCGAGGGGCTCTGTGGCGGCCCGGGGGATCTGTCCCTTTGCGGGAACGGGCTGCTCGACCAAGGCGAAGAGTGCGACGATGCCAACACGCAAGAGGGCGACGAGTGCACGCCCGCGTGCCGCGTGCCGGTGTGCGGGGATGGATTCGTCGCGCCGGGTGAGCAGTGCGATGACGGTAATACGAACGACGCCGACGAGTGCAAGGCAGATTGCAGCCTGCCCGCGGTGTGCGGGAACGGGACCGTCGAGATCGGCGAGGAGTGCGACGATGGCAACACGGCACAGAACGATACTTGTACACCGGTGTGCCTGTTGCCGGTGTGCGGGGATGGCTACCTCGTGGTGGGCGAGGAGTGTGACGATGGCAACGACATCGGGACCGATGCGTGTACGCCATCGTGTGCCCTTCCGGTCTGTGGGGACGGTTTCCTCAATGCCGAGGGGGAGGAGTGCGACGACGGCAATGACGATGAGTTCGACGAGTGCACCACGACCTGCATCGAGCCGCCGGAGACCCCGGTCCTCGCGCTGAGCTTCTCGTCGGTCAAGAAATTCGAGTTCAGCTGGGCGCCGGCGCTCGGGGCGGAGTACTACGAGCTGCTCGAGAGCGCCGATGTAGGGGAGGCGTTCGTGCCGGTGGGCGAGGGGATCGTGGGCGAGTCGTTCGCGCTGACGGTGCCGTTGCGTTTTCGGCTGAACGCGAGCTACATGTTGCGAGCATGCAGCGCCAGTCGTTGTGCGGAGTCGGAGGTGGTGGACGTCGTGGGAACCCTCGCGGAGGCCGTCGGGTATTTCAAGACGTCCAACATCGACGCAGGTGACGAGCTTGGGTATAGCGTGGATTTTTCCGACGACGGCAATACTTTGGCGGTAGGTGCGCGGGGGGAAGACAGCGGCGCGAAGGAGATCGATGGCGACCAAGCCGATGACTCTGAGTTCTTTGCCGGTGCGGTATACATCTTTGTTCGCAATGGCGCGAACGAATGGTCGCAGCAGGCCTATCTCAAGGCGTCCAACACCGAGGAGAACGACCGGTTCGGGTCTAGCGTGGCCCTGTCGGGCGACGGCAAGACCTTGGCCGTCGGTGCTATCTTCGAGGACAGCGGTGAGATGGTCATCGATGGCGAGCAATCCGACAACTCTGCCCAGGATGCCGGTGCGGTTTACGTCTTCGTCCGCAACGACATGGACCAATGGTCCCAACAGGTCTATCTCAAGGCGTCCAACGCCGACGTGGGTGATGAGTTCGGGCATCGTGTGGCCCTTTCGGGTGACGGCGATACCTTGGCTGTCAGTGCGCTCGAAGAAGCAAGTAACGCCACGGAAATCAATGGCGACGGAACCAATAACTCACTGATCCTTTCCGGTGCGGTATATGTCTTCGTCCGTAACGGCATGGACCAATGGTCGGAGCAGGCCTATGTCAAGGCGTCCAACACCGGTTGGAACGACCAGTTCGGGCATAGCATCGCCCTCGCCGACGATGGCAACACCTTGGCCGTCGGTGCCATGCTCGAAGACAGCAGCGCAACGGGCATCGATGGCAACCAGGGCAACGGCAGCTCCACCGGGAATGCTGGTGCGGTGTACGTCTTCGTCCGCAATGGCATGAGCCAGTGGTCGCAGCAGGCCTATGTCAAGGCGTCCAACACCGGTGAGCTCGACCAGTTTGGGTACAGCGTGGCCCTGTCGGGCGACGGCAATACCTTGGCCGTGGGTGCTCGGGGAGAGGCAAGCAGCGCGACGGGCATCGACGGCGACCAAACCGATGACTCGGTCGCCACGGCCGGTGCGGTGTACGTCTTCGTCCGCGACGGCATGGACGCATGGTCGCAGCAGTCCTACCTCAAGGCGTCCAACACCCGCGGGGGCGACCAGTTCGGGCATTGGGTGACGCTCTCGGCCGACGCCTCCACCCTGGCGGTCGGAGCCCCGTTCGAGAACTTCGGCGATGCCGGCATCAGCGCCGAACCCATGACCTTTGCCTTCAATGCCGGCGCGGTCTACCTCTACTGACCCCAGCACCCCTACATCCTCTCAATACAGCTTCAGCGTCCACTTCGCCTCCCCGCCTTGCTTGCTCTTGGGGAAGCTCAGCTTCGAGACCGCGGTCTTGATGCAGGCCCCCTCGGACGACCCCTTGGCCGGCGGTAGGATCGACACGTTCGCCACCTTGCCGTCGCCCCCCACCTTCATCCGCAAGGAGACCTCGGACATCAGCGTTCGTAGCTCCTTGCCACACCGCTTCGCCGCTTTCTTGGCGATGACGAGCCCCGCCTGGATGTCCTCGCCGGACAGGCTCTTGGGCAGCTGAGCTGTGGCCTTCGGGGCCGGCTTGGAGTCGGGTTTCTCCGGCTCGGTCTTGGGCTTGGGCTTGGTCTTGAGCTTGGTCTTGGCCACGGTCGCCCCGATCGTCACGCTCTGCTCCTGGTCTTCGATCTCCACCGTGTCGATCCTGCGCCCGTCGGCGGTCGCGCGGATCACCCACGTGCGTCCGATGACCGTGAGCAGCTCGCGAACCTCGCGAGAATCGAGGGTCGTGTAGTACTCCTCTTGATCGGCGTTGATCGTATAGAGGTTGACCTCGACAGCGAGCGTGTTCTCGAAGCGAACGACCGCCGGCACCTCGCGTTGCTCGAGCTGTTTGGAGTCGATCGTCGCGTCGACCCAGCGCGCGCCACGGGACGCTAGTGCGAGATTCATCGGATAGTCGTCGAGCGTTGGCTTCGCCCCTTTCCCGGGGCCCTTGCCCGTCAGCCAGCGCGGGCCCGCGCCCGCCGCGAGCACGCCGCCGCCGCGGTCCACGAAGCGCTCGATGGCGGCCCGCTGCTCGGCGTCGAGCGCCTGGCAGTCGTCGAGGATCACCATGCCGAAATCCGCGAGCGCATCGGGCTCGGTGAGCGCGGGGCTCAGCTCGAACTCGTACTCGAGCCGGAGCAGGTTGCGCTGGAGGGCTTCGAGCCGCGCGCTGCGGCCCGACCGGGAGGGCACGATCGCGACCTTGCGCCGGGCCTGGTCGGCGAGCAGCCACTGGGCGGTGATCTCGAGGAACAGCGAGCGGCCGTCGGCGTCGGCTTCGCTGAGGACCGACTCGTGACCCACGACGACGATGCGAAAGTCGCTGCCCAGGCTCGCGGCCACGAGCGCCTGCTCGTCGCGCTCGAGCAGCGGGGTCCAGCGCGCGTCGAGCTCGACGACTCCGACCTCCTGGCGCTTGTCGATCAAGTGCTCGACCACCGGACGCAGGGCCACCTCGAACATCTGCCGCACCGATCGCTCGTTCTCCTTTTGCGTCTTCTCGGCCTGGGTCTTGGCCTGCTCGGCCTGGGTCTTGGCCTGCTCGGCCTGGGTCTTGGCCTCTTCGGCCTGAGCCCTCGCCTGCTCCGCCTGGACCAGCGCCGTCTCGGCGGTCTCGCGCGCCTTGTCGGCCTCTTGCCGCTGGCGCTCGCTCTCCTGGCCTGCTTGCCGCGCGAGCACGCCAAAGCCGACCGCGACCACGGCCACGACCGACAGGGCGGCCGTGAATAAACGCCGCCCTCGTCGTTGGCGCACCTGCTGGTCGCGCCGCTCCTGAGACAGGCCCAAGAACTCGCGCTCGCCTGCCGTCAGCAGCTGAGCATTGGCGCTTGCCCAGGCGTTGGCGTCGGGCAGCGCGTCGGGGTCGAGCAACCGCGCGCGCGCGCGCCCACCATCCTCCCAGAGCTTGGCCTGGACCTGCAGGGGGTGCAGGTGCGCCTGCTCCCACGCCTCGTTGTCCTGGAGGACCGGCTCGACGAGTCGGTCGTGGCTGAGCTCGTACCAGTTGGCGCCCGCCCGCTGCTCGCTGCGGACGAGGTAGCTGTCGAGCAATTGCTCGATGTGGACGGCCTCGATGCCCGCGTCGCTTCCGGCTTGCTGCCGAACCTGCGAGCGGATCCCTCCCACGATGAGCCGGGTCCCGACCCAGTCGCGGATCGCCCGCTCGAGCGCCACGTCGTCACGGGCGATCTCGGCCAGAGCATCGCCATAGTAGCCGGCCAGCGACTTGGACACCTGGGCGTAGGCCTCCACGCTCGCCTCGTCGATGGTCGTGGCGTCGGCCGGCATCGCGGCCCACAAGCGCCGGCAGACCACCTGCATGTACACCGGCTCCACGTGCAGACCTTGCTCGGCCACGAAACTCCCGTCGGCCTGCTGAACCTGCACCGTCGAGAGATCGCGGATCAGCTTGTCCACCGCCGGGAAGCTGCGGCCCCCTTCTTGCGCCAGCTTGAGCACGGCCTCGCGCGCACCACCCAGACCGAGCAGATCAAGGCGATAGGTGTTGGACATCTGCGTGGGGATGAGATCCCGATAGGGAGCCAGGGCCGCCAGGTAGTCCTCGCGGATGATGAACAGGGCCCAGTAGCGCCCGGTATCGAGGGCCGCCCCCACGCGGGAGAAGAAGGCCCGCTTGGCCTCGACCGCTCGTGGGTCGACCGAGAGGATCTCCTCGAACTGATCGAAGAGCAGCACGACCGACTGATCGGTCCGCCCTTTGCGACGTGGGCGGCCATCGAGATACTCGAGCCAGTCGAGCCGAGCGAGCTCGGCGGGGCTACGCCTGCGCTTGGCCGGAAGCTCATCCTCGAGGCTGACCAGGGCGCTCAGTAGGTAGCGGTTGACCTCCTCGGGCACGCCCTCGAAGCTCGTGGGATCGAGATTGACTCGGATCGGCCGCCACACGTCGAACCGTGCCTCGCGCAGGCGCGGGATCAGCCCCGCGTGGACCAGCGAGCTCTTGCCGGCCCCCGAGGGCGAGTGGAGCACGACGATGCGGTGCCCCTTGAGGTTCTCGTAGAGCTCGCGGACCTCGGTCTTGCGCCCGTAGAGCGGCTCGCCCATCTGGATCGGCCGCGGGCCCACGAAGGGGTTGGAGTCGGCGTTGCCGCGAAGCGTGTGCCCGCTGGTCTTGGTCATGGTCGGCCTCTCCCGCCCTCGCCCGCCCGATCAGAAGTCCCACTCATCATCCTCGTCCTCGTCTGGCTCGTCGTCGACCGAAAGCTCGGTATTGGCCAGCTCGCGGCGCAGGGCCGCGAGGAATTCCTCCGAGCTCCCCCAGAAGATGTCGATGTTGGCTTCTTTGCCGAAGTACTCCGAGAGGTAGACCTTCGCGCTCTGTACGTCGTGCATGGTCTGCATGTCGGGGTCGATCTGTACCGCGACGTGGCAGTAATTCTTGAGCCGCTCGCGGCCGGGCAGGTTCATCATCACGCGAAACAGCACCCGGAAGTGCCAGTCGGTCAGGCGAAAGCCCAAGAACAGCAGCGAGTTGTCGACCAGCGCCGCCACCACCGAGCTGGGGATCAGCTTGGCCGCGGTGGTGGCTTGTAGGTAGTCGAAGTAGTCGTCCTCGGTAAGGACCAGGCTGTCTTCACAGTCGGGCCCGAAGGCTCCGAATACGTGGTAGACGAGCGGGCTCTTGGCCGTGGGTTCCTCGACCGCCTGCTCCGACTGGCTGACCGGCGCCTTTCTGTAGCGCCAGCGGGTCGATTGCCGCTGTGGCGGGCGCTCGTTGGCCTTGAGCGCCCGCTCGAGCAGCGGATCGAAATTGACGGTGACATAGATCGAGGCCGGGAGCTCCGCGAGGATCCGGTGAGGATCGTCCTCGCGCTCGCGCAGGCGATCGCCGACCAGGCCCAGCAGCCGCCCGAGCCGGCGCTTCTTGACCTCGGCCGGCGGCAGCCACTCGCCGTGCTGCTCGAGCAGACTCTGGGTGAGCTGCTCCTGGTAGGTCTGGATCACGTTGTAGCGCGACTCTTTGACGCCGAGGTAGGATGAGACCCGTGGCAGATCGTCGAACTCGTACTTGGCCAGTGGGTACTGGTGGCTCGTGGCGATGCGCATCGCCGTATCGTGGGACGAGCCGTGGACGGCCTCGAGCAGGCGCGGGCCGATGATCGGCACCACCTTGCCCTTGGCCACGGGCATGCGCAGGCGCTTCCATACGTCCTTGGCCTTGTCCCCGGCGAACCCCGGCGTGTACCACAGCCGGCCGAGGTTGAGGCGCGTATAGAGGGCGGGCATCCACGCGTCCGGGTTGCTGCGGACCGCGGCGCGAGCCACCGCGAGCGCGCGGTCGATCTGGCCGTCGCGGAGCAGCTCGCGAAAGAACACCGGCATCATCTCCTCGATCGTCGCCATGGAGATGTATCCCTGCATCGCGATCACCCCGGGTACGCCTGCGTCGGCCAGGCGACCGGCCAGTGATGCCTGGGCCGACGTGCGTCCCTTGGCGTCGGTGAGCTCGCCGGTCCCCGCGCTCTGACACGAGGCCAGGACGACCAACCGCGGCTTGCGCTGCAGCTCGGCGACCGATACGGCGAAGTCCTCGGCCAGCACCGGCCGCGCTTCGCCGGCTCGATCTTGGAGGATCAACGCTGGGGTGCCTCGGCGGCCGTACTTGCCGTGGCACACCAGGTAGAGGACATCGAAGCCGCTTCGCAGCGCGGTGATCAAGGTGTCGAGGGTCAGCGGCGAGCCCGGTCCGCCCCGGGTCTCGAGCTCGACGTCGTGCAAGACCTGCCGGGCGCGCCCCACCTCGCCCTCGTAGTCCACGGGCGCGAGCTGCAGCTTGTCGAGCCCGCCGGGGTTGGGGGCCGCGACGGCCACCAGCGCCCGCAGTTCCGTCCGGGCGCGTAGCTTGACCGGCTGCCAATCTCGCGAAACCATGAAGCGCGACAGCAGCACCTGTTCGGAGGTGCTCAGCATCGCGCCCGACCGCGGGTGCTGCAGCAGCTCCCAGCGCAGGCTTTGCAGTTCTTGGGCCGAGACGTCGACGCGGATCAGCACGCGCAGAGCGCTGTGCGACGCCTGGGCGGCGGTCTGCACCTGAACGAAGCGTTCGACGATGCTGCTGTTGGCGAAGACCTGAGCGGTCAAGGCTTCGCCGTAGGCCGCGAGCTGAGCCGACAGCTCGCTCAGCTGGTCCAGATCGAAGGTCGCACCGGCACGCACCGGCGCCACCTGGGCCTGGCTGCTCGGGTCGGAATGCGTGAGCTCGACGAAGTACGCCTCACCCACGCGGTGTAGCGAGATCGTCAGCGTGAAGTATTTGATGTCGGAGATCGGGGCCATCGACATGCGTCGTTCGTATCCGCGCGGCGACGGGTCGCGTTGGATTCGACCGACAGTAGCGAATTTTTGCACCCGGAGATATGGACGTACCTCCGCACTTGTTGGGGCGATGCGAGGCCGACGGCTATCCCGGGCAGCATGCCCCGCGGTGGGCGGTCCTGTTCGCCTTCAGCGTGCGACCGGTCGAGTCCGCGTCGTCCCCGAGGGCGGCGTCACCTCTACCACCCCTACCGGTAGGGCGAGTCGCAGGGCACCGGCTCACGGACGATCCGGATGAGGTTGACCACCTTGGCGCCGCATAGCGCCATGTCGGCCAGCAACTTCTCGCACGTGTGCACAAGCCAAAGGCGCGCCGAGAGCATCAGGATCCCGACCAAGATTCCGAAGCCGGTGGTATGGACCGCGATCGAGATCTCATTGGCGAGGGCGGCGGCACGCTGCGCCGCGGACACGGAGGCGATCCCGCAGCGGAACCCGCCGATCAAGCTCAGGATCGTGCCGAGCAATCCGATCATCATGGCGATGCTGGCGATCGACGACAGCGCGGGGATCCACCGCCGCAGGCCCGGCTCGAGGCCGCGTTGCTCCTCTCGCACCGCCGCCGCCGCTCGCTCGGGGTCGACACCTTCCATCAACCCCGCCCGGATCACCCGATGGACGACCGAGCGGCTCGACGTGCACAGGCGTAGGGCCCCGGCGGTGTCGCCGGCCAACAGGCGCGACTGCACCCGCGGCATCAGGCGGCGGACGTTCACGTTCTGGCCTACAACTAGTCGCCAGCTCCGCTCGAGCACGAGGCCCAGGCCGATCACCGCCATCGCCAGGATGCCGTGCATCAGCACGCCGCCCTGTTGGTAGAACTCTGCCCAATCTTCGAGGTTCGTCGGCACCGAGGAGCTTGGACACCGCCGGGCGGGATTAGGTTCGCGCCCAGTTCGTATTGTGTGGTGGGGTACGATGCACCGCCGCCGGTCCGCTGCATGGGTGGCTGCCAGATGAGGAGCGACGAGGCCGTCGTCAAACGCCAGTCTCGGCCTGGCTCGATCGACGGACCATGGAATACCGAATAGGGCGTGTGCTGCGCAGTATCAGGCCCCGGTCGACCATTCGTTTCAGCCACTCTCGTACCTGTCCCTTGGTGACATCGAGCAGGTCAGCGACCTCGGTCTCGCTCTTTGGCTCCTCGAGCATCGAAAGAACGACATCTTGTACGGTGCGGAACAGCGCATCGGCAGGGGACTCCGGCGATCTGCCAGACGGGCCCTGGCCCACCTCGGGCGCAGTCGAGTGGATCGGAGCAGTTTCCGGTGATTCGGCATTTGTGGGGCGTTCGACTGCCCTCGAAAGTTGCTCGAGGAGGTTGTCCGGTGCCGAGGGATTTGGCCATGGGTGCGCACCGTGCTCGACTAGCGCGTCGAGCGCGGGGTTCACCTCCCCTGTGGAACGGACGAACACCGGGGTCAAGTGGAGTTTGTCGAGTTGCTCGACGGCGCCTGCCCACGTGCCTCCCTTCTCCAGGTCGGAATTCACCACCAGGGCATGGTTGGCAAGGGCATAGATGAGCTTGTTTCGCTGCATTGCGTGGCCTATCGAGAAGCGCGAGCATGGGTCGTACTCCGAGACCAGCACGAGGCGTCCTGAGCGTAGCGGATCTCGGTTCAGTCGTTGCATCGCCTCTCGCTCGATCTCCTCGGCCAGTACTCCGACCACGCGGCCTCCACTGCGGAGGGCGCCGTCCATGGCCGCTCGGTCGACACCCCGAGCACCTCCAGAGATCACGGTGCACGACGCTCGTGCGGCGAGCGAGCCGATTCCCTCTGCATACTTCACCAGTGGGTCGCTCACGCGTCGGGAGCCGACGACCGCCAAGCCACCCATGCCGAGCAGTTCGATGTTGCCGCACCCATAGAGCACGGCGGGTGCACGTGCCTTCAACTTGCTCTTCAGAACTCTCGGGTAGGCTGCATCGGCGCGACTGACGACCCAGATGGCTCTGGTCTTCCAGCGCTCGACGGCTTGACTGAGCTGCAAGCCTCGTTCGAGCAGCGAGCGCAGGCGCGCGCGCTCCACTACGGTGCTACATGCATCGATCGTCTCTTCCGCATCAGAAGAGAGGAGATCTTCCGGTTGCTTGCCGATGTCGACGAGGTATCGAGCGAGGCGCTGGTACTCGCTCGGTTTCAGAAGATCTGCGGAAGCGCTGGCCTTGCTGTCGCCACTGCCCAGCATGAGCGGGGCGGTGAGTAACAAGATGCTCTGGGTGTTGGCTGACATCTGCGCAGGCATCATCGAACTCCCGTCGTTGCGAGTGCGAGAGGAAAGACCGGTCCGGCACCAGCCTCTCGCAGAAGCCATGCGGCCATGGTCATGGTCCATCCGGAGTTCACGAGGTCGTCTATGAGCAGCACGGGGCCCGTGCTCGGAGTTCGGATCAAACGGAATGCACCATCGACGTTCCGGGCCTGCTGCGTGCTGTTCGCCATGGTCTTTTGCTGGGACCGTGATTTCGCCTTCTCGAGGAGCATTTCAAAGGGAAGGCCGAGCTTCTTCGCCAGGCGGTGCGTGAAGTCAGGGACCAGATTCGGGTGACGAGATGACGGCAGGCAAGTCAACCATGTAGGGGTCGGCGTCGGAGCCCAGCGCCGGACGAGATCTGCACAAGCCTCGACGAGAGCGTCTGCGAACACTCCGTAGCGGTACATTCCTTGATGCACCAAGCTCCCCCATCCAGCATCACCCCAGACACATAGAGCTCGACCGGCCTCGGCGCGGCACCCTTCCGCTATCTTGCCCTTCTGGGAGATGGTTGGCATACCGCCGCCGGGCCACTGCTTTCGTGGCTCGAGAGGTCGGTCCGTCCGGCGCAGGAACGCCACGGCTTCGCGGACCATGGCTTCGTGAGGGGTCGTCGGGAGTGGAGGAAGCGTGGGGAGACGTACCGAGCTCGAATCACCGTCGAGCGCCTCAATCAGGTACTCCATGTGCCCGGACTTCAGATCGACGTAGTGCTGCATCTGCTGCTGCTCTCGTTGTCGGATCCGCGTGAGACGTCGTGCCCGCTCCCAGAACTCATTCCCAAGGTTCGCAACCGTGAGTTGCCACTTGTTTCCTTGCTTGGCGATGGGGGCTGGTGACTCTAGCGACATCAGCTGAACGGTCTTTTCTATGCGTCCCTTGCTCATATTGACTCTGGCGAGAAGATCGGCCATGGATAATCCGCTTGGGGCATTCTCGAGCGCTTCTAGGACCTTGCCTACCTCCTCTTCGGAGGGAAACGCACTCTCGATGAAGAAGTTGTTGATGTCGGTCTCTTCCCGGCCGCTGAGCAGGACACCATAGGCACTCGTCAGTCCTCGACCGGCACGACCGACTTGCTGATAGTATGCGATTACAGACCCAGGCGTCTGAAAGTGAACGACGAAGCCTATATCCGGCTTGTCATAGCCCATGCCGAGCGCCGTAGTCGCGATCAGTGCTTTGACCCGGTTGTGCTGGAGCGCTTCTTCGAGCGCAGGGCGATCGTTGGTTTGACCCGAATATGCCTTCACGTTGAGATTTTGGGAGATGAGCCACTCGGCGACCTGGCGAGTGTCATTCACCGTGAGCGTATATATGATTCCACTGCCCGGTAGATTGGGTAGGCTCTGTGCGAGCCAGGCGAGCCGCTGGGCCTGGTCTGGAAGTCGGATCGTTTGCAAGGTCAGCGAAGGCCGGTTCAGGTCGCCTCTTGAGACCAGGAGGTTCGGCCCCAAGATAGCCTTCAGATCTTCGACTACACGATTGTTGGCTGTGGCGGTCGTGGCAAGTATGCGTAGGTTCGACGGGAGGGAGCCGATGATTCGTTCGAGCAGTCGATAGTGGGGTCGAAAATCATGGCCCCAGTCCGAAATGCAATGCGCCTCGTCCACGACGAGCAGCGGGATGCGAGTCGCCAGGTTGCCGAGGACGCGGCTGACGAATCGCTCGTTGGCCAGCCGTTCCGGCGAGATGAGCAAGATGTCCACTTCATTGCGGCTGAATGCTGCTTCGACTTCGTCCCATTCGTCGGCATTGTTGGAGTTGATGGTCTCAGCTCGAACTCCCATTTTCTTGGCAGCTTCGAGCTGGTTACGCATCAAGGACAACAGAGGTGAGATGAGCAGGGCGGGGCCGCGGCCAGCCTCGCGCATGATCTGCGTGGCAATGAAGTAGACGAAGCTCTTTCCCCATCCTGTCTTCTGCACTACCAGCAGTCGGCCGCGCCCTTCGACCACGTGCTGAATGGCTTCCTCTTGCCCTGGCCTGAACGTAGCGGTCGGTTGACCACAGCCAAGCCGAAGAAGTTCGAGGGCACGGGTAGAGTCATACATGATGTTGCGCTCCCGTTGTCGGCGGTCGGTTCCTTGGCCAGTGGCCAGCGCGACTCTCCGTGCGGTCTCGCCTACCGCTCAATGCCAACGACCATGATCTCGGAGCGCTGGACTCTGTATCGATGAACGCGAGCTTCACCGGCAGAGATTTTGAAATGTCCGCCCGGTGTCGTCGTCGAGCCGAGCAAGACCGGGGGATCCGAGGACCCTTGGGAACGAGCCCACTCCCTACAGTAGGGATTGATCCATTCATTATCCCAAGCGTCGCCGGAGGGTTCGACTGACGTCAAGCGGCTCAGCTCGCGGTAAGGGCGCGGTCCCTAGCTACCGCTCAGCGCGCGGGAGGGTGGGCGATGATCGCCTCGTCGAGTACGAGCTACACGCCGTCGTCGATGGTCAACTGCCACTCGTGGGCCCATCGTGACCGGGATGGGCGAGGATGGGCGAGTACGGGCGGAGGCACTTGCGCGGTGTGGTTTGGCGCAGACGAGCGCCGCCGCAGGACGCTGTCGTTCGCATCGTGAACGAGCTCACCGGTCGTGATGCCGTGGGTGGCCTCATGGTGGCGGTCACTATTGACGTCGCCGAGCTTGGAGAGAGGTGCTCACGTCGTGCGAGGCGGATCAGCGCTATCGCGGCGCTTTGTCGATCTCGACCGTTTGAAGGCACCCGTGGTCTATACTTGGAGGGAGGGAGCTCTCATGGGTGCTGTCCTACCGCTCCAGCCTCCTTGTCTACCCGTGCGGCGGTTCACCGTTGCCGAGTATCGTCGGCTCGCCGAGGTCGAGATCCTGAGCGAAGAGGAGCGGGTCGAGCTCCTCGAGGGATGGATCGTATTCAGGACCGTTCACAACCCTCCCCACGACAACGCGGTCGAGCTCGTAGACGAGGCGTTGCGGGCTGAGCTTCCCGCGGGCTGGCGTGTTCGGGTGCAGTCGTCGATCACCACCGCCGACAGCGAGCCCGAGCCCGATGTGACCCTTGTGCGCGGCCGGCCCGTGATCGCAAAGGGCGTCATCCGATCCCGAGCGAAGTTGGTTTGGTCGTCGAGGTCGCCGAGTCTTCGCTTGAGACCGATCGCCGGGAAAAGGCTCGGCTCTATGCACGCGCCGGCATTCCCCGCTACTGGATCGTCAACCTCGTCGACCGATGCCTCGAAGTTTACGAGCAACTGGCCGAGATCGACGGAGTGCCCGGGTACCGCCGAGTGACCTCGTGGTCGGTGGGGCAGTTCGTCGAGCTCCACCTCGACGATCGCGTGGTCACGACGATCGCCGTGGCTGACCTATTGCCCTGAGCCCGGCATTTTCGTCACCGTGGGCGTGGCTGGTCCCGATCACGGTCGACTCGGAGCGCGTCGAGCAACGCCAGCATGCTCGGGTGACGCTGGTGCGGGTCTTTGTGAAGCCCCCGGCTCACCGCGCGGTGGATGGAACGTGGGATCCGGGGGGCTTTGGGGGGAGGCTCGAGCGGGTGGTCGTAGATCATCGCGTGGGCGACCTGCGCCAGGTTGTTTCCGGGGAAGGGGAATCGACCGTAGAGCGCATGGTAGAGTGTGGAGCAAAATTCGAACTGATCCGTGCGGGCGTCGCCGTCGAAGCCAGCGAAGAGCTCTGGAGCCATCGAGCGAGGCGAAGTCATGTTCGGGATGGTCCACGTCGTGGTGCCGAGGGTCGTCTTGTCGAGCCATGGGATCGTGGCGGGGATCGGGGGGGGATCCTCGTCGCCGGCATATACTTGGCCAAAGTCGATCACCTTCGCGCGCTCGTCCTCGTCGACAAGCACGCTGGCCGATCGGAAATCACGGTGCACGAGTCCTCGAGCGTGGGCTGCGGCGAGTCCCTCGCCGGCCTGGACCAATGCGTCGAGGATCGCACGCCACCCTCGCTCGTCGGTGCTCCACCGCGGATCTTGGTGCCGCTTTTCGATCCATGCGTCGAGCGGCTCGCCGTGCACGTACTCCATCTCCACGAACACCAGGGGGCCACCCGATCGCTCCAGGGTGCCCACGTCATAGATGGTGACCACGTTGGGGTGGGACAGCGAGGTCATCGCCTGCAGTCGCTCGAGCAGGCGACGGCGGGCCTGAACCGCGTCGTCGCGGACGTGGTTGTGCATGAGCTTGAGCGCGATGTCTTGCCCGCGTGCAGGATCGTACGCCTTGTAGACGGTGCTCACTGCGCCGCGACCGATCGTCGCTCGTATGACGAGACGGCGGATCGTGTCACCGGGTTCGAGGAGCATCTCGCTCATTTGTTCGATCGATCGGCTGCCCCGAGCAAGCCGATCGACGCCCGACCCTACGCCGGGTCCAACCCGCTCACCACCCCGGGATCAGCCGATCCACATCGCGATCGTCACACACCAGGTTGGCGAACAAGAAGTGCGTGTTGTCTGACCACTCCTCGGCCGCGCCCTTCTTCTCCCAGGCGTGCTTGCCCTTGGTGGCCGACTTGGGGCTGGCCGAGAGCAGATGCCCGGTGGGGCTGAACTTGCCCACCTCGGCCTTGAACCCCGTGTCGAGCGAGCCGTCGTCCTTGGTCTGGCCGCTGATCAAGCACACGCTCAGGTGTGCCAGGCCTTGCCGGAACTTTCCGGTGGCCGGCTCGCCCCGTGGCTTGAGCCGCACCAGCACCCGCTCCTTGAGCCACAGCAAGATCGGGCTCACCGGCTGCCCGTCCTCCATGCGTGGCCCGCCGTAGTGGTCGCGCTTTTCGATCAGCCGGAACCCCATGAACGCCAGGTGCGCGTGACACTTGTTGGCGCTGTCGAACTCGGCCCGCAGCATCGGCGGCTGCGCACCCGGCCACAGCATCGTGTCCAGCACCTCGTGGGCGATCCGTTGATCGATGGCACGTACCGTCTGGGTCAAAGGTCTGCTCCTGCCGCCGGCGGGGCGTAGGCGATGATACCCGCCACGCCCCGTCGTCTACGACCACGTGCGAGCATGGCGATCCATTCGAGCTTTTTGGAGCGGACTGTTTGGGCTGGGCTGCTCGGGTCGGACTTCTCGGATGCAACGATCGAATCGAGCGCGATCCACGAAGATCTCGCTGAAGTCAATGGTTGCGCGGTTTCGAATATCCTCGAACATCCCGAACGCAACGATCGAGCGGGGGCCCGATGTCCCGGGACATCCCATGGCACGAGCGCGGAGCGAAGGCGGATGTCCCTGGACATCACCGATGCAATGGTCGAGCGGTGTTGGATCTCGCAGGACATCCGCGCGCTGATCACGGCGGCGGACCCCAACCGTTGATCTCCCAGTCACACGGCTCACGCCCACAACCGATGGCCGTCACCGACCCCGCGCGCGCGCAGAGTCGCCGGGGCACACCACTTCACGGTGTGCCCCGAGGCCCGCGACTCCCAAGAACCCCCGGTTTTCGTCCCTCTTGGGTGCTGCTTGCGCAAGCCCGAGGCCGGGCGCGACACCGACGCGCATGCCGAGCCGGCCTCGGCATCGATACCTATCTCAGCAGGCGTCTCAGCAGGCGTCCCACCAGTCGTCGAAGTCTTGCTCGAGCGACTGGCACCACGTGTACAGGGTGATGTCGATCGGGCCCTCGCCGTAAAGGACGTCTTCGCAGGCCGCGTAGTAGTCGGTGAGATCGTCGATTGCCGCCCCCATGCAATCGCACCACGCTCCCGAGCCCTGCGCCAGGTGTGAACACTGATCTCCCGGCTGCACGGGTGGATCACCGCCGATACGGGGCGGAATTTCCGCGCCGGGGAACGGTGTCGCCTGCCCGCCCTCGACGACCACGATGCGGGACTCCATCGGCCCCGGATCCTCGGTGTCACAAGCCCCCAACGAAAGACCCACCGCAACCGCAACCACGAACGACCAACGACCAAGACTCATGCTGTGTCTCCTTGATGTTGCGTGACCGCAGCCCGGCGCGAAAACCCCTCTCACGCCGCCGCGCTCACGCTTCACCGATGTCATGTCGAGTGGGGCACGGTCCTTCACGAAAAATTCGATCGCGACCGAAGAATTTCTGCCGGTAGAGCTGGCCGATGACGTGCTGATGAATGCGAGGGGACGCGGGAGGTATCCAGAGCTCCCCGTCGACCAACTCCATGCGCTCCATCGTCTCCGCCTGTGCGAGGTACTCCTCCTCGGAGACGCGAAGGGGAGCGAACGAGCTCACGACCGGGATCGTAGCGTCGCGGACACCGGGCTGCGGATCCAACGCCACGCCCGGGCTCAGGAACGGGGCCAGCCAGCGGATCAAGAATCGCGTAAGCAGCGCAGTACGGACCGCTCGCCAGGAATTACGACGGTTGAGTAGAGCTCGACCGCCTTTGACGTGAGCCGGCGCCAGTCGCGCCATCCCCGCTCTGCCCCTTCGTTTGCCATCCCCCCCAAAGCTGGCAGGCTCGGTCGACGCCACCGCGGGCGCATCCTGGAACAAAGGACGCCCCGCCGATCGTCCCCGCCCGTCCCCACCTGCCCATGGCCCTGTCGCTCCGCAGCATCCGCAATGGCGCCCTCATCGTGGTGCTGCTGGGCATTCCGGTGCTGCTGCTACGCAGCACGGCCCAAGATCCCCACGGCATGAGCGGCTTCGATCGCGCCGTGCGACGGATCGGCGCCCCGCTCGAAGCCGCGATCTCCTACAGCATGGGCATGCTGGGTGCGTTCTTCGAGCGCTGGGTGCTCCAGGCTCGCCTCCAGGACACCAATGAGCGCCTCGTGGGCGAAAACCGCGAGCTCCGCCAGCGCCTGCGCGAGCTGGTCCACCTCCAAGAGGAAAACCAACAGCTGCGCCGCGCCCTGCAAATGCGCGAGAAGGTCCACGAGGACATGATCCCCGCCGAGCGCGTAGGCGTGGATCAGTCGCCCTTCTTCCGCGTGGTCAACATCCGGATCGATCGCGGCCGCGAGTACGCCCGCCCCGGCATGGCGGTGCTGTCCCCCGACGGGGTAGTCGGGCGGATCGACAAGGCCCTCGACGACTACAGCGACGTTTTGCTGATCACCGATCCCCGCTCCAAGATCGCCGTGGAGCTGGCCCGCACCAAGGCCCAGGGGATCCTCGAGGGCTACACCGAGGACAGCTGCACCATGGAGGTCTCCAAGGACTACGACGTCGAGGAGGGCGAGCTGGTCCTGACCTCCGGCGTCGACGAGCTGTTCCCCAAGGGGCACCCGGTGGGCCAGGTGGTGGAGATCGAGCAGCTGGTGGGCGATCAGCAGCGCCTGCACGTGGTGCCCGCGGTGCGCTTCGATCGGATCGACGTGGTCTGGGTGGTGCTGGCCAACGCCCCGCGGCCCGATCCGCGCGGCGAGGGCGAGGGTCCCCTTTCGCAGGCCCGTGGCCTGGGGCCGGTGAAGTAGGGGACGGGTCATGCTGCGGGCGTTCGTCTATCTCGTGCTTGGCTGGGTCCTCATCGCGGTGGTCGGCGGCCTGGCCGACGTGCTGTCGCTGACCATCATGCTGCCCGCCACCTCGGCGGTGATCCTCACGCACGCCGCCTTTTCGGCGGGCACCTCGATCCACTTGGGCCTCGCGGTGGCGATCGCCCTGGGCTACCTCGAAGATCTCCACCAGGGCGCCCCGATCGGCACCCTGGCCCTGTCCCACGCCCTGACCTTCCTGCTGCTGCGCTGGGCGTCGGGCCGCTTTGCGATCACCGGCTGGATCCTCCGGGCGGCCGCGGGCCTCGTGTCCGCGTCGTTGCTCGACGCGGTCACCCTGGCTGTGCTCGTGGTGCTCGCCGACCCGCTGGGCGTGCCCCGCGACGCCTTGCTGGGCGCCACCGCGGTCCTCCACTGGCACGCCCTGGCCACCCTGTTGGTGGCGCCTCCGCTGTGGTCCGGGATCGACCGACTCTTACTGGCGTTACGGCTGGACGACCGGCCCCCGCAGCAGGCCTACTGGACGGGTAAGTGAGCGCGCCATGAACCTCCACCAGCGCGAAGACCTCCGCGATCTACGGCCTCGCTTCCAGGCGATGGTGATGATCGTGATCTTGGTGTTCATGGGCCTGACCGTGCGGCTTTGCCAGATCCAGATCCTCGAGGGCGATCACTACACCCGCCGGGCCGAGCGCAACTTCGTCGACGTGGTCGACGTGGAGGCCCCGCGCGGCCGGATCTTCGACGCCGAGGGTCGGCCCTTGGCCACCAACCGCCCCGCCTACACCCTCTATCTCACCGCTTGGGCTCGGTTCGTGCGGGACGGCGAAGAAGGGGTGGTCAGCAGCCCCGAGGGCCAGCGGGTGCCCATGGACGACGAGACCCGGGATCTCATCGCCTCGCTCATCGACTTTGTCGACGACGAGGATCGGGCCAAGTTCATCGCGCGCGTGCAGGAGCTGCGCGACGACGAGGCCCAGGGTCGGTACGCGCAGATCGCCCGGCGCAACCTCGACTGGGAGGAGTTTGCCCGGATCCAGGCCCGACTCGACACGATCGATCCGTGGGTGGAGATCCGCGAGAGCTCCAAGCGCTACTACCCGCAAGAGCAGCTGGTCGGCTTCGTCACCGGCCACATGGGCAACATCGGCCCCGCGGGGCTCGAGCGCTCGCGGCACATGGGCTACCGCCCCGGCGATCGCACCGGCAAGACCGGGATCGAGCGTCAGTGGGAGAACTACCTGCGCGGTCGTCTCGGTCGTCGGGCGCGGGTGGTCGACGCCCGCCGCCGCGAGGTGGACGATGCCCCGCGCGAGGCCATCGAGGCCCTGCCCGAGGATCTCGATCCGATCCCCGGCCAGGACATCCACCTCACCCTCGATCTCGACCTGCAGCGGGTGGCCTACGACGCTCTATCGGAGAAGCTCGCCGGCGGGGTCGTGGCCATGGAGGTCAAGACCGGCAAGATCCTCGCGATGGTCTCGGTGCCCGCCCTCGATCCCAACCTCTACGAGCAGCCGATCCCCGCCGCCACCTACCAGGCCTGGGCCAAGAGCCCCCTCAAGCCCTTCATCGACAAGACCGTCCAGGAGCACTTCTTCCCGGGCTCTACCTACAAGGTGGTGTCGGCGATCGCCGCGCTGTCGCACCCCGAGTTCGACCCCGACGAGGTCATCGAGTGCGAGGGCTACATCAAGTACGGCGGTCGGCGCTTCCGCGACACCCACGTGCACGGCGAGATGAACCTGGAGACCGCGATCGTCGAGTCCTGCAACACCTACTTCTATCAGCTGGCCGTCGACAACATCCTCAGCCTCGATCGCATGGAGACGGTGGCTCGCTCGCTGGGGCTGGGCGAGCGCTCGGGCTTGGGCCTCAACGGCGAGGTGCGGGGCACGATCCCCACCCAGGAGTTCGAGGCGCGCGAGGGCACCTACCAGGGCGGTGTTCGTCTCAACAGCGCGATCGGTCAGGGCAATGTGAAGGCCACCGTGCTCCAGCTCGCCGTGCTCTACGCCGCGATCGCCAACGGCGGTTACGTGATGACCCCCAACCTCGTCGACCGGATCGAGACCAACGAGGGCAAGCTGGTGTTCACCAGCCAGCCCCAGCGACGCAACGATCAGCCGGTCATCGATCCGGTGGATCGCGAGCGGATCCACCGGGGGCTTACCGGCGTGGTCAACCTCGAGGACGGCACCGCGTACTCCGAGCGGCTGCCCAACATCGTGGTCGCGGGCAAGACGGGCACCGCCCAGGTCGGCCGTGAGAAGCGGCGGGCCGTCGATGACGACGACGAAGAGCAGATCGAGGGCTGGGACACCACCCAGGATCACGCCTGGTTTGCCGCCTACGCTCCGGCCCACAGCCCCACGATCGTGGTGGTGGCCATGGTCGAGCACGGCGGGGTCGGGGCCGACGCGGCCGCGCCGATCGTCATGAAGGTGATCAACCACTATATCGGCTCGACCACCTCGGAGACCGACACCGCGCCCCGGCCCTACGGGGTCCCACCGCCCTTGCCCGGCCAGGCGCGGGCCGAGCTGCCCCGCTCCGGGGGGATCGGGGCGGGCACGCCCAGCGGAGCGGCCCCATGAGCGACTTACTCGGACAGCCGCGCGACCTTTGGGGGCGCCTGCGCCACTCGATCGACTGGGTGGTGGTGCTGCTGGCCTTCGGGGTGATCGCGCTGGCCCTGCTCAACCTCAACAGCGCCGGGCGAGGCGACTGGACCGGGCGCGTGGCCACCCAGCTGCGCTGGGTCGCGCTGGGCACGGTCACCATGTTCGTGGTCACCGCGATAGACTACCGGGTGATCTACCGCCTGTCCTACGCCGCCTATGCGTTCGGGGTGGGGCTTTTGGTGTTGGTGCCGTTGGTCGGGATCAAGGTGAACAACGCGCGGCGCTGGCTGGGCACCCAGGACTACCGGATCCAGCCCTCCGAGCTGATGAAGGTGCTGCTGGTGGTCGCGCTGGCGCGCTACCTGCACGACATCTACGCCAAGGAGAGCCGGGGGATCCGCACCTTGTTGATCCCCTTTGCCATGGTGCTGGTGCCCGCCGCGCTCATCATCAACCAGCCCGACCTGGGGACCGGGATCATGATCCTGCTGATCGCCTTCCCGGTGCTCTCGGTCACCCGGCTGCACCTGCGCAGCATGATAGGGGCGGGCTTTGCCGCCATGGTCTCGGTGGCCCTGGGCTGGCGCTACATGGCCGACTACCAGCGCAAGCGGATCGACGTGTGGCTCAACCCGGAGCTCTACGCCGACAACGAGGGCTACCAGACGATCCAGGCCATCATCAGCGTGGGCAACGGCGGGTTCTTCGGGCGGGGCGTGGACCAGGGCACCCAGAACGTGCTGGGCTTTCTGCCCGAGCCCTTCACCGACTTTCCCTTCGCCGTCTATGCCGAGGAGTGGGGCTTTGTGGGCGGGGCGATGGCCCTGACCCTCTACCTCAGCCTCACCCTTTGGTCGGTCAACATCGCCAGTCAGGCCCGGGACCGCTTCGGGGCGCTTTTGTGCACCGGGGTGGCCGCGCTCTTCTTTTGGCATGTGGTGATCAACATGGGCATGGTGCTCCAGCTGGTGCCGGTCTCGGGGATCACCTTGCCGTTCTTCTCGGCGGGCGGCTCGAACGTGCTGACCATGATGATCGGGCTGGGGATCCTGATGAGCGTGTCACGGTCGCGACAGCACCGGGGGTGAGAGGTGCTCCGGTGATGCGCCTACCGATCGGGATCAGCGACTTTCGCGAGCTGCGGGACAAGGGGCTGACCTACGTCGACAAGTCGGGCCTCATCGTGGAGATGCTCGACCACGAGGGCAGCAAGGTCCTGCTGCTGCCTCGGCCGCGGCGCTTCGGCAAGACGCTGGCCCTTTCGATGCTCCGGTGCTTCTTCGAGCGACGAGCCGAGGATCTGCGGCCGCTGTTCGAAGATCTCGAGGTCTGGCGCGCCGGTGAAGCCTACCGCCGCCACTTTGGGCGCTATCCGGTGATCTCGCTGACCTTCCGCGACACCAAGGCCAGCACCTTCGAGGATTGTCGCGACGATCTCCACAAGAAGATCCAGGGGCTCTACCGGGAGCACCGCGCGGTGCTCGACGCAGGAGTGCTCGCGGCGGGCGAGATCCGCGACTACCAGGCGATCCTCGACGATACCGCCGAGCCGGTGCTCTACCGTCGAGCGCTGGGCGAGCTGTCGAGCTACCTGCATCGAGCCACCGGTGAGCGGGCGATCGTGCTGATCGATGAATACGACGAGCCGATCCACGCCGGCTTCGTCCACGGTTATGGCCCCCGGGTCATCGAGCTGTTTCGGGCCTTCTTGAGCAATGGGCTCAAGGACAACCCTCACCTCGAGCGCGGCGTGGTCACCGGGGTGCTCCGGGTCTCTCGCGAGAGCATCTTCTCGGGGCTCAACAACCTCGCGGTCCATACGCTCTTGCAGCGGTCTTTTTCCACACAGTTTGGCTTCACCGAGCCCGAGGTAGTCGCGCTGATGGGCCAGGCGGGCCGGGCCGATGCGATGGAGCTGGTGCAGACCTGGTACGACGGCTACGACTTCGGGGGGACGGTCATCTACAACCCGTGGTCGGTGCTGTGCTACCTCGCCGATCCCGATCCCCAGCCGCGGCCGCACTGGCTCAATACCAGCTCCAACGAGCTGGTCCAGCGGCTGTTGGAGGGGCGAGCGGCGGCGCTCCACGAGCCCTTCTCGCGGCTCTTGGCCGGCGATGGGATCGAGCGGGTGCTCGACGAGAACGTGGTGCTCGACCAGCTCGAGCAAAGCGACGACGCGCTGTGGAGCCTGCTGGTGTTCTCGGGCTATCTCAAGGCCGAGCGCCGCCCGCCCGTACAGCCCTCGTGGCCTCCGTCCTATCGGCTGTCGATTCCCAATGCGGAGGTGCGGCTGCTCTATACCGGTAGCTTCGTTCGCTGGATGAACGCCCAGATGAGGGGACACGGGGGGCAACTGTCGCGGCTGCTCGATGCGCTGTTGCGAGGCGATGCCGCCCGCTTGCAGCAGCAGCTGGCGGCGCTGTTGGCCCACATGGTCTCGTATCATGACCTGCGGCCCGACGAACCCGAGCGCATCTATCAAGTCTTCGTTTTGGGGATCTTGGCCGCGCTCGAGCCGGGCCACCGCGTGCGTTCGAATCGCGAGTCGGGGCGAGGGCGACCCGACGTACTCGTCATTCCCGTCGTCCCTGGGCAGCCCGGCGTGGTGCTCGAGCTGAAGGTGGCGCGGGGTCGATCGCTCGAACGAGCGCTCGAGGACGGCTGGGCTCAGGCGCAGCGGCAAGACTACGCCGCGGAGCTGCGGGCCGCCGGGGCCGAGCCGATCCACGTGTTGGTGGTGGCGTTCGACGGCAAGGACGTGCGGGTTGCCGGGGGCGCGAGCACGGACGACGGGTAAGCAGGCCCCTCAGGGGCGCTCGACCTCTCCCTTGGCTCTCGGCTTCCGAGTGTCGGAAGGTCCCGGTGGATCCAGCAATAAGGCAATCAGCTCGTGCGGGGCGAAGATCGGCGCAGGAAGCTGGAGATCGTCGTCTCCTGGGTGAACATGAGAACGCATGCCGCGTTGGTCATTGTCGTGTCCGGGTGGGCTGAAATCGAACCGGATCCAGTGGGGACAGTCATCTCGCCGGTACACGCGCTCGACGTTGTAGGCCACGACTTCCACCTTGCCGTCCTTCGGTCGTAGGACCGCACTGAACGACAGCCACCCTCCATCTGGAGTACGGAGGTCAGCCAGCGCCTCGCGGCGCTTATTGTTGCGCCGACCTCCTACGAGATCGGCAGCATGCGTGTCCGGTGGTACTTGCTTGCTCTGGTCGTCGATGCGGACGTGGCGAGAGATCTCATGGGGACCGACAGCGAGCATTCCTTCGTTGACGGCGTTGAGCAACTGTGTGCGAATGACTCGATCCAGGTAATCCCGTGGCGATCGCACGTCGATGAGCGGCGCCGTCTTGGCGATGCGCTCAGACACAGGCGTGACCCATCGCTTCATGGCTTGTCCGCCTCTTTTGTGAGTGGGTCGAGTAGGTCATCTCGGCGCAGGAGCACCAGCCACTCCGCGTGCTCGGGCTCGAGGGAGAGCTCGCCGCGCTCTACCTGCGCCAGGAACTCCTCGTCGCTCATACCAAACTGCTCTCGAAGACCTTCGAGGCGTTGCTGCCGAGCTTGGTCGGCGAGCCTATGGTCGTCTTCCACTGCGAACACGCGGTTGCCGACCCAGCTAGTGAAGTGGGGAGCCACGCTCGCCAGGCGAGGGAGCTGGTCCATGGGGATGACCAACACGCCAGCGCTCGTTCGCTGGAGCATCGAGCGAGCATCATCGAGGTGGAGGTCATCGAGCGGGACTGGAGCGGCAACGACGGCGATCGCATCTCTCGTGTCGCGTGAGCCACGAACGAGCGAGCCTACGTCGGTCGCTGAGCGCGTCATGACCTCCTTGTCGGCGAGGTATTCCAGTTGCTCGCTCAAGAGCGTGCCGTTTGGGTCGTCTTCGCTACCCACGACGAACCACGAACTGGTGGATTCATCGAGGACGATCCGCGAGGCGAGCTCGAATCGGCCGAGGATCGTGACGCTCAAGCGGCCACCGTGATGTCGTCGAGCAGGGGAGCGAGCGTGGGATGAACTACGAAGCGGCCTCCTCCATAGTCGAGTACGCGCCGGCTCTCGAGTAGCGCGCGCGCGCGCGCGCCACGGAGGACGAGTGTTACGCGCATACGTATAATGTTGAGCACCACGATAAGTTCACC
>JBCCWC010000182.1:0-31484 GCA_039194325.1 Myxococcota bacterium
AAGAAAACCTCCGTAAAGAAAACCTCCGTAAAGAAAACCGCCGTAAAGAAGACCGCCGCCAAGAAGACCGCCGCCAAGAAGACCGTCGGGGGCCTGGCGGCCGTCCCTCAGCTCGACGCACCTCCGCCGGCCGAACTGGTCACCCGCACCAAAGAGATCCACCGGCGCCTGGCCCGGGCCCAACCCGATCCCCAGGTGGAGCTCGATCATCAAGACGCCTGGCAATTGCTCATCGCCACCATCTTGGCTGCCCGCTCCAACGATCGGATCATCAACGCGATCACCCCCGCACTGTTCGCCCGCTGGCCCACCCCCCAGGCGCTGGCCTCCGCGGCGCCGGCCGATGTGGAGCAGGTGGTCAAGCGATCGGGCTTCTTTCGCCAAAAAGCCCGGGCGATCCAGAGCACCGCCACCGCGGTGGTCGAGCAGTTCGGCGGCGAGGTTCCCCGCACGATGGAGCAACTGGTCACCCTCCCTGGCGTCGCCCGCAAGACGGCCAACGTGGTCCTCAGCTCGGTGTTCGGGGTAGGCAGCGGCATCATCGTCGACCTGCACGTGACCCGCTTGGTCGAGCGGCTGGGCCTGACCGCGGACAAGGACGCCCGGCGGATCGAAGCCCTGCTGTGCGCCCTGTTTCCGCGACGCGCCTGGGCGGCGGTGGGGCATCGCCTGGTGCTGCATGGCCGACACGTCTGCACCGCCCGCAAGCCTCGCTGCGCTCGCTGCCCGCTTCATGAAGTCTGCCCCAGCGCCGCCGAGTCGCCCGCGGGGCGCTGGACCGAGCGCGCCCGGTGGGAGCAGCGGCTGACCGAGGCGCGCGGTCGACTCGACCCGGCCGAGACCTGACGGGGCGACACTTCGTTCGGTGGCTCAGCTCGACCCCACCGGTTGACACCCCATGGGGGGTGGTCTAACCCGAATGAACCCCATGGCCCGACGACGTGAGTTCGACGAGGACGAGGTCCTCGAGCAGGTCATGCGCACCTTTTGGCGTCACGGGTACAAGGGGACCAGCATCGATCTGCTGGTCGAGGCCACGGGGCTGCACCGCTCGAGCCTCTACGGCGCGTTCGGCCGCAAGGAAGATCTCTACCGACGAGCACTCGACCGTTACTCGCGGCAGCAGGCGCAGCGCGCGGTGCTCGACCGGGGGCCCCGTTGCGCGCTGGAGCGGTGGTTTCGCGACGCCCTGCACGGGCCGGGCAAGGACAACAACGCGCCCCGCGGATGCCTGGTGGTGGGCAGCCTCGCCGAGTACCCCGATCTCGACCCGGAGCTGCAGGGGTTGATCGACCTGCACCTTGGCGCGGTACGACGGTTCTTTCACACCATGGCCGCCACGCTGGTGCCAGCCGACCAGCTCGAGGCGGTGACCGACGTGCTGCTCGGAGCCAACGTCGCGATCTACACGCTGGCTCGCGCTTCGATCCCGCGCGCGCGCCTCGAGGCAATCGCTGCGGCCGCGCTTGACAGGGTGGGTGGAGCCGATTAGGTTTTCGACTGAACGTTCCATAAAAACGTAAACGTAAGGGCGGCTACGTGCCGCTTTCGTTATACCTAATTCTGGAACGATCAGTCCAAAAAGACAAGGCCCATCGACCATGAAAACCCCGATCCTTCCCGCCTTCACCGCCTTCACCGCCCTTGCGCTGCTTGCGTGCACCGATCCGTCTGCGTCCGAGTCGGGCACGGACCAGGGCTCGGATCCGACCTCGACCACCACCGACGACCCCGACGCCGAGGGGTCGACGGCGGGGCCCGACACCAGCGAGCCCGACGGCAGCGACACGAGCTCGCTCGACTCGACGGGCGGATCGACGGGCACCTCCACCGACGACGATCCCGAGCGCACGCACATCCCCGAGGAGGGGGTGGAGTTCATCGAGGCCAACGGCGAACAGTTCGGCTACTTTGCCGAGGGCGAGGGCCCGCTGGTGCTCTTGCTGCACGGGTTTCCCGATACGCCCCACACCTTCGACGATCTGCGCCCGGCGCTGGCGGCCGCGGGCTTTTTTGCGGTCTCGCCGTTCATGCGAGGCTACACGCCCTCGTCGATCCCTGCGGGTGATGCCTTCGACGCGCAGACGCTGGGTGAGGACGCGCTGGCGCTAATCGAGGCGTTCGGCGAGCAAGAGGCTTATATCGTCGGGCACGACTTCGGAGCCTTCGCCGCCTACGCGGCGGCGAGTCTCGATCCGGCGCGCGTACGTCGGCTGGTGACCGTGGCGATCCCCCACCCCGGCTTCTTCGTGCCCGATCCCGAGTTCTTCGAGCGAGCCTCCCACTTCATCTACCTGGCCGAGGACGACGCCGAGGCCCTGATGCGCGCCGACGACTTCGCCCACGTCGACGAGCTCTATGCGCGGTGGTCCCCCACATGGCGCTTCGAGCCGGCGGAGACCGAGCCGGTCAAGAACGCCTTCGCCGCGCCCGGCTCGCTGAACGCGGCGCTGGGCTACTACCGGGCGAGCTCACCGGTGCCCCCGCCCTTTTTGCAGGTGCCGCTGCCGATGGACACGCTGACCATTGCCGGGCTCGACGACGGGGTGATGCTGCCCGAGGGCTTCGAGCAGACGGCGGCCGGGTTCTCGGGCGAGTGGACGCTGCTGACGGTCGATGGCGGGCACTTCGTGCACCGCGAGAACCCGGGGCAGGTGGTGCCGGCTGTAGTGGAGTTCTTGGCGAGCGACGGCGCTGGGGAGTGAGCGCCGGCGCTCGGGACGAGCGAACGCACCTGCGGGGGACCAGGGGCCTCCCGTTGCTTAGGCTTTGCGGAGCCCCAGCAACGCGTTGCCGCGCCTCAGCGACGCTTTGCCACCGCAAAGCGACACTTTGCCACCGCAAAGCGACACTTTGCCGCGCCTCGGCGACGCCATGCCGCGGCTCAACGAGGCACGACCGCGGTGGCCTCAAGCTCGATGAGAGTGTCGGGCGTGGCCAGTGAAGCGACCCCGATCCCGGTGATCGCAGGCCGCACATCGCTAAACACCGCCAGTAGCGGGGGCATGGCCTCGGCCATGTGCTCGGACACCTCACCGCGCACATAGATCCGCAGGTGGAGCACATGGTCGACGTCTGTACCGGCGGCGGCGAGCGCAGTGACCAGGTTGCGCACGGCAAACTCCGCCTGCTGCGCGTAGCCTTCGCCGCGCACCTGGCTCTGCTCGTCCCAGGCCACCTGCCCGGACAAGAACACCAGGCCGGTATGCGGATCGATCGAGCCCTGGGACATGCCGTAGGCACGGCCGTCGAAGAGCTGCGGGGGGTTGACGCGTTGGATGTTCATCATGGGGCGCTCGCTTGATCTTGGTTCACCGAGAGAATCGTTCACTCTGTGAATAGTTCATTGAGTGAACTATATGAGCGCCCCGATGGTCGCTGTCAAGCCCGAAAACTGCCTCTTGGGCAAGACCGAGGCCGGGCGCGATAGCCATCGCGCATTCCGAGCCAGCCTCGGCATCAACAGCTCATCCCAACTCGTCCACCGCCGCCGCTCCAACGAGACAAAGTCGCTCGAGCTCGTCGGTCACCTTCGCACCGAGCGCCGTACGGAGCGAGCGCTCGATACGGGCGAACGCACGGCAGGCAACGCGATACCGACGGACCCCTTCCTTGGTAGCCTCCACGACCCGCGCTCGGCGATCGCTGGGGTCCGCGTTCAGCGTGACGAGCCCCTCCTTTTCCATCGCCCGCGTGAGATTCGAGGCGTTCGACTTGACGCACCGGCGGTAGCGCGCCACCTCGCCCAAGCGCATCGGCCCCTCCTCGATGACCAGATAAAGCAGGTTGAACTGCGACGCTGTCAGCTCCGCCTTCGCGAGCGGCGCAGACTGGCGCTCCTCGAGCGCATCGGCGATCTCCTGGATCGCGTAGAACAGTGGCAGAGCGCGGGCCATAGGGACGTTATAGCGACTAGAGCACAATGAGGCGATGACTCACGCCCTCGACCATGCGTTCGACGGTAGTGCCCCGATCTCTTGCCCCGACCGTGCGCCCTACCCAACCTTGGTGACAACGATCTCGTCATCGTATAGCCCACTCCGTAGCACCTTCGTCAGCATCGGAGCGACTCGCGCCATCTCGGTCGAGTTCGATCTGGCTGCAGCCCATCCGAAATCCTCTAGAGGCGTGAGCGCCCGCGCATATTGCGCAATTTCAAGAACCTACCTTGAACGCTAGCGAAGATTCTAAAGACCTCGAAACCCGGCTATTCGAAGAACGAGTCAGAGTATTCAGCAACCCAGACCAAGCAATATTGCTTGCCAAAAAATCGGGATTCCCCGCAGAAAGACTGCCCATATTCAGCACATCTCTCGTCTTTTGGACCAAGGTAGCAGAAGAGGCTAAGAATGGAGCCATAGAAGATGGATTTCAATCAATCATTGAACACGCCGCCATTCAGTACCCCAACAATCAGATATTCAGCCAATCCCATCAAAAGAACTCAAGTGAACCAGAACCCCGAAAAAAGCCCTCATCACAAAAAACAGAGACAATAACAGGATCCCCGGAGCTCATCGGACTCATCCGAAACTTGATCGCCGGAGCCCAACCTCAGTTTGCCAAACAGTTATCACAACAAGACATACCTCACCAACGCACAAGCATCTCTTCACTCTTTGCGGAAGCCGTGAGAGAGAAAATTCAAGCGGAGGCTAATGCAATCAAGCGTCGCACTGAAGAACGAGATTGTGATTTCTCGTCGTACTCGCTCAAAATCAAGAGAAGAACGCGAGAACGACTAGAATGCGCCGTAGACGCCGAGATGACCGACGGACGAGTACTTCGTACGCCGCGAGACCTGACAAAGAGGTGTCGATCATCGTGGAACTGCTTTCGGCCAACAGAAACACGGAACGAGCGACCGGTCGCCCCCTCGCCCCCGCGCACTCAGACCCGACTTTCGCCATCTCGGGCTTCTTGATGGATGCAGGTCGAGCCCTCCACAATGGCATACGGATGAGCGCTATAAGCGAAGAATTTCTCGTAGGTTTGAGGTGCCCCGCACCGCCGACCCAGCGCTCTGTTTTGCGATCCGACGCTTCCTCGGCCCAGATCGGACCACAGCAACCCGGTCGGCGGCCAAGAGGGGCTGGCGTCAGCTGAGGCTCCTCGTGGCATGCTCGTCCCATGACGGGATGGACGGGATGGACGGGATGGACGGGATGGACGGGATGGACGGGATGGACGGGATGGACGGGATGGACGGCGTTGATGGTGTTGGCGACCGCGTGCTCCGCCACGCGTTCGGACCGGGCTCCCGTGGAGCCGCTCGGGCGCGAGGTGGCTGCCACGCGAACGGTGGAGGACGCCGCAGCCGCGCAGAAGACCCAACGGATCGATGCAGTAATGAGCCCGTGGGCCAACGAGGACTCGCCCGGCTGCGCGGTGGCGGTGGTCCGCGACCGCGCGCTCATCCACGCCAAGGGCTACGGCATGGCGGATCTCGAGCACGCCGTGCCCATCACCCCCGACACGGTGTTCTACATCGCATCGACGTCGAAGCAGTTCACCGCGTCGGCGGTGTTGCTCGCCGCGGCCGACGGCACGCTGCGACTCGACGACGACGTACGCGTGCACGTACCCGTGCTCCCGAAGCACGGCAAGACGCCCACGACGCTTCGCCACCTGCTCCACCACACCGGCGGTCTTCGCGACTACGGGACGCTGCTCATGCTGGGCGGCAGCCGCGAACAAGGCGTCACGACCGTACACGAGACGATCGAGCTGCTCTCGCGCCAACGCGGGATCGACTTCGAGCCCGGCACCAAGTTCGAGTATTCGAACACCGGGTACTTCCTGCTTGCGCAGGCCGTCGAGCACGCGACCGGGCAATCGCTGGCGACTTATCTCGATGCGAAGGTCTTCGAGCCGCTCGGCATGGAGCGCACGCAGGTCCTCGACGATCCAAACCGGATCGTCCCCGGCCGCGCGATCGGGTACGCGCCGCACGACGAGGGCTGGCGGATCTACATGTCGGGCTGGGAGCAGACCGGCGGCACCGCCGTGATGAGCACGGTGGTCGATCTCGCGAAGTGGGACGCCAACTTCTACGATCCGAAGGTCGGCGGCCCGTCGCTTGTCGACGGCCTGCAGACCCGCGGCACGCTCACCGACGGCACGCAGCTCGACTACGCCGCGGGCCTGTTCCACGGCAACTATCGCGGCCAGCCGACGGTGTGGCACGCGGGTGGGGCGGTCGGATACCGCGCGCAGCTCGAGCGATTTCCGGCGCTGAACACCACGATCGTCGTCCTGTGCAACGCCGCTAGCGCGCGGCCCGACGAGCTCGCACACAAGATCGCCGACGTCGTCCTCGAGGAAGATCTGCTCGGCGAGCCGAACGCCGGTAGTCTCCTCTTGCATGAGCCAGCACGACCTCCGGTCGAGCTGACGACCAAGAAGCTCGATGCGTGGGTCGCCACGTATCGCGAGACCACGACGGGGGAGCTCATCATGGTCGATCGCACCGACGAGGCGCTCGAGCTCGTCGCCGGGGGTGAGCGCGCTGTCCTCGTACCGACGAGCGAGCGCACGTTCCAGCTCGGCCCGCTTCCTATCACCATCGAGTTCGACGGGACCCGGCCACGGCGCACGGTCACGGCGAAGGGCCTCGTAGTATTCGAAGCGGAGAGGTTCGGCGAAGTCGAGCTCCGCGAGCCGACCGCCGGCGAGCTCGCGGCGCTGGCCGGTCGCTATCGCAGCGACGAGCTCGGCACCGAGTGGAGGCTGTCGGTTTCAGGCGACACGCTCGTCGCGACCGGCCGCATCTTCGACGAGCCAGCCGCTCTTTTGAGCGCCATCGAAGACGAGTACACCGTCACGTCGATCGGCGCCACGCTCCGGTTCACCCGAAATGGGCGCGACCGAGTCACCGGCTTCACATTCGGTGTCGGTAGCACGCGTGGGATCCGCTTCGATCGCGTTCGTTGAGCTCGCTGGGGCGTGCGGAACAACGGGCTGTGCCCTTGTCCCGCATGCTGAGGTCAAAGCTCGACCCTGATCTCGTGGGCCGGCAACAAGCGCCACCGTGGATCCTGGGCGACCGCGCGCAGATCATTCACCGCCCCGCCCGAGGGCACCGGGGCGGATACCGAGCAGGCGCAGGGCAACCCCTGCGGATGCTCGCAGCGCGGTCGGGCGGCGGCCGGACCAAGGGTGCCCGCACCGGCCACCAAAAAATGCAGGCGCCACGGTCCCGGCGAAAGGCCCAGCGCGTCTTTGACAGTCCCTCGCACCTCGAAGATCCCGTCGTCCGAGGCTCGCGTCACGCTCGGACGATGCAGGCAGAGGCGATCGTCGTGGTCCTCGAGGACCACGCCGAGCTCCACCGCGCCATCGACCGGGGTGCGAGGGCGGATCATCCAGTGAACCTCCGAGTCGAGCCGATAGGCCGCGGGCTCGGGATCACGCGCGCTCGGATCCCCACGCATTGGGTGGACCGAGTCATCGCGGACCTCGAGACTGTAGGCAGGCAGCGCCACCGCAACGCCAGCGGGATCGACCGTCGGGTCGACCTCGCGAGGCCTCATCCATAGCGCAACCGCGGCCGCGGTCGCGAGCATTGCCGCTACGCCCACCACGATGCCGCGTCGCCACCGACTGCGCTCGGTCGACCGCTCGATCGCGGCGGGCTCGAGGCGAACGACCGTGCGATCCTCCTGGTCCTGGTCCTGGTCTGACTGGTCAGCCTCGTCAGCCTCGTCAGACGGACCAGCCTCGTCGGCCCCGTCGGCCTCGTCGCCGCTCGCCCGCACGCCCGCCCGCAGGCGAGCGACCCACGCCGCGCGCTCGGAGGCTTCGAGCGGCGTGCTGGCGTGCATGAGCGCGCGGACCTCCTCGGGATCGTCGCCGCGAGCCTGCCGCTGCACCGCGACCTCCTCGGCCGAACGACGACCCTCCAGCACGTCGTCCCAGGCGCGCGGAGGCTTCGCGTCGCGACCCTGCCGAGCAAGCTGCTCGATGAGTTCGTCGGTCATGCTCCCGTCCTTTGTGTTCGCGCACCAACCGGTCGGGCCGACGCCGGCGATGGTCCCCGGTCGAGCTGGTCGGCGAGCTGCCGGACAAGCCGCCGAAGCCGTACGTTCCACTGATCGACCGCCGCGCGCGACATCCCCAGAGTCTGGCAGACTTCGGCGACCGGACGCTGCTCGATGTAGAGCCACTCGAACATCTGCATGCTGCGCTCGTTGAAGCGCGCCCGCAGCATGTCGAGCAGCCGGCCCAGCTGCTGACGCGACAATAAGCGGTCGAAGGCCGGCGCGTCCGCGTCCACCTCGTCGAGCTCCGACTCGCCGTCGAGCCCCCCATCCCAGGGGTTGCCCCGAAACCCCTCCAGCACGCGACACAGTCGGTGCCGGGCGATCAGGCGCACAAAGCTCCGCAGCGAGCGACCGCGGGCGGGATCCCAGGCCCGCAGCCGCTTGCCCCCGTCGCCGAGCAAGTGGACCATCACATCCTGGACGAAGTCGTCGACGTCCTGGTTGGCGTCACGGTTGAACAGTCGAGCCCGGCGTCGGAGGCCAAAGGTGACCTCGAGGCGGATCGCCGGGAGGATCTCGTCGACCAGGCGCCCGAGCAGCCCATCGTCTCCCTCGCAAGCGCGGGCGATCTGCTCGGGCGTCATCGGACGGGCCGAGGGTAGCACGCGCCGAACCCGAGGCATCGACACGCCCGCGAGGGCGAGGCTCGACATCGTGGTCATGGAGGCAGACGCAGACATGGGCGAAGACGGGCGCCGCCCTCAGGGCTGGATGTCGATCTCGCCGGCGACGATCTGGGTGCTGGTGATGGTCGAAGAACCGATGGTCCGTTCGGTAGTCACGGTGAGCTCGAGCTCCGCCATGACGATGTCGGGATCGCTCAAGAAGTCTTTCATGGATACTCCGCTCGGTGGCTGATCGCTCGGTAGCTCGTAGCTCGACAGATCGACTTGATACCGCCAGTTGTCCCTGGCGGCGCACGACGACGGGTTGCTACACAACGGCGTCAGCTGGAAGGGGATCTTCGTCTCAGAGCGCGAGCCGCCGGCCAGGGCCTTGTGGATCACGAGCGTCGCCTGCGGAGAGATCTTATCACTCGAGTCGAGTGGCTCGAGCTTGATACTCAGGGTCGCCGCGCTCTGATCGAGCGGGCACGTGGCGCAGATCGGGTGGTCGGGCTGTGGTCGCAGCTCGGGCCACACATTGGCCGGCGAGACGGCTTGCACTCCCGCAAGGGTCAGCTGGGTGACCTGGCGGCCGCCGCACGCGTTGCTCGAGGAGACGGTGGCGCTTGGTCCCGAACCAGCCGTAACGACGAACCCCGGCAGCGTCCAACGCAGATCAGAGATCGGGCTCGAGGGCTGCGCGTACAGCCGCGGGACGATCTCATACGCGCGGACTCTGTGGACCTGAGCCGGCTCCAGATAGACGTCCGCCGATCCGAGGCTGGGTCTGCTGTGGCTGGGCGAGGGCCCACCGTCGATCTCGTCCATCACCTCGTGAGGACCCAGGGAAGGATCCAGGCTCCACACCTGGGCCGCGATGGCCGACAACGACGCAGCCGCCACCGACGTGCCCGTCAGGGGCGACGTGTACCCGCCCCCGACCTTGCCGGGGGTCATCGAGGCGTACAAAACCCGGGGTGGCGTGCTCCCCGGCCGCGCGTTGACGATGGCGTGGTCGTTCATGTTCACCCCACCGGCTGCGTAGACCAACGAACCCCGATCCGCATGGGAACCCCCGGCGCCCGGCTCCAGGGGCACGCCAAAGACGTCCTGACACTGCTGCCGGGTAGGAGCTGCGATGACCTCCCAGGCCCCCGGAGCCAGTGGCCCCTGCTCATCGCAGCGGTGCGTCTGGGTGTTGCCCGCGGCGGCAATGGATAGCGCGCCCTCGCACGAGGCCCACGACAGGGCGGTCAGCAGCGCCTTCTCAGCCGGGGTGAGGTCCGGCGTATTCAACAACTCGATGGGCTCGCCGTGGAACAGCATGTCGCGAAACTGGACAAGTTGCTCTCGATCCGCCGGATCCCAGTCGAAGCCGACGCTCATGTTCAGCACCAGCGGAGGCCGGGAACGACCCAGGTCTCGGGTCGCGACTTGCCACTGCTCGACTGCATCGAGCACAGCATGGGTCAACGACCACACGGTACCCAGTGCGTGCTCGTTGGCATCCGCGTTGGACCAGGCATAGGGAAACGCCTGGCTGAATACGGATCGCGCCCGGCAGCGCGCGTCGTCCTCGCCGCATCTCAGCGCGTCGACGATCCCCGCCATCGCGAGCCCATGGTGCTCCCGCGCGTGTCGGCCCAGACTCATCGCCCCCCCGGGATCGGCCGTATCGATGATCGCGACGAAGGGATGGGTCTGCTCGCTGCTCGCCTCCAGGTCGAGCTTTGCTCCTTGCTGCGCGAGGAAGATCTGGTGGCGCTTCGCCAGCTGCTTGGAGAGCTCGCGATTGAGCTCAAGATCGTCCGGCCGACGTTGCTCCAAGTGAGTCGCTTCCTGGACCGTCTGTCCGCCACCGGTCGGGAACGTCTGCGGGACGACCCGCGCATAGTCGGCGACCAGACGAGCGCCCGGCGGGTCGGAGAGCATGGAGGTGGTCAACGGCGACGGAGGATTTTCGCCGGGAGCGACCCTGTAGTGGCAATATCGACCCAGGAGCTCGTCGACGAGCGCCGAGCCCGTGGTGAGCGACGGCTCCCGGGTCCAGCCCTCGGGAGGCGATGGACAAGTCTGCCCCGACGCCAGCTCGAGAACGTAGCTTCGAGCATGAGGACGATCATGCTCGGTCTGGACCTCGCTCTTCACGAGGTCAGACGTTGGTTCGCCGCGTTCAGCGACAGAACGTTGCGGGTTCAAGTGGCGGGCCGCGCTTCCTATATCGAAGCCGGAGGGGCACGCGGTCAGGGCCAGCGCGAGGAGGAGGTGGGGATAGCCTCGGGTCGACATGCCCTCTCCTACTCGGCGGACCGGTCGATTCCTACGTGCACGATTGCAATTTTTTCATCGAAGCTTCGAACCGCTCGGGGCTCCTCGGACCGAACGGACCGTAAGGGTTCTACCGAGCCCGTCCCCATGACCCGTCAAGCGCCCCAACCCACGGAGCGTCCAAGGCATCGTATCCTCGGTGCGTGCGGTGGGCCCGGCTGTGCGGGACGAGCATGCTCGTCGCGGGGCTACTGCTGGGGGCACGGTGCGGCAATTCGCCGCGCGACGAAGATCCCGTCGCGGTCGTACACCCGCCGGCCGAGCCCGCCATCGGATCCACGACCAACCCCGCGGGGTCCCTTCGCGTGCTCTTCGCAGGCTGCGATCAAGCCGGCCCCGGCCCTCGCTGCGGCTTGCGGCCACGGTCGCGCTCGCTGGTGCTGTGGGTCGACGTCCCCTCCGCCGCGTCGGTCGACATCGTGGTCGACGGTGCCGCGCTGCTGCCCGCGCGCGAGCCCGAGCCCGCCGAAGAGGGCTGGCGATGGCACCTCGAGATCCCCCCGGAGGCCCGCACGCTCGAAGTGAGGACCGCACGACGACCCGCGGCCCGCCGCTTCGTGTTGACGCTCGACGCCGATCCTCCCGAGCCACCGCCGTCCCTGGAGGCGATCGAGCAGGAATCCGAGGATGATCGCGACGAGGCCCGACGCCGCCTGACGCAGCAGCTGGCGGACTGGACGGGGGCCGACCTGGCCTTCGGCCTGCACAGGGCCGGCAAGCTCGCGCGCGACGCTGGAGATCGAGCCGCTGCCCTCTCCCACTTCCAGCGAGGGATCGAGATCGCCGAGGCGCAGGGGCTGTGGACCCTCGCCAGCCAGATGGCGCAGACCTTGTTCTACGATTGCCTCATCGCGCGAGACTTCGAGTGCGCGGAGCGCTGGCTCGATCGCGACGAGTCGCTGCGTCCGTTTCGGACGGCGGATCATCAGTACATCCGAGGCTTGCTGGCCGAGAACCGCGGCAACCTGGCCGACGCAGCGCGGGCGTACGAGCACGCCCTGGTCGTCATGCGAGCGCTAGGACACAGCCGCGACCCGCGGGTCGAGCCGGCGGTGCTCAGCCGCGTGTCGCTACTGCGGGCGCAGCGGGGGGATCGCCCCGCCGCGATCCGAACGATCCGGCGAGGACTCGATCGACTCGATGCGTGGAAGCGCGCCAAGATCCGCGCGCACGTACGCGCTCAGTTTCTCAACACCGCAGCCTGGGGCCTGCTGGTGTCGTCGGCCGCGGAGCAGTCGGCCCCCGCCCCCACGTCGACCGACCCTCGGATCGAGCCGGCCGCCCTGCTACGACGCGCTCTGGAGCTCTTGCCCGACGCACCCGAGGACGACCGGATCCGCACCTCGGCGATCCTCAACCTTGCCTACGAGGCGCTCGGTCGCCAGGACACCGAGGCGGCGGCGGCGTGGCTTGACCGGGTGTCCCGGGTTCGTCTGCCGCGGACCTACGATCTATGGCGCATGCTGCTGACGGCCCAGCTCGCGCGCCTGGAAGGAAAGCTCGGCCCCGCGCAGCGCCAGCTCCGGGCCATGCTCGCACAAGCCGAGCGTCACGAGGATCACAGCCTGCGCTGGGCGGCCCACGCCGAGCTGGCCCGGGTGCTCGAGCAGCGCGGCCGACACGAGCAGGCCCTGGTCCAGTACGCGGCGGCCGAGCGCGTGCTCGACCAGCAGCTGCCCTTCTTGGGCCTGGGCGGCCGCGACCGCCTGATGGCCGACCGCGACTGGGCCACCGGGCGCCACGTGGCCCTGCGACTGGCCCGAGGCGAGGTCGCCCCGGCCCTTTGCGTGGCTCGCCTGGCCCGAACCCGGGTGCTACGCGCCCTGAGCCGACGGATCCGCCGCGAGGCAACGCCCGCCCGCCAGCGAGAGTTCGAGCACTACCTGGGCACGCGGCTTCGGCTGGACGAGAAGTACGACCAGACGTTCTGGGAGGCGGACGCGATCGAGGCCGAGCGCCAGCGGCGAGAGATCGAGCGAGCGCGCGAGGACAACCGGCAGCGCTTCGAGACGCTGATGCGCGCGCTGGGGGAGTCACCCGCAAAGCGCCCGCGATGCGACTCGCTGCCCGAGCCCGGACCCGGAACCCTCGATCTCCACTACGTACACCTCGACCGGGGATGGGTCGGGTTCGCGGTGACGCCCGAGGGCTCGATCACCGTCCGTCCGCTCGACCCCTTCGACCCTCTCGACCCGCCTGACTCCGTCGATCCGCCGGCGGCCGAGCCGAGCTCGTCCGGTGCGGCCTTCGAGTCGCGATGGGGTGAGATCCTGCTGGGCCCCTTCGCCAAGGCGATCGAAGGTGCCCAGCGGGTCCGGGTGATGCCCACCGGCGAGCTTTACCGCGTCCCGTTCCACGCGCTGCCCTTCGGTGAGCACGGGCGTGCCCTCCACGATCATGTAGAGGTGACCTACGGGATCGACCTGCCGCACACGACCTTGCCCGTGGCCCCTACTGGCACCGCCCTGGTGCTCGCTCCGCCCAGCAACCTGCCTCACGCACGCACCGAAGCCCGCCGCAGCGCCCAGAGCCTGCGCCAGCATGGCCTTGCGGTCGAGCACGTGCCGGCCCCGAGATCGAGCGCGACCGTCACCGAGCCACCGGCGTTGTTGACCGAGCAGGTACTCGCGCTGTTGCCCACCGCTCCATGGTTTCACTACACCGGACACGCACGCTCGCGCGGGCGCGAAGGCTGGGACAGCGAGCTGTTGCTGGCAGCAGACCAGACCATGACCCTCGAGGTCTCGGACGTCCTCGCCCTGCCCTCGGTACCGCCGGTGGTGGTGCTCAACGGCTGCGAGACCGGCGTGACCGATCCGCAATCGCTGGGCGGGGGCATGAGCTTGGCCCACGCGTTCGTGCTGGGCGGCGCGCAGGTGGTGATCGCCACGACCCGTGAGATCCGCGACCTCGAGGCGGCCGCCCTCATCAAGCGCCTGTACGACGCCCTCGAAGCACCGACCCCCGCCGCCACGTTGGCGGCCCTTCGCCACGCGCAGCGCAAGGCGGCCGCCCTGCAACCACGGGGCCCCGGCGAGTCGGCGTGGCGATCGGTACGCGCCTGGGTTCCTTGACCCAGGAAGCAACCCAGGGCAACTCTAGGCGGCGGGGCAATCGGTCGGCGTTTTCCCGTCGACGAAGTGGCGCCGCGTTGGATCGCGGCACGGCGATGGCTAGGACTCAGTGGTGCCCATGAGGGCACCGACTGACAACACTCCAACACTCCAACCATCTAGGAACAAACCAATGAACGCCCCCATTCATCTGACCGACGATCTCACCTCCAACCGCTTCAGCAGACTGCCCGCGGGGCGCCTGCAGATCGTGCTCTTCTACGACGGCCGCGGCGAGGCCACCTTCGGCTTCGAGTACATGGAGCCCTCGGGCTCCGTAGGCTGGATCACGATCCCCGCGATCCCGCCCTTCAGCCGGATCGTGACCAAGGAGTACGATCTGAAGGGCTGCACCCCCACTGGCAACTTCGTGGTCGAAGGCGCCGTGCCCAACGGGGTCGTCGACGGCCTGGCCTTTGGCCTTTTGTGGCGTGACGACAAGCAGCGGTACCACATCCTGCGGAGCAACGGACCTGGCCCGGCGTCGATGGCCAGCTTCGTCAGCGCCTGGCCGCTGGGCATGAACCACGGGACCTTCGCCTCGCGAGCGCCCCAGCTGAGCGACTGGTGCGCCCGCGAGACCGCGTTCGCGGTGATAAGCGGCGCCAAGCTGCTGCCGGACGGCAAGTACCAGCTCGCCGTGCACTGAGCGGCGATCCAAACGGGGGCACGGCGTCGTCGCGGCGAGGTCGTGCCCCCGGCATCATGCGCCAGGTTGCTCGACTCACAAGTCACGACTTGCCTCATGGGGCGACCAGCTTACCCAGATCGACCCGCTCGATCGACTTGTAGCCGTTAACGCTAATCCTCTCGAGGCTCATGAACCCGCGTGGCGAGACTACCGCACGCCCGATCCGCCCGGCAAACGCCCCGCGACGTCTTGCCGCTGCCCTTGCACGTAGGTCGCCGCCACGGCCCGATCGTCGCCGAGCATCATCAGGGCAAACAAGCGCTCGTCGAGCGACTCGGCCCGCGAGGTCCGCAGGGCCAGCAGCGGGGTGGCCTGGGGATCGAGGACCACGAAGTCGGCCTCCATGCCGGGCGACAAGCGGCCGATCGATCCCTCGAACCCCAGCGCACGAGCCCCGCCGAGGGTGACGAGATAAAAGGCCTCGTCGACCGCGAGCGCCCGGGCATCGGGCTCGTCATATACTGCCCGCCGCAGCTGGGTCACCTTGTACGCATCGGCCAGGGTGCGCAGCATGGAGAAGCTGGTCCCCGCCCCCACGTCGGTGCCGATGGCCAGCGACACGCCCGCCCGCCGCAGGCGCGGCAGGTCGAACAGCCCGCTGCCCAAGAACATGTTGGACGAGGGGCACAGGGCTACGGTGGCCCCGGTGCGGCCGAGCACCTCCAGATCGTCGGGCTCGGTGTGCACGCCGTGCGCGAGCACGGTGCGAGGCCCCAGCAGCTCGAAGTCGTCGTAGATCCGCAGGTACGAGGCCGACTGCGGGTAGAGCTGCCGCACCCAGTCGATCTCTTCGCGATTCTCGGCCCAGTGGGTGTGCACGAACACCCCCGGGTGCTCCCGGCGCAGCTGAGCGGCGAGCCTTAGCTGCGCGGGGCTCGAGCTGGCGGCAAAGCGGGGGGTGACCGCGTAGTGAAGCCGCGTGCCGGGACGCTCGTGCCAGGCCTCGATGAGCGCGGCGGCAGCGTCATAGGCCGACTGCGGGGTGTCCTGCAGCGACTCGGGCACGTTGCGATCCATCATCGTCTGGCCGGCGACGAGCCGAAGGCCGCGCCGCTGCGCGGCGGCGAAGATCACCTCGGCGCTGACCGGGTGCACCGAGCCCATCACCACCGCGGTGGTGGTGCCATTGCGCAAGAGCTCATCGAGGAAGGCCTCGGCGATCCCCTCGGCGTAGGCACGATCTCCAAAGCGCGTCTCGGTGGGGAACGTGTAGCGCCGCAACCACGCGAGCAATTGCTCGCCATGGGAGGCGATCATCTCCATCTGGGGATAGTGGATATGCGCGTCGATGAAGCCCGGCATCAGGATCCGCCCGCGGTGATCGACGACGTCCACGTCGGCGAGCCCGGGCAACAGCGCGGACGCGGGGCCCGCCGCCTCGATCCGCCCATCGGCCACCACCACGATCCCGTCATCGACGTGGCGCCGCGCGCTCGGATCGACGGCGGGATCGGCGACGAAGTCCACCAACGTGCCGCGAAATGCCGCTCGAACGACAGCGGGATCCGAACGCGAGCGGAGGGACGATGCGGTCGTGGACACGGCGAGAGCAGCGAGGCTCGGCACGATACCAAAGCCGGGCCACGCCCGGGCCACGTCCGCATGCCCGACCACCTGCCCGACCACCCCCCGACCACCCCCCGACCACCCGACCGCCCCCCATCCCCTCCCCGTGCATACGATGGCCGCCTCGATGAGGGGCTGCTAGCATGCCCCGCCGTGGCGAGCCTTCCCCCATCGGGATCGGGCGATGACGACGAGGCCGTGGGCGTCGCCCCCCGGATCAACGTGGGCCCCGCCCCCCGAGCCCTGCCCCGCCGAGCCAGCCTGCGACCGGAGATCCGGGCGGCGCTGGCGCTGGAGGAGGCCGGCGAGCTCCAAGAGGCGGCGCGGGTCTTCGAGTACTCGGGGGAACACGCCCAGGCCGCCTTGTTGCGCATGGAGCATGCGCGCACGGTGAGCGACGCGGGCGAGCGGCTCGACGTGCTGCGAGAGGGCTGCGCCCGCAACCCAGGAGACACGGCGGAGGGTCGAGCGCTGCACCAGGCCCTGGCCCAGGCCCTGCTCGAGCAGGCCGAGGCGGAGCCGGATCCCTCCCGACGACGCAGCCTCGAGCTGGAGGCCGCGCGCGGGTTCGAAGAGGCCGACCGGGGGGCCGAGGCGGGCGAGCGCTACGAGCAACTGGGCCTTTTGGACCGAGCCGCCCGGGCCTACGAGAAGGCGGGCGAGATCACCAAGCTCGAGCTGGTGCTCGAGGTACTCGAGCGCCGCGAACAAGAGCAGGCCCAGGCCAACGAGCTACAGCAAGAGGTGGATCGCGCGGTGGCGGACGGCCGCCGGCGACAGGCCCACGTGCTGCTCACCGAGCACATCAGCCGCCGCGAGCGACTGGGCCGAGCGGGCCGCCCCGCGCTGGCGCGGCGCCTGGGCGCGCTGGAGTCGGCCCGCCCCCGCCCTCTGACCCTGGAGCTGGGCTGGAACGACGGGCGGGTCACGTCGATCCGAGGGCGCGCTCGGTTCGTGATCGGACGCTCTCCCGACGCAGAGCTGACCGTACCGGGGGCCCGCCTGTCACGCCACCACGTAGAGCTGTCGCTCGATGCCTCGGATCGGCGCGGGCCTCGGCTGATGATCACCGATCTGGGCTCGAAGGTCGGCAGCTTCTGGGACGGTGATCCTCTGGAGCCGGGCGAGCCCTTGCCGCTGCGCGAGCGCGGGGAGCTGGGCCTGGGCATGAGCGCGACGGTCGACGTGGCCCCCTTGCTCGGCCACGAGGGCGAGCCGGTGGGCGCCCTGCTGCAAGCGGGCCGACCGCAAGCCTGGCACCTGTTCCTGCCGCAGGGCGGTCCGCTGGTGCTGGCCCCGGGGATCCGCGTGCCCGCCCGCGTGCTCTTCGATCGCGGCTGGGTGGTGCTGGATCTGGCCAGCGGGGTCGATGCCGACCTGGCGGACCACCGGCTGTCTCCCGGAGCGGCGGTCGAGCTGCTGGTCGGCGATCGACTGTCGCTGGTGGGCGCACCGCTGCGCCTGGAGGTCCTGTCATGACCGCCCGCTGGGCCCTGGACATGGCGGGCGATCCCGACGACGTGCCGCTCTACGGGGCGCTCGACGAGGTGATCGGCCGCTTTGCCGACGGCGCCACCCGACCCGAGGAGCTGCCGCAGCTCGCCGAGCTGACCAACGAGCTGCGTGACGGCTCGCCCCTGCCCACGATCCTCCAGCGGATCCGCACGCTGAGCCACGAGGGGTACCTGCGTGGCGCCTTGGTGGCGATGGCCACCGCGCTTCGGCACAAACCGCGGGCGCCCCTTGGCCTGGCCCTGGCCCGCGAGCTGCTCGACGCCCTCGACCCGGCGCTGGGGGTCCGCCTGGCCCGCGCGGTGCTGGCTCAGCCCGACGTCCAGGCCACCGATGAGCGACCGGACGGCCCCTTCGTGGGCGGCAACCTGATGCTGGGCGAGGCCCTGCTCGACGGCGGCGATCCGGCGGCGGCCCTGCGTCACTTCGAGGCGGTGCTCTCGGTCGACGTGGACCACGCCCGCGCCATGCGAGGCTGGAGCGCCTCGGTGCGGGCCCTCGAAGACCGGGGGATCGCAGCTGAGCACCGCAGCCGAGGCCTAGCCCTGCTCGACGGGCTCGACGAGCTGGAGCTGACGCACGCGTTCGGGGTCGAGCGCTACGAGCTGGGTCGCCCCCTGGGGCGGGGCCGGCACGCGGTGGTTTACGAGGCGTTCGATCGTCATGTGGGCCGAAGCGTGGCGATCAAGCGCCTGCTGCAGCCCGACGCCCGCCGGGGTGAGCTGCCCGAGCGCGTGCTGGAGGCGCGCTTCTTCGCCGAGGCCCGCACGCTGGCCCGGGTGCGCAGCCCCTTTGTGGTCTCGTTGCTCGACGTGCAGCCGCGGCACCGCTTCATCGCGCTGGATCTATGCCGCGGGGGCAACCTGCGGCTGGCGCTGCGGCGCGGGCTGGTGGGGGCGGCCGACGTCCCCCGGCTCGGCGAGCAACTACGAGCCGCCCTGGCCGCGGTCCACTCGGCCGACGCGGTCCACCGCGACATCAAGCCGGCCAACATCCTGGTCCGCGAGCGACGACGCGGCGCCCCGGTGGCCCTGGCCGACTTCGGCTTGGCGGTGGGACACGATCCGAAGCGAGCCGCGACCAATGCGGGGACCCTGCGCTACCTGGCGCCCGAGCTGCGCCGGGGCGGGGCTCGGGCCACGCCGGCGTCGGATCTGTTCAGCGCGGGGGTGGTGCTGCTGGAGCTGTCGTATGCGCCCGAGCCCCTGCCCGAGCAGCTCGATCGGATCGACGCCGAACTCGACGCACGGGCGCTGGTGCCCACGGATCTCCCCGAGCCCTGGCCCCAGCGGATCCAGGGTCTGCTCTGCCCCCAACCGGAGGCTCGTGTGTGGTGATCTTCGACGTGCGATCGTGGGGACGTAGGGCCGTAGACCGGCTCGGTCGGCTCGGCTGCGTCGGCTGCCTGGCGGTCGGCTCGATCGGCTGCGAAGAGGTGCCCCGCACCTACAGCACCCGGGCCGAGGATGGGGTCGTGCTGTTCTCCGACGACTTCGAACGAGACACGCTGGGACCCCAGTGGGCACCGTCCGGGCCGGGAGCGGCGATCGAGCGCGGCGTGCTGAAGGTCGAAGGGCTCCAAAACCATCCCGTGTGGCTGACCAAGTCCCTACCCGACGACGTACGGATCGAGTTCGACGCCTGGGCCACCACCGAAGAGGGCGACATCAAGGTGGAGCTCGCCGGCGACGGCAAGAGCTCGGCCACCTCGCTCAACTATGTGGCCACCGGCTACGTGGTGCTCTTCGGGGGCTGGAACAACACCCTCAACGCGATCGTGCGTCGCAACGAGCACGGGCGCAAGCGCCAGACCAACACCGAGCCCAAGGTCGAGCCGGGCCGTCGCTATCACTTCACGATCGTGCGCACCGGCAGCGAGCTACGCTGGGAGCTCGATGGGCGCGAGATCCTCAGCTATGAAGACGAGGCCCCGCTGCGCGGCAAGGGGCATGACCACTTCGCGTTCTCGGGCTGGGATGCGCAGACGCACTTCGACAACCTGGTGATCGAGGCCCTATGAGGGGCCACGCGGCCCGCAGACCGGCGTCGGAGTACGCCCACGCCGCTGCGAGCTCTGGGGCGGTGGCACTCACCCGCACCGCCCGAGCCTGCCAGCAAGTCAGGCCGACTCTTTGTGAGTGAGCCCGAGTTCCTTGCGGAGCTGGACGCACCAGGCCTTGATGCGCTCTTCGGTCATCTCATCCTGGTTGTGTTCGTCCAACGCGAGACCGACGAAGTACTTGCCGTCTTCGATGAGGGCCAGCGAATCATCATAGTCGTATCCCTCGTTCGGCCACCAGCCAATGTCTGCGATTGCCCCCCGCTCGAGCATGTCGTTGCGCACGAGGCCTAGGGCGTCTTGGAAGCTGAACGGGTAGCCCTCCTGGTCGCCGTGACCAAACAAGGCGATGCGCAGCCCGGTCAGATCCAGGTCTCCGGCACTGCCGAGCTTGGCGTCCCAGCTCTCCTGGATGTTGCCGACATCCCAGGTCGGCACCCCGACAAGGACGACATCGTACTCCTTGAGCTTGTCGAGCTCGATCGTATCGACGTCCAGACACGCCTCGACGACGTCTTCTAGCTCTCGCTCGATGGCCTCGGCGGCCTCGCACGTGTTGCCTGTGGTGCTTCCGTAGATAATGGCGATCTTCATGGGTTACCCCGGCAGTTGGAGCCTTACTTAATTGATATCGATAATCAATATCAAATTATTTGCGCAAAAAGCGCGGTTCCACTGCCCTCGGACCTGCCTCCGACCGCCCGTTCCGACGCGCTGTAAAACGATCCGGCTCAGTCGGTCACGCGGCACGCGGTGGGGGGTGAGACGAACCCCTGGGATCCGAGACCACGCTTGCTCGTCTCGCAGCTCGCCAGATCCCCGTAGCAGACCGACCGCGGCCCTTCTTTGAGGGTGCGGGTGATCTGGAAGCACGCGGCCTGAGCGTACTGCTCGCAGCGCCGCCCCTCGACGGTCATGCCCTCACGCTCGCGTTGCAAGATCCGGTCGGCGCACTCGTCCCACGTGCGACGGCACTCGGTGAGCGAGCGCTGTGGGGACTGGCCGGTGAAGCACCAAAAGCCCTGGCCCGCCTCGGGGTCCAGACCCGCGGCGCGGTTGATGGCGCGCAGCCGCTGCTCGTGTTGCTGCTGCTGCTCCTCGCGGGCCTGCTGGTTGGCTCGCAGTAGCTCGTCGAGCTTGGCCTGGGTCTGCCGCTGATGACGGATGTCCTGGACGCGGATCAGACAGGTCTCGTCCCACAGCTGGCACTCGACGATCTCCTGGATGATCGTCCCCTCGTACTCGTCCGCATCGTCCTCGAAGGGATCGCCCTCGGGCGCCTCGCTCTGCGAGGACGGGTCCGGAGCCGACGAGCCCGGGGACGACGCGCTCGACGCCGTACACCCGACGAGCACAAACAGGGCAACCCACGCACGTTGACGGTCCATCGCCGCTCAAAGGTAGCCCATGACCCGGCGCCGTCCAACGACAGCGCCCCGGATGGGGCGCCGGGGGATGCTCTGACCACGGCCGGATCGGATCGCACCCGCGGTCGTGGAGCCGGCGGGTGCGTCTGATCAGCGAGCCCGGGCACGACGGTACCGCGGCGTCGTGCACACCCCGGCCGAGCACAGTGGTTACCGCGCGCTCCCCCCGGCAACGAAGTCGGCTTGCGAATCGCTGCGTTCCACACTCCACATCAAAACGTGCTTCGGTACTCGTAGTACGTGAGTATATATACATAGGCATCTCGTGTATCCCGAGCATCTGTGGGATAGAGCGTTCTCAGGCGCGATTCATTGGTACTGAGATACTCTTGGATGATGTTGTCGACACTGGCCCCGGCCCCGACGATTTCGTAGCCGATCAGCACTGTGGCTCGGTTCCCGGTCGGATCGGGCGCGCGCCATTCTCTTTGGATGTAGAGGACCACGACCGACACGCTCTGGTTGTTCGCATCCGCTCGATCGATGATAGCGTTGACTTCTGCGTGCGCGTTTTCGATGACGCCTTCCTCTGCAATTGCATTCAACAGGGCTCCCAACAAGCGCACACCTTCGACGATAGCCGCGGCCGCCCCGGCATTCCCCGCGGGATTGGTAAAGGCCGAGTTTCGGCTGGGATTGACGGGTCTTCCGGTTACAGTGGCTTGAGCACTCATTTGGACATCTACTCCTGAGAGGCTGTACGATGGCGACCAACGAGCACCGTGGCAGAGTGCTGTGGTGAGCCATGAGTCGCCCTCGAATCTCTGCATGTCTTCACGATAAGAACGATCATACATTCAATCATTTTTTAATCGACTCAGCACCATGAACAGATCGACAGAGTGATGATTCGTCGATGACCGCGACACGAGAATCCGGCCGAGTGACTCGTCGACGATGCGCATGGCACAGCGATGGACCGTGCGGGTGGTGCATGTGGCCCCAGAGGTGTGAGTGATGCGAGCGACGGCAGTGGTTGAACCGGCATCTCGCCGTCGGCGGCCCGAGCCGCCGGGCCGGCGAACGCGAGCGATGGAGCGTGATGAGGTATGGTCGGCGTGGTCGGCGTAGCCTCATGCTCATGAGTCTCGGCGGCTGCGCCGGTGATTCGGTGCTTGGAGCGTCGAGTTCCATCATCGAAGACATCGAGATCTGTGTTGGATCGGATCGGATCGGATCCGACCTCTCGCTGACCCAGGGGCAACGACCGACGCCGAGCGACAGCTTTTTTCGCGTGGCTGAAGCGTGGCCGACCAATGTGCTCAACATGCGCATTGCCTCGTCGCTCGCCTTTGCTCGGCCAACACCGCCGGGCTTCAGTCGACGTCAGTCGACTTCGAATGACTTCATCTCGACGACGCACGACGCGGTGGAGCCCCGGGTGCAGCAGTGAGCAACGAGGCGACGTGGAGGCGCTCGACTCGTGGGTCAGTCCGGTGGATCGACCCGTCGCGTGTGCCAACGCACGACGTCTCCGGTCGCCGTCACGCGACCACCGAATAGAGCGGCCAGGTCGGGAGCGCTCGCCAGGCCGTCCAGCAGTGTCGCCGTCCTCATCGTGGTGGGCCGAAGCAGGAGACGTCTCGGCCCCTCGAATGTCGCATCCGGCCCGCTCGTCCCGCCCGCTCGTCCCGCCCGCTCAGCCCGCCCGCTCAGCCCGCCCGCTCGTCCCGCCCGCTCAGCCCGCCCGCTCAGCCCGCCCGCTCAGCCCCCAGACCAAGCTCCACGAACACCTTGCAGGTGCGCCCCACCGCGGCTCTAACGCGTTCGGCCTCGGCCCTGACGATGTTCGATTTGTCTCGAGCGTACTCGACAGGTGGGGTCTCGGTATCCTCATCCGGGTGGACCCGGACCGCACCGTCGGTTCACATGAAGCCTGGGTTCATGTGCTCATAGAACGCGACCACGGCCACGCATCACCAGCATAGACCGAAGCCTTCGAGGTCAACCCGCTCTTTGGTGGCTTCATGCCATGTCCTCGCCGCGGCATCTTGACCTGGAACAACTCGGGTTGAGCCGATCCGATGGACCGGCGATCGACACCCGGCCTACGGATCGAAGCACACCGGAGAGTCGGTCGCGATGTGGCTGCAGTGGATGTCGGGTTGCAGCGACGCGAGCGTCAGGTGGTGCATGCGGCAGGCGTAGGTGTCGCTGTCTTCCACGGCGGCGAAGTACTCCGGCTCGGGATTCCAGCTCTCGCACTCGGCGATGCACGCGTCGGCGTCCGCGAACGGGCTGAGCTCACCGGAGCAGGTGGCCAGCGCCAGGCTGCAGAAGCTCTCGCACTCCGCACCGCACGTGGAGTCTCCGGTGGGGCCCGCGTGCCGACAGTGCGGGTCGGACGACTCGGCGGCGAGCAGCGCGTGGTGAGTCCGACACCCCACGGAGTTGCCGAGCACGTCGTCCGCATCACCGGGATCCATCAGCGCGCACACGGCCTCGCAGATCGCCTGTCCCGGGTACTGCGCGAGCTCGGCCTGGCAGTGGTCGTCGATGAGCTCGCAGTACTGCGGGCATTGGTCCTCGGGCGGCGGCTCGTTGCCATCGTCGCCGGTCGACGATCCATCGCCGTCGTTCGCCGGCTCTGCGGTCGTGCCCGCGCCCTCGGTCTCGGTCTCGGTCTCGATCGGCGGTGCCGAGCCAGGGTCGAAGCATGCGAGCGGTCCGAGCAGTCCGAAGACCAGCAGGATGCCGCATTGTCCTCCACGAGTCGCGCTCATGCCCGGAGTATGGCGTGCCGCCGGCCGAGGCTCGCCTTAAACCGACCTGAAAGTTCCGTCTTGTGCCCTCGTAGATCCATCTCGAGCCTGGAGCAGGCCGCTCGTGCACGACCCGAAGCCGCCGGGACCCACGGGGTGATCTGGCCCACTCGTATTGGCGGATAGATCGGCCAACCTATGGTTCATTGCCTGAAAACGTCGTTTTTTGGCACTTTGGACGCCATTGACCCATGACCATGACACGCACGATTCCCATCCATGTCCTACTGCTGACCTCCGTGGTGACGAGCGCCTGCGGCGACGATACGTCGGGGAACGACGGGACCACCGTCGGGACCACCGTCGGGACCACCGGAGGCTCTACCGTTGGCTCCACCGGCGCCCCCGATGATGGTTCGACCTCCGAGCCCGGAGCCGACTCGTCGGGCGATCCCGACCCCGACGATCCCTCACGGGCCAACACCGACGCCGGGCCGCTCACGGGCCAGGTGATCGACGGCATACGGACGTTCCTCGGCATCCCCTACGTGGCACCGCCGCTCGACTCCTTGCGTTTTTCGCCCCCCCAGCCGCACCCCGGGTGGGACGAGCCCCGGCCCGCGCTCGAGTTCGGCCCGGCATGCCCGCAGCTGGACATGGACACCGACGTCTACTTCGGACAGGAGGACTGCCTCACCCTCAACGTGTGGGCCCCCGAGCAGGGGCAGGGCCGCGCGGTCATGGTGTGGATCCATGGCGGCGGGTTCCTCCATGGAGCGAGCGACATTCCGCAGTACGACGGCGCCACGCTGGCCAAGACCCAAGACGTGGTGGTGGTGAGCTTCAACTACCGCCTGGGCGCGCTGGGGTACCTCGCGAGCCCCGAGCTGCTGGCCGAAGGCGGCGGCACCACGGGCAATTTCGGTCTGCGCGATCAGATCGCGGCGCTCGAGTGGGTGCAGGCCAACATCACCCAGTTCGGGGGCGATCCGCAGCGGGTGACCGTGTTCGGAGAGTCGGCGGGCGGGGCGTCGGTCGGCGCCTTGCTCGGCTCGCCGCAGGCCGATGGCCTCTATCAGGGGGCGATCATTCAGAGCGCCGGCGAGTCGCGGCTTTGGCCCACGCTGGGCGACCCGCAGAGCGATCCGCTGGCGTTCGGCTCGGCGCTGACGGCCGCCGTCGGCTGCGACGGGGTCGCCGACCCGGTGGCGTGCCTGCGCGAGGTCTCCCCGGAGGATCTGGTGACCGCGACGGGTCCCCTCGATCCGCTGGGTCCGCTGGAGCCGGGCGTGATCATCGATGGGGAGCTGGTGCCCACCTCGCCCTACGAGCGGATCTCCTCGGGGCAAGCCCCCGCCGCCTCGCTCTTCATCGGGTTCAACGCCGACGAGTTCGGCCCGCTGTCGCTGGTGCTGCCTATACCTGATGAGGCCACGTACCAGCTGGTGCTCGGCCAGATGTTCCCCGAGGTGGTGCCCGAGCTGCTCGCGCTCTATCCCCCGGCCGCGTTCGGCGATCCGGCGCGGGCCTTGAGCACGCTGCTGTCGGAGACCACGTTCGTCTGCCCGTCGCTGGCGCTGACCGACGCCGCGCCCTCCCCCGTCTACTCCTACGTCTTCGCGCACACCCTGCCGGGAGAGGCGAGCGAGTACGGCGCGTTCCACTCGCTGGAGGCCCCGTACGTGTTCGGCAACCTCGACGCGCTGCCCTTCGACACCGAGCCCACCGAGGACGACGAGGTGGTGTCGGCGCTTTTGCGCGATGCGTGGGGTCACTTCGCCCGCGAGGGCACGCCCGGCCCCTCGTGGCCGGCCTGGAATGAAGGTCAGGTGGCGATCGAGCTGACCACGACCCCGTCGGAGATCACCGACGTCGACCAGGGGCGATGCGCCCAGCTTTCGGCGCTCGGGGTGATCTGAGCGCGAGGACGCTCGAGCGTCGATGCGTCGGCGCTCGAGCACCCCCGAGGGTTCGACGAGCGTTCCGAGGTTGACCGGCGCGTCAGCGAGGCGCGCGGAGCAAGGCCTCCGCCTCGGCGCGTTCACGGGCAAAGCCCCGCCCGAAGGTCCGATAGGTACGAGCCGCCGATCGAGCCAGCGCCCGTCCCCGCGCGGTGGACCCGAGGATCTTGGCGTAGCCCAGGCGGCAACCGGCCAGGGAGGGATCGTCGGCGTCGTGGGTACGCTCGAAGTAGCCGCACGCGCGCTCGTAGTCAGCGCGCGCGCCGGACCGATCGCCTCGCACGGCGCGGAGCTCGGCGCGAAGCTCGAGCACCAAGTTGCGCTGCTCGTTGTCAGCCGGGAAGCCAGCCTCATCCTGCGCACGAAGGATCTGCTCGATGACAGCGGCCGCCGCCTCGAGATCACCGGGTGCACCACGCTCCAGGTACACTCTCACTTGCTCTTGACAGCTCTCCCCGAGCTCCGAGGGAGAATTGAGCCCCCGCTCGTCGAAGATCTCACGTGCTCGCTCGAACTGGTCGACCGCTTCATCGAGACGGCCAGCACGACGGAGACCGTAGCCGGCCCACCACCGGGCCGTGGCCACATACTCGTGAACGGGTCCCCATCGAGCTTGCTCGCGCTCGATGGCATCCCAGAGGTCCTCGATCCCCTCGTCCACCTGACCCCGGCCGATCCTCGCGATCCCTCGGTGCCAGGTCCCCACCGACACCATGTAGTCGTCGGGAAATGCGTCGTGCGCCAAGGACAAGACCTGCGCGGTCGTCTCGAGGGCTTGGTCGTAGTCGCGGCGTAGATTGTGAATTCGAACGAGGTTGAGCCACAGCAAGACCCGGGCAAAGGGCTGTGAGTCGTCCAGCGAGGCGAGTCCTGCCTCGATCTCCGCTCGCGCGGGCCCGTAGCGACCCGCGAGCATGAGGTTCTCGGCGATGTGGTTGGAGATCATCGCCACCCGAGGATGATCTTCGCCCAGCAGCGCAGTCGCCTCCTGCTGCACCACCCGCAGCTCCTCGGCGGCATCCAGCGGCCGACCGAGGCCCGACGCCAGCAACAAGCCCAGGTTGGAACGCGTGGAGATACGCTCCACATGATGTTCGCTGTCGGCCGCGGAGCCTACGACCTCGAGCGCCGCCCGGTAGGCCCGCTCCGCGTCTTGAAATCGCTCGTTTCGGAACAGGGCGACCCCATGATTGTTGAGCACCAACCAGTGCAGCGGGGTCGGCTGACCGAGACGGTCGAGAAACGCGTGCGCCATCGCGGCATCCCACAGCCCTTGGTCGGGCCGACGCAGAGGATCGGCCAGTAGCCACATCCGCTGCGCCAGCGCATCGACGACCACCTCATCATGACGCGCCCGGAGGCCGAGCTCGATCCCCGCCGTGAACGCGTCACGGGCTCCCTCGTAGTCGCGAGCCTCCATCAGAGCCTCGCCCAGCCCGAGCTCGGCCTCGGCGCAAAGCGGCGCGTAGTCGAGCGACTGGGCTCGACTCCGGACCTGCTGGACCCGATCGATCGCCGCCTCATACGCTCCGGCCAACGCCAGCGCCCCCGCGCTGGCGAGGATCTCCCGATGTTGCTGGACCTCGTCGGCAACCTCGGGATCGGCGGGCGTCATACCAACCGCCGTCAGCGCCTCGACGTCCCCGCAGGCCGCGACCGCCGGCAGGCTCGCGGCCGCCCACGCCGCGTTCTCCAGCGTGGCTGCGGTGGCCCCTTCGAACGCCGCGACGAGCTCATCGAAGCCCGCACGTCGAGCATCGAGACACGCCATACGCCGGTCGAAGAGGCGATCGGATTGCTGCCCGCGCCGATGAGCTTCACACGCATCAACACGCTGGTGTGTCCACGCCTCGGCGTAGGCGTCGAGCTGGGGTCCAACATGAGCCATGGCCTCGTCGGACAACGGGCTGGGGGTGGCCTGGAACGCGGCCGCGATCCGATCGCGAGCGGAGGATGACCACAGCCCGCTCAGCACTTCTTGTTCCCCGGGGCACACCTCGGCCCGCATCGCTCCATAGCTCGCCAGCGTAAATCCGGCGAGGCCCGCCAGCGTGACTCCCCCCAGGGCCACCAGCCAGCGACGGCGACGCTGCGCGGGATCACGGCGCAAGATGTCCAACAATGCTTGGAGCGAAGGCCAGCGATCCTTGGGCACTCGGCTCAGCCCGCGAGCGATCGCGCGGAAGATCCAGGCGGGCACCGTGCTACCGGCGGGAGGCGATCGCAAGTTGTCGCTTTCGATGTTGAAGACGAGCTCGGGCAGCGTCGAAGCCTCGAACGGGAGCTGACCGTAGAGCGCCGAGTAGAGGGCCACACAAAAGCTATACTGGTCGCTCAGAGCGTCCGCCCGCCGGCCCGAGTGCTGCTCGGGGGACATGAACGCCGGCGTCCCGACGACTGCACCGGTCTGGGTCAGATCCACCGCGAGCGCCGAACCGCCGGCGTCCTGGCCCACGTTGGAGTACGCCGATCGCTCGGCAGGCTCCAGCGGGTTTGGGTCCGCGGGCTCCACTCGCTCGATGCTCGTACCCGATGGGGACAGCGTGTCGGTCTCGCGCGCCCGTGCCAGCCCAAAATCCAGCACCTTCACCGCGCCATCGTCCGCCCGCATGATGTTGTGGGGCTTGAGGTCGCGATGAACGATGCCCGCATCGTGAGCGGCGACCAGGCCTCGACCCGCCTGATCGAATGCATCGAGCACCTCCCGCCAGCCCGGCTCGGTCTTGCTCCACTCATCGAGGGTCTGCCCCCGGATGAACTCCATGGCGAGGTAGATCTCTCCGTCGACTTCACCCACCTCATGCACGGTCACCACGTGAGGGTGCGACAGCCGAGCCATCGCCTGAGCCTCCCGCTTCAGACGCATCCGCGCGGTGGAGCCCCGACCCATTCGAAGCAGCTTGATGGCGACCTTGCGGTCGAGCTGTTCGTCGTAGGCGGCGTATACGGTCCCCATGCCCCCCTCCCCGACGCGCTCGAGGACGACGAATCGGCCAATGCGACGCTCCGCGGTGCCCCCGTCGAACAGCCGGGACCACACGACGTCCCGGATCTGCGCTTGGACCAGCCCGTCGGCGCCCAGCGGAGCCAAGGCCTCGTCTGTCGAAGGCCCGACGACGGTCGTACCAGTGGGGTCGATTCCGGCCTCATCATGGCCTGCGCCCAATCGCGCTCGGGTACGCTCACGAGGCGCTCTGGCCGCTAGCGCGTCGTTAGCGCCAGTTCCGCGCTCGATCGGTTGTGCACCGCCTGCGTCCTGCAGCGGGCTTGGAACCGTCATCCGCCATAGAGTGACGGAACTCTCACGTTCGGCCAAGGGCTCCCTCTAGGCCCATTGAATTTTTTTTCCGCGTTCGGCCACGCACCGCTCAGACACAGACCGAAGCGACGTCGCTCGGCACTGCGAGCGCCAAGCCATAGGTACGACATCATGAGCAATGCTTGCCCTCTCCCCCTCGTCCTCGTTCTTGCTCTGGGATCCGGTGTACTCACCAGCGGCTGCGATCTTGCCAATGAAGACCTCGCCATCGTTCCCCGGGCGGGCGCGGGCGCCGGTATCAACAACCGACTGAGCCTTACCTTCAATACAAACGCCTGGGTCAGCGCCGCGGCCCGTGACGTGCACGAGTACTGGCTGAGCAGCCCCGGGCCGACCAACACCTACGGCTACCAGACCCGGCTGCAGACCCTCACCCTCAACTCCCCCACCTACGACTTTCTCGAGACCAACGTCATCGACGGCTCGACGGTTGGCGACAAGACCATGGCCTTGAGCGACTCCGAGGAGCTCGGCCTCGAGCTGACCGGCCCGGGGGCGGCGCCCGTCCTGCTCAAGGGCGCGGATCTAGTGGGCCTCGAGCTGGGTCTTTGGGTCGTCGGCGCCGGTAGTCCAGGACACGAGGTCCGCCTGCGGATCACCGCTCACGCGCTCGATGCCGCGAACAACCCATGCTTCGAGCTGACCAAGATCGACCCCACCACCGGCGATGCCATCGCGCCCCTTTGCGAGGACGACGTCAACGGGGACAACTTCGCCCGGATCTACAACGGGATCAGTATCGACGGCCAGACCGGCGAGATCACCGATCTTGGCCAGGGCACGATGCACCACATCGCGTGCATGGCCAGCGCCCCGGGCAAGGCCACCCGGTTCGGCTACGCGCCTCGCCCGGATCTTCAGGTCTTCGAGCTCGCCAACCGAGTGATCCGAGCCGACTACTGCGCCGACGGGCACCCGTACACCTATCCGGGCAACCTGCTGGGGATCCAGGACAACCTCCCGCTGGTGCCGGGGCAGCCGGGCCCCGAGGAGCCGACGCCGACCCAACCGACGACGGTCGAGGCGATCTGGGGACCGCAGGGGGTGCTGTGCATGGGCACCCCACGATCGCCTCACCTCCAGGGGATCGAGGTGGTCTGCCCCGTCAAGCACCACGAGAACGGGACGATCGACTACAACTGGAAACCCCCCGCATGTGAGGGATTCATCGACCCAAATCCGAACGCCCTGCGGATGATCTCCACGACCGATCCCACCGCCTACGACGGGATCCTCTTCGAGCCAGCGCCCGAAGACGACGACGACGACGACGACGGGCAATAGCGCGGGAGTCCGCGTTCCACCGCGCGGAGAGCAATCTCACCTTCGACCGCCGAGCCCTCTCGCTTGGCGGTTGGCACTCTTCGGGCGGTGGATGACGTCGACTTGCAGATGCTCGCGGCGTGGCGCAAGGGCGATGCGAACGCCGGCAAGCAGCTGTTCACGCGTCACTACGCCAAGATCTCCCGCTTCTTCTTCAACAAGGTCCCCGAGGACGACGCGGCCGATCTGATCCAGCGCACCTTCTTGCGCTGCGTGGAGCGGCAGCACGCCAAGTGGGCCGAGACCAGCTTCGGGGCGTTCTTGTTCGGCATCGCCCGCAACGTCTTGCTCGAGCACTACCGGCGCCGCTACCGGATGCCGGCGATCGATCTGCAGAGCCAGTCGCTGGCCGATCTAGGACCGGCCCCGGCCAGCGTCATGGATCATCGCCTCGAGGCGCAGCTGCTGCTCCAGGCGCTACGACAGCTGCCCATAGAGACGCAGATCACCCTCGAGCTCTATATGTTCGAAGGTCTGCCCGGCAAGGAGATCGCCGCTGTGGTCGGCGTCCCGCTGGGTACGATCCGCACCTGGATCCACCGCGGGCGCAATCAGCTGCGCGAGAAGATCGAAGCGCTCACCCTCGATCCCTCGCTGCGGGAGAGCACCGTGACCGATCTCGACCAGTGGGCCCGGCTCATCCGCGAGCGCATGAGCGTGTCGTCTCGCTGAGATGTCCAACGCCGACGTGATCCCGCCGACATGATCACGCCGACTCGGCGACGACCCCTGACGCAAGGCTAGGGCGAGCCCGGGGCTCCAGGGCAGGTCGCCAGGGGTCGCACCTTCGTGCGCAGTCGAGGTACCTCGAAGAAAGTCTTCGGAGTTTGAAATCA
>JBCCWC010000183.1:0-31238 GCA_039194325.1 Myxococcota bacterium
CCACGAGCAATCGCTCGCCCGCGAACACCGCATCTTGGATCCACGGCACGTCGACGGGGACGATCTGCTCGATGTCGAAGGTAGGACCGAGCAAGAGGACCCGACCCGCCTCGGTATCACTGATGCGGTGTTCGCGGGCGAGCGATTGCTCGTGGTGGGTAATCGCCGGATCATCATGCACTCACAGGCGGCTGGGGGTCATAACTACGTGCTCGAGGTACGCGGACCCGAGGCGCCGCGCAGGCTCGACTTTGGACCCGATAATCGCATCTATATGGTCGAGCCTCTCGCTCGCTCCGACGCCGAAGCCCTGGCGCACGACCTAGGGTTGCACGTCGACGTGGACTGGCTGCGATGGGAGAGGCGATAGGCGATGTCGAGTCAGTCCGATGCTTCCTCGGGGCCATCACCAAGCCAGGCACCAAGCCAGGCACCAAGCCAGGCACCAAGCCAGGCACCAAGCCAGGCACCAAGCCAGGCGCCTCGTGACGCTGGAGCCACGTCCGCGGGCAAGCCCATGGGGCCGAGGGGGGTGCTCGCGCAGGCTGAGAATATCGTCCAGCGCAATGCCTATTGGTCGATCGGGGCGGGCATCGTCCCTCTTCCTGTCTTCGACATCGTCGTGATCACCGGCGTGCAGCTCAAGATGCTGCGCGAGTTGTCGGCGCTCTACGGAGCTCCGTTCCGAGAAGACGTGGCCAAGAAGGCCGTGATGTCGCTCATGGTGGGGGTCGGAGGAGTCGGGGTCGGTGGCGTGCTCGGTATCAGCTTGCTCAAGCTCGTCCCCGTCGTTGGTGCCTTTGTTGGCGTCGCGAGCGTGCCAATACTCTCGGGCATGCTTGCCTACGCGGTCGGTCGGACCTTCATCATGCACTTCGAATCCGGCGGGACTCTGCTCGACTTCGATCCCAGGGCCATGCACGAGTACTTCCGACGAGAGTACGCCGGTGCTCGGGACGTGGTCGTCGCGCTCCACAAGGACGGCGGTTCCCCTGGTAGAGGGAGGGCAGGGTAGTCTCATGCGTACCAAAGATCTGGCGATCGAAGGCGGTCCACCGGTTCGCACGAGCCCATGGCCCAAGTGGCCACGAGCCGACGCACGCACACAAGAGGTCCTCCTCGACGTGCTCCACGGGAAGCGGTGGACGCTCAGCGGTAGGTACGACGGAAAGGCGTCGTATGAGCAGCAGTTCGCGGCCGCGTTTGCCCGCTATAACGGTGTGGCGCACTGTACCCCAACGACCAACGGCTCGACCGCGCTGGTCATCGCCCTCAAGGCGCTAGGCGTGGGGTACGGAGACGAGGTGCTCGTTCCGGGGCTCACCTGGGTCGCATGCCCGCTGGCGGTGCTCGAGTGTGGAGCTCGTCCGATCCTCGTGGATCTCGAGCCACAAACCCTCTGCATGTCTGCCGACCGCGCCCGGGAGGCGATCACGCCGCGAACCAAGGCAATGATGATCGTGCACCAGTATTGTACGCTGGCCGATCTCGACGCCTTCGTGGCTCTCGCCGACCAGACCGGAGTCTCGTTGCTGGAGGACTGCTCTCAGGCACACGGTGCCACGTGGAAGGGGCGCCGTGTCGGTAGCTTCGGCAAGGTAGGAGCGTTCAGCCTGCACGAGACCAAGGTACTCACCGCTGGTGAAGGGGGAGCGGCCATCACCGACGATCCCGCGCTTCACGAGCGAATGCAGCAGTTGCGGGCGAACGGTCGCCGGTTTCGGGCGGCCCCGCGTGAGGGATATCCGGCCCTCGAGGTCGTGGGCGACGAGCTCGGCTGGAATGGTTGTCTGTCGGAGTTCCAGGCGGCGGTCTTGCTGGATCGTCTCGGTCACCTCGACGAGGAGAATGCGACGCGTGAGCAGAACGCGGCGTACCTCGAGCGGCGGCTGAGCAGCCTCGACGGCGTGACGACTCTCGCGCGTCACCCTGGTGTCGATCGTGCGACCAACTTTCGGTTCTGCATCAGGTTCGACCGCGAGAAGTTTGGAGGCATGACCATCGAGCAACTACGCACGGCGTTGAGCGCCGAGCTCGATGTTCCGATCGGCTTGACGATCCCTCTGGCCCAAAATCCGCTCTATGATCCTTCAAAAGCCTCTGGGCTGCCGGTCGCAGATCGGCAGGCAATCGCGGCCGCGACTCGCTCGCTGCCAGTCGCACAGCGAGCACGAGATCAGTGCTTGACGCTTCCTCACTATGTGCTGATGGGTTCCACGCGAGATCAAGACGATATCGTCGAGGCGATCTCGAAGCTCAGGCGGTCGACCGCCACCTCGTGACGACCACGAGCGGGCCACGAGCGGGCCACGAATGGGCCACGAGCGGGCCACGAGCGGCTAGCCGCGGCGAAGTTCATCGACGACCGGGGCATACCGGCGTGGTCAGGGGCGGCACCAGTGGCTCAAGTCGCGGTCGAGCAGCATGCTCAGCTCGGCGACGTCGCCCGCGAGTCGTTCGCGTAGGCGCGCGCGTAGCGCTTGATCGAGCGGTGCCTTGGGCCCGAGGTGTTGCTGGCCTCGGCCGCGCATCACCGTCAGCAGGTCGGGGCACACCTGTCCGAGGCGGCGGAGCTGTCGGAGCACCGCAGGGCGCATCTGTCGGTTGGCGGTCGGTAGGTCCCACGTTGGAACGAACGTGGGGTCGATCTGCAGGAAGCGGAGCGTCTCGCGGTAGACGGCGGCCGGATCCGCCGCGTAGTCTTCGAATATGAGGATCTTGACCTGGCGGGGTCCGAATACGTCGAGGTATCGCCTGACCCCTTTGTGGTAGCAGGTAGCCTCGGTGTACAGGAGCCCTTCGGGAAAGTATGCGTTCGAGGGGATCCGTCGGCCCGCTCTACGGTCGTCCTGTGCGTTGATGGCCGCCGTGAGTTCGTGCAGGTCTTCGTTGCCCGTGCGTAGGTACAACGAGTGCAGTGATCGAATCATCTCGATGGGGTCCCGGAGCATGATGATGATCTTGGCGTCGATGCACTGGGTCGAGATCTCGCGGGCCGCCTGCGTCGAGCGCAGGTACCAGACCGATCCTTCACCAACCCTCTGGTCGTCTCGTGCGTCGACGAACAAGCTCAGGTATACCTCTCGATCACGCACTGTGTGCGGCTGGATGCTGAGGTCAGACCCAAAGAAGTGCGGTTCTTTGTGTACCGAGACGTAGACCTCGGGATGCTGCTTGAGGTAGGTGAACATCGAGGTCGTGCCGGATCGCGGTGCCCCCACGAGGAAGAAGTCTGGCCAGCGCTCGGGGCGGTCCGAGCGCGTCTCGTAGGCTTGCGGGAGTGGCGCGACCCTCTGCATCAGCTGCTCGTGTCGGGGATGGGGAATTTTTCGTGGATCAACATGATCGGTGCTCCCCGGTAGAGGACACGATAGGTGCGGCTGACCAGCCCCCCGCCCGAGTAGCGCGCCAGGGCCGGGGGGAGTGTCTCGCGCCGCTCACGACCGGTCCACAAGACCTCGCGATAGGTCTCGAGCCGGTGCTCGCGGAGGAGTCGGCCGATCCCCTTGTCGCTGGCCTGGAGCTCTTCGCGGATTGGTGCGGGCATCCGCTCGGGTACCAGTAAAGACACGGCGTAGGCATAGAGCTCGTGGGAGTCATGGCCGCACAAGATGACCTGGCGAGCGGACACTGTCGTCCCGGCTGGTGCTCGAAGCCACTCGTGGGCACGCGGTAGGCTGCGTTGCGCCTGACTGACCTTCAGGACATCGATCCGTTCTTTGGTTTGAGACTCCAGGAACTTCGTGACCGTTCCATCGATCTCTAGCAACACGCGGTGGAACGGCGTGAGCGTGGAGCTATCTAGATCTTCGTGCTGCTCGGGCGAGCGGAGCAGTATGTCTCCCTCGGGATCGATGTTCCAGTCGTCGAGTCCGGTTGTCTGATCGAGCAGGCGCAACTCATCCTCTATGTTCATGTTCTTCACGTTTCGATCCTTCGCTCGACCAGGTCCGCGCCGGCTAACGCTCGGCGGCAGGGTAAGGGAATCAATCGCCAAGATCAATGTCGAGCTGCTCACGGGCTCAGGCTCTACGTGTGATACAAGCGACATGGGGTGACGGTGACTCTCGCTCTGATTACCGATGACGATCGACTGGAACCACGAGTCTGAGCTGGACGCCGAGATTCGGTTTGAGCAGCCACTGACGACCCACGCGGATGATCCCGAGGTCGTGCTGCTGACCGGTGTCACCGGGTTTCTCGGGGCATACTTGCTCGACGAATTGTTGCGTCGCACTCGGGCCCGAGTCGTCTGTCTCGTTCGTGCTCCCGATCCGACGCAGGGGTACGACGTGGTGCGGGCTCATCTCGACCGCCTGCGGCTCGAGCAGCCACTGCGGGGAGCCCGAGTCGCGGTGGTCTGCGGCGACCTGGCCAAACCGCGCCTGGGGATGTCCCCAGCGGGGTACGACGAGCTTGCCGATACCGTGGATGTCGTGGTTCACGCTGGCGCGCACGTCCATTTTCTCAGGCCTTACACCGGCTTGCGGGCGACCAACGTCGGCGGGACCGAGCAGTTACTGCGCTTGGCGGCGACACGTCAGACCAAGCCCTTTCATTACGCGTCGTCGCTGGCCCTGTTCGTCGGTCGGGTACACGAGCGGGTGAGCGAGCGTGATGTTCCGGCGGTCGACACGCTGAAGACCGGCTATGCGCAGAGCAAGTGGGTCGCAGAACGAAAGATCCAACAGGCAAGTCGTCGAGGTCTGCCGACCGCCATTTACCGTCTGGCTCGTATCGGTGGCCACAGCAAGACTGGCGTTACGTGTAGTTGGCATGATCTCTTCAACCGGCTCATCCGGGCGTGTGTGATCCTCGGCTCGTACCCTCGACTCTCCGCGGAGTTTGCAGTAGTTCCAGTGGATTATGCAAGTTGCGCAATGGTGGAGCTTTTACGTCGACGGGGCTCGTGGGGGGGGGTCTTTCACCTGGTGAACCCACGACCGCTCGCTTGGCTCGAGCTCGTACGAACCCTGGAGGAGCTCGGGTATCCCATGGTCGAGCGTGAGTATGGCGAGTGGTTGGCACTGCTCAAGCGGACCGCGGGTCAAGCGCAGGCCGAGCGCGAGACGCTGGCGAGGCTGTGGATGGCATTGGACTCGAACCGTACTCGGTTCCTCCATCGCCCCACGTATCAAAGGTCACAGAGTGAGGCGCTCCTAGCGGGCTCGGGGATCGCGTGCCCCGAGCTCGGGGCCGAGATCATCGAGAATTACGTCAAATTCTTCATATCGGCCGGGTATCTGCCGGCGCCGACGGGAACGAGGGGTCGTTGGTGAGCCCGAACCCCGATGACTGTAGGAGATTTTGGGAGCGCTTGGGTGATTTCGGGTGATTTCGGGTGATTTCGGGTGATTTCGGGTGATTTCGGGTGATTTCGACGGGAGCTTCGTCATTCGGTTATCGCGACCCGCTGGGGTAGATTAGGGACACTTTTTGGGTTGGGCGTCGGAGCTTGCGAGGGGAGAGCCGATCGGTGACTATGCGAGCGATGGCTGTCGCGGAGATGCTCGAGCGGTTGCCGCAAGGTGACGGTGTTGTCTCGGATGCGACGCTCTCGATTCGCTGGGCCGCGATCGCGGAGCCGCTGGTCCTCCTGGAGCGTTTCCTGGCCGATCGTGGGGTCGAGCCCGACGATCCCGTGCTCTTCGAGTGTGACAACTCGGTGCCCGGGGTGCTCACCATGCTCGCGCTGCTCGCCCGCAGGGGGAGCTTCGTGTTCGTTCCGTTCCCGCGGCCGAGTGCTCTGACGGTCGGTGCTCCGAGCTTTTGTCGGTGGCGGCTGCGGGTTCCGCGAGGGCCTCTGGCTGAGGGCATGCTTGCCCGGCCAGACTCGTTCATCGAGCTCGACGAGCTCGACACCCATCAGCCATTACCCAAGGACCACGCCCTTCGTCGGGGGCGGCTCGTCTTTCGAACCTCCGGTAGTCTCGGGGTGCCCAAGCTGGTCGTCCATGGACATGATCGTGTGATCGAAAACTCGCGCAATGCCATCGAGCGGCTTCGGCTCGACAGTGCAGATCGGGTGCTCATCCCCGTTCCGGTTGCCCATATGTACGGCTTTGGCGCGGCCCTGATCCCGGCCTTGCTCGCGGGGGCGAGCGTCGACCTGCTTGCCGGCGCGAACGTGATTCGCTACATCGAGCGCGAGCGTAAGGTCGAGCCCACGGTTGCATTTCTGACTCCCAACCTGTGCGCCACCCTGGTGCGGTCCCGTGCACCGCGCGCTCATTACCGTCACGTGGTCGTCGCCGGAGACAAGCTCAGCCCCGAGCTGTTTGAGAAGCTCGAGACCATCTACGGACGGGTCGTCAACCTCTATGGCTCGAGTGAGATGGGGGTCGTCTGTGCGGCCGACCCACTCTCGCGTACGGGTCGGCGGGCGGCCACGGTGGGTTGCCCCCTTCCCGGTGTCGAACTCATGGTCGAGCGAAGCGCGGACACCCAAGACGGGGTGGGTGAGCTGCTGTGCCGGCACCCCTTCGGCTTCGAGGGCTACGTGGGTGACGATCTCGAGCTCCGGTCCGGGGGCGATGGGGCATACCGTACCCGTGACCTGGCGCGGGTCGAGGCGGATGGTCTTGTCGAGCTGCTCGGGCGTTGCGATCATGCGGTCAAGCGTGATGGTCGTCTCGTGCCCCTCATCGAGATCGAGCGGGCCCTCGAGCGGTTGCCCGGGGTGGCGCGCGCGGCTGCGATCATCAGCGGCCAGAGCATGCGAGGTCGGGGGATCGTGGCCTTTTGCATGCCAAAGGCGGATGCTGCGCTGATGGAGCCGGCCCCCCTGCGGCGAGCGTGTCGGCAGCACTTGCCCGCCTTTGCCGTGCCCGACGAAATTCGCATCCTCCCGCGCTTGCCCCTGCTCCCTAGCGGTAAGCTCGACCGCAGCACCCTGCAACGGATATCCACCGAACCTTCTCGCCCCGCATCCTGATCATGCAAGCAACTGCATCCACTATCGACGAAGCATCCATCATCGAGCAGCTCACGAAGATGATCGCTCGAGAGCTCGACGTTGGCATCGAGGAGCAAGACATCGATCCCACGGTGCCTTTGCTCGAAGATGGGCTGATGCTCGACTCGATGGTCCTGTTTCAGCTCATTACGCTGATCGAGACCCGCTACGGGGTCGTGTTCACCGATGAGGGGCTGGAGAGCGAGAGCTTTGCCAGCTTGGCGGTACTCGCAAAGCGGGTCAAGGCGATGATCGCGGCCCGAGACCCCGCGCCCGAAATTACCTCGGAGGCATCCTGATGAGCTTGGCGTTACCGACCGTCGACGAGCCCACTCGTCACGGGTTCTTGACCAACTACCCCCATTTTCGTCGCTGGCGTCCCGAGGCAATCTCCAGCCTCGTCGAGCCCCAGCCGCTGAACGTCTACGTTCACATACCGTACTGTATCCAGCGCTGTGCCTATTGTTTCTACAAGGTCACGAAGCTCGGAGACAATCGAAAGGCCCAGATCGACCGCTACGTCGATGCGCTGTGCACCGAGATCGATCGGGTCGTCGATCGCTTTCACCTCGGCGAGCGCCCGGTCGATACGATCTACTTCGGTGGTGGTACGCCGACCGTCCTCTCCAAGGACAACCTCAGTCGGATCTTCGAGACCCTGCACCGCAAGTTTCGCATTGACTCTCCCGAGATTACGGTCGAGGCCGAGCCCGTCACCCTAATCGAGAGCAAGGCGGACCACCTCGAGTCGCTCGGGGTCAACCGCATCAGCATGGGCATCCAGTCGTTCAAGACCGAGGTGGTGGCCCAGACCGGTCGGGTGGACACCGAGGAGCACATGCTCCGCGCCATCGAAGTGGCCAAGGGGACCGGCGCGGCCGTCAACATCGATCTGATGAGCGGCTTGGCTGGCGACACGGACGAGGGTTGGGCGTATTCGGTGGAGCGTGCCATCCAGAGCGAGGCGCACTCGCTGACGGTGTACAAGACGGAGATCTACGCCAATAGTGCCTACTACGGAGGGGTCAAGCGCAAGACCCTGGACTTACCCTCCGACGAAGACGAGCTGCGCTTTGCCGCCCACGCGATCGAGCGCTTCGAGGGGGCCGGTTATCTTCCCGTCAACTTCTTTACCTTCACCAAAGGGGGGAAGTATATGCAGCGGCACGCGACCAACTCATGGCGGGGTCACGAGCTCTATGGCTTCGGCGTCTCGGCGTTCGGGATGTTCGACGGCCACACGCTGCAAAATACTGGCGATGTCACTCGCTACATCGATCAGGTCGAGGCCGGCAAGATCCCGCTGGCCCGGGGCCATCGGCTCACGGCCCACGAGTGGATGATTCGTGATCTCGCGCTCGGAATGAAGCTGATCCGTTTTGATCGCAAGGCATTTCGCAAGCGCTACGGCTTCGATGTCATGAGATTGTGCGGTGACACGATCCGCGAGCTCATCGATCAAGGGTTCGTTACGCTCGACGATGAGGCGCTTGCGCTGACTCGCAAGGGCATCTTGTGGGGCGACCACGTTGGTCATCGTCTTGTCGCGGCGATGGAAGCCTCGGCGGCTTGAACCCATCCCGTGCACATACTCACGCTATTCCGCAGTTCACCCGGTCACGGTACTTCATCCACTGATTGAGACTCACAATGGCAACGAAATCGAGCCAGGCCGAGGCGCCTGCGTCCACACCCGATTCAGCCCAGGCCACTGAGGCCACTGGGCCCACCGAGGCCACACCCACGGCTGCCGTGCTTCTCACCGGGCTGTCCCGGCTCGAGCAAGCCAACCAGACCGTCCAGAACCACGTCTACGCGGCCATGGGGGCGGGGGTGCTTCCTCTGCCGGTTGTCGACCTCGTGGCGATCACCGGCGTGCAGCTCAACATGCTGCGGCAGCTCTCCAAACAATACGAGATTCCGTTCCGTGAAGGGTTGGCCCGAAAGGCGGTGATCTCGTTGTTCGTAGGGCTCGGTGGGGTCGGTATTGGTGGTGTGATCGGGTTCAGCCTGTTCAAGTTTGTCCCCGTGGTTGGTGCTTCGCTGGGCGTGGTCAGCGTGCCCGTAATCTCCGGGATGTTGACCCATGCCGTAGGCCGTACCTTCATCATGCACTTCGAGGCTGGTGGTACCTTGCTCGACTTCAAGCCGCGGGTCATGCGTGACTACTTCCGCAAGGAGTTCTCCAGCGCCAAGGAGTCGGTCTCCGATATGGAGAAGGAGAAGAACAAGGCCAAGGGCATCAAGACGTGAGGGGGCGTCCCTCGCCAGGGGCTTTGAGCTCTGCGGTGTAGATCGAACCCCGGGCGCGCTGCTTGACGGTCTGCGCTGGGGCGGCGTAGTCTCACGCGATGTCGACTCGTTCGGTTCGCGCGGTGCCAAGCCACCTCGAGCGCGCTGCAACTATTGCCGTTGTTCATCGGAGGAGGTCGCGTGGGGCATGACCGTGTATCAGATGCTCCGCGAGGAAGGAGGCCAGGAGCTGCGGTCGTTGGTGGTGATGTCGGTGGTGGGAGCGTGTACCAATGCCGTCATCATTGCGCAGGTCAACACGGCGGCGAGTTCTGCCGGGCCAACCGAGTTCCGCACGTTGTTCATGTACGTGCTGCTGGTGGCGTTGTTCACGCTCTTGACCCGGAGGGTCAATCAGAGGTTCGCGACGCTCATCGAGGCCTCGCTGCATCGGATCAAGGTACGCATTGGTGGCAAGCTCGTGACCGCGGAGCTCGAGGCGCTCGAGAAGGTGCGTGCAGCGGAGATCTGCGATCGGATCACGGAGAACATGACCTTCGTCTCCGAGCGCTCGCTGACCATCGCTTCGTTCTTGCAGTCGATCCTCATCGTCTTGTGCTTGTGCCTCTATATCGCTTGGCTCTGTATGACGGCGATCTCGCTGGTCGTGCTGGTCATCGGGGTAGGCCTGGGCCTGTTCATGACCATGCGGCGTGAGTTCATCATTGCCATTCGCCAAACCTCGCGCCTTCGCGTCGAGTTCTTCGAGCGCTTGTCCGAGATGCTCGAAGGGTTCAAGCAGCTCCAGTTCAGCCGCAAGGCCAGCCGTGAGCTCCGGGCGGATATCGCGGCCACGTGTGGGGCGCTGCGGGTCACCGGGACCAAGTCATCGGTCTTGCTCGCGGATAACGTCATACTGAGCCATGGTGTCGTCTTCGGGTTGCTCGCTGGGGTCGTCTTTGCGCTACGTGGCTACGTGGCCCTGGATGGGCCGACCTTCTCGGCGCTCATTGTCGCGGCAATCTTCTTGCGCGGTCCGGTCTTCTCCGTGTCGACCGGGCTGATGCCGCTCATTCGATCGAACTTCGCGCTGGCGGAGATCGTTGCGCTCGAGAAGAAGCTCGAGGCCGCGTCGCGCCAAGTCATGCCAAAGCAGGACGCCGAAGACCCATGGGTCCAGCGGCCGTTCGAAAGGGTAGCCGTCGACCAGCTCGAGTATGCGTATACGTCCCCCGATGGGGCCTCCGGCTTCGCCATCGGTCCGCTGGATCTCGGGTTCGATCGCGGTGAGCTCACGTTCGTGGTGGGGGGCAACGGTAGCGGAAAATCTACCCTGCTCAAGGTCATCGCGGGGCTCTACCGGCCAGTCGATGGTCGGGTCACGGCCGATGGCACGAACGTCGACGCGGAGAACCTCGTCGAATATCGCGAGCGGATCTCGGCGATCTTCACGGATTTCCACCTCTTCGAGCGACTCTATGGTGTGAGTGAGGCCGACGAGGACGAGGTCAACGCGCTGCTGGCCCGCGTGCGGCTCGACGAGGTGACCCGCTACGAAGACGGGGCCTTCACCCGGCTCGACCTCTCCACCGGTCAGCGTAAGCGCCTGGCCTTGGTCGTAGCCATGCTCGAAGACCGTCCCTTCTATATCTTCGACGAGTGGGCCGCAGATCAAGACCCACAGTTCCGCCGGATCTTCTACGACGAATTGCTCCCGGAATTGCGCCGGGCGGGCAAGCTCGTCATCGCCATCAGTCATGACGATCGCTACTTCGACCGGGCGGATCACCTCGTGACGATGGATTGCGGGAAGGTGAGGTCTGTCAGCAGAAAGGGCGCTCCGGCGTGAAGTTCATCGATCTGCTCGATCAGGGGTCGCCGGGATCCGGGTCACGGGTCATGCTGGCCGCAGCCGCGGCGGGCATCAACAACACCATCGCGATCGTCATCATCAACGATCTCGCGGATGACCCCACCAAGGTAGATCTAGTCGGTTTTGCGGTCTTCGCGGTGGTGGTCGGTCTGTCCCTGATCTCGGCGCGCTGGGCGGCACGACGCGCGGTCTCGGCCATCGAGCATTCGCTACAGCGACTCAAGCTGCGGATCGTCGACCAGGTTCGTTCCGCGCGGCTGGCTGATCTCGAGCGGGTTGGGCGCTCGGAGATCTTCGACCGGCTCAACCAGAACCTGACCGTCATCTCCCTGTCGGCGAGCTTGCTCGGCGTGCTGATGCAGTCGGTGAGCGTGTTCATTCTGGTCTTGGCCTACCTCGTCTTGCTGTCGCCGCTGATGTTCGGGGTCATCCTCCCGCTCATCATCGTCAGCGTATTGATCTATCGGCTCCGACAGCGAGAGATCGTCACGAAGATGAATCTCGTGTTCGTGGCCCGGCTCCAATTCATCGATCGTCTCATGGACATGATCCGTGGAGCCAAGGAGATCAAGCTGAACCGAACGCGAGCCGTTGGCGTGGAGCAGCACTTTCGGGAGACATCCGCCAGCTTGCGCGACCTGGCCACCGAGGTCAACCACCGCTGGCAGGACAATCAGACTTTCCTCGTGGTCTGCTTGTTCTTGATGCTGGCCGTGCTGGTCTTCGTGGTCCCACAGTATGTCGCGCTCGAGCCCGACCTGGTCAGCCAAGTGGTGATCGCGCTGATGTTCGCCTGGGGAAGCATTCAAGGCAGTATTTTCGGCTATACGAAGTACGTAGAGGCCGAGCAGTCGCTCGCAAAGCTCGTCGATCTCGAGACCAAGCTCAAAAACTGTACCCATGCCGAGAGCGAGCGGGACGTGCTCGAGCAGTGGGTTGCGCCCAAGGGAGGCATCGAGCTTCGGGCGGCGACCTATCGCTATCCTGATTCCAACGGCGAGCCGGGGTTCGGCCTCGGGCCCATCGACCTCGAGGTCAATGTCGGCGAGATCCTGTTCATCGTTGGTGGCAATGGCGCCGGCAAGTCGACGTTGCTCAAGCTGCTGACGGGTCTCTACTCGCCACACACGGGTGGGCTACGCTTTGGAGAGATTGCGGTGGGTCCCCACAACGTGGCGGCCTACCGTGAGCAGCTGTCGGTGATCTTTACCGACGTGCACCTGTTCCAGCGCGCCTATGGTCTGCTCGACGCAGACCCCGCGGCGGCGGCAGAGCTGCTGAGACAGATGGAGATCGATCACAAGACGGCGTTCGCCGATGGTCGGTTTACCAAGCTCGACCTGTCGACCGGACAGCGCAAGCGCCTCGCCATGGTCTTGGCGTTGCTCGAAGATCGCCCGATCGTCGTGCTCGATGAGTGGGCGGCGGATCAAGATCCGGAGTTCCGGCGTCATTTCTACGAGAATATGCTCCCGTCGCTCAAGCAGCAGGGCAAGACGGTGATCGCGGTCAGTCACGACGACCGGTATTTTCACTGCGCCGATCGGGTCATCGTGCTCGACTACGGCGAGGTCCGCGAGGAGAAGCCCGGGTCGCGCGCGATGCCGTCTTCGGTGTGAGCGTAGGTGCGGTCCAGGGGAGCCCATCCAGTCAGTGATCTCGAGCGACAGCAGAGCGGGATGATCGCGAACATGAATAGTTCAGTGGACCACGCCAATATCCATTCGCTGGTGCTCGCTCATGCCAAGCAGACACCGACTGCGGTCGCTGTCGAGTACGACGGGCAGACCCTCGATTACGGCCAGCTGGTGGCCCGCGCCGATGTCATCGCTCGTGCACTACGCGCGGCCGGGGTGGGAGTCGAGGACACCGTTGGGGTGTTGGTCGACCGGTCCCTCGATATGGTCGCCGCACTGCTGGGGGTGTTGATGTCGAATGCGGCCTACGTGCCGCTCGATCCCGACTTCCCTACCGAGCGTCTCCACTTCATGGTCGAGGATGCAGGCCTCGCGGCGCTGGTCAGTACCTCGGCGCTCCTTACCCGGATCTCGGGTGAGTCTGGGCTGTCCAAACTGCGCGAGCTGCCTTGTGTTCGTCTCGATCGGATGCCCACGGCTCCAGGCCCGGCGGCCACTGCGGACCTGGCTGCGGTTCCCGCCGCTGGGGTCGATAATCTGGCCTATGCGATCTACACATCGGGATCGACCGGTCGGCCAAAGGGAGTTGCCGTGGCCCACCGGGGGGTGCTGAACATGGTGGCTGAGAGCGCGCGTATCCTGGGCTTCGGCCCCGGGCGACGCTCGCTGAGCTTCGCCTCGGCGTCTGTCGATGGCATGGCCCACGAGACCTGGAGCACGCTGTGCAACGGCGCGACCCTGGTCATCACCTCTGCGGCCGAGCGGCTGTCGCCGCGGCGCCTCGACGATCTGCTGGCGACCGTCGACCTGGCGGCGATACCTCCCAAGATGCTCGCGCTCCTGTCGCCCGGTGCGGTCTCGTCGCGTTTTTGTATGGTCGTGGCCGGGGAGGCATGCTCGCGTGAGCTGGCTGCGCAGTGGTCGCAACACTGTCGGCTGGTCAATCTATACGGGCCCACCGAGGCTACGGTCACGGCGTCCTACCATGAGGTCGATCCCCACGACTCGAGCACGCTGCCCATCGGCCAGGCCATCGCCAATGTGCGCCTTTATGTGCTCGACGATGCCCTCGAGCAGGTTCCGGCCGGGGTCGCTGGCGAGCTCTACATCGCGGGTATTGGCCTGGCCAGAGGGTACCTATCGCGTCCGCGATTGACGGCAGAGCGTTTCTTGCCCGATCCCTTCGCCGGATCGGGTCAGCGCATGTACCGAACGGGTGATCGCGGCCGGGTTCGCCCCGACGGCCAGCTCGAGTTCCTCGGCCGGGTCGATCACCAGGTCAAGATCCGTGGTCATCGCGTCGAGCTCGGTGAGATCGAGTCCGTACTTGGTGAGCATCCGATGGTCCAGGATGCGGCCGTCGTGGCGCTGGAGCACGCGTCGGGCGAGACGACCCTGGCCGCCCATGTGATTGCTCGTACGAACGACGAGCTCGACTACGAGCAGGTCGCGAGCTGGCAGCGCCTCAACGAAGAGTTCTACCAGCATGCGCTGGCGGCGTCCGAGTCAGGCGAGCCATCGACCGGCGAGCCATCGACCGGCGAGCCATCGACCGGCGAGCCATCGACCGGTGTCGCCGCGAGTTACGACGTGACCTACGACCGCGCCGGATGGGGCAGCAGCTACAGCGGGGCCCCCATTCCCGAAGATGAGATGAAAGAGTGGCTGGACGCCACGGTCGGCGAGATCCGTGAGCTGCTCGCGGAATCGAGCCGACCGTGCCGAACGCTGGAGATCGGCTGTGGATCGGGTCGCCTGCTCTTACCCCTGGCCCCTCATTGTGGTCGCTATGTCGGCATCGATTTCTCCCTCCACGCAGTGCAGCGACTCGCTCAGCACGTTGCCGACCGTGGTCTGGACCATGTCACCGTGCAACAACGGGTTGCCGACGACCTCGATGGGCTCGGCCCGTTCGATGTGGTCATCATCAATTCCGTGGTGCAGAGCTTCCCCAGCACCAGCTATCTAGAACGGGTACTTGACCGCGCTATGGGGGTGTTGGCGCCCGGGGGGATCTTGTACGTCGGCGACGTGCGCAGCTACCCGCTGCTCGAGGCCTATCACGCCTCGGTCCAGACCTTTCGTGCCGACGCGACGGTGACTCGTAAAGAGCTCTCCGCTCGGGTGCACCGGCACCTGATGGACGAGGAAGAGCTCACCATTCACCCCGAGCTGTTTCGCCGCATGGTCGCGCGCCAGCCGATGATGGTCGCGCGCCAGCCGATGATGGTCGAGCAGGTCGATATACGGCGCAAACGTGGCCGCAGCCACAATGAGCTCACCCGTTTTCGCTACCAGGTGATCGTACGTCTTAGCGATACCTCGGCAGCCGACGTAGGCTCTGGTCCCCGCATCGAGCCGAGCGAGGTCACGTGGCTCGACTACCGCGACGGCCCGCGGTCGCTGGCCGAGGTCAGGGGCTGCATGGGCTCACGCCCAGTTGCCCTGGGTCTACGTGCAGTGCCCGACGCGCGCCTACGCGACGAGGAGCGGATCCTCGCTTGGCTGGCCGGTGAGCATGAGCAGACGGTGGCCGAGCTTCGTGAGCAACTGGCCGGCCCGCGTGCCGCGACGGGCGAGCCCGGGATCGATCCCGGGATCGATCCCGGGATCGAGCCCGCGATCGATCCGGCCGATCTGTTCGCGCTTGGCGACGAGTGCGGCTACCACGTGGAGATCAGCGATTCGGTGATCGGGGCCTTGGCCATGGATGCGATCTTGGTGCGTCGCGATGTGGCCGGGGCCCGTGAGGCTGCGTGTCTGCTGAACCGGTCGAGGGCCCGTCTGCGCGCGGGCTCCGTGTCCAGCACGCCCCTGGTCAACAATCCGCTGGACGGCAAGCTCCGCCGATCCCTCGTTCCGTCGTTGCGCCGGGCCTTGCAGGCGCGGCTTCCTGCCTACATGGTGCCGGCGAGCGTATCGATCCTCGATCGATTCCCGCTCACGCTCGGTGGAAAGTTGGATCGCCAGGCATTGGTCGGGCGTGCACGTGCGCAGCCCGACCAGGGGCATACAGACGTCCCCTATGTGGCTCCCCGCAACCGGATCGAAGCGGGCTTGGCCGAGATCTGGGCGGACATCTTCGACATTCGCGACGTCGGCATCCACGAAGATTTCTTCGGCCTGGGTGGTCATTCGCTGCTCGCCGTCCGCGTGAGCATGCATGCACGGGAACAGCTAGGCATCGATATTCCGGTTCGTGTTCTGTTGACCACGTCGACCATCGCCGAGCTTGCCGCCAAGCTCGAAGCCGATGCTGCGGCTGGCCTGGGATCGTCGATCCCAAGGGTACCCCGCGAGCGCTCGCTGGCGACCTCGTTTGCCCAGGCACGGCTTTGGTTTCTGCATCGCCTTCGTCCTGAAGGGCTTGCCTACAACGTCACGACCGCGTTCCGTATCGCGGGAGGACTCGACCGTGCGGCCCTGGGCGCGGCGCTGAGCCTGGTGGTGAGCCGCCACGAGGCGCTGCGCACCACCTTCTTCGAGGAGGATGGGGTCCCGTTCCAGCGCATCGCACCGCCGGGCCAGTTCGAGCTGGTCACGGAGATGCTCGACGACGCGGACGAGGAGGCCCTGCTCGGTCGAGTTCGCGACGAGGCCAACGAGCCCTTCGACCTCGAGGTTGGCCCGCTGTTTCGCGCCCGCCTACTGGTACGAGCACCAGACTCACACGTGTTGATTCTGGCCATGCACCACATCATCTCCGATGGCACATCGATGGGGGTGTTGCAGCAAGAACTCACGGCCAGCTATCAGGCGTTTGCAACCGGGCACGAGCCCAACCTGGCCCCGCTACCGATCCAGTATGCCGACTATGCGGCCTGGGAACGCGCGCGTTGGTCGAGCGATGCTGGCCATGATTCGCTGGGTTACTGGCGCGACCACCTGTCCGACGCTCCTCTTCTGAGCTTGCCGACCGACTTCGAGCGTCCGGCCGTACGCCGGGATCGCGGCGCCACGGTACCCATTGGGCTGTCGGCTCGGCTTGCGGCGAGCCTGCACGACCTGGCTCGCGAGCGCGACGTAACCCTGTTCATGGTCCTGTGTGCGGCTTGGGCGGCGCTGTTGAGTCGGTACAGTGGACAGGCCGATGTGGTGGTGAGCACACCGATCGCCAATCGCGATCATCGCGACGTCGAGAGTCTGATCGGATTCTTCGTCAACACGGTGGTCGTGCGTTGCGATCTATCCGGCAAGCCCCGCTTCGATCATCTGCTCGACCGCATCAAGGCCGAGGTCCTGGGTAGTCTCGAGCACGGCGACGTTCCCTTCGATCGGGTCGTAGATGTGGCGTGCGATCGGCGTGACTCCCGTTATGCGCCGTTTTTGCAGGCCATGCTGGTGCTGGACAATACCCGCGACGAGTTCGCGTTGCCCGGTTGCGACGTTGAGGAGCTCGCCGTCGAGGTCGACGCCAGCATCCTCGATCTCACCCTGCTGTTGCGGACCGGTGATATGGGGCTCGTTGGGGTCGTGCAATATTCCACCGACCTATTCGAACGGGACACGATCGTGCGAATGGTCGGGCACTTCGAGCGCTTGCTCGAGGGCGTCGTGGACCGACCCGATCGCCGTGTGGGCGAGGTGCCCTTGCTGAGCGCAGCCGAGCGCGAACAGCTGCGGGCATGGAATCGCACCGGGCGTCCGCTCGACGACGAGGCCCTGGTCCATCAGCGAGTGCTCGCCCGGGCCGTCGATCTGCCCGAAGCCATCGCGGTGGAATGCGCGGGTCAGACCCTCAGCTATGCTGCTCTGGTCGCCCGGTCAGGTGAGCTGGCCCGAGCGCTGGCCCATGCCGGTGTTGGTCTCGATGATCGGGTGGGTCTGTATCTCGGACGCTCACCCGATCTCGTGGTCGCCATGCTCGGTATCCTCATCGCGGGAGCAGCCTACGTACCACTGGACCCCGACCACCCGGACGGTCGCCTGCGCACGACGGTAGCTGATGCGGAGCTGTCGGCCCTGGTCGTTGGATCCACGCCCGCGCCATCATGGCTCGACCCTGCACTCCCACGAGTTCGGGTCGACACCATCCCAACCTCCGACCCGAGCTATCCCCGCTCGGAGTCCGCACCGACGATCCGGGTATCATCGGACAATCTTGCCTACGTGATCTACACGTCGGGCTCGACGGGTCAACCCAAAGGGGTGGCGATTCCCCATCGCGGCCTGGTCAACTTGATCGAGGAGTTGGTCCGGGTGCAAGGTTATGCCGCGGGTCGTCGTTGCTTGTGCTTTGCGTCGGTCGCCTTCGACGGCATGGTGCACGAGCTGTGGCCTGCCCTGGCGGTTGGTGGCACCGTGGTCCTGGTCAGCTCGGAAGAGCGCCTGTCGCCGCCCCGGCTGGCGACGCTGCTTGCCTCGGCCGACATCGCCACTCTCACGCCGAGCGTGCTGTCGAGCATCGATGTCGACGCGGCCGTGCCCGCAGACGTACCCGTCGGCACGGTGCCTCGATTGAGCTTGGGGGTTGCCGGCGAGGTCTGCTCGCACGAGCTGGCCGCGCGGTGGGCCTCACGCAGCCAGATGATCAACATCTGGGGACAGACCGAGACCACGGTCACGGCTAGCTATCAGCGAGTCGACCCGGCCGATTATGAAGTGCGAGGTGTAGCGAAGAGCCGCTCGCTCCCGGTCGGCTGCGCCCTCCACAATATCGCGATCTATGTGCTCGATGAGGCGCTCAACGCGGTACCGGTCGGTGTGTGTGGCGAGATCTATGTTGCGGGCATCGGGCTGGCCCGCGGTTTTCGCGGTCGCCCGGGGGCGACCGCCGCGGCGTACCTGCCCGATCCCTTCGGGGAGCCCGGGTCGCGGATGTATCGCACGGGGGACTACGGCCGCCTGCGTCGCGACGGCGCGCTCGAATTCCTCGGTCGGATCGATGCGCAGGTCAAGCTACACGGCCTGCGCATCGAGCTCGGCGAGCTCGAGGCCGTCCTCACGGCCCAGCCCGGGGTTACCGAGGCGGCGGCCGTTGTCGCCGACAATGCGGGTGGTGAGCGCTTGGTCGCCTTTGTGGTCGTCGATCCGGCGGCTGGACTTGCGCCCACCGAGCTCGTCCCGGCATTGCGCCAAGCCGTCGGGCAACGGTTGCCGGCCTATATGGTCCCGACGAGCATAACGATTCGCGACGCACTACCCATGACCTCGAACGGCAAGCTCGATCGTCGCGCTCTTGCCGACTTGGCCGGTCGTAGCGACGACTCGGTCGTGGCCTCGACCGTCATGCCGCGCACTGATGTCGAGCGTGCCCTCGCCGAGGTCTGGCGCGAGGTCCTGGGGCTCGATGTCGTCGGCTTATACGACAACTTCTTCTCCCGCGGCGGCGACTCGCTGGCGGTCATGCGGGTGGTAAGCCGGGCGGCGCGCGCTGGGCTGCAGCTGACTGCGGGGCAGTTGTTCGAGTACCCGACCATCGCCGAGCTGGCCGCGGCCGTCGTCACGGTAGAGCGGTCGGACACGGTCAGCGACGCCCCGCTCACTGGCGAGGTGGCGCTCAGCCCCATCCAGCGCTGGTTCTTCAGCCTCGAGCTCGAGGCGCGCGAGCACTGGAACCAGGCGGAGTGCGTGGCCGTCCCCCGAGCCTGGAGTACCGCGATCATCGCCGCCGGACTACGCGCTTTGATCGCGCAGCACGATGCCCTGCGCGTGGGTTTCTTCGCCGACTCCACCGGCTCGGGTCCTCGCTGTGTCTACACCGCGTTACCCGACCGCGTTGCGGTCGACAGCCTCGATCTATCGGCCTGCGCTCCTGAAGATCGCGAGGCTCGGATGGCCGACGTGGGGACGCGACTGCAGGCCAGCATGACGCTCGATAGCCCGCCCCTGGTACGCGCGCTGCGGGTCGACGATGGCGCCCAGGTCCGGCTGATCATCGCGATCCATCATCTAGTGGTCGATACCCTGAGTTGGGACGTGTTGCTCGACGATCTCGAGCGAGCCTGCACCGCCATCGCCTCGGGTATGGCGGTGCAGCTGGGGGCCAAGACCAGCGCCTGGAGCCGATTCGTCGCGGCTCAAGCGGACCTGGTCGCCAGCGGTGCCCTCGACTCGGAGTGGTCACAGTGGCGAGCGCTGATCGAACGACCCGTGGGGCTGTTGCCCACGCGAGAGCCTGCCCCCGGTCCGATCCAGCGCTGCGCGGTCACTTTGGGGCTGGCGCAAGAGCTCACCGACACGTTGCTGCGCGACGCCCCGAGGGTTTGGAATGCGCAGATCTATCCGGTGCTGATGGCGGGGTTGGCTCTGGCCCTGCGTCAATGGACCAGCGCAGAGGTCGTCGGCCTCCTCGTGGAGGGTCATGGTCGCGAGCATGACCTGTTTGCGGGCAATCGCGGCTCGGAGGCCACGGTGGGTCGAGAGTTCGATCTCACGCGTACGGTTGGTTGGTTCACGACGATGTTTCCCATCGCGCTCGACGTGCATGAAGTCGCGGTCGACCAACTCGGCGCAGTTGTCGATCGCGTCGACCAACAGCTGCGCGCGCTGCCCCATCGCGGCGCCAGCTATGGGCTACTGCGCTGGTTTCACCCCGACGGGCTGCGCCTCGCACTGCCCGAGCGAGGCTTCGAGGTCGCGTTCAATTATCTCGGTCGTCAACGTCGTTCGAATCGTAGGGCCGCGAGCGTGCAAGGGAGCAACCTGGTGCCTAGTGCTGGCCCGACGGGTGAGCTGGCCCGCGCCGAAGACCGGCAGCCGGTACCGATGATGATAAGCGGCGGCATCGTCGACGATGCTCTCGAATTGGTCGTGGAGTGGGATGCGCGACGCTTCGAGCCGGGCGTTGTTGATGCCTTCGTCCAGGGCTTCGAGGCGCAGCTCGAGCGTCTGGCTCGATCCTGCCGTGAGCGCGCGATCGATCGACCACCGCCCGTCGCCGCGAGTGACACGAGCTGTTTGTCTCGCGTTGAGGGTCGTCTTGGGCACGGTCACGCCGACCCGGCGCTCGTACCCACGTCGCGCGAGCAACCCCGGCCGCTGTCGCTCAACCAGCAGCGCATTTGGCACCTGATGCATCGTCCGGGTTGGACTCGGTCCTACAACATCGTATATGCGGTCCGGCTGCACGGACCCCTCGACACCGAGCTGTTTGCCTCGGTGTTGATCGAGCTGGTGGATCGTCACGAGAGCCTCCGCAGCGCGCTGACGACGATCGACGGCATTGCCCACCAGCGCGCGCTACCACCGGGCTGCTTCGTGCCTCAGCATACGGATCTCACCGATCTCGATGACGAGATGCGCGGCGCCGCGATGCGCGAGCGGGTCGCGGAGGCTCAGCGCCGTCATTTCGACGTGGAAGCTGGGCCCCTCGTACGAGCTGAGCTTGTCACCCTGGGATCGCAGCAGCATGCCTTGATCTTGGTGATCCATCACATCGTCTGCGATGGCTGGTCGATCGGCATACTCGCCGAAGAGTTGCGTACCGCCTATCGTGCACGGATCGCGGGGCGCGAGCCCACGTTTCGCTCGCTGCCGATGCAGTACGCCGACTTTGCGGTCTGGCAGCGTGCCCGACTGGCTCGCGGTGAGCTCGACCATGCGATCTCATACTGGCGCGAGCGGTTGAGCGGCGCGCAGCGAGTGAGTCTACCCTATGATGATAGGTCGCCGACAACGGGGCGGCCGCCGACACCGGGGCTCAGTGACAGCGGCGCGGTGTGGCCCATGCGAGTGTCGGTGGAGGTGGCCCGCGGTCTCGATGCCTTGGCGGCGCGGGAGCGGGGCACCCGCTTCGCGGTATTGCTGGCGGCTTGGTCGCTGCTGATCTCCCACATCAGCGGCTCACGCAATGTCGTAGTGGGTACCATCGCATCCGATCGAACCGACTCTCAGCACGAGGGCGTGGTTGGTTGCTTCATCACCCCCGTGGCGCTGCGTGTCGATCTGGCTGGCGTGGCGTCGTTCGTCGAGCTGGTCGTCCGAGCCAGGCAGGCGATACTGGAGAGCTATCAGCATCAATCGGTCCCCTTCGAGGTGTTGGAGCCGGCCGCGCCTTCAGCCGACCAGGCCGAGACCACGACCGGCCAGGGCTCGCTGCTACAGACCATGCTCATGGCCGACGCGACCGATTCGAAGGTCGATGACTTGACCGAAGACATTCACGTCGAGCCGCTTCCCTTCGCCGATGTGCACGTCAGCCGCTTCGAGTTGAGCCTGGCGCTCCGGCGCACCGAGACCGGTTTGCACGGTTTTTTACGCTATGCAAGCGATCTTTTCGAAGAAACGACGATTGCAGCCATCGGTGACCACCTTGGGTGCTTGCTGGAGGCGGTGGCCGCTAGCCCCGAGCAGCCTCTGTCTGCTCTGCTCGAGAGTATGAGGCTGGCGGTGTCGCCTGCCTCGGCGCGATTGATGTCGAGCCCGCGCTCGTGGTAGGATCCTGAAGGATCAATGGACCACTTCACTAACACCAATGATCCTGTATCACCCGCGATGGTGTTCAATGGCTTTGTTGCGACTTGCGTGGTTCATGCCCTGAATGACCTTGGCATCATGGAGTCTCTGAACGAGGACGGGCCGCGGTCGCTGGAGCATTTCGTCGAGATCAGCGGGGCGAAGAGCGAATTGCTCGAGCAGCTCATGCGTATCGCATGCATGGTCGGCATCGTCGAGAACGACGAAGATCTATTCTTCATCACTCGCAAGGGCCACGCGTTCTTCCACTCGCGCGGTTTCTTCACCTGGGCGGCCGGCGGTTATGGTCGGTTCTTCGGGCAATTGGCCGAGCTGGCCCGCAGCGGCGGGGACGCGAGCACCTGTCGACCCCTCATCGATGGATCCCAGGTGGCCGTTGCTTCGAATCTGTGCAACCTGACGATGATGAGGGAGCATTGCCTCGAGGCGTTGGAGCCGCTCGAATTCAGCAGGATCGCGGATCTCGGGTGCGGCAACGCCGGGCGCTTGATCGATATCTGCAACCGGTATCACGCGGTCAGTGGCATGGGCATCGACATCAATGCCCACGCGATCGAGTCAGCCCGCGAGCTCGTGCGCAGAAACGACATGCAGCACCGGATCGAGCTCCATCAGACCGACGCGCTGAGCGTCGAGTCGATCGAGGGGGTGCACGAGGTCGACTTGGTCATGTCGTTCCTGATGATGCACGATCTGTTCAATGCTCGCCGTCCTGCGGAGGTCGTCTCGGGATTACTCTCAGCCTTCCCCAATGCTCGTCACTTCGTGGTGGCGGATACCTTCCAGATGCCCGCGGCCCAGAGCATTACGTCCGCGCCGATCTTCTCGCTTGGTTTCGAGCTCGTCCATGGGTTCATGGGAATACGTCTTTACCGGCCCGAGGACTACATCGCAGAGTTTTGCGGCCAGGGGATGACGTTGGCCCACCGGAGCAGCCTCGGCGCCCCGCACACCGACCTGCTGGTGTTCGAGCGCTGAAGCGGCCGCGTAGCGGTCACCCATCCATGTGCGTACGCAGGCTCAGGGGGCGCATGTCGGTCCATACCTCGTCAATGTAGGCGAGGCAGTCAGCTCGGCTCCGAGCCTCACCGATCGCGCGCCAGCCGGCGGGCATGGCTCGATCCGTGGGCCAGATCGAATACTGCTCTTCGTGGTTGATGACGACGAGGTAGTCCTTGTCTTGCATGTGATTGTTCGTGTCCATGGTTGTCCCATGGCTCTGCCATGGCTCGGGGGCGAGCGATGAACGCGAGGTCGCGACGCCGATGTTATCATCGATTCGATTGTCGAAGGGCGGCGGTCGAGCCGGGACGCCTGGGCAGCCGCGGGTGCCGAGCCCGGCGATGTGCAGCTCGCCCGATCCCCCGACGAAGACCGGGGCGAGCCGCGTCGAGCACGTCGTGCTCGCTACGTGTTTTGGAAGTACAGCCGGTAGGCCGAGTTATCGTGCAGCATCGAGAAGCTGCCGAAGTCACAGTTACTCGGCGCGTTGGCGATCCACCCCGGCCCCGTGCCCATGAAGACCTTCCAGCGCGGGTTGAGCGCGCCCTGGTAGACCGTCGTGTTGTTGCCCCGGGGCAGCACGGCGAGCAGGAAGAAGTGGTTGTCGTGGAGCATGGTCCAGCGGTCCCAGTCCGCGTTGGAGGGGAACCGACTCACGCCGATCTGGTCCGGGTAGCGATAGTCTCCAGCCCCATAGACGAAGCGGTTACCGACCAGGGCTGCTCGGTAGAACAGCGGGGCGTTCTTTCGGCGCATGAAAAGATGCCACACTCGCCCGTCGTGAGCCATGGCGAAGCAGCGGGTGTCGGTGTCGGCGGGGAAGCCGGTGACCCCGAGCTCGGTGTAGCCGCCCTGCCCGTAGGCGTAGGCGCTGCCGTTGAAGGCAAAGCAGCAGAGCTGATCGTCGCGCCCGTGCTTGAAGCAGCACATTCGATAGAATCGATCGTCGTGGACCAGGGCCCATCGGGCCAGATCGGCGTCGGGCGGTGCCCCGGTGATCTTCCAATTCGGCGCCTGGTGGCCGCCGTGGATGTACCGCCCCGACCGCGGATCCGCGGCAAACTGGATGAGCTCGGGGTTGGGCCGCTGGAGCGGGGGATCGGTGGTCTTGGATCCGGTGATCGTCACCGGCGACTCGGAGAGCGGGGGGAATTTCAAGGGGTTGTCGCGGGTGGGGATCGTGCCGATCTCGTTGCCCTGAGGCTGGGTCTGGCCGGCATCGAGGAAGTTCTTGGTGAGCTCCCGGTAGAGCTCGTCCACCTTGGCGCGGTGGGGGCTCTGGAGGAAGTTCGTGATCGGCTCGCTTTCCTTGAGAGCCCCGGGAACCCGAGGATCAGGCGAGAGCTCGCAGAACTCGTACTGGTACTCGTCGTTGGTTCCATCGACGAGGGAGGTTCGATTGCAGGTCAGCTTGAAGCTCCCGTCGGAGACGGTGGCGAACTTGCTCAGGGATTGCCCGTTCCGCTTGGCTGGTGAGGGATACTGCTGGCTAAAGTAGTGGGTTCGTTTCGCGCCGTTGGTCTGCTTGAGGTGCGGCTCGAGGCTGATGGAGTCCATGGCCGCCGACGGGCCGAGCTGAGCGTCGGCGATGTCGGTCATGGTCCGGTACAGATCCACGATGTGCACCGGATCGGCGCATAGTCGCGGCAGCGGCCCCGCGATGTAGCACGGGGACGAGCCGAGCATCGTCCCGCCGTCGGCGATACACATGGGCACATGGACGCCGCCGATGTGGTACGTGGCCTTGTCCTCCAAGTCTCGGTCGAGGACCGCGTCGGAGTCCGAGTCCCGGTCTTGGGTGCCGTTGTCGCCCGCGAAGATGATGACCGTGTTCGCGAGCTGGTGCCGGATCTCCGGATCGTCCGAGTTCAGGAGCTTGCCGATGTAGAAATCCATCGACTCGACCATGGCCACGAACATCTCGGTGACCGTGGGCTTGGTCTTGTCCTTGAACTGGATCGAGAACGACTCTTCGGGCGGAATGTGGAAGGGGTCGTGGGGGACGATGAGGGTCAGCGAGATGCACCAGCTCCGGCCGAGCATCTGCCGGATCCAGTTCATCGCCGAGTAGATCTGGTCGCGGGTGGCGTACATGTGCGTGCGATCGCCAGGCCCGCTCTCTTCTATGACCGTCTCGGTGGGCAGATCTTCGTAGGCCTTGTCCCAGATGAAGTAGCGAATGTCCCGCTGGTTGTCGTACTGATCGCCAGCGACGAGATCCGGACAGACCTCCTTCAAGTAGGCCTTGCACTTGGCCGCGGCGGCCTCGCGCTTGGCTCGAAGCTCGGGCAGGCTGAGCTTGTCCTCGAGGTTGGGGGGGACCTGGTTGATGGGCTGCTCGAGGTCGGAGACCACCACCGGTCCCCGCTGCGACACGCCGTAGTCATTGCCGACGGGTCGCAGCCCGCCGCGGTATACGCCCTCGAAGTGGTCCCAGCCGCGCTCGGTGGGCGTGAGCTTGGCGTCCTGGGCCGCTGCGCCCTCCCCGTGGTGCCCCAGGTGCCACTTGCCGAACATCGCCGAGTGATAGTCCTCGGTCTTGAGCGACTCCGCGAGGGTCACGATCGGGTTGTTGGTCCCCGTGATGTTCTCCTGAAGCGTGCTGTTGCCTCCCGGGGCGGGGTAGCCCACCCCGGTGCGCCACGGCTGTAGGCCGGTGAATAGCGACGCTCGGGTCGGCGAGCACACCGGCTGGGCCCACGCGCGGGTGAAGTGGATGCCGTTCTGAAACAGCTTGGTGATGTTGGGGAGAGCTCTTGTGCCGATCTGCTCACCCTCGCTCGAGTCGAGCATCACCGTGACCTCGCGAGTTGCTTCGTCGACCCGTAGTGCATCGACGCCGATGTCGTCGGCGAGGAGTAGGAGGATGTTTGGTTTGTTCTGCGCGGTCATCGCTGGCCCTCTTTTGCCGGCATGTATGGCTGTGGCGATTCGGTCGTGTCGATTCGTTGGTTGGAGATGAGTCCACCGGTCGCGTCGCTCGTCGAGCGCATCACGGGTAAGCCCTCGGGTGCCGCACAAGACGATATGAATTGCCCCGGCAAAGCCCGCTGCGAAGGCTCTTTGCAAGGACATCGCTTTGCTGCAATGATTGTTGAGGACTGTCGCGCTAGAGATCGGGACAAGAGCGACGAGCTCAGATCGTGTCTCCGATAGTGAGGAGACCAGTAACGAAGTGGGTCTTGGGCGGTTCGAGCCCGAACCAAGGCCACTCGACGTCATGCTCGATGTGTTCGATCATGAGGACGATGATGATGTCGGGTTCTTTGTTCGAGGTGGAGGGAAGGAGGCTGACCTCATCGAGAGTACCCACTGTGGGGGTTGCTTTGAAGAGGGATTCGATTTCATGTGATTTCAGTACGAATCCACGCGCACGCGGTGCTCCATTGGGGCCGATTGGCCTTCTATTCTAGTGGTTGGGTCGGTCGCCGACGGGCTCGCTCAGGACACTGCGGGGGGTTGGGTCGAACCCTCTACAATCTTCACCCGATACGACAAGAGTCGCCCGAAGCTGCCGTCGTCGTCGCACTCGAAATAGCCGCGCGCGCGGATCCTATACGGGCGCTGCCGCAGCCGGCTCTGCCATCGCACCAGCGGCTCGGGGGGTGGATCGCAACGCCAGTGGGAGTAGCGGGTGCTCGCGGCCAGCTCGGGGATCACCATCTCCACCGGCCCGAGCATTGGCCAGTAGTCGCCGGCGCTCAGGGTTCCCGTCACGTCGATGATCGAAGCCATGTGGGCCACGGGATCGTGCAGCAGGTCGTCGAGCGAGAGATCGGGCACCGGGTGAGGCGTGGGGGCGCTAATCTCGTGGAGTCGGAGCAGCTCGACGGCTCCGTCCTTGACGAACACGTCGAGCACGACCGGATAGATCTGCGGGTCGGTGGGGCTTTCGGGCAGCGCACCGAGCCTCGCAAAGGGGGCTTCCAGCCCGAGCCCGTCGGTGGTCAGCACCTTGAACCCGTACACGAGCGAGGCATCGACCCGGATCTTCATCCGCTCGAGCTCCCGCATACGCGCGAGCAACTCCCGCGCGCTCATCCGGCGCAAGACCCCAGAGTGGTGGAGCTCGTCGGACATCACACCAAAGGGTGCCCGCAGGTCGAGTCGCTCGCTACTGTACTAGACCAGGGACTCGACCAGAGCGTCGCCCCCGTACACGACGCCCTGCCTTGGGCGCTGTCCCGATAGGCATCGAGCAGCGGCATCGCTGTGGGGGAATATCGCACATTCAATTCCCTGGTGGGCTCGAATCGGCAGCGGTAGCGTGTTGACCGAATGCCCGATGAGTCGCCGCCGTCCGAGGTCTCCGAGCCGAGCGCGGCCACGGAGTCGGAGGGGGTTTCGGGCGGGGACCAGACGCCCCAGTCGCTGCCGCCCGAGACCCCCGAGTCGGTGCGCGAGTCGATGACGGAGTCGGTCGGCGAGTCGGTCGGCGAGTCGGTGCCCGACTCGGTACCCGACTCGGACAGAGTGGTGGGTGGACACGGAGCGACCCGGTCGTCTCGCTCGACCGACTCGATGATCGCTGCGAGTCGCTCGATGGTCGCGGCCCGTCCGACCTTCTCGCGGCCGCGCACGGGGATCCATGAGGCGCAGTCGACCACGGGGCGGCTCGGGCGGGCCTGGCGCGCGCTGGGCCTGTTGCTCGGCCGACGCTTGGCCACCGTCATTCGCGACGATCACGTCTACATCATCTTGATGGCCGCGGTGGTCGGGGTGACCTCGGGCGCGGCGGCTGGGGTCTTGTTGCTGTGGATCGAGAGCGCCAATGAGCTGTTCATCGGGCGCTTTGGCGGGGTGCTCCGCTGGACGATCATCATCGCCTTTCCCGTGCTCGGCGGCCTGGCGGCGGGGGGCCTGCGGCTGTTGGCGACCCGACTGCTGCACACCGAGCCATCGGTCGGCCCCACCGACGTCATTGCCGCGGTGGCCCGCCACGGCGGGCGCCTGCACGGTCGCGCGGCGCTGGTGAGCGGACTGGGTACGGGCGTGAGCATCGGCAGCGGCGGCTCGTGTGGCCACGAGGGTCCCTCGGTCGCGATCGGGGCCACGGTGGGCGCGGTGCTCTCCCGCTTCTTCGGCCTACGGCTGCGACGTCACGTGGCCATGGTGGGGGCCGGCTGTGCCGGGGGCCTGGCCGCGGCGTTCAACGCCCCGCTGGCCGGGGTGATCTTTACCGTGGAGCTGGTCTTCGGCCGGTCGATCGGCGGCAACGTCGGCACCATGTCGGTGTTCATTCCGCTCATCGTGGCCGCCGTCTCGGGCACGGTGACCTCGCACGCGATCTTCGGCCCGCACACCGAGTTCGAGCGGCCGACCTCGGGTGCGGTCTCCCTGGCCGACTTCGGCTTCTACTTGCTGCTGGCCGTCGCGGCGGGGCTGGTGGGGGCGGGCATGGCTCGTGCGATCCGGTACGCCGAGCGTTACTTCGGGCGCCTTACGCTCGCTCCTTGGCTCAAGCCCGCCGTGGGGGCCTTGGGCGTGGGGCTCATCGCGGCCGCCGTCTCCAGCGAGCTTTTGGGCGCCGGTCGACACACCGTCTCCAGCGCGCTGCAAGGGCAGCTGGGCTGGCAGATGGCGCTGGTGCTGCTGGGCCTGAAGATCGTGGTCACCGCCCTGACCCTGGGCAGCGGCGGTTTTGGCGGGGCCTTCATGCCGGTGCTCTACGTGGGTGCTTGCTTGGGTACGCTGGTCGGGACCTTGGCCCACGTGGTGCTCGGCCCGCAGGCCCACGGGGTGGGCGCCTATGCGTTCGTGGGGATGGGCGCTGCCTTTGCCGGCCTGATGCAGGCCCCGCTCACCCCGATCGTGATGCTCTTCGAGCTCACCCAGGACTACGGAGTGATCCTGCCGCTGATGCTCGGCTGCATCCTCGCCCTGCTGGTCTCTCGCCGGATCAACCCGGTGGGCCTGTACCGCATGCAGCTCGAGTGGCGCGGCATCGTGCTCGAAGCCGAGGCGGAGGGCGAGGTGATGAAGCGCGGCCTGGTTCGCCAGCTGATGCTCGCGCCGCCCGGCGTGCTGCCCCCGGACGCCGAGCTCGAGCAGGTGCGGCGGCGGTGCGTGCAGGCCAAGCTCGACTCCACCTTTGTCGTCGACGCCGAGGGCAGTGTGGTGGGCGAGATCGACGGTCGCCAGCTGGCCCGGCGCATGCTCGACGGCAAGATCCAGCCCGGCTCGCTCGCGCGCGACCTGATGGGGCGTCGCCTGTCGCTGCTGTACCCCAGCGACACCCTCGCCGGCGCCATGCAGGCCTTTGCTCGGACCCAGACCGAGGTCTTGCCCGTCGTCGACCGCGATCGCCAGCTGTTGGGCATCATGCGCCGGGGCGATCTCATCGCGCACTACAGCGACAAGGTCCTCGGAGAGCAGCAGGAGGTCTTGCAGGTCACCGCCGGTAGTCGCCAGGACCAGGAGGTGGTCTTGGGCAAGGGCATCATCCTCGAGCGGGTGGTGGTGGGGCGCCGCTGGGCCGGTCGTAGTCTGCGGCAGCTCGATCTGCGCGGTCGCACCGGCGTACAGGTGCTCGAGTGGAGCCGGGGCGAGCGGTTGATGACCCTCGATCCCAACGTGCCCTTGCGCGAGAGTGATGTCGTCGCCCTTGCGGGGGATCGCGATGAGTTGCTGGCCGCGCGAGAGCTCTAGCCGCGCGAGAGCTCTCGCCGTGCGCGAGGCAGCGCCTGAGCTGTAGTGATGTTCAGCGATCGAAGCTCACCCATGGTCGTGCGTGTCGGGGATCTCCCTGAGCGATCTCCGCCGATGCCGGAATGCCCGCAAGGACTGCGCACACACCGTTCCGTGCCCCCGGGAGATCGCGCGACCCGTCTCGGCTCCGTTGGGCCTTGGTGTGCGGCGCGCACCCTCTGGGGGATGCATCGCAATCACCGCCAAAGGCTCCTCACCGTCCGAATTCGGGCCCGTCTTGCAAAAATGCGCGGGAGGGCAAAAAGAACTTGCGTACGGGTCACAGATCCGTAGCATCCACCCTCCGCGGTGAAACACGCCTCTCGGGGCGCGCGAACCTGCGAACTCAAGAGCCGGACGAGGGACCTTCGAAAGCATGTGGCCACGTAAGGGGTCACCGCCTTCGAAACAAGGAACCGGCTGCCGAACGCCTCCCAAGGCGTGCGGATCCCCTCTCAAGCGAAAGTCCTTTTCGCTTGACCCAACCCTCGGGGCTGACTACAAACCCAGCCCCACCGGCGGGGTCCCCTTCGGGGTCTCCCCCTCGGAAACAGCGCTCCCTGAAAACTGGATAGCGGAAAACGGGATGGTCACCATCCGCGAGAACTCCTCGGGCGACCGAGGCGGGACGTGGATGAAGTGTGTGGGAAACGCGAGGCGGTAACGTCTCGCAACCCAAAGTCCTTCGAGGCCCTCGGGCCGAGAAAGGACCGATTCCGAGCTCGGTCATGTGCCGAGCACTGTTCGGTGGAAATCCGAACGACAGCATCAAACTGGAGAGTTTGATCCTGGCTCAGAGCGAACGTTTGCGGCGGGCCTAACACATGCAAGTCGAACGAGAACCATTTCTTCGGAAGTGGGGACAGTGGCGCACGGGTGCGTAACACGTGGGTAATCAACCCTTTGGACTGGGACAACCCGGGGAAACTCGGGCTAATACCGGATAAGTCGCGGAGGTCTTCGGACCTCTTCGGGAAAGGCCCGCAAGGGCTACCAATGGACGAGCTCGCGGCCCATCAGCTTGTTGGTGAGGTAATGGCTCACCAAGGCTTAGACGGGTAGCTGGTCTGAGAGGATGATCAGCCACACTGGAACTGAGACACGGTCCAGACTCCTACGGGAGGCAGCAGTGGGGAATATTGCGCAATGGGCGAAAGCCTGACGCAGCCATGCCGCGTGTGTGAAGAAGGCCCTAGGGTTGTAAAGCACTTTCAATTGGGAAGAAAGGGTGTTGCCGAATACGCAACAGCTGTGACGTTACCTTTAGAAGAAGCACCGGCTAACTCCGTGCCAGCAGCCGCGGTAATACGGAGGGTGCGAGCGTTAATCGGAATTACTGGGCGTAAAGCGCGCGCAGGCGGTTTGTTAAGTCGGATGTGAAAGCCCTGGGCTCAACCTGGGAATTGCATACGATACTGGCCGACTAGAGTACGAG
>JBCCWC010000184.1:0-30972 GCA_039194325.1 Myxococcota bacterium
TTCCCCCTTTTTTGTAACACCCCCCGGCTGTTTGGAACCTGGGGCTCTGTGGGCGCCCCCCGGGCCCCCCCCCCCCCCCCACCCCCCCCCGCCCCCCCGCCCCCCCCAACCCCGGGGGGGGGGGGGGCGCACCTTGCGCTCCTGGCTGGCAATCCCGAGGGCGGAAACCAGTTTGTCGAGCAGGCGGTGAGATTAGAAGAGGCGTTGGCGGGTTATATGGAACTGGAGTATGCGAAGGCCGAGATCGCGTTGGCGGAGGGGGGACATCAACGGCGACAATCTTGGTGGAGGCCGCATTGGCGATTCAGATCGCGGTAGTGCAGGAACCGGAGCTGATCGCGCTCGCGGGCCGGATCTTTTTGGCGGCAGGGAGACCCACCGACGCGCTCGCCGTGGCGGATCTACCACTCAAGCGGGAACTCCGATGCTGCGAGTCGGCCATCGGCACTCAAGAACTGCGCCTCCTGGTCGCGGCGTCGCTCGACCCGATCGGTCGGGACCCCGAGCGGGCGAGTCGTCTAGCGAGCAGAGCCCGTGCGCGCTTTGCCCAACTCAACCGATTGGTGTCCTCGGAGTTGGCCGATGCAGGACAGGAAGAGTGAACATGTTGAAGGTTGAAGGAAAAGATTAGACCAAGTCCTGCCTGGCCCGAAATGTCCAATGTCAACTACGAGCCTTATCCATGAAACAGAAAGGCATTTGGCACTACGAGGCGAAGCGGGATGATGCGAAAGCGATTTGTCCCAAACGAGACAGGTGCACAATTATTCTACCTCAAATCTTTATCTTACAGTTTGGTGTGGTCAGCGGTATTGAATTTTAGTACACGAATGAGCGAGTGTTGCTCCTGCCCCTTCTTCGATTACGCTGATGTCCCAAATATTCATTTACTTCCCGCTCTGAGATTACTAAAGTCAATGCGATGTGTAAAGAGACTTGCTCGTGCCTACCACGAACTCTCCCTCCACTCGTAGTTGCTGTAATTATCTACTTCATGATCATGGTTTTGTTTGCCCAACCAGATCCAGTTTCACGGCAAGGGCGGCATGCTCTGGTTATTGGAGTTTCCAATTATGACAGCTTAGATGTGCTCCCCAATGCAGCCAACGATGCTCAGCTTATCTCACAGAGCCTGGTAGACCTCGGTTTCTCTGTCGCCAACCGGATTAATCTGACACAAGACGAAATGGAGCGCGAGTTGACTCGGTACTCAAAGTGGCTACGCGAGAGTAATGCCCGAATTGGTCTGTTCTACTTTGCTGGCCATGGGTTGCAGATAGATAATCACCACTACCTGATAACCAAGGAGACGCCGAATACGACGGATGGGATTCTCGAATACGGAGTTGAGCTGAATGGCATCGTGGATAAGATCGCCGCCGGAGGGGTCGAAGTGGTAATTGTTATCATCGATTCATGCCGAACGAGGCTGAGTCACAAGAAAGCCTCGCCTGGAGTACTAGAAATTTCGTCGCGAAGGCTGCTTGGTGCCCAAGTGCTCATTGCGTTTTCTACATCTCCTGGAGGAATGACCTTTGATGGTCTCTCGCGTTATTCGCCATACACAGAAGAGCTCAGTCGACTGATGTACAAGAAAGGACTGTCAGTCGAGGAAGTGTTCAAGCGGACAGGCAGACGTGTCAGTGCGAGGTATAGAGGATTGGTCGTCCCTTGGCAGCACTCGTCATTAAGCGAGCCTCTGTATTTTGTAATGAATGATACTCAGATTAGAAGAATGCTAAGGGGGAGTCTTCCTGCTAGAGTGAAAAGTGCTAAGTATACGGTGATCGGAGGGGCTGTTGGTGCCGGTGTTGGCGCGATTATGGGCATCGTCGGTATGGCGCTATGGACGAGCGGCAAGAACGGAATTGAAGCCGAGATTATGGCGCAAAGCGGCACCGTGTCTCCTAGCCGTCAGCGGAACATCTATAATGCAACGGTCGGTCCGATAATTGGATACACTGGAGTCGGCGCTGGCGTACTAGGCGTCGCTGCTGTGATCTGTGGGCAGGTACGAATCAATCGTCTTCAGCGATCGCGAGTCGTAGTTCGGACTCGACATAAACGCTGGGTAAATATGACCGGAATACAGCTGCGTTTTTAGGATGCCGTGGAGTCAATGTTAGCGTTTATTCAGATTTCGCGCCTCTCTCGACTACCGCATCGTGGTCCTGTGCAGCATCGAGGGCCCAGATGGCGACGAGCGCCAAGAGGAGGCGTTCCGGTTCTTGCTGCTGGGGACCGGCGACGATGTCCGGGGCGGTGCCCGACGCTTCGTCGGGCCCGGAGTCGCGGGATCGGCATGATGCTGCACGAGACCCCGTAACCCACGGGCCTGCGAGGCAACCGGGGCTGGCAGGCGCGCGCAGGCGCAGCGAGAGCTGGCCGAGATGGGCGTGGGCTGAGAGGGTTCTCGGTGCCGGATACTCGGGGCTCGAGCCTCGGCCAGGTGGTGTCTCTGCTCGAGGCAGAGCGTTGGCCGTGGCCCACAGCTCCCAAGACCCGAGCCCATTAAGGCACTACGCACACTCCCACGTCCGGGTGCCCACTTACGCTCCCGTCCGGCCACCCCTTGCACACCATCCCCACGGGGCACAACCCCTCTCCTACCGCACAGAACGGCTCGCACTTCCGCATCCCTGGCTTCGCATCCATATCCACCCACTCTGCGGGTACGCATGCCTCCCCCGCTGGGCAACCGTTATAAGCTGTGCACCCAGCCCCGCCGCGGTCCCACTGGTGCACATAACACACGAACTCCGTCCCCGATGGAGTGGGTAGGCACGTCGCATTGTTCAGTTCACAGTCCTGCACCAGGGGATCGCAGCTCGCTCGGCACAATGCGATCGCGCCTCCGTTGCCCCACCCGCACGCCATCCCCTCGGGGCATACCGGTGCCTCGGGTCCTCCCTGGCAAAACGGCACACACCGACCCCTTTGCCCAGCCAGATCCGAAAAGTAGCAAAATCCGTCTACAGGGCAGTCATCGACACCCCCGCCCGGCCCGTTAGGCATGGTGCAACTGACCCCCATCCCTACCGGAGAAGGATCCACCGGCACACACCTCGACTCCGTCCAGCGCAGCACCCCCGCCGGGTCGACGGGCGCGCACTTCTCGCCGGGCGGGCAGTCTTGCTGCCAGACGTCGCACTCCACTCCAACGGGATCCCCATCGCCCGTCTCGTCCGCTCCTTCACCACCCACTCCCCCGAGCGTTCCGCCCGTCGCGATCGGAGGAGGCGGGAGTTGCTCCTCGGGGCAACCCGACACCATGCCGAGCGTTAGCGCGCAGCCCCACGATACGGCCCTCGATGACCACACACCCGTCATTGCTGCACGTAGACGTTGTCGGGGAACTCGAACTCATGGGAGGGATACAGCACGCGAAACCGCGCCTTCTCGTGGGCCCCCCATCGAGCCACCTGCGACTCCAGCATGTTGACGTCACACCCATCGTCCACGTGGGCGAGCCCGAATGCATGCCCCAGCTCGTGGGTCACCAGCGGGGAGAACAGGAACTCGCCCACGAATCCGTCACACACGTCTCCATGGGGCAGGTCGTGTGCGAGTGTAATATCTACTTCGTAGGCCTGCTTGAGCGTCGGCCAGGCCATCGACTTCGCGGTAGCTTTGGCCTGAAGGTTCGTGCGCCCGTTGTATCCTCCGATGTTGCGTTGGTTCGCAGCCCCACCGAGGTCTGGCCGCGGCCGGTCCAGGGCAATACAGCTTCGACCGTCATCCGCTTTCGAGGTGTCGCACGCGGTCAACGAGGCCGGGTTGGTCGCAACCCCGGGTGGGTGAACCCCCCAGGTGCCCGCCGTGACCGCGCCCCTGGAGATGATCCGCGCCGCGTCGCTGAACACGGACCGGAAGGTCTGCGATTCTTCGCAGCCCTCGGGAAGCGTCATGTTGGGATCCATCGAGGCGGTCGGCGCAGCAACCAGACATGGCTGCGTGCCGCCGCAGACCGCGACCGACTGATCCCAACGACTCCCCAGAGTATTCGCCCACAAGATCGCCTTGCGATTCGACGCGAACGACGCCGTGTTCGGGATCTCGGGGCACCGTGGTCCGTAGCCCTCGGGCAGCATCGTCGATGCGAACGAGATCGGGCCCTGCTCCGACAGCCGCAGCACCAGCGAATGGTTGGGCGGTGACTCCACCAACCACTCGTACTCCCAGCCGCTTCGGGTGCCATCATGGGCACGTAGCTCTCGTAGCACGAGCCGGTAGCGACCCCCCTCATGGATCGGCGAAAAGCAGCACGCCGACTCCGCGGTGCTGCTACCGTCCGTCATCTCGAGAGTGCCTCCCGCCAGCACGATCGGAAGGGTTTGCCCGGGCGAGATATCACCGAGGTACACCGTGTCGACGTGCAGTTGGTGCCGCGTCACTACATCCCAGGATCCATGACGCAGACCGTCCGGCTCACGGAGTACCCGCTCCTGGTCCAACCACAGTACGTCGCTGCTCGTGATTGCGCCGGAGACCTCGATCACTTCGACCGCTGGGTCCTGGAACCGACAGGCCCTGTCCGATCCGATGTGCTCGTTGGACCCCACCGGCCCTCGCCAGCGCTGGATAAACGTCTCGACCGACACCAGCCTCACCCCTCGCTGGAGTAGTTCCTGCTCGGTCAACGGGGAAATCACCCGATCCGCACCCGGACCGCCGTCGATGAGCTCTCCTGGCTCGATTTCACACTCACCGTTGATGACGAACGTATCGTCGCCTTCGTCACCATAGGCAGCGTCACGCCCGATTCCCGCATGGAGTAAGTCTCCCCCGGGGCCCCCCCGGATGGTGTCGTTCCCCGCGCCACCGCTGACCCAGTCTCGCCCGTTGCCCCCTTCGATCTCGTCGTCGCCTTGGTTGCCGATGAGCGTGTCGTCGTCGTCTCCGCCCCTCAGTTCGTCCGCGCCGAGACCTCCGAAGATCTCGTCCTTTCCGGGGCCTCCATCGATGGTGTCGATCCCCGGCCCGCCATGAAGGACGTCCGGGCCGGGATGCTCCGCCGTGCCTTTGGCCTGATCCCCGAAGATCGTGTCATTTCCAGGCCCCCCCAGGACGAGGTCTCCGTTGTCACCGGCCTCGATCCGATCGTTGCCAAAGCCACCATCGAGATGATCCGAGCCTCGTGCACCAACAATCACATCGTCGCCGTCGTCTCCGAGCACGGTATCTCGCATCCCGCTGCCCTCGACTCGGTCGTTGCCGTCGCCGGCCACGATCACGCCACCGCTGGGGCGAGCCCGGATCTCATCGGCACCCGCGCTGGCCACTAAGCACACGTTGACCCCCGCCGGCGTCGCGGTCTCTGCCGCAGATCCGAGACCGACGGACACTATCGACGATCCGGTCGGACAGCATCGCTCGCTGCAGTGCCGATCACCGGTCGCCGGCGCCCGCTGGGGCTCGGGTGCAACCACCACTGGACCACCACGATCGGCTGACGGGGCGTTCCGCACCGAGCACGCGACCAGCAACGCCAGCGGCCAGGTACTCCGCGCAGAGCGATCCGCTCCGCTGGGTCGAGCTCGATGCACGATGTCACGAGCATATACCGAGGACGACGATCGCAGTGAAGTTACGATAGAGCGCACCTCGGCCTTCATGGTCAATAACTGCCCGCGGGCGTTCTTGGTGCAGAGGGGGTGCAACTAGCCCAGCGCGGGATGAAGCGCGGTCTCACGCACGCTCACCTAAGCCCATTCAACCACCGCTCCACCTCGACCCGCCGCACCTCATCATAGACAAGCGCATACTCATCATGCGCTACCCGGGCCAGCGCCGGGGCGCGGACCCGAGGATCCCCAGTCGCCACCAGAGCACGCGCAAGCGCGAAGCGAGCCCCGGCCGCCTTCCGCGGGCCGGGGTCCTCCTCCTCGACGATGCGGACGCCCCGCTCGGCCGAATGCAGTGCCTGCGGCTACAGCAACCGCACCCAGCCCACCGAGCGCCGCCTGCCAGCGCCAGCGCCGTCGCCCACGCTCGAGCACGGCCAGCAGCGCCGCCATCGAGGGCCATCGGTTCTTTGCGTCGATCTCGAGCCCACGTCGCAGTACACGCTCGAGCCACCGGGGCATCTTCGCCGAGGCGGGGACGGGACGGATCCTCCCCTCGATCGTGCGGGCGAACAGCTCCGCGAGCGACTCGCCTTCGAAGGGTCGCTGTCCACACACCCCCTCCCAAACGCTCACGCAGAACGCAAACTGATCGGTCTGCGGCCCGAGCTCGTCCCCATTGATCTGCTCTGGCGCCATGTAGGCCGGGGTGCCGGCCAGCCGACCCGCCGTCTTGTCGTCGAGCACGGCGCCAGACCGAGGCCCCTGCTCCGCCTGCTCCGCCTGCGGGCCGATCGACTCACTATTGGCACGCGCGAGGCCAAAGTCCATGACCATCACCTGCCCCTCGTGCGAGACCATGACATTGCCGGGCTTGAAGTCGCGGTGGACCAGGCGCGCGCGTGGGCGGCTTTTGGGCCCTGACCGGCGAGCATGCACACCTCCAGGACTTCGCGCCACGATCGGCGCTCGGCGTTGAGCCACTGCGCCAGGGTCTGCCCCTCGACGAACTCCATGGCCACGTAGACCCGGCCGTCGTGCTCGCCCACGTCGTGTACGGTGACCACGTTGGGATGTGTGACCCGGGCCATGGCCCGAGCCTTGCGTACCAGCGCCCGCGCGTCGTCGGTGCGCTGGAGCCCGTGCAATAGCTTGAGCGCGATCTTCCGGTCCAGCTCGGATCGGAAGATCTGTGATCCCTCGCCGCCGTCGGGACGTATCGTTCGAGCGTGATCTCCTCGATCGCGCTTGCAACTGTCATCGAGATCGGCCGCGGAAGGGACGGCCGGCGGCCGGTCAGAAGTCGGAGAACTCTCCCCCGTACCCGACGGATGTATTCCCGTCACTTTGGGTCCCCAAGCCGATGAGCGACCCCACGGACGCCGCTTGCATCGCGATCAAGCCACGGTACTTCGCCTTGACGCCCAGCTCGCGCTCGCGGATCAGCTTCCACGCGGGCTCGCCGGCCAGCAGGACCTCAGACTCCGAGATCCGTCCTCCGCGGCGCAGCTCATCCTCATAGTCGCTGCCCCCGAAGTACACCACGTCTAGCGCCCCGGGCGCGTCCGTGATCGACCCTTGCGGCACGTAGGCCCGCGTCGTGCCGAGCTTCGCGGCCTCGTCGCCGATGTGAAGCACCGGGTGCCCCGCCTCGTCGACGATCAGCGTCTTGCGGATCTCGGCCCCCAGCTCCGTGAGCACCGATAGCCAGCACTGCAGGTAGAACGCGGCGTCGACCAGCCCGGGATAGCCGCGCAGCACCGGGATCACCTCCGCGGAGATCGGCGGACGAACGGCGTCGGGCTGCCGCGTCTCCCGGGATCGCACAGCGCAGCAAAGGCGAAGCGCTTGTGTCTCGTGGGTTTGCAGGTGCGCCCGCACGCTGCCTTCGATCCGCTCGCACAGCGCGAGCAGCCGGGTGTCGAGCGCTGCGACCAGGGGCTCGAACCCGTCGGGCGAACGAATGGTCTGCCGCATGGTCGCCATGAGGGCCTCACGACGTCCTACTCCGTGCGCGCGGTCGCGCCGCGCCTCGCCGCGCCGCGCCTCGCTGCGCCCCGTCTCCCCGCCCAGGGCGAACGCCCGCAACAGCGCATAGATCCGGATCCGGATCGGACACCGATCCACGGGGTGGAGGCGCTCGGCGGTCAGCTGGATCACGTAGTCACCGACCTCGTCCCGGGTCTGCGCGACGAGCTCCAGCACGGTCGGCGTGTCCCCGTCCCCGGTGCCCGCCTCCTTGGCGATGCGGTCGAGCACGGGCGCGAGATCGTCGTCGCGGCGACGCTGGTCGAGGTACACGACCGCGTCGTCGCACGCCGCGGACACCAGATCGGTCAGCCCCGCGTCGGCCAGCGCCGTGGCTAGCGAGCGGATCATCGCCTCCGGTACGAATGCCTCGCGCTCCCAGGGCTCGCCGGTCGTGCCGAGCGTCAGCCAGTGCAACAGCTTGCCGACCGGGCTGGGCGGAGGGACGCGAACGGTGGTTCCAAGGCGCTGAAACGACAGCCCCAGATCGGCCTGCAAGAACATGGCGCTCATAGTGCCACACCACGGCGAAGATGCACGGCCAGTCGCCGCTCGGGATGACCGGGCTCCTAGGAGCCCGCACGTTGCCCTAGGCGTCGGCGGCGAGGCCCGTACTCCATAGGGCGTATGGCGTGATGCCTCGCCCCAGCCTATCGTATCCATCGCCTCGGGCGCGTGCTCGCATTGCCTTCGTGAGCGTCGTCCAACGAGTGCGACTAGGCCTCGGGCCTGGTGATTGTCCGAAGTGTCCAATCATCGGCCTGGACTAGACATCTCCAACAGGGCCTTCGAGAGCATTTGGGCTGACGCACCGAATGCGTGGGGCAATGCCACGCGGGCTCACCCTGCCTCGTATGCGCTCTTCACATGAACGTCAGACGACGAACAGAGACAAGATGAACCAGCAACGAACAATCTCTTCCTTTTCCGTGATCTTCAGCCTGCTCGTGGCCGGGTTGCCCGCGGGATGCGAGCAGTACGACCTCGACATCGACGCGCTCACCGAACGCGACGGGGAGCTGGCGTCGTTCGGGGACGCGGTGGCGTCATTCGCCGGCACCCTGGACCTGGCCAACCTTGACGGAGAGGGTCACACCATCGTGGGGGTGTCGGACGTGACCGGAGACGGGCAAGCAGACCTGGTGAGCGCGAGCACGGACGGTCACGCGTACGTATGGCCGGGAAAGGCCAGCGGCGGCTTTGGTGGGAGCGCGGTGACGTCGTTCGCCGGGACGCTGGACCTGGCGAACCTCGACGGTGTGGGCCACACCATCGTGGGTGTATCGGACGTGACCGGTGATGGGCAGGCGGACCTGGTGAGCGCGAGCACGGACGGTCACGCGTATGTATGGCCAGGTCAGGCCAGCGGCGGCTTTGGGAGCGCGGTCACTTCATTTGCCGGGACGCTAGACCTGGCAAATCTCGACGGTGTGGGCCACTTCATCGTGGGCGTATCGGACGTAACCGGGGACGGGCATGCGGACCTGGTGAGCGCGAGCACGGACGGTCACGCGTATGTATGGCCAGGTCAGGCCAGCGGCGGCTTTGGGAGCGCGGTCACTTCGTTTGGCGGGACGCTAGACCTGGCGAACCTTGACGGTGTGGGCCACACCATCGTGGGCGTATCGGACGTAACCGGGGACGGGCAGGCGGACCTGGTGAGCGCAAACACGGACGGTCACGCGTATGTATGGCCAGGTCAGGCCAGCGGCGGCTTTGGTGGGAGCGCGGTGACGTCGTTTGGCGGGACGCTAGACCTGGCGAACCTTGACGGTGTGAGCCACACCATCGTGGGGGTGTCGGACGTGACCGGAGACGGGCAGGCGGACCTGGTGAGCGCGAGCACGGACGGTCACGCGTACGTATGGCCGGGGCGGGCCAGCGGCGAGTTTGGGAGCGCGGTGACTTCGTTCGCGGGAACGCTAGACCTGGCGAACCTGGACGGTGTGGGTCACTTCATCGTGGGGGTGTCGGACGTGACCGGGGACGGGCAGGCGGACCTGGTGAGCGCGAACACGGACGGTCACGCGTACGTATGGCCCGCGAATTAGCAGGTCCTCTGACCTTGGGCCAAATAGGCTGACGATCAACACAAAACGACCGCGCCCCTCGGGAGCGCGGTCGTTCGTGGATTCACGTGCTCGGTGCTAGTTGCTCCACTGCTCGATCGGGGTGAACGCGTTGTCCTCGGGACCCAGGCCGATCGTGGGATCGGCGAGCCCGGGTACGTGACGCACCAAGACCGTGGCCATGTTGTTGTTGGCGATCCAGTCCATGCCGAACTGGGAATAAACGTCGGCGTTGAACAGATCGGTGTAGTAGCGGTCGGCCTGGAGCCGCCGGCTGGCCATGAGCAAGAAGATCTGGAAGGCCGTCTCGCCAAACCCGAACTGGGAGGGGCGCTGGGGAGTGCCCTCGGCCAAGGCGCCGACCAGGAGGTCTAGCTGCTCGATGTCGTTGTCGTAGATCTCCTTGAGCTTCGTAACGAGCTGGAAGTCGTCGTTGAGGTCATAGAACGACTCGATGGGCTGCAGCCCGATCAGGCGACGGAACTCGTTATAGCGAGGGACACCGCGCTCGCGGTCACGCACGATGTCGGTCGTCCCCATGTCGAAGGCCGTCACGAACGGGATCACGAGGTCCTGCAAGAACCCCGGATAGTTGTGGAGCGCCAGCGCCCCCGGCTTGGCGTAGGCGAACGAGAGCACGATGTCGCCGAACTCCACGTCACCCAATTCGCCGCGCTGGATCAAGTCCGCCTGTTGCATCATCCCCGCGCGCGTATTCTCGAGCGGCAGCACCGCTCCGCCCTCGGACGGATCGCCGAGGTAGCGCAGCTCGAGATCGTCCGGCAGCAGCGGGTGCATGCGATAGATCGAGGTGAACTCCTCGGTGATCGAGAACGCCACGTCGTAGAGATCGCGGTCGCTGTTGGGGATCCCGACGAGCCCAGGATCTTTGGTCGCCTGGGCTAGCGGCGCCAGCATCTGCTGCGTCTGCTCGTCCACCAAGCCCAGCAAGCCGGACCAGTTGATGTTGAGCGCCTGGTTGAGGATGGGGTTGGGCAGGATGGCGGGGGTCCACTCCACGGTGTGGATCTTCGCGATCAAGGCCGCGTTGATCATGCGGGCCTTGTCGTAGATCTCGTCGCCCGACATCTCGGGGTACTCTTGCGCGAGCCCCTCGGCTATAGCGTTGTGCTCCCGCGCGAACAGGGTGTGCATCAGGCTCAGCCCAACCCAGAAATTGCGGCGGAACCCGGTGACCTCGAGCCCGTCTGCGTCGACCGGGAGCAGGCCGTCCTGGTCGAGCGCAGTGTCGAGGTAGAGCTTGCCCCCCTCAACCAGGTTGCCGGTGGGGTCCATTCGCAGCATCTGGGCCGTCTCGATGTCGCTGCCGTACACCTGCGAGGCGTCCCACCAGTGGGTCACTTCGTTGGCGAAGGTCTCGGGCATGTTGGCGGCGTCGTCGAAGGAGGTCCGCGCATCTTGGGTGGTGCGCGCGATCAACAACTCCTCCAGGCCATACTTCTCGCGCATTGGGTCGTTGGGACCGAGCGGGATGTGGATCGGATCGTCGTCGAGCGACCGGTTGTCGCCGTGGGAGAACCAGTCGTGGGTTTGGAACTGCAGCCACGCGGTGGCCATGAGGTTCAGGAACGGGACCTCCTGGAACTCACCATCAGGGCGCCCGAGCAGCTCTAGGCTGATCTGGCGCGGGTTGGGCGTAACGAGCTCCTCGGGCGTCGGCGTGACGATGGTTTCGTTGGGGATGTTGCGGCCCATCCGAGTCCCTGCGGCCCCCATCATAGGATCTTGGAGGTCATTGCAGGTACCGTCGATCTGGCGGGTCGTCTGTTGCTCCTCGGTACAGCTGAAGGTCTCGTATCCCGTGGGCTGGCCCTCTCCTCGGTAGAGCTGCGTGGGATAGCTATGAACAGTGTTGACCTGGTAGAGCTTCCCGCGGTTGACCGCGAGCTTCGTGATCCCGACGATGTTCTCGCCTTCGAACCAGTTGATCCACGGGCTGAAGAGCCGGAACATCTGGAATTCGCTGACGTCTGACAACAGCTTGATGAACTGAAACAGGTTCAGATCGTAGATCGTCTGACCGCGGCTCTCGAGCGTCTCGTACTTGATTCCGTTGGCGTCGAACTGCGGAACTCCGTCCACGAGCACGAGCTCGAGCGGGTACGTCTGGGCGACCTGCTTGAGCTGCTTGGTGCTGAGGTTGCGCCCCTGCAGGAAGACCGGGTTCTTCGCGAGCCAGTCTAGGTAGGCCAGACCCATCAACAAGGTCTCGCCCTCGAGCATCGGGACATTGGAGGGGAGGCCGGCGCCGTCATCTTCCGGCGTATATCGATCGTCGTCATCGCCGGTGGAATCGGCCACCTGGCAGCCGGGGGCCGCCAACGAGGCTGCAATCGCGATACAAGCACCTCGACGCCACCAAGGAGTGCGTGATGTTCGCGAATGATCGGTGTCGCCTTTGCGGGACGACATCGGTGCACTACGGGAGCTCCTCCCGGCTCGATCAGCGGGAAATAGCTGGTTGTTGACCATGAGAAATGACCTTTCTACGCTAGATAACTGGGCAACCAAATATGTACCCAGTGGTTGAATAGCGGATGATGTGATGAGCACTATGAGGGGAAAGTCGACGGGTGTAAACATATAGTTTGAGTGAGTAAGAGCACTACATGTACATCAGTGGCTCTCGGCGCGGGTGGAGCCGAATGCACGGGACGAAGAGCCCCCACATGCGTCCTGGGTCCGCGAACGCTGTGCAAACGCCGTGAAGTCGAGTGAATTCACGCGAGTTGTCACTTCGGGTACAGCGAGTCGTCGGGGACTTCCATCATTGAGATCAAGAGGCCGAGACCCAGTGGTCGCCGAGATTATGTGAGAAGACGATCGTCTCGCGGTGCACGGTCAATAAAAACGAGGACGAGGTGTGGAGCACGGGAGCAGTGGCAGATTTGTGTCGGCCTCGTTGCGCCTCGATGACGGCACATTGCCGCGGATCGAAGATAAGCCGCGGGAGGCGAGGTCGTCACGCCAATCGAGTGATCCCGGTTGCGGATGCTCGGAAAGATCAATGGCGTCGCCAATCATGATCATCACGAACCGTATCGTCATTGCGAAATCCTGGCGTTGGGGATTACACGAACTGCTGCGCCCAAGGACAGACCATCCCACGATCTCACCGAGCTTCTCAATCTCACCGAGCTTCTCAATCTCACCGAGCTTCTCAATCTCACCGAGCTTCTCAATCTCACCGAGCTTCTCAATCCTACCGCTATGGTCTCGCCGAGCGGCGCTCGGGATCGATCGAACAAGTAGGACGCACAAGCGAGGAGTTCGAGGTGACCCAAAGTTCCCTCGACGAGGTGAGTATGGCGTACGGCGCTCCGTCTTGATATCCACTCCGATCATGCCTGCTCCACTTCAACTGTCCTCGCTGTCCGACGCCCTCACGCATCTCGAGTCTCTCGGACCCGCTGCTTCGATCGACGTGCCCGGCCCGTGGAGCTGGGCCCAGACCCTCGAGCACTGCGCCCAGAGCATCGAGTGCTCGCTCGACGGGTTCCCCAAGCTCAAGCCGGCGTTCGTCCGGGCCACCATCGGGCGCTTGGTCATCCGAAAGTTCTTGCGACGGGGATGGTTCAACCATGATCTTGCTGGCCCGGTGCCGGGCGCCCCGGACCTCGAGGTAGACGATCCCGACGCGGCCGAGCATCGCCTGCGTGCCGCGATCGAGCGGTTCGAGGCCCACGAGGGCGAGCTGGCCCCGCACTTCATCTTCGGCACGCTCAGCAAGGCCGACTTCGACCACTTCCATGCCATGCACCTGGCCGATCACTTCGCGGCCGTCGGCTGACGGGGTGCCATGGTCGGTCATCGATGAGCCCGCGAGCGATCTGCTCGGAGGCCTCGAGTCCGTCCTCTCGACCGAACAAGCCTGCGCGGACTCGAACGGGGGCCCGTCTGCAGGTCGGAAATAGAGAGGCATTAAGTCGCTTCCTGTCCTGGTCGACCTCACCTTATGTGTGGTGATCTCTTCGGACGCGACAGTGGTCGCGAAGACATCCACGAAGAGGAAGCCATGATCGAGCTGAAGTCGTTGATTCAAACTGTGAAATCCCTGGGGCCGGTCGTGGGACGTGCCGTTTCGAGCGGGCAGCTCCTCGAGCCGCAGTGTGAGCTATTCGAGCCGGATCCCGACGTGCTCTGCGAATATGACGTGGAAATCCCGGTGTCGGATGGGTTCCGGCTCAAGGCGAACATCTTCCGGTCGCGGTCGGCGGAGCGGGAGGGGCGTCGGCTGCCCATCATCATGTGCGCACACCCGTATGACAATCACCTCACGCCAGCGCTCGAAAACACGCCGCTGGGCGGCCCTCCCCAGCAGTATCGCCTGATCGCGCAAGAGGGCCGGCCTCGGTTCTCCACGTTGACTAGCTGGGAGTCGCCCGACCCCGATTTTTGGGTCCGTGCTGGATATGCGGTGGTCAACCTCAATCTTCCTGGCTATGGCGGCAGCGAAGGGCCTCCGTCGGTATTTACCCCCGTGCAGGCGCGGGCCTACCACGACGCGCTCGAGTACGTCGCAAAGCTGCCCTGGAGTACGGGACGCGTTGGCCTCAATGGAGTAAGCTTCCTCGCCATTACCCAGTTCTTCGTGGCGTCGGGGCACGGTACCCATGGCGTCGCGCCTCCCTCTTTAGCCGCCATTTCGCCGTGGGAGGGGCTGAGCGATCCCTTTCGAGACGTGTTCTTGCCGGGTGGTGTGCCCGAGGAGGGTTTTCCTGCGTTCTGGTGGAGTACAGAGGTCAAGCCGGCGCTCACCGGGAAGCCGAAGGGCTTCATCGAAGTGGAAGGCTCCTCCCCTCCCTCCTATTCGCACGATCATCCGGTGTTCGACGACTGGTGGCGCGCCAAGACGCCCATCCTCGAGAACATCCACGTTCCGATGCTCGTCTGCGCGTCATTCTCGGATCACAACCTCCACACGCCCGGATCGTTCCGCGCGTTCGAACGCGTGAGCTCGAAGCACAAGTGGGTGTATACGCACCGCGGCGGAAAGTGGGACCATTACTACAGCCGCGAAGTTCAGGAGCTCACCAAGCGTTTCATGGACTGCTTCGTCAAAGGTGAGGGGGACAACGGATTTCTCGATGTGCCTCGTGTTCGTCTCGAAGTACGAAGCTCTATGGACGAGGTCCATGAGGTGCGCGATGTCGACGCGTGGCCACCTGCTGGGCGTCGGGAACAGACGCTCATGCTCGGCGCTGATGGCTCTTTGGATCTCGCTGCCAAGAATTCGGACCGACTGGTCATGGATGCGCAAGAGGGTGAGCTGCGATTTGCGCATCGCTTCGCCGAAGGGCGAGAGATCACCGGGCCGATGGCGCTCGAGCTCGTCCTCGCGCTAGAGGCAGACGGAGCCAACGGAGCCAGTGCACCGACCGATGTGTGCCTGTTTGCGTATGTGCTCAAGCGGGACGCACAGGGTAAGCTCGTCCACTTTCGCGGCTCCGTGGGCTCGACCTCGTCCCCGGTCACGTGCGGCTATGGACGAGCCGCGATGCGAAGGCTTGACGACCAACACACCACCTCGCTTCAGCCCGTGCTGGCCGCGACTGCGCTCGAGCCGGTCGAGCCGGGCGAAGTGGTCAAGGTGCCCATCGGCCTCGCGCCAAGCGCTACCTGGTTCGAGGCCGGCTCCACGCTCGAGGTGCTCATCGCTACCCACGAGGCCATCGAGGCCCCGCCCTACCGCAAGACCGTAACGAACGAGCGCGGGCGTGTGGTGCTCATCGTCGGGGAAGGTGGAAGCGGATTGCGCGTTCCGTTCGTTTGACCCTACTGCGGCGGCGTCGAGGCGCGCGAATGAGCGCGAGACCGGACCATTTCCGACGCGACCCGATAGTTCGCGACATCTTCTTGACGGAGGCCGCCGTGACTAGCGTAGACTCGTGGGTCTCCGATGCAGCCTTCAACCACTCTTGCATCGCCACGAGGCGCCCCTTCTGCTTCTGTATCCGCAGCCCTCGTCGCCGGCATCCTCCGAACCTGCACCCAACATGGCGTCGCTGTTTCGGAGCTCATCAGACAGCTCGGACCGGAGGCGAATGCGCTGAACGAGCAAGGGAGGCGGATCTCAGTGGCGGCGGCTCATCGGTTGTGGGTGGAGATCAACACGCGTCTGCCAGCGGTGCCGCTCGGGTTGCTCCAGCCGCTCGACGATGTATTCGGACCCGTGGCCTACCTCGGTCGATGCGCGGGCTCGGGCCGCGAAGCGCTCGACGACCTCGTGCATTTCGCGCCCGTACTGTCGTCGCACGCGAGGGTTGAGATCGAGCATTGTTACAACGGCAATGTACTGTTGCGATACGAACATCTCCCCTTCATCGAGCGCCTGGGTCACCCCGTCGACCTCGGGCTGGCCGCCATCGTTCGGGTTGTTCTGGGCAGTCGACGCGATGGCATGGCGGAAGTGTGTTTGAAGCACGCGCCGTTTGGGCGGACCGAGCCGTATCGCGCCGCGTTCGGGGCGGATGTCGGTTTCGAGAGGCCGGAGACCACGGTGGTGTTTCTCGCCGAAGCGCTGGACCGGCCGCGACCGCAGCCGGACCCGCAGCTTGCGGGCTATCTTCGCGAGTATCTTTCCTCTCTACGGCTTTCCACGCTGCAGCCCTCCACGCTGCAGCCCTCCACGCCGCAGCCCTTCATTCCGGAGGACGTGACCGATGCGCCCCACGGCGACCTTGCGACCCGGTTGCGGCACGTCGTCGAGTCTCTCGCCGACGAAGGCGTCTTCGAGGTGAGGCCCGTCGCGCAACGACTCGGCTTCTCTGAGCGGCATCTGCAGCGGCTCGCCCGCGCCGAGGGGATCGAGCTCAGACGCGTGGTCGCTGAGGTGCGTTGCGCCCGGGCCACGAACTACCTCGGGGATCGGTCGATCCGCATCGTCGACGTAGCACAGACCTTGGGTTACGCCGATGAGCGCGCCTTCAACCGCGCGTTCAAGCGGTGGACGGGCATGACCCCGTCGCGCTGGCGTGAGCACCACCCCAAGGCCTGACGAAGCCGTGGATCTCCATTGAAGAACATCGGCACAGTGCGAGCTTCCGCCCAATAGAGGATCCATCGAGCTGCACGAGAAGCGCAGTCCATCGCCGTGCGCTCAGCACTCGACCACCACCGCGAGGGCTGGGCCACTACCGATCGAGCCGAGCGAGCTCCTCCCGACCATCACGCATCGAGGGAAGCTGGGCACCGGGCTCGATCTGAGACCACGCACGGACGGCGTCCTCAATGGCCTTGCGCTCCTGACGTAGTTTCGACTCCTCAGCGAGGAGACTTCTTTGGGATATCGCTGACGGACCCATGCCTCGGCCGAGCCCTTGCCGGCAGGGGCGGCAAGGATGCGGAGTCGCCTCGTGTCGAAACCTAGCGAGCGGAGCAGGAGCATGAAGAACCGCTTTTGGCGGGAGTCCTCGACGAGGAGGACCCCTCGCATGCTAGCCCGATTGCTGCGCGTCATCGATGAGCCCGCGAGCGATCTGCTCGGATGCCTTGAGTCCGTTGTCTCGATCGAATAAGCCCGTGCGGACTCGAACGGGGCCGCTATGTTCTCGTTCGAAGAACACGGGGTGCTCAGTCGCCAGGAAGTCGATGACCTCTGGATGATGAGAGATCATCATCAGCTGGCCGGTATCGGCCAGAGTGTCGTCGAGGGCCTGCAGCCAGGGCTCGATCTCGGACAGGCCGACGAAGTTCTCGGGTTCGTCCAGCACGATTAGTCGAGGCTCCTTGCGGAGTTCGACGAGCAACGTGTAGAGCACGATGAGTGCACGCTGGCCATCGGAGATCGCGTCGAAATCGACCGTGTAGTCCCCTCCTTCAGGCGAGTCGAGCTTGATGACCAGATCTCGGGTTCGACCCTGGCCACCCGAGCCGATCAACGCGAGCGAACGAAACCCAGGAATCACGGCCCGGAGCTGCTCGAATAGCCCGTGGAGCTCCGAAGGATGCTCTTGAGAAACGTGCCGGTACCACGATGGGAAGTTGTGGCCGTCCACGTCGAGAACCGGGCTCTCTTTGGTCGAGGTCGACTCGAGCAGCGGGGGGAGCAGCCTTAGGGTTCGAGTGCGGTGCAGGTAGTCGAGCACCCTGGCCAGATCGCGGTTGTCGTCGCGGAGCTCCAACTCCGGCAAGAAGGAGCGAGCATCACGAAACGGAAACCTCGTGTCCTTACTGCCGTCGTTGCGGTACAGATTGACGTGGCCATCGCGATACGCAAAGAGGACCCGGTCACCACACGAGATCTGCTCTTCGAGCAGTGAGGTTCGATTTCTCTGGGGATCCTGATCGAGCGTCAGACGGTAGCAATAGCGAAGATCGTCGAGCACGATGTCGAGCTCGAAGCGCTGCTGTGAGCGGGAATCCCAGCGGGTCAGATCGTCGGGACTCAATAGATGGGAGAGTGGGTGCCCCGATCTGATATTGCTCAGGATCGCGCCCAAGGCCTCCAGCAGGGAGGTCTTGCCAGTCCCGTTACGGCCAATGAAGAGATTGACCTTCTCCGGGCGGAGCTCGAAATTCGTGAAGCACCTGAAGTTGTCGATGTAGATGCGCTCGATCACCGGTGAGCTCTTGGTGCTCCGACATGCCTATCATCCCTTCGCTCGGTTTGGGAACCCAGGGGGTCGCTCGACACGAGGTCGCTCGTGCTCGCCAACCGGTCGCCCTGGTACGCGAGCACCCGCGTCTGCGAGTCGAACGAGCTCAGCGCGGCGGCGCGGCGCAGCGGAAGCCGATGCCGTGCGTGTGCGCGGTGGGGACCTGCCCGAACCGCAGCGCCGGGTCGGCGTGGACGGCCTGGAAGCTGTTGAATGCTCCGCCGCGGATCACCCGACGCTCAGGCCCGTCGTCTTGCATCGTCTGGCTCGGGCTGGCCCCCGGATACGAGGTGAAGCTGTCGGCTGTCCACTCGAAGACGTTGCCCGCGATATCGTCGAGGCCCCACTGCGTGCGCCCGGCGGGGAAGCTACCCACCGGCGCGGTACCAGAGTAGCCATCGGAGGCGTCGTAGAGCACGGCGGGGGTCTCGCGGAGATTGCGAGCGGCCCTCCAGGTGCGGCACTCGGCACCGCAACCGTTCATGTGCTCGGGGCCGGGATCCTCGTCACCCCAGGGATAGACGCGGCCGTCGGAGCCACGGGCCGCAAACTCCCACTCGGCCTCGGTGGGCAGCCGGCCGCCTCGCCACTCGCAATAGCTCTGGGCCTGGGCCCAGCTGACGCAGTTGACGGGGTGGTCGCCCCGGTCGTCGTAGCGCTCGTTGCACAGCTCGTCGTAGGCGGAGATCGACGCCCTCCACTCGGTCGGCTCCTTCCCCTCGGGAGCCGGCCACTCGCTGGTGCGATGCGCCCGCTTGCACTCGCCTCGGTCGGAGCACTGGCGATACGCGTCCACGGTCACCTCGTGCACGTCGATGCACAAAGTGCCCACGTCGACCTGATGGGCCGGTCGAGCCGGCACGAGCACGGCCGAGTCGTCATCGGTGCCCATGAAGAACTTGCCCCCCGTGATGAGCACCATGCCCGCAGGACACGGACCCTCGACCACCGCCACGGGGTCGACTCCCGCCACGGCGGGCGTCTCGGTCTTGGCGACCGCCGGGGTCGCCGCGGGTGCCCGATCGGCATCAGCGACCGCTACCGTATTGGGAGGAGTCGGATGGGTCGGATGGGCCGGGTCGGATGACGTCGACGGGCCATCGACCAGATCGCCGATCACGAACCCGATCACCCCCGCGGCTACGGCGAAGGCGACGACCGTCACGATCCAGGAGCTACGGCGCGGAGGAGCGGGCTGGGTGGTCGTGATGATGACCGGCGTCGGATCACGAGGGGGCGGCGCATCGAGCACCAGCCCAAATTCCGGTGGTGGCGGCACTGAAGGCGATGCACCTGCAGCAGGAAAGTCCGCGATCTTTCCGGGCTCGCTCAAATCGGTCTCCCTCTTTGTGACGCTCTGTCGACCATCCGATCGGTGGGTACGCGCGAAATGTGGCCGCAGTTACTATTTATTCTGCGCCTGCATTTACATGCGCGGCCTGGGCGGTACCGCTCTCTTCAGAGTCTAATCCAAACCCTCACGACCAGTCACTGGTTATTTGATCAGTATTCGCGTTCTAAGGTCGTGCGCATCGATGGTCGGGTCGAGCATCAGCCGTTTACTCCGTCGTTGCCGGCGGAGATCTTCGTTTTCGGCGCGCTCCAGGATCGCATCGAGTCGAGCGGCGACATCTTGGGGAAGCGAGTCGAACTCGATCCCCATGGCGTCGAGATCGCGACCCATGGCGTCGGGCCGAGTCAGATGACGGACCACGCGACCCGTATGCACGAATGGCTGGGGGTCGTCGGGAAACGCCACGAAGCGCAGCTCGATCCGACTTCCGACGGGATGAATGGGTCCACCCAGCACGAGCGCGCCGGTCCGCGAGAGATCGGCCACCGGAGTGGTCGTGCGCGGGTCGGACTCGGAGAAGCTCACGCTCAGCGGCACCCGCTGATCTCGGCGTCGGTTGGTGCTCACACCGCTTCCATTGTGGCGGACGAACCTCGTCTTTGCACCCAGAAGCGATAGCGTACAGTGTTTCATCGGGATCTGCGCGCGGCTCTGTCCGAGTAGGAGTTGCGGCGTGGCTCGCTGTTTCGGTCGGTCTCGAACGATCTAGAGTTCGAGACCGACCGAATCGGATCACCGCACCCGGCCTAAATCGGTCCCGGTCGATCGGCCGGCGGCGCGTCCGGCGGATCGAGCGGGCCGAGTCGTACGGGTCACGGAGAGTCGCGCTTGACGATCTCGAGGAACATGCAGCGCTCGGTCTCGTCGAAGACGATGCGCGAGCGCTCGACTCCACGGAGCCCCTCGGCGAGCTCGCGCATCTGCTCCGGCTCGCGATAGATGAGGTGCCACGCGACCGCGTGCTCCATCATCCAGGCGCTGGCTGGATCTTCGCGGAGGTTGCCGAGCATGAGCGTTCCACCCGGCCGCAGCATGTCGAGCATCCGCTGGGTCAAGCGCTTGGCGACGCTGCGTGGCAAGTAGTCGAACAACCCGGCCGAATAGATCAAGTCCATGCCCGCGAGAATTTCTCGGGCCACGGCCGCTTCGGCGGCGTCCTTGGGCCGCAGCAGCTGGATGACCGAGAAGTGCAGGGCATGCAGCTGGACGCCGCGCAGCGCATCACCGCGGCGCGCGAGCTGGCGGTGGAGCCCTCGGTGGGCACAGGCCAGCGCGTCCTCGTCTTGGTCGAGCAACAGCAGCTCCACCGGGTGATCGACCCGGGGGAGCTCTTCGAGCAGGTGCTGGAGCTCGAGGGCGGGGCCGCAGGCCATCGAGAGCACCCGGACGGGACGACCGGTGGCGATCCGATCGCGTACCGCTTGCCGCATGACTCGCTCGCGGGCCACGACGGTTCGCGCCATGGGATAGCGCTGACCCACGAAGTGAAGGAAGCGAGCATAGAGGGTCTCGCCTTGCAGCTGCGACGTGAAGAACAACCGCATCAGCTCGTAGTCCCCGGCGTACCCCTGGGGCTTGTCGTAGGCGCGACGGTGGATCGGGCCGTCGTAGACCAGCGGTAGCAGCAGGTGCCCCGCGTAATCCAGGCCGCAGCGACGCGCGTCGTCGTCGAGGGCCTGGGTCTGCGCGTGCAGGTGACGGAGCATGCGGTGGTACTCGGGGCCCCAGGTCTCGAAGAGCTCGTCGAAGAGGGCCTGCTCGTGCTCGCCGGGCTGACGCTCGGGGAGTGTGCGCTCGAGATGGTCGAAGAAGTCGCGGGTTCGCTTGAGCAGCTGGGCCAGATCGGCCACCGACGCTCGCCATGCGCTGGGCAGCAGGCGACGCTCTTTGGCCTGAGCTTCGAGCGACCCGAGCAGCGACCCGATCGAGGCGGCGTCGCGCAGCCGGAGCGCGCCCAGGTCGAACAGTCCCGAGGTCAGCCGCAAGCCCAGCCGGGTAATCTCGCCCGTCGTCACGTTGACCACCACCGCCGGCTCGCGTGCGACGACGACGTCGCGGTGGACCAGTCGCACTTCGTCGATGATGGTGCCCGGCAGCGGCAGCGGAGCCTCGTCGAGGGCCACGCCGAGCCCGGTGGGCGACACGTCGAGGACCTCGATCGGGCCGATTGTATGCTCTCCGCAGACCAGCTCACAGGTCAGGGCCGAAACCAAACCACTGGCATCGAGGCGCGGCGGCCGATAGCGAAAAGCGTTAGCTGCCCCGGTTAGATCGACATGAACTGCCCCGCGATAACCGATGCTCTTGGCTCCGGTTTCTCCCTCGTCGTCTCTGCTCGGTAGCACTTTTCTCCACCCCCAGCGCCTGTTGTCCGACGTCCACACCCCTGTTGACTCGGATTGAGACACTCCCTCCTGAACGGTACTCGCATATGTAAGTCCTTCAACCGGAGTGATCCGCGAACGCGCACCGTGGTCTCCCTCGCGTTTCGAAGGTCACGCGTGCGCCTCGGTTTGTTGGCGGTTGGGATGAATGGCACGGTCTTGCACGCGGTGGAGCGCACATCGTTGCGAAGACGTTCAGCGGTGATTCGCAGCGTGCGCTGTGGGGTGAACCTCCAAGTTGGGGTGAAGTGGGGTCCAATGTGGGGCGACGTCGGGGGACGACGTTGGAGCGAAATTGACGTGACCTCGTCCATGGGGCCCTCAGACCCCATGGGCGTTTCGGCTTATTGCGACGAACGTCCAGACTCGTGAGAGTGAAGCAGCGTCGAGCCGCACCGGGTTGAGGACACTGAGTGCGCAAGAAGGCGTCCCAGGCCCAGTCGGGCATCATTGCGCGCTGCATCAGGAGGGCGTGGGCCGAAGCGGTGACCGCCCACTCGATGTGCGCGTGCAAGGCGCAAATGGCACGGAACTCAATGACGACCGATCGATTGGGCTGCGGTCGCGACTGGTAGGACGCGAGCCCGAGAGGTTCGTGCTTGCCCCTTACTCATTGGATGGATTCGATGAATATCTTTCGTACCTCCGCTCTTACGCTGCTTGGCGTTGCGCTGTTCTCGACCGCGTGCGACCCCGTGGTCGACGACGAGCTTCGATCCGAAGGCGATGTGTCCAGCGATTCGCCCGACGATCAGGCATCGACCGATCACGAGGGCGAGCCCTGTGACGAGCTAGAGGAGACTATCGAGTGCGGCGACGGCCAGCACAACGTATGCGACCTGTTCGACGACGAGCGTCGTTGGGGTCCGTGCCACACGCTCGAGTGCGAGCCCGGCGACCGCTGGGAATGCGGCGAGCTTGGCGTTGCCTGGTGCGAGGTCGACGGAGGCATGACGGTCTTTGGCGAGTGCGAGGAGGGCACGCCGCTGGTGCTCTCGTTCGACGGCGCCGAGCCGACCATGATGACCAGCGCCGCGGCGAGCTTCGACGTGGGCACGGGCGGGGTCTGCATCCAGACCGACTGGCCCACGGCCACGACGCCCTGGCTGGCGCTGGATCGCGACGGTAGCGGCTCGATCGACGGAGGCCACGAGCTGTTCGGCTCGGGTACCGTGCTGCGCAGCGGAGCGCGGGCACGCCATGGCTTCTCGGCCCTGGCCGAGCTCGACAGCAACGGCGACGGTCGGATCTCGGCCGCTGATGCCCGCTGGGACGACCTGGTGCTCTGGTCGGACGTCGACGCGGACAAGCGCTCCACGCCCGGGGAGCACCTGCCGCTGTCGGCCCGGGGGATCCTCTCCATCGAGCTCGACTGGTCCCGCGATGTGGTGTGCGACGCGCGGGGCAACTGCGGGGTCGAGCGAGCCTCGTTCGAGTTCATCGGCGCGGGAGGAGCGGTGTCGCAGGGGCAGGTGGTCGATGTGCACCTGTCCTGCCAATAGACGGGCCAATAGACGGGCCAATAACCTCTGGGCCGAGCCTTCCTTACTCTTTGTCTGGCAAGATCTTGGCCCGCAGCGACCGCGCCCAGCTATCGAGGTTGCTGACCGTGCTGTGTAGGTCGTCCGTCTCGGCGAGCTTGGCCAGCTGCTCCTCGAGCAGCTGCTTGGCTCGGCGGATCCGCCCGCGTACCGTGCCCTCGGGGATCTCCAGCACCTCGCCCAGGTCCTTGGCCGTCATCGATTCCCAGTAGTAGAGCTCGAGTACGATCTGGTGATCGAGCGGGATCCGCCGCAGCGACTGCAAGATCAGCACCTGCTCCTTGCGCTGAGCGATGAGGGTTGTGGGCGACAGCCCCAGGTCGAACACCGACGTGACCCCGAAATCGAAGCGCTCGCCCTCTCGCTTGCGCTTGCGCAGGTGGGAGCGCAGGACGTTGTGGGCCACGCCGAACAGGTAGGTTCGAAAGCTCGACTGGCCCCGAAAGCGCTCCTTGCCCTCCACGCAGGCGATGAAGGTGCGCTGCACCAGATCGTCTACGTCGCTTTGCACCTTGTTGGCGAAGAAGCGACAGATGCTGTCGAAGTGGCGCTCGAACAGCTCGCTGCCCGCCTTTCGATCGCCCGTCTTCCAGGCCTCGAGCAGCTCGAGGTCGGTGCTCACACCCGGCAGCGTATCATCGGGGCTGTGCACGGCGTCCGATTGCAGGGCGCATCTGCGGGGGCGCGCCGCCCGATCGGGCATTGCGTGGATTTGCAGCCCGGTGGCGGTGCGGCATCATGACGCCTGGTCATGGCCGATCCGCGCGAGCCTGGCGAGGCGCCCCCGACCCAGCCCATGCCGCCTGGTGCGGGACGCGCTGCTGTGGACGGCGAGCTGGGGTCGTCGCAGCTAGGCCCGGCGCCGCAGGTGGTCGGGGCCGACCGGCTTCGCGCTGCCCTGCGGGCGCGTATGTTCGGCGAAGACCCCAGCGAAGCTCGGGACGAGCCGCCGAGCGAGTCGCCGGACGAACCGGAGCAGCTGGGCCCGGCGCCGCAGGTGGTCGGAGCGGGTCGGAGCTCACCGGCGATGGCGGAGCGCCCGGACCCCGAGCTGGCCGGGAGCATCGGCCGCTTCCGGGTGCTCGACCGGCTGGGCAGCGGAGGGATGGGCGTGGTGTTCAGCGCCTACGATCCAGAGCTCGACCGCAAGGTCGCGATCAAGCTGCTGCGCCCCGACGTGCGGGAGGGCATGGAGGCTCGGGACGCGCAGATGCGCCTGTTGGGGGACGACTCGGAGGCCCGGGCGCTGCATGATGCCCAGGCTCGGCTGCTGCGTGAGGCCCAGGCCATGGCCCGGCTGTCCGATCCCAACGTGATCGTCGTGCACGAGGTGGGATCGTTCGACGACGGCGTGTTCGTGGCCATGGAGTTCATCGACGGCACGACGCTGGGCGAGTGGATCGAGGATCGCTCGCGTTCCTGGCGTGAGGTGCTGGAGGTGTTCGTCAAGGCGGGCTCGGGCCTGGCCGCGGCCCACCGGGCGGGCTTGGTGCACCGCGACTTCAAGCCGGACAACGTGCTGCTGGGCAAGGAGGGCCAGGTTCGCGTGCTCGACTTCGGCCTGGCCCGGTCGATGAGCGAGCCGATGCGAACCCCGGTGGGATCTCGCGCGCCCACACGAGACTCGCTCGAGCTCGACCCGCTGGGCACTCCGCTGACGCGGACCGGGGCGGTGATGGGGACGCCCGCCTATATGTCGCCCGAGCAGTATCTGGGGCACGCCGCCGATGCGCGCTCGGATCAGTTCTCGTTCTGCGTGGCCCTCTACGAGGGGCTCTACGGGCTGCGTCCCTTCAAGGGAGACTCGCTGGCGGTGCTGTCGACCCATGTCGTCGAGGGCCGGATCCGTCCTACGCCCGCGGACGCGAGGGTGCCCAAGCGATTGCTGGCGGTGTTGCGCCGGGGGCTCTCGCCCGAGCCCGACGATCGTTACCCATCCATGCAGGCCTTGCTCACCGAGCTGCGCCGCGATCCCGCTCGCAAGTGGCGCTGGGGCGGGTTGGTGCTGGGCGTGGGGGCGTTGACCAGCCTGGCGACCCTGGCCGCGACCGGGGGCGGCGATGTAGCCGGTGCGTGTGCCGGGCTGGAGCGCGAGCTGGAGGGGGTTTGGGACGCAGGGGCCCGGGCCGACGTGGTGGCGGCCATCGAGGGGACCGGGCTGGCCTACGCCCCGCGTGTGGCTTCGACCACGGTGCACCTGCTCGACGACTACACCGCGCGATGGGTGAGCATGGCCGGCGACGCCTGTGGAGCGGCCCTGGTGGCTCGGGACGACGATCCCGAGCACGCGCGGCGCCGCCAGTGCCTCGACCAGCGGCTGGCCGAGGTGGGGGTACTGGTCGATGCTCTACGCCAGCCCGATGCCGGTATGGCCGAGGCCGCGGTCACGGCGACGGTCAGCCTTACGTCTGGGCTGGCGGCCTGTACCGACCCGCGGCGCTTGGCCGCGTACGCGCTGCCTAGCGAGCCGGCCGTGCGCCAGCGGCTGGCCCAGGCCCACGCGACGCTGGCTCGGGCCAAGGCCCAGGGGGTGCTGGGGCACTACGAGCAGGCGCTGGCGCTGGCCACGGAGGTCGTGCGCGAGGCCCAGGCGGCCGACGCCGGCTCGCTCGAGGCTCGGGGCTTGTTGCTGCGCGGCACCTACCACGAGCGCGTCGACGACCCGAAGCAGGCCGAGGCCGATCTGCACGAGGCCGTCTCCCTCGCCGAGCGCCACGGCGACCCGGGTACGCGCGCGCAGGCCCTGATCATGCTGATCTACCTCATCGCCCAGGATCGCACCCGCTATGTGGAGGCGCGCATGCTCGGCGATCAGGCCCGGGCGGTGCTGGAGTACATCGACGCGGATCCTCTGCTGCTGGCCGATCTCGACCACAGCCTCGGGGTAGCCGCCCACAACGACGGGGATTTCGCCAGCGCGCTCGCCATGCATCGTCGCAGCCACGAGCTGCGCGTGAAGGTGCTGGGGGCCGATCACCCCGCGATCGGTCGTTCGCTGCTCAACATCGGCGTCGCCATGATGGGCAGCGGCCGCGAACACTATGCCCAAGCTGAGCGTTACCTTCGGCAAGCCTTGCGCAGCCAGGAGCAGTCCCTGGGCCCGTGGCACCCGAGCGTGGGCACCGCGCTCATCAACCTCGGCAACTGCCTGGCCCGCCAGGAGCGCTACGACGAGGCTTTGGCGGTGCAGCAGCGGGCTTTGCAGCTGCTCGAGCGGGTCTTTGGCTTCGAGCATCGCACCACGCTCAAGACCGTGTTCAACCTTGCTCGGATCATGCTCGAGGTTGGACGACACGCCGAGGCCGCAGATCTCTTTCGCCGTGGTCTGGTCGCGCGTGAGCGCCAGCTGGCGCCCGACGACGTCCATCTCAAGGGGTGGGTGAGCCATCTGGGTCGGGCCGAGCTGGAGCTCGGCCATGTCGAGCCGGCCCGATCTCTGCTCGAGCGGTCGCTGGCCATGCGGGCGGCGCAGGGAGAGGACGCGCTGGCCATGGCTCAAGACCGCCTGCGGCTGGCGCGGGCTCTCGAAGGGGCGGAGCCACAGCGCGCTCGACGGCTGGCGGAGCAGTCCCATGCCGCGCTGCGGGCCCAGGTCGACAAAGACGGCGGGCGGGCGAAGACCTCGGCCGGGGTGCTTCGGTGGCTCGACGATGCCGACGCGTGGCTGGCCGCGCATGGAACCACGACGGCGGGCGAGTCCGGTGAGGGCTCGCCCGCATCGCCGCCACACGGATAGATCAGGTGGCGGGCTCGGCCGCCGCCTCGGCGGGCTCGGCTTCGGCCGGGGTGCCGCCGCCAGCGGCCGCCATGCGCTCTTTGATCTGATCGAGGGAGACGTCTTCCTTATGCGTCGCCACGCCCCATGGCAGGCCGGTCGGATCGACCAGCGCGCCGTAGCGGTCGCCCCACAGGGTGTCCTCCAGCGCCATCATCTCCGTGCCACCGTTGCTCACTGCGGCGCCAAAGGTGGAATCTGCGTCGGTCACATAGTGGTGGAGCATGACCGGGCTGCCTCCGAGGGTCTTGGCCGAGGTGGTGCCCTGCACGGGGTTCTCGTCGGAGAGCATCAAGATGTCGCCGCCGATCTCCAACTCGGCATGTATCAGGCGGCCATCGGGGCTCGCCAGGCGGCCGCGCTCGTTCGCGCCGAATGCCTTGACGTAGTAGTCGATCGCCTCGGCCCCGCTGCTGACCGTCAGCGCCATGGTCACCGTGTGGTAGCCCTCGGGCACCTTTTGGGTGGCCGGTGTGCCCACGATCTCGGCCCACTTTGGCTTGCCCTTCTTGCGCCGCTTCTTCTTCTTACTGGGAGGAGGAATGAGCGCGGCCCGTTGCTCGAGCTGCTCTGCGGTGAGATCCTCGATGTGTGTGGCCACGGCCCACGCGTGACCGAAGGGATCGATGAGGTCCCCGTAGCGGTCGCCCCAGAACTGATCTTCGAGCGGCATGTTGACCACCGCCCCGGCCTGCACCGCGTTGTCGAACGCTGCGTCGGCGTCCTCCACATAGAGCATCAAGGTTACCGGCGACCCGCCCAACGCCATCGGGTCCTTCATGTTCTCGCGGGCTGGGTCGAGCGTATTGTTGCTGCCCATATCGAGGATGATCATGCTGTCGCCGATCTTGATCTCGGCGTGGATCGGGTTACCGTCGGGGCCTTCGAGGGTCGATATGGTCTGGGCCCCGAAGGCCGAGCCGTAGAAGTCGAGCGCGGCCTGAATGTCGGGCACGATCATCTCCGGGGTGAGGGCGCCGAACTCCGCTGGGATCGGATCGACGGGTGGTGCCGCCGGTTCCGCGGGCCCCGGCTCGGGTGAGGTGGTGGGCTGCTGCTTGGGTCCGCAGGCGAGTACGGAAGCCAGGCACAGCAGCAGAGCGGGATACGAGCGAACCATCATGAGTCGCGCGATGGTGGCAGCGGGGCGCGGCGGGGTCGAGCGGGATGCCGATCATGCTCCGCAGGACCCCGTGGAACGCGGTATTGGCCCGTGTCGTCGATGGGCCAGCATGCGCGAGACTGACAGCATGCACGGACGTGTTAGGCGACCCGTGACCGAGACGAATGCCGATCGGGTGGGCGGTGTCGTACCGCTGTCGCATCTAGATCCCCGAGACGATTGGCTTGGTCTCGCTTTGGGCGAGGTCGTGCGCGTAGGGCGCTTGCTCGCACGATTTTTGGGTTTTGGCCTGGGAACTAACGTATCGTCACGTTTCTGCCATACCGCCGGTATGGCCCGCGTTCCCTTGCCACCCCTACGGAATCTCCGACCCGACGATGCCGCTGTCGAATCTGAAGCGAAGCTCTGCTCATCCTTCGCAATCGGGGACCATCACCAACCTCTCCCCGTTCGCCAACCTTGGATACGACCTGCCCGCATCGGTGGTCGTGTTCCTGGTGGCCCTGCCGCTGTGCTTGGGGATCGCCCTGGCCTCGGGCGCGCCGCTGATGGCGGGGCTCATCACCGGTATCGTGGGTGGGCTGGTGGTCGCGTGGTTGTCGGGCTCGCCGCTGTCGGTCAGCGGCCCCGCGGCGGGGCTGACGGTGATCGTGCTGTCGGGGATCGAGGAGCTGGGAAGCTACGAGGTGTTCCTGCTCGCGGTGGTGATCTCGGGCGTGTTTCAGTTGCTGCTGGGCTTGGTCCGTGCCGGGCTCATCGCCTACTACTTCCCGTCCAACGTCATCAAGGGGCTGCTGGCGGCGATCGGTATCATCCTCATCCTCAAGCAGATCCCCCACGCGATCGGCTTCGACGGAGACTACGAGGGCGACATGGGCTTCATCCAGCCTGACGGTCGCAACACCCTCACCGAGATCCCCTACGCGCTGGGCCACTTTCACCTGGGCGCGGTCGTGATCGCGCTGGTGGGCTTGGGTGTGTTGATCCTGTGGAGCCGTAGCGAGCGGCTCAAGTCGATACGCTGGATGCCCGGGCCGCTGGTGGCGGTGGCGCTGGGGATCGGTCTCAACGAGATGTTCGGCGCGACCCTGCCCGATCTGGCCAATCGGGGGGATCTGCTCGTGGATCTGGGCAAGGGCAGCCTGCTCTCCGAGATCCGCTTTCCCGATCTTTCGGCGCTGGGCAATGCCGACGTGTACGTCGTTGGGGCTACAATAGCGGCGGTGGGCAGCGTAGAGACGCTCTTGTGCGTCGAGGCGGTGGACAAGCTCGATCCCTTCAAGCGGTCCTCCGACACCAACCGTGAGCTCACGGCGCCGGGGGTGGGCAACATGGTCGCTGGGGCCTTGGGGGGGATCCCCATGACGGCGGTCATCGTGCGCGGCTCGACCAACGTTCAGTCCGGGGGGCGCACGCCTATGGCCGCGTTTGCGCACAGCCTGCTGTTGCTGGGCGCCGTGCTGGCCGTGCCCTGGCTGTTGACCCGGATCCCCCTGGCCGCGCTCGCGGCCGTGCTGCTGCACGTGGGCTACCGGCTGGCGCCGGTCACCTTGTTCATGCAGATGTTCCGTCGGGGGTGGGACCAGTTCATCCCCTTTTTGGTCACTGTGCTGGCCATCGTGTTCATCGACTTGCTGTGGGGGGTCGCGATCGGCATGGCCTGCGCGGTGTTCTATATCCTCAAGGCCAACCTCGCGACGCCCTACTTCATGCATGGCAAGACGGCCACCGAAGATGGCCGGGGCGTGATCCACATCGAGCTGAGCGAGAACGTCACCTTCCTCAACAAGGCCAGCGTCAACCGAGCGTTGCACCAGCTGCCCGATGGCTGTGCGGTCGAGCTCGACGGCTCGCACGCGACCTACATCGATCGTGACGTGCTGGAGCTGATCGAGGAGTTTCGGCAGTCGGCCCCGATGCGGGGGATCGACGTGCTGCTGACCCACGTGCCCAGCCCTGATGCCCCGCCCCAGGAACGGCGGGCGGAGGGGCGGCATGACATGGTCGACGCCGCGCGCAAGGACGTGCTGCGGCGCAAGGGCGATACGATCGCGCCGGTTTGATCCGGGGGGGCGAGCTATCCGTGTGGTTGTTTCGACCCGGGAAGTCGCCCAGAAACCCTTTTTTGGGCCGTCTCGATGAAAGGTTCATCGGTTTCGAAGCTTTTGCCTCCAAACGCTTGTGCTTGTTTTCGCTCCTATTCGTGGGCAGCGCTGACCTCTTAGGCCGCGACGCGAAAAGAGCGATCGCGCATTTTGCGCAATCGCCTTCATGCCCCGCCAAAGCTCATCCTAAGCCCGCAGATATGATGAGAAGCCGGATCGTTAGTCCGGCTAGCAGTTCCGTGTCCAGTTCTTTAGGATTGTTGTTGATTTGTAAGCCCGCTACGGAGTGCCTCCGCACAGCCGGCCCGAGTTGGTGTAGCGCCGAGGCATGACGACACGCCACCGTAGGTCGAGAGAGGAATGGGCCCGCTGGGTCAAGAGATGGGAAGCCAGCGGGCTGCCGGGGACGAA